>NZ_CACVBR010000029.1 GCF_902728265.1 Chryseobacterium potabilaquae
AACAATGCATACTATATAAGAATAATAAGAAGTCTAAACTCTTTTAAACAAAGCACTCCTCAATACAAATTAGAATTAAAAAAATATTTAAAAATTATTGATTTGATAATCATTATGTTAAATAGGAGGTCTAATAAGGACTATTCTTACTCTAGAAAATGCAAATATAATTAAGAGATACACTATAGGCTTGGGAGGATGTTTATAGATATAATAAGAGAGAGGGGCTAATAATAGAATAAATAGGGATATGATAATCGGCTTATAAGATCTTTCTCTCACAATCAAGTTTTATAGGAGATAAGTGTCTGTTATTAAATAATGAAATAAAAGAATATTATGGAAATAACTTTATCAAAATAAACACGTGCAATAAATATTTTAAGACAATGAAAAAAACAAATTTATTACCTATGCTGCTCTTTGGAGCACTTGCTTACGGCCAGGTAGGAGTTAATACAGACACTCCTAA
This sequence comes from Chryseobacterium potabilaquae, assembly GCF_902728265.1. GTDB lineage: Bacteria > Bacteroidota > Bacteroidia > Flavobacteriales > Weeksellaceae > Chryseobacterium > Chryseobacterium potabilaquae. The sequence continues at coordinate 473 of NZ_CACVBR010000029.1, forward strand.
AGCTACCCTTGATGTGAAGGCAAAAAATATGGATGGAAGTACGGCGGAAGGGATTTTGGTTCCCCGTCTTACCGGAAACACTCTATTTTCAGCTATTGCTTCGAATACGTATGGAATGGACCAAAATGGAGCTATGGTGTATGTTACAGAAACTCCTGATCCCTCTAATCAGGTTAATCAAACTCTTCATGTAGATGCTGTTGGCTATTATTATTTTAATGCTGATCAAAATGAATGGGTAAAAATGGGTGGTGGAAATAATTTTTATAATGCTGATGGCAGCTTGCAGGGGCCACGCCAGGTTACTATGGATGGTAACAATTTAGGATTTACAGGGGGAAGAATGGGAGTAGGCACTTCTACACCTGATCCTTCTGCGATTCTTGATCTTACCAGCACTACAGATGGATTCTTACCTCCAAGGATGACTAAGGTCCAGATGGATGCTATATTTCATCCCGCTCATGGTCTTGTTATCTATTGTACCGATTGTTTTGGAAACAAGGGATGTATTATGGTGAATGATTCTACCAATCCCTTAGTTCCAGAATGGGGGTCCTTATGTTCTTCTAATACCCCTAATGGAGATGTTTTAGCGCTGGATTGTTCCTCAGCAACTACGTCAGGGACTTTATTTGCAGGCTCTATGGTCAGTGGAGTGAATACCACGATACCTTATTCCGGAGGAAATGGGGGAGCATATAATGCGGGTTCGTTTATTTCTACAGGAGTTACAGGCTTAAGTGCTACTATTGCTGGAGGGAGCTTAAACTCAGGGAATGGAAATCTTATATTTAATATAACCGGTACTCCTTCTGCAGCGGGAACTGCGAATTTTGCTATAACGATAGGAGGGAAATCCTGTACCTTTAGTGTTCCAGTTAATCCTTTTTTAGGAAGTATTACCGCCTTAAATTGTGGTTCTACTTCTTTTATTCCTCCTACAATAACCCAAGGGGAAACTTACAGTGGAACGATGAGTATTCCTTATACTGGCGGAAACGGTGAAGCCTATGGTCAGCAGCAATTTAGTTTTAACGGATTAACCTTTACCTTACCTGCAGGAGCTTTGGTAAATGGTAATGGTAACTTGGTATACACTGTGACAGGAACTGCTACAACTGCTGGAACCATGAGTCTTCCGATCAGTTTTGCAGGACAAAGCTGTAATGTTAGTAAGACAATTTCTCCTTCCGGAAGTGGAGGTTCAACGACAATGTGTATGGGAAATGGCACTAAATTATGGGCCTCTCATAATTTGGGAGCTGATACGAGTTTGGATCCTAATCCTTCGGTGGTTACCCAAGGGCTTCACGGAAATTATTATCAATGGGGAAGAGCTGATGTTGTCGCGGATGCTTATACTCCTGCTGGCAATATCCCAGGTTGGAATACCGTTAATGCTTCTAATGGGGCTTGGAATTCCGGTACTGAGTCTGTTCCTGTAAAGACAGGTATTGATCCATGTCCTTCTGGTTTCCGTGTTCCTACCAGGGCAGAATGGGTAGCCTTAATCAATAATAGCACAAGTAATACGATAGGAACGTTTAGTACTAGCCCTACTAACTTTGGAGCTGCTCGTCAGTTTAACTGTCCTTCTAACGGTAATAAATTGACTCTTCCGGCTTCGGGGACCCGCTTCGACCTTACGGGAGTTTTGAGCTCCCGCGGTTACAGCGGCTTCTATTGGAGCAATACAGAGGATGGCGACAACGCTTATGCCCTTTCCTTCACTAGCGGCGGCGTGGGCCCAGCGAACGGCTACCGCCGTACCCTCGGCGTCTCGGTTCGTTGTATAGCAGAATAATTCATTCTATTGATTGTATTTATTTGACCTATTTCTGCCTCAAAAAAAGGAAATTATACTTACTTCAACCGGCGGCAAGCCGCCGGTTTTATTTCAATAAAACATGACTATAAAAACAATTGTATCACAGGAAATATTTAATGCTCTTAAGTGTTATAAACACGGGATCTTTTGGAGAGGTTATAAGCAGCATTTCTAGCGGATGTGGTCCCTAAAAACGAGGGTGGAGACTTTACATCTTTTAAAAAAATCATCTTTATGCCGTTCTAGTTTACATACCGTTAAATTTTATAGAGTTGTTTACTCTCAGTCTTAAGATTTAGTCTTACTTCTTAGTTAGGTTTATGGATACTATCAATCTATTAATTCTATAAGAAGGGATATAAAGATATATAAGAATGAAAAAGAAGATATTATTTCGTATAGAAAATATGGAAATGGGAGAGACTTCTATAAGGCTTTGGCATCTTATCCATATATTATCTCAACGAGGAAATAAAGTGATCCTCTTAGTTGACATGAGGCAAGGAGAACTCTTAGAATCTCTTCCTAAAGAGGTGAAGATTGTATCTCTAGGGCAGGGAAAGGAGTATCTTAGTGAGTATGCATTTTTACGATATGTAGAGCTTATTGATAGGGCATTTATTCTCATGATGTATCGTTTGTTTCCCATTCTCTTATTTCAAAAAATAGGAGTAGTCCCCGATATTGAGATTTCAATGCAGAGCTCTTTATTGAGAAGGTTACTGAGAAGCCCCTTTACCACCTCCAAAAAAATTCATTGGTTTGATGTTGATTCTTTGCTTTATAAGAAAAGGGGTAGAGAAAAACTTTTATCTAGGTTACATCAGTGTGATATTACGGTCTTTCCTTCTGATGGTATGAAAAATAGCTTTGAAAGGGCTGTAAGGATAGAGGTATACAATAGTACATGTATCAATCCTATTTTAAATCTAGAAGCCATTAAAAAAAAATCACTTGAAGCCGTTGATTTTGAAGATGAAAAATTATGGTTTGATCCTACTTTTCTCTCTATAGGAGAATTGGCTCCCTACAGGGGATATGATCTTCTTTTGGAGACTCATGGGGAATTAATAAAGGAAGGAGTGAATCATCGAATTCTCATTCTGGGAGATGGCCCCCAATATGATTCTTTACAAAGAAGGATCAAGGAATTACAGGTAGAGAATACTTTTTTATTGTTGGGTATAAAAACAAACCCTTATGCGTATATGGCAAAATGCACCTATTATATTGAGCCATGGATGACTTATTTTTCTATTCATTCCCTAGAGGCGATGTATTTAGGAAAAGTAGTGATGAGTCCAGCTTATTTTGAGGGAGAAGATAGGGATTTTTATACGAAATCAGATCTGCTTTCCGGTTTTTCCAAGCGAGGCTTTAAAAAGGGAATAAAAAAGTTTTTGTATGATTCTGATTTTGTGAGCTCTATAGCACTCACTCAAAAAGGTAATAATTTCCATAGGGATAATCAACGTATCGTTGAGCAAATGGAAGAGCTTTTACATTAGATTTTGTGGATATTAAAAATTAAAATAACCTAATGTAACCAGGATAATATAATGATAGATAATAACTTTAATTTCAAAGAAATTCATTGTGGGAGTTTAATTAAGCAAGGAGTACTTGAAAAAAATATTGAATTGGGGAGTATTTGTGCCTTTTTTAAGTGTGAAAAAGAAGAAGTATACAGTATGTACGAGAAAGAGACATTGAATACGGAGATCATTTTACAATGGAGTAAACTTTTAGAATATAACTTTTTCAGGATTTATTCAGAACACCTTATTCTCTATTCTCCTCAGACGAGAGTAAATACAAAAAGCCAGGGAAAGGGAACTGCTAAAAAAAAGAATTGGGCCTATCGTAAGAATATTTACACCAAAGGAATGATTGATTTTATATTAGAAATATTAGATAAAGGGGAAAAAAATAATTTACAGATTACACAAGAGTATGGGATTCCTAAAAGTACCTTGAATAAATGGAGGGATAAATATCCCAATGGAAAGAAATGAACTTTAATTGGAGGACTTCCTCTTTGAATGAAATTATTTTCGTCATAGAGGAAGCTTTTAAGATGTTTCTTACCTAATCCCTTAAAAAAAGATAAAACAATGAAAAAGACATGCGTTAATTACAAACTGCTTTTTTTGGATATTTTAGATAAGAAATATCCTGAAAAAAAGGAGAGTTGTAGAAATATTCTAAAAAAGCAGGAGTTATCCATATTAGATATTATTGATCTTAATAGAATTATTTTTGGATGTATAGATCAGGAAAGATCCCGGTTTGACCAAAATCATCGTTCTTATAATGAATCCAGTGTGTTTCAAATCTTGGACTATCAAAAGAAGCATAAACTCAATAATAGTGAATTGGCACGCCATTTTAAACTTAGCAGACATACCGTAAGAAAATGGAAAAATAGATACCAAATATAAATATCCAAACACGTTTACTATTGAATGGGTCTCAACTTATTTAGAAAAAGAGTGTAGAGAGGTTCTATAATAATTAAGGTTAGGTAATCACTTTATCGATGTGATTATTTATAATAAAAAAGCAAGGGTTGATATTAGAGAAGAGGCCTTAATAAAAATATTTTTCCTCTTAGAGTATTTTTATATCGGAATTATTCTGTAAATCTAATGTATCTCTAATGTTCCTATTAGTTTTGTTTCATCATACATAGGCTTTAATTCCGGGAAAGCGTATTATCCTTTCCCGGTTTTACTGAGAAAATAATTCTACATATTTAATTAAAATTAGCTATGAATACAAGAATTCTTATTGCTGATGCGCAGCATGTGTCTATAGAAGGAATGTCTTTTATTTTAAAAACGATGAATCAAGATATTGTAATAGATAGAGTCTATAATAAGACACAGCTTATGGAAAAGACCATGGAAAAAAAGTATGATTTTCTTATTTTAGATATTGCTCTATTGGGGAATGTTTTTGATTCTACAGTAAAGAATATAAAGGAGATAACCCCCAAGCTTAAAGTAATCATCTTTACTGCCTTTCCAAAAGAAGATATACTTCTTTTGTACCTTTATCAGGGTGTCCAAGGGTTGGTTTACAAATCCTACGATGAGTCGGAACTTCGTACTGCCCTTTATTCTATTTTTAAACATGGATATTACTATCCCCAGGAATTACTTTATAATTTTATTCATACTGGTAAAATTCCATCCTATTCTAGCCGAGGATTAGATATTTTATCTGATAGAGAAAGGGAAGTCTATTTTTATTTAGTCAAGGGAACAGGGTTATTGGAGATTTCCAATGCTCTAGGGCTTCATCAATCCACAGTAAGTATATATAAAAAGAATATTTTCCAAAAGCTAAATTTTAACTCTTTAGTGGACCTTATCAATTACGACAAATATAGGGAAAATCTCTCTTAGTAGGTTAGGATTATAGCCTATAGGAGAGTTAGCTTTTTATTACTCCTCATACTTCTTTTTTTTAACCTCGTGTTTTACATATCTCAACTAAAGTAGAAGGAGTAATAAAAAGCTATTTTACTTTCCAAACTGCATTATAACTAAAACGAGAAACCATTAAATAATTCATAAGTCGTAAACCATTTTAAAAATGAAAGTATCTGTTATTATTCCTGTATATAATGCGGAAAAATATATATCCCGTGCCGTGGAATCTACTTTACAGTGTAATGAAGTATATGAAATTATTTTAATTGAAGATCAATCTCCGGATAATGCCTTAGAGATATGTGAGAGCTTGGCCGGGCAATATGAAAAGGTAAAGCTCTTTCGCCATGGGGATGGAAAAAACCATGGAGCAGGAGAGAGCCGGAATCTGGGAATAGAAAAGGCGACAGGTGATTTTCTGGCTTTTTTGGATGCCGATGATTATTATCTTCCCAATCGTTTTAAAGCTGAGAGGATTCTATTTCAAAACCCTGAAGTAGAGGGGGTGTATGGAGGGTTAGGAGTACACTATTATTCCGATACCGCCAAAGAACAATATTATAAAGTTTTTGGAGATCGTTTAACGACTGTTTACCAAAGACATCCTCCCACATCTGTTTTTCCCGGACAATTAGGAATGAAAGGAAGTTTTGGGTTATTTAGTATTGATACTTTAACACTTCGCCGAGAATCTCTACTCAATAAGATGGATGCTTTTTTTAAGAATTTAAGAATCCATGAAGATTCGGAGTTTTTTTTCCGCCTTTCCTATTATTTGAATCTTTATCCCGGATTTTTGGATTGCCCTGTAGCCATGAGAGGTGTCCATGACCATAATAGAATTACTGAAATAGAGACCAAAAAAATTAAACCCTGTACTACAAAAATTCTTTTATGGAAGGAAATTAGGACATGGTCAGAAGAAGAAGAGGGAATGTCGGAAGATATTAAATTACATATTAAAAGGATGCATCAAAGTTTTGAGATTGCTAATGCTCCCTTATTAAAAAAAAGCATTTTAATTATTAAATATTTAGTATGTGATTATTCTCTCATTCGCAATGGACTCTACAACATTAACTTTAGAAAAATAAGTACACAGAAGTTCCTGTAAAATATTAATTAATCCCACTCAGATTAATTAGTTTAGCAATCTCCCTATATGAGTTATAAGAACGCTAGATTTTTTGATTTGTTTTTATACCTATTGTTGAAGAAAGGCTCAGATTCTAAAAATCCAAGCCTAACTTTTAACTTATACACTTGGTGGAAGAATATCTTTATTTAAAGAATTGTAATAGTATATATTAGTACTGGTTTTGTCTAATTTCTATTATAAGTTCATTTTTTGTAAGATCCTTTTTCCCCACAAGTTGAGCCTTTACACCTCCATTAATACCATCTTTGTCTTCCGCAGATTTTGCAATAGTGGACTGGATATCTTTATAATTATCAAACAGTTTAGTTCGAACCCCATACCCAATCCTCTGACTTCTATACGCTATATACGGATATTTATTATGATAGGTATGATCTTTTTCCTCAAATATAATATCATCAGCAGCATCCCCACCATTAAGGTCCATTTCCTTTATGGGACTTCCTTTATAGGTAAACTGCATTAAATTACTATTGTAAGAAAGTTTAATTAACTCTCCACTGGCCAGATAGTAGGTACTGTGGTTGGGATTATCTTCTGTTCTGAAAATAATGGGAAGGACGGAATAGTCTACATTTTTTAAAACTAATGAATATTCATTATCATTACATTCTTTATATTTAACATCTGTGTCAATGGTATAGGTAATGGATTCGTGTGTTTGGGTATCATTTGCTTTATATTCAATTATGGCCGGCATATTATTTCTTGACACATCCGCTCCTTTTTCTAAAAAAGCGTGAATTTTTTCAGGATCACTAGCTACGTCTATTCCTAGTTTTGCATCTCCTCCAGATTGTTTTATCTTGATATTTGAATTTTTTAATGTGGAGGCATATGCCATTTTTTGTGATGCAGTAATATTTGATAAGGGAGTCTGATATGCAAATTTTAGAGCTTCTTCTACTTTTTTTCCCTCTTCATTTGATTCATAAAGCAAAGTATATACTCTTCCATAGCTTACTGCAGTAATATAGGCGGAATTTTGAATAGTTGAAGCTGAAACATCCTGAGTATACCATCCTTCCTCTCCTTGTAAATTTAAGGGAGACACCTGGGCGGTGAAAAACTCTTGTTTAAGTGTTACCGCATAATAAGTCTTATTAATATCAAAAGAGAGATTAAAAGCTGCTCCTGCTCCAATTCCGGTAGCTCCTGTATACCCTATATCTAGCCCCGCCTCTAAGGATCTCGTACTGGAAACCCTCTGTATTTCTACCGTATAATTAGCAGGAAATGAAGTTCCGGAAGCAAAATAATCTGCCAAAATATCTCCAATGGCTTCTTGAACAGTCGTAGATCTGGGATTATTGACAATTCTATAAGATTTTTGAGTGGTACTAGTGGGTACTAAAAGACCATTTAGTTTTACTTCAATCTTATTTCTCTTTTGTGAGGAAACAATGATGGGTTTTAAATCTCCCTCCATAATACTTTTTTTGTACACAATACTTCCAGGCCAAACCTCATTGGAGGGTTGAAGAGTCGAAAATGACTTAAAGAATTTTTTAAGAGACTCTCTTACTTCCTGGCAGCTATTGCTCCCCCTTTTGCTTCTTCTCCCAAAAGTATTTAAATAAATATTCTCTTTTGGTCCTCTTATCAATTCATTTTTTTCAAATTTAACAATATTGTTATGCTTTTGCCTGGAATTGCTGTTTTTTGTATTTTCTACAATATAATCATCATTGCAGCTGCATAACAAACTAGTAAAAGCTGCTACTAATAAACACTTTAGTTTCATTTAATGGTTTGATTTTTTAATATTTAATTGTATTAGTTTTTTGAATTTTTTTAATTTTTTAAAAATTCTAGAGTATAGACCTTAAGCCCGAATTTAATAGACCTGCATTCTTTAATTATTGCAAAGTTGAGTATAAGGGATATACTGATAAAATTTCATAAATTTATCTTTTCGGTAAAATGCTCGATAAGCTATTTTATATTCAACTGTGCCCTCATGAGTGAGAAATTCTTACTCCTTCGGATAATAGTCCCGAATACAATTTTTGAAACTTAGTCCTTTAGATTATAATACCTGTTTAACGTACTGGTTGTTTTTGTATAGCAGTTATCATATTCGGGACTAAAACTAACACTAGATATTCTGTTTCTAAAATTTAAAAGTTTGTAATTACGACTCTCTGTAGTAAAAGCATTGGATAATTTATAAGGTTTTGAAGTCCCTTTCAACCCCCTATTATCTAAACATTTACCTTCCCATTCTCCTATTGTCATAGGTTTATTTTGAAAAGCAGGATCAATTACGAGTTTCTTTCCATTTCTAAGCTTTACCGCTATAGTTACGTGCCACCCCCAATTAATTACTTTATTTTCTTCGGTTATAGCTCTTAAATTACCAAATAACCAAATTTTTTCACATTTATACCCCTTGTAAATTAGTATCTGCCGCATTCTATGCGCTCTTGCATAACATCCATCAACTCTATATTTAAAGTTGGGGAGCCCTGATGATAATAATTTTTGATTTTGAATAGACCAAAGTGGAATAGAGGGGTAGTTTGTTACAGAAGAAATAGAAAGAGCAGTCACTAGCTGATATAGTACACTTTCATTTTCCACATCTCTAAGATGGCTATATTCCACCTCTCTACAGATGGGTTCAAAGTAACGTTCTGCAGATAGTACTTCCTGTACATTAATAATAGAATTATTATTACTTGTAATCAGGAGCCTTTTTTCTCCTATCGCTTCACTTATTTTTTTTATGTACTCTTCATTTTGTTTATTATCTGGTATTATATAAAGAGAAGTATTAAGATCAAACAGGACATGATAGTTATTTCCTACTTTATTAATACTGATAGGAATCATATTATTCTTTTCTTTATTATGAGTTTCATAGCTTAAGGTCGGCTCTCTCTCCGTGTTGATATTATTCGTTTCATTCATATCCCTATCTTGGTTACAAGATATCAATGTCATCGTTATACCCCATATTAGGGTGGTAAAAAGTGTTTTTTTCATAGGTTGTATTTAAATTATTTACATTATTTTATTTTTTAATTAGACTAAATAAATTCAAAAAATTGAAAACAATTTCCCTCTCCACTATTCATTTTTTATTAATCGAAATATCAGAATTAACAATACTTAAATAACGCCTTTGACAAGGTATTGAAAGATTAGAGGAGATGGGTCTTTTATCTTTAGAAAACTTAATTTATCCTTAAAGTAGCTAGGTTTTGTTGTTTTAAATCAGTTAGGAGTGAGAGTAATTCTTATCTCTTTAATACAAAAAGAAACTAAAGTGAAATTTTTAATAATTTCCGTGGGACTTCTTTGAAAGAAAAAAACCATCTAGCCTTTAATATTATAATTACCAAGTCTATTTAGAACATGTCCTGTTCTCACGGAGTTTTGTATTTCCAAAAGAGTCATCAATATATCTTCAATGTTGATTTTTATAAAAAGGCAATAGATGCTAGATTATTTTCCAAAACCAAAATGAAACGTACGTAGCTCGACTGAACCTCGGGTTTATAACAAATAATTTACTCTCCCTCATTGTAATTTTTTTGCAAAAAAACGACAACTATTTGGACTGTCAAAAATTATCAATCAAAAAATACGAAAAAGTGATGAATGTCATAAAAAATAATAATATCCACTTACAATTCACTTAATAGTGTTAAATTCGCAATAAAATTTACAAAATTATTGTTTTTTCATTTTTTAGTCTTTGTAAAAGGGCTTTATTTCGACCCAACACCCATAATGGAGATTTCAATAATGGGGGATATTTTTATTTACATAAGATAGAGGGGAAGTATAATTTTAATCCATTAAATGATTAATAGGGATCGGCTCATTTCCTAAAATTAATAGGGTAGAGTCCCTTACCAATAAGAAGATAGTCTGATCTCCCATATTGAATAATCAACATCCCTTTTTTTAATAAGGGAGTATGGGTAATGTGGAAATTTGGATACATTCTTTAATAGGCCATTTAATATCTTCCGACATTCCCTCTTCTTCTTCTGGCCCATTTCTTATTTCTTTCCATAAGGAATGCTTTTTTGATAATAGCTTATGAACTTTTTAATGAATTACTATTTCCTCCACACTTTTTGATACACTCCAAAAACTCTGTTTTTGAATATATAGAAGCATTTTTACAACACTCAGAGAAGGCATTTGGCTTTAGGAAATTTAACCATAAAAGAGTGTCAAAATTTAATGTCTAATCAATCTAAACATGTAGCATAAAGAGTATATAAATGTTGTCTCCAAAGTAGTTGCCACTCCATCATTTCATCCTGCTTGTAAGAGGAAATAAAATACCGCACAATATAATATATACCGTGTATTTTTGCTTACAATTATTATTTGTGTTTCAGTAAAATAAAATGTTTCTTCCGTTGAGAAAATGTAATGATTCTCTTAGAATAAATTTAAATTGGAATGTTTATTTCTTATATTTCTTTCTGTATATACTTTATCAAAATAGATACTTAAGCTTAAAATTCTTTCTTTGTCTATAGTATTGATATACCGTAAGAACATTTGTTCGGAACTATGCCCCGTAGCTTGCATTAATAGAGGAGTAGGAATTTTACCATAAAAATTGGATGCAAAACTCCTTCTTCCAATATGGCTTGAAATCACCTTCCACTTCTCAGTGTTTATTTCCCGGCTTCTGTATCCCATACGCTTTCTAACCTTAAGAGGCTCATCGAGGCCAGCCATTCTGGCAATTTCTTTAATAGCATCATTATACTGCTGAATATCCATTACTTTGGGAAAACTATTACCATTTCGTTGGAGGGTATTAACTACCATAGGATGTAAAGGAAGAAGGATTTTTTTCTGTGTTTTTTGTTGGGTAAAGGAGATGCAGGGTTTTCCGCCAATCCTCGTTATTTTCTCTACGTTAAACTTCATAAAATCAGAAAATCGTTGTCCTGTATAGCAACTGATTAATAACCAGTCTCGAGCAGGTTGCAATGCTTCAGGAACCTGGGTGCTTTTAATTTGGATAATTTCTTCTTCTGAAAGAGTGATTACAGTTTTTTGTTGTTTTTCTCTTCTAATTTCCAATTCTCTAACCCGAGTTCTAATTCCTTTTTTTTCCGCAAAATTAAGAATGGTTTTTACAAAGTGAATACTTCTGTAAATCGTATTTTCACTATACTCTTCAGTTTGTCCGAATACAATAAAATCATTGATAAAATCACTATTAATATTCTCCACATTCAGTCTTTCCATAAGAAATCCTTCAAAACGCTTGATTAATCTATAGAATACTAAATAACGCTTGTAAGTAGATTGACATATCATTTCTTTTCTCGACTTGATATAATGCTTCATATAATAAAGCAGAGAGTTTTCATGATAGCTTTGTATCTTTTCAATACATATTTTATGGATTTCTGTAGAAAGTCCTCTTTGAGAAATTGTTTTTCTTTGCTGGAGTCTTTCTTTTATATATTCAGAAACCCTTACTTTAATATGATCGAGTATAGTATTGAGCTTTTTATACTTTTTAAGGTATATATTGACCGGACGCTGTTTGTTTTTATCCCATTGGTGGGGCTCTATCCGCAGAGAGGTTCTAAAAGAAAAAAAGTGGTCTTGTAGAGAAGCATCGGTAATGTTAAGATGAATATTTTTCAGGGTGCCTTTTTGGGGCAAAAAGAACTCAAAAGTCATTGTTGAATTTTTAAACGGATTAATTTTCAACAAATTTAACATAATAAATAGTTCTAACTAGACTACTTATTACAAGGCAAATATAGAATAAAATATTTAATCTGCAAATAATAACCTATTGATTTTTAAAATGCTATCAATAAAAGTAAGGAATGATGGATCGTATTTCTTTTAAATAAAGGAAAATATAAAGTTCTCCTATTTTTAAAAAATAGAAAAAAAAAGTTGATTTTCATTACGATATGCTACAAATTAGTCTAGTTAGGACTACAAGAGTAAATAACAAAAATATATAAATAATGATTAAAAATATACTATTTCTTATAGATGATAATTATAATGAGAACCACATCTTTTTTTAAAAACATCTAATGATAAGTAGGGATTGAATACAAAAACGCTTTGAAGATTCTTTTAACTTCTCGAGCTCTATGAACAATTATATTTTGATATTTTATTATTTCCCAATTAAATATCAGGTAGTAAATAAAGCTTATTATAAGAACAGAAAGCTAAAATTATTTTTCCATTTATTTAACAATTATAAATAACACTTAAAACAATGAAAAAAACATTTATTATTCTTACAACAATTGTAAGTATGTACACCTTTGGTCAAGTGGGGATTAATACCAATACTCCTCAGTCTACCTTGGATATTGTGGGTAATACTTCTTCTGTAACTTCCCCCGCTGGGCTTCTTATTCCCCGTTTTACCGTAGCAGAATTATCTGCTAGAGATAATGCTTATGGAGCTCCTCAAAATGGGGTACTCGTATTTGTTACTTCAGGTACAGGATCGTCAGGCAAAACTTCCGATATTACTGGAGCAGGGTTTTATTATTATGATAATATTTCTTCGAAATGGAAGGGAGTAGAAGGAAATTCGGGATCTTCTTCTTTTAATGTCACTACGGAACAAACTTCAGATTATACCCTATTAGCTACTGATAATTTTGTGAAACTTAAGCCTATAACTGCGGGACATACTTTAACCCTTCCTACTTCAGGAATTCCCGTGGGAAAAACAATTTATGTTTCCAATGTCGGAAGTGAGACAATGGGGCTTGCTCCTATTCCACGCCATCCCTCCTTTAAGTTAGATGCAGGCATCTCTGGGATTTTGGTATATCTAGGAGGAACGGGAAATGGTTCATGGGATTGGGTATCGGGATACTAAAATTTTAAATTAACAACACAATTATACTATAATGAGAAATAAATTTATTCATCTGGAAAAGCTATTTGCTCTATCCTTATTAATGGTAGGTACGTGTTTTTATGCTCAGATAAGAATCGCTAATAGTGCTACTAATCAGGCGGCATTAAGTAGCTCTGCTTTTATTGATGCTTCTTCTAATACTACCTTTAACTTATCTACTAACGTGGGAAAGGGATTATTATATCCTCGTATGGATTTAAGTACCTTTACTGCTTTTTCTGGAGCTCCTATAGGTATTCCTAATTCTTATCCCTATTATTATGATGGATTTATGGTATATAATACCGCAAGTAGTGGGGTAGCCGGTGTGGGTTCTACAGAAGGAACCTTATGTCAGGGGTTTTGGTATTACCAAAATTCCACGACTTCTATTAACGGTGGAACCTGGAGGCCTTTACGCCCTGATATATGTGCCATAGTAAATCCTGTAGTCACCACTCTTAACTGTAGTGGAGCCACCCACTTAGGGACTCTTACCCCAGGAACGGCTGCCTCGGGGGTTAGTACGCAGATTCCATATACCGGAGGAAATGGTTCGAGTTATCCTTCTGGAGCACCCATAGCTTCTACAGGAGTAACGGGTCTTACGGCTACCCTCCAAGCAGGTACACTTGCTAATGGAAATGGGGCTTTAACATATACTATTACCGGCACCCCTTCTGGGGCGGGAACCGCAAGTTTTTCTATATCATTTGGAGGGCATACCTGTAGCTTTGCTAGAGAAGTAAATACTTCATCTAGCCTTACTTTTGATTGTAATAATGCTGTATTTACTCCCAGTACAATCACTGCAGGAACTTCTTATTCCGGAACATTAAAAATTCCTTACACAGGAGGAGATGGAGTTACTTCTTATGATAATTATGAGATACCGGGAAGTACCCATGGTTTAACGATTAAACGTGTTGCCGGTACTCTGGCTTCTGGGAATGGGACTATGGAATATACGGTTACAGGTAACAGTCCTACATCAGGCAATTTATCTATAACCGTGGGATTTTCAGGATTTAATGCTACCTGTACAGTAACTAAAGAAATATTAGTTTCGCCGAATCCTGTTGTTACCAATCTCAATTGTGGTAGTAGTAGCTTTTCTCCAGCCACAATCACTCAGGGAGAAGCTTATACAGGTATTTTAACAATTCCTTATACAGGAGGAAATGGAGCTTCTTATCCCGTAGATGATAAGGCCGTGGATGGGCTAAATTTTCACCGAGCAGCCGGAATCTTATCTAATGGAAGTGGGAATTTAACCTATCTGGTTAGTGGAACTCCTGCTAACTCGGGAGCAATTACTATACCCATTAGTATAGGAAGCACCTCTTGTTCTGTTAATAAAACTGTTGCTTTTGGGAATTCTGTGGTAATGTGCGATGGAAAAAGATGGATGACTCATAATCTAGGAGGTAATACTAATTTAGATCCAGATGTACCTGTTGCTGGAATCCATGGGTCAAAATATCAATGGGGAAGATATACTCCTATTATGGACCAAAATACAGACCAAAACCCGGCTAATTCCTCCGGAGCGATTAGTGGATGGAATACCACTAGTGCCCCTAATGGAGCGTGGGGGGATAGTAAAACATCGAATGATCCATGTCCTTCTGGTTTTAAGGTTCCTACGGCTGGCCAATGGAATGTACTCGGCACTTGTGCTCATCACAGTGTAATGGGAAGTTTTTTTAATAGTCCTAATAATTATGGATCTGCTCTAGTTCTTACTAGTGGAAGTAATAAACTCACCCTTCCTGCTACCGGGTGGCGCATATCAAGTGGAGCATTGAATGACCGTGGAGGAAGTGGACACTATTGGACTTCTACCTTTTTAGCGACAGCCGCCTCGGAATTTGGTTTCTCAGGGGCTACTATAACTTCGAACGCGGGCCTTCCTATTGATGGTATGGCGGTTCGTTGTATAGCAGAATAGCCCACTAGGACACCATCTCTTATAAATAGTAATCCTCCCCCTGCTTAAATATGGGGAGGATATTATGAAAGTCAATTGATTGAATATAGGGAGGTGTGAGTAGAGATATAAAGGGGTAAGAAAACTTTTAATCTCCTCTTATTCCAAGATAAATATAAACTCTAAACACTAGATAAAATGACAAAAAAAATATTCTTTAAACAATTATTTCAAAGTACAAATAAATTGCTTCTTTGCATCATGATAGTCGGGGCAACTTTATTCTCTACGTATAGAGTAAAAGCACAGAGTTGTTCCCCTGTTCAAAATTTATTTTATAACGGAACAACCACCATAAATGGAATACACATAACTCGATCATCTGCAGGAGATGTTACTGATAGTCGGCTGGGCCCTAATAGAGGCGCATGGTCTTTAAAATTCACATTTGATAAGCCGGTGAATAATTTAATATTTATGTTTCCTATTAATCCAGGACTTGATTATTCTATCAACGCTCACTTCAACACCAATGGGGGGCCAGTGGCTATTAGTACCACTTATGATTCGAATAATAATTGGATAGTTAATGGTAATACAGTTACTAACCCTTATAATGTACAAGGGGGTACCGGTTATTTTAAAATTACGAGTCCTAATGATTTTACTACCATCACCATTAATGGTGATGCTTTTCCCTCTAATCCTCTGACCCATTATTCTAGTTTAACATTATGCTCTTCCAGTGAGGTTTTAGCCGTCCATGAGAGGAGTAATGAAATGGACGATAATGCAGTAACGATCTACCCCAATCCGGTAAAAAATATGATAAGTATTTCCTCTAAAGAAAATTTAAAATCCTATAAAATTATAGATGGGTCAGGAAAGCTCGTTTTATCCTCTTCTTTAAAAGGAAATAAACAGGAGGTTAATCTTTCTTCGGTTCAAACCGGAACCTACGTAATTTCAGTAGAAACGGATAAACAAAGGGTAGCGCTAAAGCTAATAAAGGAATAGACTTTATAATAATTCTAAAAACTAATATCTATGAAAAATATGATTTTATTACCCTTGTGTATATTATTAGCCGGAAGGGTATACGGTCAAGTAGGAGTAAATACGCAAAACCCGCAAGGTGTCTTCCATGTTGATGGAGCTAAAGATAATGCTTTGACTGGCACACCCACCGTAGCTCAACAAGCCAATGATGTTATTATAACGTCCTCAGGGTCTATAGGGGTGGGTACTACTTCTCCTTCTACTAAGCTTCATATTAATACAGTATCCAATGAGAAGGCTTTAAGAATAACAGATGGAACTCAGGGAGCCGGAAAAGTCCTTACCTCTGACTCTAATGGAATAGGCTCCTGGCAGGATGCAGGAGTGGCAGGGGGAATTACCACGATAACAGGAGTGACACCTCAGACATTGACTCCCTATGGTACAACTGATGATAAATATATGAACTCTTATATTGATTTACCTACCGGAAAATGGTTTATATTTTTAGGGTATCTTCTTCATGGAGCCACAGGAGCCAACCAAAGATATGCCTCAAGATTTACTTTTTCAAGTTCCTCAAGTTCTATTGAAACAGTGGGATATAATTATATTGGAGGAAACAAATATGTCTTTAACCAAACTTCCAATGGAGGAGCAGGAGCTCATGATTATGGAATGTTTACTTCAGGGATAATAAGAGTAGAAGTGACCTCTACTAGTGCGGTGCGCCTGCATGTATGGGATAATGGTTCCCGAGGTTCGGGCGAAACAACAGGCGTGTCTATTGGACCTAATGGAGAAGACTATCTCTTTGCCATAAAGGCAAATTAACTTTATCCTTGGTTTTTATTAGGGGTGATATCTTTAGAAGAAATAAAGAAATAGATGTTCTCAAATAGCGGATAAAATTCTTTTTGTAGTTAATAAAGACCCATCAATTTTCAAGCGTATGATAAAAAACAGCTTTAATTTTAAAAATTTTCATTTAGGAAGCTTAATCCAACAAAAAGTTCAAGAAAACAATATTGAGCATCCCCGAATCTGCAAATTTTTGAAGTGTACCGAAGATCAGCTCAAGGAGATGTATATATCTGATCATTTGGATACTGATATTCTTCTTCGATGGAGTAAACTACTGGAGTATGATTTTTTCCGTATCTACAGCCAACATTTAATTTTGTATGCTCCTCCAGGAGGGGCAGGCCTTTCTCAAATCAAAAAGCCATCCACCTTACCTGAATTCCGTAAAAATATTTATACGCGTGAAATAATTGATTTTATACTGGAAATGATTGATAAGGGAGAAAAGACTATGCCGGATGTGATGAAAGAATATGGTATTTCTAAAAGTACCCTTCATAGCTGGACTAAAAAATATAAAAGAAAATAAGCAGTAAATCTATCTTTAAATTGAATTAAATCTTAAGGGCAGGTTGGAACTATTTTAAAATCTATTCCTGTTTGTTTCCCGGTTTTCGCTTTGTTTTTAGAACAGAAGGGAAAGAATAAAAATATTTTTGAACACTTTCATTCTAGAATTATTTATTAAAAACATTTAAACTATGATTATGAAAAAAATTATTTTTATAATACTGTTAAGTATTGGAGGATTTATTTTTTCCCAGGTGGGGATCAATAATATCTCTCCTGAATCTACCTTAGATATAGCAGCAAAAAATACTACCGGCTCTGCTAATCAGGTAGAAGGACTTTTGGTTCCCCGTATAGATAGAGAAAGAGCTCAAACTATGAATAATGTACCTATCTCTACCATAATTTATGTCAATAATATAACTACAGGATCGCAGAGTGGAACAGCCCAATATATAGATGATGAGAATTTTTATTATTTCGATGGGATTGCATGGCAGAAATTAGTCACCCCTCCTGCTAGTGAAAAGATCTTTGCTGTTGTGACTAAAAATGCCACCCAAACCATCCCCCACGGATCAAATCATGATATAACATGGCAGACCATCACCGGAACAAATGTCAATTCTGTCAGCCTCTCAGGGGGGAATATTACTTTACCACCTAATAAAGTCTTTTTATTACAAGGATATGTTGCATGGCTTAGTAGTTCTTCTGTATCGAATGGAAAAGCATGGATCAAATACCAATTTGTAAGTACTTCTAACCAACCTATAGGAAGTGTTCATATAGCAGGATTTCAGGAAGCCAGTACAGAAGAAATAAAGGATGGAGGAGTAAATCCTGCCACCGTTATAATTCATACGGGAGCTTCTCCCCTTATCGTTAAACTAGCCACTATGAGTTCCGGAGGCGATGGTTCAGAAAGCTATAATCTCAGTTATGGAACTGGTAACACCGGAACCTGTTATGTTCTTATTCAAGAATTATAAGAGAGTATTGCTTCGTGAGGAGTTGAATAGTACAGAATTATATCCCTTTTCATTCTACTACGGCATTAGATAAAGATAAAAATAGAATATTAATTTATAAACGGAGGGAGGAACCACTTATGATTTAAAATATGAATAGGTGGCCCTGGAGCTAAGTTTTAAGCCTCTATAACTCTTTATTAATTTTTAAAGATAAGATTAAAAGGGTATAAAAAATAAATAATAAGATATGATAAAGATAGTTGATTATAAGCGTATTTTTTTTGATATTCTAGATAAAAAACATCCTGAAAAGAAAGAAATTTGTCAAGAATTATTGTCTAAAAAAAATTTATCCGTGCTGGATATTATCGAACTTAATAAAAAGATATTCGGAGTTCCTGATGCTGATACAGCGGCCTTTAATCAGGGGCATCGTGCCTATACGCGATCCAGTATATTACAAATATTGGATTATCAGAAGAAATATCGTCTTAACAACTCTCAAGTAGCCCGACATTTTAAGACTAGTAGACATACTATAAGGAAATGGAAAAATCGATATCTGATATAATTATCAACCTGCACAGTAATTGAGAAAATAAACTTTAGAGCAAGCATGTACTGCAAAGAATTTCCTCCTTACTAGGGAGGAGAAGAGGATACTCCTTCAATTTTCTTCAGATATTAATAAAGAAGTTTCCTCTTCCATAAATTTTACAATATTATTTTAAATTAAATATACACAATGAAAAAAACATTTATTATTCTTACCACAATTGTAAGTATGTACACCTTGGGTCAAGTGGGGATTAATACCAATACTCCCCAGTCTACCTTGGATATTGTAGGCAATACTACTGTAACTTCCCCCGATGGGCTTCTTATTCCCCGTTTTACGGTAGCAGAATTATCTGCGAGAGACGGAGCTTATGGAGCTGCCCAAAATGGGGTACTGGTATTTGTTACTTCAGGCACAGGATCGTCAGGAAAAACTTCTGATATTATAGGTACGGGAGTTTATTATTATGATAATTCCACCTCGAAATGGAAAGGGGTAGAAGGAAACTCTTCTTCCTCATCTTTTAATGTAACAGCTGACCAAACTTCAGATTATACCGTATTACCAACTGATAATTTTGTAAAACTTAATCTTACAACTCCCGGACATATGTTAACCCTCCCTACTTCAGGAATTCCCGTGGGGAAAATAATTTATGTATCCAATATCGGTAGTGACGGAATAGATTTGTCTCCTCTTCCATTCAATCCCTCCTTTGTTAATATAGGGGCACGCATCTCTGGGATTTTGGTATATCTAGGAGGAACGGGAAATGGTTCATGGGATTGGGTATCAGGATACTAAAATTTTAAATTAACAACACAATTATACTATAATGAGAAATAAATTTATTCATCTGGAAAAGCTGTTTGCTCTATCCTTATTAATGGTAGGCACTTGCTTTTACACTCAGATAAGAATCGCTAATAGTGCTACTAATCAGGCGGCATTAAATAGCTCTGCTTTTATTGATGCTTCTTCTAATACTTCCTTTAACCTATCTACTAACGTGGGAAAGGGATTATTATATCCTCGTATGGATTTAAGTACCTTTACTGCTTTTTCGGGAGCTCCTATAGGTATTCCTAATTCTTATCCCTATTATTATGATGGATTTATGGTATATAATACGGCAAGTAGTGGGGTAGCCGGTGTGGGTTCTACAGAAGGAACCCTGTGTCGAGGATTTTGGTATTATGATAATTCTACCACCTCTATTAACCAGGGAACGTGGAGGCCCTTTCGTCCAGAGATGTGCTCCATAGTAAATCCTATAGTCACCACTCTTAACTGTAGTGGAGCCACCCACCTAGGAACTCTTACCCCCGGCGCAGCTGCCTCGGGGGTTAGTACGCAGATTCCATATACCGGAGGAAATGGTTCGGGTTATCCTTCTGGAACACCCATAGCTTCTACAGGAGTAACGGGTCTTACGGCTACCCTCCAAGCAGGTACACTTGCTAATGGAAATGGAACATTAACATATACTATTACCGGCACCCCTTCTGGGGCGGGAACCGCAAGTTTTTCTATATCATTTGGAGGACATACCTGTAGCTTTACTAGAGAGGTAACTGCTGTAAATCCTATTGTTACCAATCTCAATTGTGGTAGTAGTAGCTTTTCTCCAGTCACAATCACTCAGGGAGAAGTTTATACAGGTACTTTAACAATTCCTTATACAGGAGGAAATGGTGATTCTTACTCTCAAATGTCTTTTACCCAAAACGGATTAACTTTTACTCTTCCTGCAGGAACCCTAGCCACAGGAGCAGATAATCTGGTATATAATATCACCGGCACTCCTATGAGTTCAGGTATGATGAGTATCCCGATCAGTTTTGGTTCTCAATCATGTAGTGTGAGTAAGACAGTATCTCCTTCTGGTAATGGAGGTGGAACCTCGATGTGTATGGGAGACGGAACCAAAGTATGGGCGTCCTATAATTTAGGTGCTGATCCAAGTTTGACAGATCCTAATCCACCGGTTATAACCCAAGAATATCACGGGAATTATTACCAATGGGGACGAGCGGATGTTGTTGCGAATGCTGATACACCTCCTGAAGCGATTGCTGGGTGGAATACAATCGCAGCCTCCAATGGGGCTTGGAATTCAGGGAGTGAGGATATTCCCGTTAAGACAGCAATAGATCCATGTCCTTCTGGGTTTAGAGTTCCTACACAAACAGAATGGGCAGCTTTAGTCAATAATAGCACAAGTAATACGATAGGAACGTTTAATGATAGCCCTACTAACTTTGGTGCGGCTCGCCAATTTACCTGTCCTAGTAATGGTAATAAACTCACTCTTCCCGCTGCGGGATACCGCGGTAATGTAGGGGCTTTGAGCAGCCGTAGTAATTATGGATACTATTGGAGTTCCACTAATGTCCTTTCTGTTGCGTATAACTTACAATTTAGCAATGGTATGGTGAGCGCGATCGATAGGGAAAACCGGATCGATGGCTTCTCGGTTCGTTGTATAGCAGAATAATTCATTCTATTGATTACAATTAGGTGGGATTTATCGTCCTATTTCTGGGTCAAAAAAAAGAAACTAGTATAATTACCTTGTACCGGCGGCTTGCCGCCGGTTTTATTTCAATAAAATTAGACTCAATCGAGTGAAGGTTGATATACCTTAATATATATAAAGATATAAGAGGCTTTCTTTCAAGAGATATTATAAACTTTAAACATATCATAAAAATAATTAATAGTTATAAAAACTAATACCTATGAAAAACACGATTTTATTACCATTGTCAGTGTTAATCTCCTTTGGTGCATATAGCCAAGTGGGGGTCAATACATCTACTCCTAAAGCTACACTGGATGTCAAGGCAAAGAACATAGATGGGAGCAGTTCTGAAGGAATTATTGTCCCCCAACTTACTGGTGACGCTTTGTTTTCTGCTATAGCGGGCAATAAGTACGGGATGGACCAGGATGGGGCCGTTGTGTATGTCACAGAGGCGGCTTCTGCTGATAATCAAACTGGGCAAACCGCTAAAGTAGATGATTATGGGTTCTATTATTTTCATGGACAACATGATGAATGGACAAAATTAGGAAGTGCGGCTACTATTTATAGGACTGATGGGATTCTAACAGGTCCTCGTCATATGAACATGGACGGTAACAATTTAGGATTTACAGGGGGAAGAATGGGAGTAGGCACTTCTACACCTGATCCTTCTGCGATTCTTGATCTTACCAGCACTACGGATGGATTCTTACCTCCAAGGATGACTAAGGTCCAAATGAATGCTATATTTCATCCCGCTCATGGCCTTGTTATCTATTGTACAGATTGTTTTGGAAATAAGGGATGTATTATGGTGAATGATTCTACCAATCCCTTAGTTCCAGAATGGGGATCCTTATGTTCTTCTAACACCCCTAATGGAGATGTTTTAGCGCTGGACTGTTCCTCAGCAACTACGTCAGGGACTTTATTTGCAGGCTCTATGGTCAGTGGAGTCAATACCACGATACCTTATTCCGGAGGAAATGGGGGAGCATATAATGCGGGTTCGTTTATTTCTACAGGAGTTACAGGCTTAAGTGCTACTATTGCTGGAGGGATCTTAAACTCAGGGAATGGAAATCTTATATTTAATATAAGCGGTACTCCTTCTGCAGCCGGAACTGCGAATTTTGCTATAACGATAGGAGGGAAATCCTGTACCTTTAGTGTTCCAGTTAATCCTTTTTTAGGAAGTATTACCGCCTTAAATTGTGGTTCAGCTTCTTTTACTCCTCCTACAATAACCCAAGGGGAAACTTACAGTGGAACGATGAGTATTCCTTATACTGGCGGAAACGGTGAGGCCTATGGTCAGCAGCAATTTAGTTTTAACGGATTAACCTTTACCTTACCTGCGGGAGCTTTGGTAAATGGTAATGGTAACTTGGTATACACTGTAACAGGAACTGCTACAACTGCTGGAACCATGAGTCTTCCGATCAGTTTTGCAGGACAGAGCTGTAATGTTAGTAAGACAATTTCTCCTTCCGGAAGTGGGGGTGGAATCACGATGTGTATGGGCAATAGTACTAAGGTTTGGGCTTCTCATAATTTGGGTGCTGATACGAGTTTGGATCCTAATCCTTCTGTGGTTACTCAAGGGCTTCACGGAAATTATTACCAATGGGGAAGAATTGATTCTGTAGCTGATACTTATACTCCTGCTGGCAATATCTCAGGTTGGAATACCACACCCGCCTCTAATGGCGCTTGGAATTCCGGTACTGAATCTGTTCCTGTAAAGACAGCTATTGACCCATGTCCTTCTGGTTTCCGTGTTCCTACGAGAACAGAATGGACGGCTTTAATCAATAATAGCACAAGTAATACGATAGGAACGTTTAGTACTAGCCCTACTAACTTTGGAGCTGCTCGTCAGTTTAACTGTCCTTCTAACGGTAATAAATTGACTCTTCCGGCTTCGGGGAGCCGCCACGACATTACGGGAGCTTTGGCCAACCGCGGTAACGAAGGCGACTATTGGAGCAGTACAGAGCGCAGCGGAGCTGGCGCTTATCTCCTGGACTTCTTTCCTGGCGTCATTAACCCAGCGGGCAGCGCCACCCGTACCCCCGGCTTCTCGGTTCGCTGTATAGCAGAATAATCATTCTATTGATTGTATTTATTTGACAATTTGGCGGGGTTTATTTTACTATTTCTGCGTCAAAAAAAGGAAATTATATTTCCCTCAACCGGCGGCAAGCCGCCGGTTTTTATATTCAATGTTCCAAACACGGGATCTTTTGGATGGCTTATGAGCAGAGGGCTTATTGGCTCTGGTAATTAAAAAAATATAAACCTTGTTATCAATATACGGGAGGAAATAGATTTGTTTTTAACCAGACTTCCAATGGGAATGCAGGAGCTCATGACTACGGAATGTTTACCTCTGGGATAATAAGAATAGAGGTTACCTCTTCCAGCAGTGTAAGGTTATATGTATGGGATAATGGATCTCGTATTTACGGGGAGGTGACTGGGGTAACAATTGGTTCTAATGGAGAAAACTATCTCTTTGCTATAAAGGCAAACTAATTACTCTTTTTATAGAGGGAAGGATGGAGAAAAACTATATAGGATAGGATAAAGTTAGAACATTTATAATAAATATTAAATAATTGATCAATTTTATAAGAATAAAGTAAATGATAAGAAGAGGGAAAATCTGAATTTTCGTCCCGAAACTAAACAGTATAATAATTAAAGTTATGTAGTTATCTATTTATTAAGGCTATAACTTAAAGTTAGTTTTTGAAAAATACTATATTGAGGAATAGTTCTTCATGAAATTTTTTTTTCATCCTAATGTATTTTTTTATATCCGGGGATTACTCTGTATATTCCCGGGTTTAGCTCTCCGGGAATGAAGAGTCCCTTATTTGGGGAGATTTATAGCGATAAATATTTATAATATAAAGTTATTTTATTAGAAATAAGCTTTTGAATATTCCTATCAGTTTTGTTTCATCATAAGTCGTTTTTAATTCCGGGAAAGGATAATGAAACTTTCCCGGGTTTTAGTGAGAAAATAATTTTACATATTTAATTAAAATTAGCTATGAATACAAGAATTCTTATTGCTGATGCGCAGCATGTGTCTATAGAAGGAATGTCTTTTATTTTAAAAACCATGAATCCAGATATTGTAATAGATAGAGTCTATAATAAGACACAGCTTATGGAAAAGACCATGGAAAAAAAGTATGATTTTCTTATTTTAGATATTGCTCTATTGGGGAATGTTTTTGATTCTACAGTAAAGAATATAAAGGAGATAACCCCCAAGCTTAAAGTAATCATCTTTACAGCCTTTCCAAAAGAAGATATACTTCTTTTGTACCTTTATCAGGGTGTCCAAGGGTTGGTTTACAAATCCTACGATGAGTCGGAACTTCGTACTGCCCTTTATTCTATTTTTAAACATGGATATTACTATCCCCAGGAATTACTTTATAATTTTATTCATACTGGTAAAATTCCATCCTATTCTAGCCGAGGATTAGATATTTTATCTGATAGAGAAAGAGAAGTCTATTTTTATTTAGTTAAGGGAACAGGGTTATTGGAGATTTCCAATGCTCTAGGGCTTCATCAATCCACAGTAAGTATATATAAAAAGAATATTTTCCAAAAGCTAAATTTTAACTCTTTAGTGGACCTTATCAATTACGACAAATATAGGGAAAATCTCTCTTAGTAGGTTAGGATTATAGCCTATAGGAGAGTTAGCTTTTTAATAAAGAAAATAGCTTTTTATTACTCCTCATACTTCTTTTTTTTAACCTCGTGTTTTACATATCTCAACTAAAGTAGGAGGAGTAATAAAAAGCTATTTTACTTTCCAAACTACATTATAACTAAAACGAGGAACCATTAAATAATTCACAAGTCGTAAACCATTTTAAAAATGAAAGTATCTGTTATTATTCCTGTATATAATGCGGAAAAATATATATCCCGTGCCGTGGAATCTACTTTACAGTGTAATGAAGTATATGAAATTATTTTAATTGAAGATCAATCTCCGGATAATGCCTTAGAGATATGTAAGAGCTTGGCCGGGCAATATGAAAAGGTAAAGCTCTTTCGCCATGGGGATGGAAAAAACCATGGAGCAGGAGAGAGCCGAAATCTTGGAATAGAAAAGGCTACAGGTGATTTTCTGGCTTTTTTGGATGCCGATGATTATTATCTTCCCAATCGTTTTAAAGCCGAGAGTATTCTATTTCAAAATCCTGAAGTAGAGGGGGTGTATGGAGGGTTAGGAGTACATTATTATTCCGATACCGCCAAAGAACAATATTATAAAGTTTTTGGAGATCGTTTAACGACTGTTTACCAAAAACATCCTCCCGCATCTGTTTTTCCCGGACAATTGGGAATGAAAGGAAGTTTCGGGTTATTTAGTATTGATACTTTAACACTTCGCCGAGAATCTCTGCTCAATAAGATGGATATTTTTTTTAAGAATTTAAGAATCCATGAAGATTCGGAGTTTTTTTTCCGTCTTTCCTATTATTTGAATCTTTATCCCGGATTTTTGGATTGCCCTGTAGCCATGAGAGGAGTTCATGACCATAATAGAATTACTGAAATAGAGACCAGAAAAATTAAACCCTGTACTACAAAAATTCTTTTATGGAAGGAAATAAGAAACTGGTCAGAAGGAGAAGAGAGAATGCCAGAAGATATTAAAGTGCATATTAGAAGGATGCATCAAAGTTTTGAGATTGCTAATGCTCCCTTATTAAAAAAAGGTATTCTCATCATTAAATATTTAGTATGTGATTATTCTCTCATTCGCAATGGACTCTACAACATTAATTTTAGGAAACTAAGCACACAGATATTTTGATAATGTGATATCAGTTGGAAGAAAGTAGAAAAGGTATCCTTCTATGGTGGCTCAGAAAGGTTAGTAAAAGAATTGGATGGGGAAGAAAAAGTTTTCGGTGACGCCGGGTTACTATCTATTGAAGATAAAAATAGGAAATCAATTGATAACTAGGAACATTACGAAATAAAATTATAAAGTAAAATCAAAATTAACAAATCATGAAAAAAATGCTATTAATCCTCAGTATGGTAACTTCTGTAAGTAGGTGTGCACAGTAAGATGATGTTCCCGCAGACCCGGGAGATCCGGCTCAAACAGGCGTGTATATCCCTGCAGTATTAATAATAGGCGTTGGTTTTTTTGTTACTTATAGGCAAATAAAATCAAAAATATAAAAGAATATAGATATCTAGCTTATTGAAAATAAAAACAAATAAAAAACAATGAAAAGAACTATAACTATTTTAATGTTGAGCTTAATGGGAAATATGATATTTTCTCAATGGAGCCCCGTGATGGATGTGAAAAACTCAATGATTGCTTCTGATCGAAGTAATTACTATCGACTAGATTTTGCTAAAATTAAATTATTACTTAAAGATGCCCAGGAAGCTGGTAGAAATTCCAAGACAACAGAGATTTCATTACCTACGTTGGGAGGTAGAATGGAAAAATTTGCTGTATATAGCTTTCCGGTTTTGGTTAAAGATCTTGCAGATCAATATGAATTAGGATCTTATGTAGGAATTGGTATAGATGATCCCTTGAAATATGTAAGGTTTTCTTTAGCTCCTGATGATTTTCAATCTATGATAATCAAAAACGGGGAAACTGAATATATAAGCTCCCAAGCTAAAAATAAGGATTTATATGTAGTTTATCCCAAATCGAGAAATAATTATGGTTTTGTGTGTAGTACGGAAGAGAATCCTCTATTGGTAAAACAAATACAGGAGCTCCAAAAGAAAGGTCAATCGCTGGCAAAGCAACCTTTGGATTTTACTAAAAGCTCGGACAAAAAATTTCGTACTTACAGGCTTGCTATATCCGTTAATGGTGAATATAGTCAATATTTTGGAGGAACCGTTTCGGCAGCACTTACTGCTATTAATGCGACAATGACTAGGGTAAACGGAATACTGGAAAAGGATTTGGCGATTCATTTAACTGTGCAAAACTTCCCCCAGTTAATTTATACCGACCCTTCTACCGACCCTTATTCTACCCATGCGCCTGAAGTTTGGAATTCGGAGGTACAAAATGTATTAAATATGGAAATAGGAAATTCCGCATATGACATTGGTCACTTTTTTGCAGGAGGAGGCAGCTATCCAGGTAATGCAGGTGGTATAGGGACTGTATGTCTGGATCCATCTACTATGAATTTTAGTGCAAAGGGGGCGGCGTTTACCGCATCAGATGGGCCTACAGGTGAATATTTTGACTTACTAGTTGCACATGAATTCGGACATCAGTTAGGAGCTTATCATACATTTTCTTATATAAATTCAGAGAATCCAATTGAGCCCGGGTCTGGTTCCACTATTATGAGTTATGCTGGAGCAGCATATTCGGATGATGTTCAGCCAGGCCCAGATCCCTATTTTCACACTTCAAATATTAAGGGAGTCCATACTATTTTAATGAATAAAACATGCGGTACAGAAACACCGATAATGAATAATCCTCCTGTCATATTTCCCTTAATTACCTCTAATATTCCTAAAAAGACCCCTTTCGTATTAGATGCGTTAATAACGGACCCAGAAAATGATCCTATGACTTATACGTGGGAACAGGTTGATATTGCAGAATTTATTACAGTTAATAAGGATAATTTGGGTAATACACTTACTGGTCCTATGTTCAGGTCGATAATGCCCGGAGCTTCTTCCAAAAGATATTTTCCTAAATTATCGTCAGTGCTGGATGGAGTTTTGGATAATACCAATAATGGATGGGAGTCTGTTTCCAAAATAGCAAGAACAACAAAGTTCGCAGTTACAGTAAGAGATAATAATCCAGATCCTTCTCAGCAACAAACCCAGTATATGGAACAAACAATTATTGTCGGAGATGATGGACCTTTTAAAATTAATACTTCACAAGTTTTCAATAATATGTCTTCAACAGTGGAATGGGATATTGCGAATACCAATATACCACCCTACAATGTTTCTGATGTCAAGATAGATTATACTATGGATAATGGTTTCACTTGGACTATCCTTTCTAATTCTACTCCTAATGATGGATCAGAAAATTTTATATTTCCAGCTTCTTTAAACAATAACCAGTATGTTAAGCTTAGAATCTCAGCTATCAACAATGTTTTTTATGCTATAAAAAAAGTAATAGTAACGAACGGTATTTGTGAAAATACTACCCCACAGAATATAAAGATAAATGATATAAGTTTTTATTCTGCAATAATAAGCTGGGATCCCATAGGAAGTGTTACTTATCAGGTAAGATATAAGAAGTCTACAGATACTTCATGGCTACAGACTATTCCAACAACAAATACGAGTCTTATTTTAAATGATTTAGAAAAAGGAATTCAATATGATATTCAGATTGCAGCAGTGTGTTCAGGAATAACAGGCAATTTTTCTACTACTACTAACTTTACTACATCCACATATTGTACATCATCTTCCACGAGTACACCTAATGATTATATAGCAAATGTTACTTTGAGTAATATTAATAATTCTTCTGGAGTAAGTGTATATACAGATTATACAAACAGTTCTCCATTACAGATTAATTTAATAAAAGGCTCTAGTAATATATTATCTGTGGCTAAGGGTTGGCTGAATACTGCTGCGCGTCCTGATGCTATAACGGTTTGGATAGATTTTGACAATAATGGAGAATTCCTTAATTCTCCCGATGAGATGATTATGATAGTAGGTGATCAGACTACCCAAAATCCAGTAATGGGAAGTTTTACAGTGCCTGATAATGCCATACTTAATGAGAAGTTGAGAATGAGAGTTAAATTATCTTATTTTCCTCCCACTAATATTCCCTTGGAACAATTTGTACTCTCTGCTTGTGGTTTTTTTGATGTGGGAGAGGTGGAAGATTACACTGTAGTTATTACAGATATCCCATTAACGACTCATGATATTAATTCTAAAAAAGAAGAAATTCAATTATACCCTAATCCAGCATCTGATACGTTGTATGTTACGAATTTATTGAGTAAAGTAATTTATAAAATTTATAATACTGCAGGTCAATTGATAGATCGGGGGAATATTATTAATGGACAGATTGATATTTCTGAAATAATGAAGGGGGAATATATTATTTCTCTTGAAGATAAAGGAAAAAATCTTTTCAAGTCTAAGTTTATTAAAAGGTAATCTATTTATAGTATTATGAATTTTATTTAACCTGAATCCAGGTTAAGCAATGTTAAAAATAGCTGACCGTCATTTACTTTTTTTAAGGGGAGTGACGGTTTTTTGGAAAGAAGCAGTATGCAGGAGCGTATCAAAAAGTATGGGGCAATTTCTCAACAGTCTTGAATATTAAAATATCGATACTTTCTAAAAGTTGGATCTTAAAGGAATAAATGGGTGTATTTTTGATGATAGCTTGGGAAGGTTTTATAATGTATTAAATTAACGAACAACAGGTTAATATTAAATAAAATATAATGAAAGTTTTTAAACACCTTAAATTTATAAATATTATCCCCCCAATAAACAGATTTTATCTATTTTTTTTACTTTGCTTATCCTATAGTCAATATATAGATAAATGTAATACTATCTACATTAAAACATTATTAGAAACTTCCCAAAAAGACCTTAATAAAGCTTTAGAAAAAATAAATTCATTATTTATAATAGCTAACCTCTCCCTGCTAAAACCAAAAAGCTTAATGCGGGAGATCACACTTTATTTATGGAATGAAAGAAAATATGTGCACATCGCCACAGGATTCAGGAATGATACCTTATATATTTCTTTAAAAAACAAAAGGTATAAGAGATGTGAAAAATATTTAGTCCTTGTAAAAAATATTAATGAATGGGGTAGAATTAAAGAGAAATATAGAGATGTTAGATATAGTCGAGTAGATATATTAAAAAAAATTGTAAATGTCTCATACGCAGGTATGCATAATAAAAATATTTCTTTACAAAAAAAAAGTGAAATTTTAGAAAGAAAAAGCAGAATATACATTATGGTCCTTGCCCTATTTATTATGCTAATAGGAATATTATTTTTTTTACGATACTTAAATAATCATAAAAAAAGGGGGACTCATTTAAAAAAAACATTAGATCTATATTCGTCCCGAGAAACCTATTCAAGTATATTGGAAAAGAAAGAAACAAGTAAATTAAAAAAAAGTGAATTAAAAATATCATCCGTAATAGAACAAAAAATTTTAACAAAATTGAAGGAATTTGAAGAATCAGATCTCTTTATAAATAATAATATGTCTCGTGCTTACTTAGCTACATTTTGTGAAATAAATGATAAATATTTATCCTATGTTATAAATAAGCATAAGAATAAGGGTATAAATAGCTATATTAATGAGTTGCGTATAAATTATATTATTAGAAAATTACGAAATGTTAGAGAGTATAAGAAATATAAAATTGCTATATTGGCCAAAGAGTCAGGGTTTTCGTCACCAAATAAATTTTCTCTCATTTTTAAAAAACATATAGGCATGACTCCTTCACAATTTATAAAAGAATTAGATAAATAAAATCTGCTCCCCCAAGCATGCTTATAAGAACGTCATAACTGACTCTCCTTGATTTAGCCATTGGGCTTTGGGAAGAAAGGCAGTAAGAAGAAAAAGTCCCATAGGTAAAATCTTTACAATTAAGGAAATGCTTTACACTTTCTTAGCCATAAAAAACACTCAAAACCACCCAATGAATCTGTTCTATTTTTGATTTCATCCTTAACAGACTTAAACAAATCGCAAGAATTTATACAACTCGATGGAAGATAGAAACCTGTTTCTACAAATGAAAACAAAAGGATTTAACATTGAAGATATAGTAGTATGGAAAAGTATACTAAAACCATTTAAATTATTAATATTAAGTAATTTAAAATCAACTTGTCGATACCTCCAATCCTTAAGTACTATATTTTCCGTTTCGCCCGCTAACCTCTCTTTATGGTATTTTGCTTTATCTTTTTATATAAATTAATTATTATGATTAAAAAACATCCTTTGGAATGAATCTTGCATTAAATAATTCTCAATATAGGGATAGGGTAAGCTCTCAAAAAGCCTCTCCCAACAGACCTAGGAACATCAAAAAGAGATTTTACACCCATGAATAAAACAGTACGAATCACACGTATAGGTAAAAGCTTTTCATGGAAGAGTAAAATATAATCTAGCTAAAATTCCAAAGCATTATGTTGTAAGTATAAATCGAAACTCTAATTCCAAGATGTGATAAATAATAATATGCTTCTAGTCAATAGTGTTTTGAGGTAGAACTAATAATTCATAATTCATATGTGATTACCTCTTTATAAGCCCGTAAAGAGGTAATTTTTTCTAACCTTATAAATTATAAAGTCACCGAAGATAGAGCTATAACCTAGGAGGTCGCACAAAAAGTTAAATGATAGTGAATATGAAAGATCAGAGAATATTTAAGTGGTTGAAAGCAGGCGGTTTTCTCAGAATTATAAATAAGGGGAAGTGGATTGAAAGAGGATCGGTAATACACGCAAAGGAAATAGAACAAAATATTTATCTACTTTTTGTTGAGATAAAGAAGTCAACACCCAACGATATCCAGGCATTTATTGTTGAATTTGAAAGCTTAGATAGTATAGGTAAATATAAACCTCTGCAGATCATGTTCTATATGTCTATTAAGAATACACAAGATCTGCTATATTTTGAAAAATATTTAAAGATACCTGCGGATCAATGCTAAACGTTAGTTATAAATGTAAGGGGCCGTGGAGCCATTAAAATAATTTTAAACTATTCAAAATATAATGCTATGAAATTTGAAGAAAATCTTTTAGACTATATAAGTCAGTCCCTGATGAAGACAGGTGAAACTATTTCAATTGTAGAAAGTGCTACTTCTGGATGTTTACAACTTGCTTTTTCGCAAATGCCCAATGCCTCTCTATTTTACAAGGGGGGTATGACAGCATATACTTTATCTGAAAAAGTACGATTACTAAATATAGATAGAACGGAAGCAGAAGAGTGCGATTGTGTATCAGCAAATATTGCAGAAATGATGGCCATAAATGTTGCCCAACTTTTTAGATCTGATTGGTCAATTGCAGCTACGGGATATTGTACTCCAATAAGAAATTCAGGATATAAAATTTTTGTTTATTTTTCCTTTGCCTACAGAGGAGAAATTGTTTTTACAAAAAAATTAGAATTGCATCCAAAAACTCAGGCTTTAGATGCTCAACTATATTATACAGAATTTATTCTGGGATGTTTTAAAAGTCAATTGAATCGTGCATTAATTTTAAAATAAATCTAACAACATACCAGTAATCGCAGTATGCTTATATGGTCTCTCCTTGTTTGTTCTCTTTTTCCATAGTTTCCCCCTTCTAAAACATTTATTCCAAGTTGACTGCCCATAAACTGTAAGATTTTTTGATCAGGATATAAGTCAGGAGCTAAAACAATTCCCGGATGTCTCATATAACTAAGATTAATTACAAATCTCAACTTGTTGGTGTTTGTTCTACAATGATTTTTTATTATTGAAAAATCATTTTCCGATAAAGAATAGTTGATGATTAATTCTTCGTCAGTTTCTGGAATTTTAATTAACTCTTTTATCTCCAAGTCTGATAACATTTGTTTTCTAGGCATGAAAATATTTTTTCTTTAGTAAAATAAAACGTCCGTTTACTTGTACTTTTTTGTGTTTTCTGAAAATTACATTTTAAAATAAAAATAAGTAAAAAAAACTAGTATAATAAATTGAGTATATTTATTTAATTTTTTAACGGAATTATCTATACTTATGAAAATTGGATATATCAGAATATCAACCCAGGACCAAAATTATAATCTACAGCAAGACGCTTTAAATAAATTAGGATGTGAAATGATTTTTAAGGAAACAGTTTCTGGAGCTAAAAAGGAAAGACCACAACTCAAAAAATTATTAGAGCAAATTCGTAAGGGTGATGTTGTAGTTGTTTATAAATTAGACAGACTTGGAAGATCTTTAAAACACCTGTTAGAAATTGTGGAAATATTAAATTCTAAAAATGTAGCTCTACAAAGTCTACATGACAATATAGATACTACGACTCCGCAAGGCAGGTTATTTTTCAATATTTCAGCGTCCTTTGCAGAATTTGAAAAGGATCTAATCCGAGAAAGAACAAAAGCAGGCTTGGAAGCTGCAAGGGAAAGAGGTAAGAAAGGAGGTCGCAGGAAAGGATTAAGTAAGGAAGCTGAGCAAAAAGCTATTCTTGCTGAAAATTATTACAATGAAGGTTTAAAAAGTGTCAACGAAATTGCTGCCGACCTGAAGATTTCAAAAATGACATTGTATAAATATTTAAGAGAAAGAAATGTGGAAATTAAGGCATACAAGAAAAAATAATTTATTTTATCTATGAAATAGCAATTAATAATAGATTTAAAGATTAACGTGCTATATTTTCCGTTTCGTCGACTGATTCCTAATAGAATAATTATCCATCTACAAAGAAAGTGGGCTTACTTAACATAATGCCAGCTATACACCCTCTATTATTACTTAATAGATAAGCAATAATATAAATGCGTGTTGAATAACTTCTATTCAACACGCATTTCCTCTAAATTGGCTTAGAGTTTTTTTGTTCAAAAATTAATTTGTTGCTTTACTGTTCAGGGTAGTTTCTGCTAATTTTGTTAGGGTTCCATCGCATTTTTTTTCCTCATCAAGAGTGGCTAATAAATTTTTAAGGCATACTTCTTCTTTCAAAACTTTAGCATATGCCGCAAGAGTCCCATAAGTGGAAATTTCGTAATGTTCCACTTTTTGAGCAGCAGATATTATACCTACATCTCTTATTGCTCCCGGTTCCGTCCCTTCCATAATACTTTTTCCTTCATCTAATAACCCTTGCATTGCATCACATTTCTTAGCCTGGGCTTTTTTACCCAATGAATTAAAACATTCTTCTAATCTTTCTACATGCATTTGAGTTTCCGTGATATGTTTTTCAATAGCTGTTTTTAACTTTTCATCCGTTGCATTTTTTTGCATGCTAGGTAGTGCTTTTACAAGGGCTTTTTCAGCCCAGTAAATGTCTTTTAAAGAATCTTCAAACAAGTCTTTTAAATCCTTTGCTGCACTTTTCTTTGCAGGTGCTTTTTTTAATGTGGTTTTAGCTTCCATAATATTGTAATTTGGTGATTAGTATAAGAGTTTTATAGTATCAACAATTATAATACCGTTATTTCTAAACATATTATAAATTTCAGTAATATCACTGTGTAAGATGTTATTAATTAGAATTTAGAATACTTTAATAATTCCCTATAACTAGATTTATATTATTTCCTGCATGGTCTTTGTTGGTATAAGTCTAAATTTAAATACCTTTTTATGAAAAAGAACTTATTTGATAGATTTTCAGATTGGGCAGTATGTTTTACAGGAAGTGCAGGAGCTTTTATAGGAGCAAGCGTGCTGGTAATTATTTGGGCAGCAACAGGACCGATATTTAATTTTTCTGAAACCTGGCAAATGGTTATCAATACCGGGACCACTATCGTTACTTTTCTTATGGTTTTTTTAATACAGAAAGCTCAAAATAAAGATTCAAAAGCAATTCAGATAAAGCTTAATGAGCTTGTTGCTGCCCACGGAAATGCCAGTAACCGTATCGTTGATATTGAAGATTTAACGGAGGATGAATTAGATCAACTCCATAAGTTTTATGAGAAATTAGGGAAACTGCCAAAAAAAGAAGCGGGACCTGTGCAAAGCAAATCCCTAGATAATTGATGTAACTCCGGATGATAAATTTAAGGGAGAAATTACTGTAACAAGGAGGACGGAATCTCTGTCTCTATTATACCATCACTATATTAAAGTATTAAAAGTTAAAAAATATCATGACTAAGAATACCTTTTTATTCAGAAATAGCCTTAGTATTGTATTACTTACCCTAATGTTTATATGTCTTATTGGACAGTTTTTCACGGGCTGGAAAACTGAAAATAACCAACTTAAGCAAAAGGGGCAGCCCCTACTAAATTCCTGGGAATATATCCAAAGTGGTCATTTTATTCAAGCTACCTTTGAGAATTGGGAAAGTGAGTTTTTACAGATGATGCTTTATATTTTGCTGACAATATTTCTACGCCAAAAAGGGTCCAGCGAATCCAAGCCACTAGAAGGGGAGGAAGAAGTGGATAAAGAGCCCACGCCTCATTCCAAAGCTCCATGGCCAGTCAAAAAGGGAGGATTATGGGTGAAAATTTATAAACATTCATTATCCATAGCTTTCGGTATTTTATTCTTATCTTGTTTCGTACTCCATTTTTATGGGAGTCTCAAAGATTTTAATACAGAACAGATTTCCCAAAATTTATCTCCTGCTTCTGCGGAGCAATACATTACTAACTCTCGCTTTTGGTTTGAATCGTTTCAAAACTGGCAGAGCGAATTCCTAGCTGTGGCTTCTATTGTGATATTGTCCATTTGGTTGCGTGAAAAAGGGTCTCCAGAATCAAAACCAGTTGATATGCCTCATTATGAAAACCCCTGATATTCCCTTATATAGGTTTCAAATATTATCAATCGCAGCCGAGGAAAAGCGGGACAAAGGATGAAATCTTTTATAATTAGTATTTTGATAGTTATTATGAGGTGTCATTCAATCTTTATGATAGAAGTTTTCTCTATTTTAATGTTCTATTATTCTTGACTTTTCCTTCCAACAAGAATAATTTTTGTATATTTATATCATCATATAGTGATATACTTAGCATTCATATTGTCTTATTCCCCTTACAGGGTAATTTTATTTAAAATTTTCGCATCTGAATTAAATGGTATAAGTTTTCTTATACCATTTTCTTTCCTGTTTATCAATATTTTAATGATACATCTACGAAGAAACTTGCTCAACTTAACATACAATACAGTATAACCTGTGTTATGGATTCGAGTTTCCGTGATATGTTTTTCAATAGCTGTTTTTAACTTTTCATCCGTTGCAGTTTTCTGCATGCTAGGTAGTGCTTTACAAGAGTTTTTTAAGCCCAATAAATGTCTTTTAGGAGCTCCTATGTTTGCAAAAGTTTCAGTAGAAGTAAATAAATTTGTAAACAAAAGCAAAAGGAATGAGAGAACATTGAGCAGAAAATAATCTTAAAGATATATTCTCACATAGAAATATCCTCATTCCTTTACTTCTTTTAGAGTTTGAACAGAATGTAAAGAGTTTTTCACCAAACATCTTGAATAACAGTAGGAGTTAAAACGAAGGAAGATTAGCTTTTAAAAAAGTAAGATCATGAAAGTATTAAAACAGGTTTTAGGCATAGACGTAGCTAAAGATGATAGTGGTAAGTTTAGGAAAATTGCTGGAAGATTTGAGTACTGAAATTAGAGAATATCAAATTTTCAGTAATAATGAAAAAGGGTTTGAACAACTTCTGCAATGGGTTTATGATAAAAAATCTGAGCAAACGAATGTTGTTTTTGTGATGGAATCTACAGGAGTTTATCACGAAAGATTTGCTTATTTTCTTCATAGCAAAGAAGAAAAAGTAGTAATTGTTTTAGCTAATAAGATCAGTAATTTTATGCGGACTTTAGAGATAAAAACCGTTACGGATAAAACATGTTCTATTGCCATTACCCAGTTTGGATTGGGTAGAAAACTTAAGGAATGGCAACCTTCCAATATCGTTTACAAAGAGCTTCAGCAGTTAAGTCGCGAGAAAAACCAGGTGATCAGCGAGCGGGTGGTTTGTATGAACCAACTTCATGCAGAGAAAATACAGGCCCTTCCGAATTTGAAGACCATAAAACGGCTTGATGAAAGAATTTTACTTCTGCAAAATCAGGAGAGAGAAATTAACGCTGATATGCTGGAAAAGGTAGAAGAAAGTAAAGAAGCCAGTGAAGGTGTAGATCTGATGAGTAGCATTCCGGGAATAGGAAAAGCTACTGCTATAGCAGTTTTAGCAGAAACCAATGGTTTTGAATTAATCAGAAATAAAAAACAATTAACCAGCTATGCAGGATTGGATATTCGTGAGAAACAGTCCGGAACTTCGATAAAAGGAAAGGCAAGAATTAGTAAAAAAGGAAATAAAAATCTAAGGAAATCATTACATTTCCCCTCTATTACGGCTACAAGAGTCAGCAATCAATACCAAGAATTATTTCATAGAATTGTAAGTAAAACAGGAATTAAAATGAAAGGATTAGTAGCTGTACAAAGAAAAATTTTAGAATTAATGTATACTTTATTCAAGAATAAAACTCCTTATCAGGCAAACTATCAACAAAATAGGGTAGCAAATCAAAAAGATTCCTACCCTATGCTAGCTGATTCTGGATCGCTTTAATTTGACAAAATTATAAAATTTTATTTGGTTTTTAACACAGAATCTATGTGGTCACTGAGCCAACTTGATATACCAATAACAGTAAACCTATTTTCTTCAATTTTAAATATTTACTAAAACTTTTCTTTGCACAAACAACAGAAATTGAAACGGATTATATACTACATTAATGATAATACTATTGATTGGGTGTTTTTTAATAGATAATTAACATTATTCACCTTTACAATGTCTTATTCACTGTATACGATAAAAAAGAAGGCGTAGCAAAAATAGCTACGCCTTACTTAAGATAATAATCTTACCAGACTTTACTCATGTGTTCTTTTTATTATCCTAAGATTATCAATTTTTATTGTTTTTTTACTTCATAATCATACACTAACACTCCTTTAGTAGGTTGTGGATCAATATCTATAAATGAACCTACAAAATTCTTAAAGGCATCGTGCAATGGATCAAATGTTCCAGGATCATTCAAGAAAGGTTTCCCTACATAGTAATCACGATCTGCCTTAGATGTAAAGCTTGCTCTGAAAGCTATATCATATCCTCTCGCGACACCTTCTTTACTATTTTGATAACCAAACTCAATAAAAGGAATATAGGTTTTTCCATCTTTCTTACCATTCTTCAAATCCAAAAATCTGTTTACAACTTCTTGTTTTTGAGCTTCAGAAATTCCTGGTTTGAATTTAAATAATACCCAGTGATCTAATCTGTATCCTGTTTCTGGTACACTTCCTGTACCTCCTTCGTTGCTCTTATAGTCAAAAACCAGAACACCTCCAGTAGCAGGATCATCTACATCAAGAAATGGACCTACAAAGTTTTTAAAATCGTCATGCATTGGGTCAAAAGCTGCTGGAGTTGGTTGTCCATCAATTTTACCTACATAATAATCACGATCTTCCAAAGAATTGAAAGTCACTCTAAATCCTACATCATAGTTTCCTTTTACATCTTCCATGCTATTTTGAAAACCATATTCAACTTTTAAATAAGTTTTACCATCCTTCAAAGAATTACGAAGGGCCATGAATCTATTAACAACTTCTTGTCTTTGTTGTTCCGTTACAGTCGGCTTAAATTTAAATAATACTAAATGCTCTATTCTCTCAGTTTTCATACTCTGAGGAACTTGCATATCATCATTATTATTGTTGCAAGAGATCGTAGACATTAATCCAATAAATATTAATCCAATCATAAACGATTTGATTATATTTTTTGTTGTGTTTTTTAAATTATTTTTTTTCATACATTTTGATTTTCAATCAGTTGTAAAAGTAGACCTCTTACGTTTAGTGGAGAACCAAAAATGAATCAATGGGAAGTTTTAACTGCTGAATGGTAGATATTTAAAGCCCATCAGGAAAATATAATCTATACAAAAAAATGAAAATGTAAGAGGTATAGAAGGCATTTTTTTTAATGGTTACAACTATCTGTAAACGAAATACAATACTGACGATTAGACATAAAAAATTTTAATAATTAAGTATTTACTCTTCGACTACTTATTGGCAGAGACTATACAATATTAATTTTAGAAAAAAGGACCAATTTTTTTGGAAATAAAAAGTATGATAGTAACTATGGGAGAATAATAAAGAGACTATTAATTATTTTATAAAATGGAGTAAGAAAGGGCGATAACTTGCATTATGTTAAGCTATTCATGGGGGAAAATTTGTCTATTTTAATTACCTAGAATTATATCCCCTTAATCTAAGGAAGTATTTATTTTTCACATCTTCCACAATAATTAACAAATGTCTGCCCCACATCTACAGAAGAAAACCCCCAGGGCGAATAAGAAGGGTTACTTTTATTAAATAATCTTATGTTAAACCTTCTTAGCTACTAAACAATAATAGAAGGCATAACTTGCATCCTGCTCTGTGGAAGAAAATAACAGCAGTAATAGAAAAAATTTGATAGTATTTATTACCAAAATGGTAACAATTTTGTATATTTGTATATGAGAATCATAGCCATTAAGACTTTAAAGAATTATATAGAAGATTTTCCCAAGGCAGAACAGCCTCTTTTAGCATGGCATGATGAATGTTTGAATGCTGAATGGAATAATCCTAATGAATTAAAAGCACAGTATAGAAGTGCTTCTATACTTAGCGATAAAAGAGTGATATTTAATATCCACGGTAATACTTATCGTTTGATTGTAGATATTGAGTACAGACTGAAAATTGTTTTTGTTATTTGGTTTGGGACTCATAAGGAATATGATAAAATTAACGCTGAAAAAATTGAATATGTTAAAGCCAATTAAAACTGATGAACAGTATGAAGGATATCTTGAAAGAATTTATGGATTAATGCAAAAAAATCTTAAAACAGATTCTAAAGAATCTGATGAATTAGAAATTCTTTCAATTCTAGTAAAAACTTACGAACAAGAGTATTATCCAGTTGAAAAGCCTAACCCAATAGAAGCAATTCGCTTTAGGCTAGACCAAATGGGAGTAGGTGAAGTATATTTAGGTAAAATTATAGGCGGATCTCGAAAATCAGAAATATTAGCAGGTAAAAGAAAGTTAAATCTATCTCAAATCAGAAAAATCAGTAATGAACTTCATATTTCTGCTGACGTTTTAGTACAAGAGTATTAGAATGAAAATATAATTTGTAATTTTATGAATATATCTCAATATATTATATTTGAGAATTAATTATAATTAAAAATGGGACCTAAGGAGGCAGAAGGTTAGAATACTACGTTTAGCAGAAATATACCACTAAGACATATGTTAGTTGGGTAGCGTAATACCGTTTTCAATATCTTTCGCAAGAATTATAAAGAAAATGCCTATCAACAGCGTAATAACTATTGTAACCAGGAATTTGTTATTCCTTTGTGAGGATTTGTTTAGCATTGTGTTTAGACCTTTAGTCACCAAGATAGCAATTTCTATACCTGAAAAGAGTAGCGTCGCAATAGTCATTTTTGATAAAAGCTTCGTATAAGCCTGTACATTCTAAACCTGCTACTATTAATCTGCCTCCCCTATTTAAATATGGAAACAGAAAATTGGTTTAAACTTAAAAAATATCCACATATTGGATATCCTATTACTAAACTTGATTATAATTAGGTTAAAGAGTATATTTCTAATCCTCGAAAGATACAAACTCATAGTTTTCTTCCTTATATTCATAAATGTATAAAACAAAGAAAATTTAGAGCAGACCCTGCAAGGACAGATAAAACTCCAACAAAAAAAACGATTTAGGAAGAAGGGCGGAAAGGAGAGACATATCCATTTTGCCTCACATCTTGATTCATTGATTTTTTCATATTATAATCTTTTAAGTACTGCATATGAAGAATTCATAAAGCAAAAAAATTTTAATGATTCTGTTGTAGCCTATAGAAAAATTCCTATTTATCCAGGTTCACAAAATAATAAATGTAATATTGAGTTTGCCAAATCAACATTTGATTTTATCAAAAATAATTCACATAAAAATCTATCTGTTATTGTCGCTGATGTAACAGAATTTTTTAATAATCTTAATCATAAAATTCTAAAAAAGCAGTGGAAACAAATATTACAAAATGATTGTAACAATCTACCTGCAGATCATTATAATGTTTTTAAAGCGCTAACAAATATAAAATACATTGAAAGTAAGCAACTTCACAAATCATATGGAAAAACAATGATTGTTGAAAGAAGCATTCCAAACAATGCAAAGAAAAAAGTATATAAGCGAAAGTATATTGATAAATCTTCCTACTTCAAAGAAAAAAATGCAGTAGCCTTTTGCTCAAAAAAAGAATTTATTCAAAATAATTTAAGTTTGATTATTTCGAAAAAAAACCATTGTGGAATTCCACAAGGTAGTCCTATAAGTGCAACGTTAGCAAATATTTATATGATAAATTTTGACCAAGAAATTTTTTCTAAAGTTAAATCTATAAATGGATATTATCAAAGATACAGCGATGACTTAATTATAGTATGTGAACAAAAGGATGAAGATGATATTATAAAATTTATAAGAAAGAATATTAAAAACCCCGACATTGCTGATTTAGAAATTCATCCCGACAAAACGAAGGTGTATAGGTTTGAAATAGTGAATAAAAAGTTTTGTGGATTTCTTATTGATGAAGTAACAAAAGTTCCTAATTACAATAGAACTCTTGAATATTTAGGATTTACTTTTGATGGGAATCGAGTATTGATTAAAAATGCTGGATTCTCCAAATACTATCGTAGTATGATAAAATCATTCAAAAAATCTTCATCATTAGCAAAGAACAGTAAAAATCCAGATAAAAGAATTTTTAAATCAAAGCTCTATAAAAAATTTACATACATAGGTTCAAAAAGAAAATTAATTTATCAACCCTCGAAAGAGGATTGTTATAAGTATATAAAAACAAAAAGATACGATTGGGGAAACTATTTGAGTTATGTCAAAAAAGCAGATAAAGTAATGTATGATTTAAATAATGGAAATTATATTCAAAAGCAGACCAAGAAAATGTGGGGGAATTTTCATAAGTTAATGGAAATATATAAGTAGGGAGAGACAGTGAATAATGAAATTCTTTAATACCGTTACATACATAGAATCATTATTTGAATTTTATATCCTCTATACTTTATTATAATAAGTTTCAATAAGAGGTATTTACATAAACTACTAAATAAGACGGAATATGAAACTAACTTGAGCATAAAAAATTAAATGAAAAATTAGTTTTATAAAACGAACGTTTTGTGAAATTACACCTCATTAGAAATATATTCTTGATTAATAATGACCTTGTATTTTCTATTTTTCACAAAAGTGATCCCTTCAATATATAACTCACATGAAGATTCAGGATTTAAAATATCATTTTTATTTTGATAAAATTCATTTTTAATTTTATAAGATAAGAAGAATGTACTTTTGGAAACTATACTGAGATTACTAATTTTAACAGGAACAATTGATTTATTATTAACTTCTACCACTATTGTAGTGAGCATAGAATATTGATTGGTTGCTTTATTCAATTTAAAATTGTGCTGTGGTGAAATGTAGATATCAAGCATATATAAATATATAAAAATTCTTAATAAAAACTTATTCTAAGAAGCGTTCTAATGGTACAAATCGCTAATATACTATGAGTAAGAGATAATTAATTCAGAATCTAAATTAAAGGACCTAAGAGAATAGTTCTATACATTTGCAAAAGTTGGCCATTTTAGAATCTCCTATGTTTGCAAAAGTTTCAGTAGAAGTAAATAAATTTGTAAACAAAAGCAAAAGGAATGAGAGAACATTGAGCAGAAAATAATCTATGTGGTCACTGGGCCTAATTAAATTTTTTTTGCCTTTGAATGGTAAGCTCCTCTTCTTTAGATTCTAGAATAAGATTCAAAACTAATTTAACAATTTTAATTTTTTTTTCTGGAATATAAAGTATATTTATCACTGGCTTAAAGCCATTATTCGGAGCCTTTGTCAAATCAAGAATGAACTCTATATGGCAGCCTCGTAGTATTCTGTTATATTTTAATACTTTCTTTTGAATTGATGATGTAAAAGCTTGTAACATATTATTATTAATATTATCCGCTAAATTTTGCCATTCAGGATTCTCATACTTTTTAGAGTTCGGATCATAAATTTTGTAAGTAATTTTCGTACTATACTTCATAAACTATTAGAATATTTAAGAGTCAGCTCATTTGAGCTCTTTATTTGTTAGGCAACCATGTTTTTTTTCCCTCAGTACATAATTAGCTGGATGCAGGGAAAGTTTTGAAATATCAATATCCCATAGAGGATCACTGTCATTGACTACCATCAAATTTCTGTCGGACAAATCAAATTTTTCTACAAAACAATAATAAAGATATTTGTTCAGCCTTATTTGCCTTCGAGAGCCTTTATGATTTAAATTAGTATATAGATAGTAGTTCGTATCAGAATGGGTGGCTAGAAAAAGAGAAATGATACGCTCTTTACAAAAAGTTTTGTTTTTATTCTCAGTCCAGGTATTTAACCGCTTTATCCTTCCTTTATTAGAAATCACAAAATACCCTTTAAGATTAGGAATCGATTCCCATATCTCACCGGGAAGATCTTTTAGCGATAGATTCATGCAGGCAGGAGGATTGTTTTGATCAATGATTGGTTTCCCTAGCTTTTTCCAAAGACTCGTATTAAATATTTTTTCTGATTTATTCTTTTTCTCTGGTATAAAATCTTCTTCAGTTGGTATATAATCTTTTGTAAACCATCGGAATGTTCCGGCGGTAATTCTTTTTTTGTTGACAACAGCTAATATATGAATATGGTGGGTTTTTAAAGTTTTGCTTGCAGAATAAATATTTTCAAAACTAGCAACAAAATCGCCATTAACGTTATATTGATGAACTGCCTGCTTATAATTTCCTTTTTTTCCTCTACCCTTATTCAGTACATTATTACGAAGCTCAATGGTGGTTACTTTTTCAAGATTGCTGAAATGTACATTAAACCGATTTTCATCTTTAAAGGAGATACGAAATGAAAGGTCATCTACATCAAATTTTTCAACAAAATGATAATAAACCAAACGAGCAGTTGATTTCCCATATACTTTACCCTCAATAGAGAGATTACATCTTACATTATAAAAGTGAGCCTTTAGATGCTTGTTAAAATATCTAAAAACTTGTGGTTTCATAATTTTAGCTAATATCTTTTGCTCTCCTCCATTAGGTAAAGGAACCAGACGTTCCCGACTTTTTACCCGACCATAACTCGAAATTGCATAGTTATCAAAACCTTCAATCAGCTTCCACTGCTCATCAGGAAGATCTTTTAATGAAAGAT
Organism: Chryseobacterium potabilaquae; assembly: GCF_902728265.1. GTDB lineage: Bacteria > Bacteroidota > Bacteroidia > Flavobacteriales > Weeksellaceae > Chryseobacterium > Chryseobacterium potabilaquae. The sequence goes on from NZ_CACVBR010000029.1 coordinate 45,414, forward strand.
TAGAAAGGACAGTATTGATATATTCATCATCTAACTCCGTGGGTAGCTTCATACATATATTGTATTGGGAAATAATCTACAAAGTTATAAAACTTAGAAAAATAATTTTCCTCTACTAGTTAACAATTATGATAAAAGAATCCGTCTCACAACAAAAATTGAGGCGGTTTTTTTTGCTATAAAGTTTTTTAATGTCTCAGAAAAAATGAAAATTACTCTCTTTAAGCAACTTTCTTTCTTAAATTGTGTGCTAAAGCGTG
>NZ_CACVBR010000030.1 GCF_902728265.1 Chryseobacterium potabilaquae
GCAGAGTCTTTTAATGCGAAAATCAAAAACTTTAGATTGCAACTAAGAGGGGTAAAAGACAGAACCTTTTTCTTATTCAGATTATCCAAACTTTTTGCATAGCCCCCAACTTTTGCGCCTGATCCTAAAAAAGCCTTACAAAAATAGATAATTGAAATGTTTAGCTTAGGCAATATATTTAATAAAAAAATTCCGAAAGATTTTCGGAATTAAGATGAGCCAATATCGGGATTTGAACCCGAGGCCTCTTCCTTACCAAGGATTTGAACGACAGACAACGATTTTAAAATAAACTGAAAATCAAACATTTATATTTTCAATTATGTTAAATTTCTTTTAAAATTCATGGGTAATGTTACCTTAAGTGTTACCCTTTTAATTTTGTTTTTTGGTCTTTTATAGTTTGGGATTAAACTCAATTATGTCAATGAACCTTTCAATTAATTCTTTGTCTTTTTTTATTGATTCTGCCATTATCAAATTAGCCTTAGAATTATTTTCTGCAGCCTGTGCCAGATGTAAAATAACATCATAATGCTGATTGTCATTTTCAACTTGTTTCTGTATTAATTTAGATAATGTAATATGTGACTTCGACATATTGTTTATAAAGTCTACAGATTCATTTATTCTTTCAATAATTTTTCCCTCCATTGTTTTAATATCTATTACAACATTTGTGTTATGAACCTGATTGACTTTAACAATACTTCCTAAAATGTTTCCAGAGTTCATAATGTTTTCATTTCCTTCGATTACGATAAGCCCATTCATATTAATTATAGAATATTAGTTTTTAAAAATACGAAGAGCTTATTATGTCATTTTTTTAATTGCTCTTTTAATAAATTAATTATTTCATCCTTAGAATTAATTATTTCATCCTTAGAGTTAATTATTTCATCCTTAGCTTTTAGTAATTCTTCTTTTTCTTCTATAATTTTTTTAAGAGTTTTTATCGATTCCGTTAGGCAATTTGATTGAGAATTACTATCATTTAATATATCTCCACCTATATTACCTGTATTATTTAGATTGTTATTTCCTTTTATTTTTGTTGTATTATTTTCCATCCTTCCTTCTCCTGTCAAAAACCAAATTTTATTTATTTCAGGAAAATATTTTAAAAAACTATCTATAACATCAGGGCTTGGCTGGTTTCGTCCTGATTTAATATGGCTTATTTGAGACTGTTTTATTCCCGAATTATCTTTTTCTAGTTTATATCCTGAAACATCTTTCTTTTCAAGAACATAAAGTAGCCGTTTACTAACTCCAGACAATTCATTTACATTTTGTAATCTATTTTTATTCATTTTTTTTGTATAACTATTATTATCGAGCTACATAAATGGCAATCAAACACAATTTATTAAGAGACTAATAAATGGCAACTTTACTATAACATCAATAAAAACACTTATAGCACTTTAATTAATTACCCTCTCCAGTTATCATAAATACATATTATACAGTTATTTGTTTAAAAATGTCTTTCTTATAACAACCTTAGACTCTAAAGCTTCTTTTGAAGGGGAGGATATTAAAATTTACCATTTGATTTTCAATTAATTACAAAACAAAACAAAAATGAATTACATTTTGTTTTGTAGTTTACAATTTGTAAAGTATATTTGTACAGTAAGTATATGACAAAAATAAGATAAAATTATGATAGCCCAAAAAAAATATTGTGAAATAGTCCTTAATGATCCTAATATATTGGGAGAATTAATAAAGAAAATGGGCAGAGAAATGAGATTACAATCTATTGAATCAGCCTTAAAAAGAGGTAACGCCTCAATTCGAAGAACAGCAGCTTTTATTGAAACACTAGAATATGCGGGATATAAAAAAGAAGAAATAATTGAAAAAGAAAGAGAATTATGACAGAAGAAAGAGCAAAACTTCTCCTGTCAAAAATTAAAAGGATAAAATCAAATTCCGCCATTGTCGAAGCTGAATTAATGGTTGTTATAGCCGAATTAAATGCTTGTCTGGGTAGCGTAGGAACTGCCCAGAATAAGCAGAAAAAAACAAGAGCAGAAAAAAAAGCTGTAGAAATCGAAAAGATTAGAGCACAGTTTCATAAAAAATAAAAAAACCACCTGTTGACGCAGATGGCAGATAGTTTAACTATAAAGATAAACAATTTAGTTATGGATACAACAAAGTTACAAAAAACAATTTTAGGAGAGAAAATTAAATCTGTCCAATTCTACAGAATGAACGTTCCGAAACTTTATAAGGAAAGAATTTTTGGATTTATATGGCTAGAAAGAGGTCTAAGAGTTCGAATTGAGAATGGTAGCTACTACCTAATTAACCAAGAAGATAAAAAAGAGGATGCGATCCTAAAAACTTCAAATGATTACAAAAAAATAAAAAGAATGATTTCGAGATGGTTTGCCCATTATCGCAATAATGGAATATGCCAACATGTATCTTACTGGAGAGCTAGAGCTGTTGATGGAATGCATAATGTAAAATTATTTAAGCTTTCAGGGATTTCATTTAAAGACAATAAATCTAATTTTTTAAAACTTGCATCATGAAGGTAATTAAATGGTTAGAAAAATCATACAAAGATTTTATAATCTACTTATTCAGATATCAATAGCAATGAAAATAATAATCAAAATAGAGAATGTAGGAGGTATTTTCTACATCAACGGGAAAAGATTAGGTCAAGAACCTCTATCAGAATTTGAGCAGGTAGCACTGAATGAATTCATAAAAGAATATAAGCAAAAATGAACAATAATATTAAAAATTTATAGTAATGTCACAATTAGAAAAAACAAACGAAAACCAATTACAAGCATTTGATTTAATGGGAAATTTACCAAACCTTTTAGAAGCAAAGGTAATTCCTGCAGATTTGACCAGTGAATACTGGACACCTTCAGAACCCGGAGAATTCAAGCTATGCTTTTTCCAAGAAATTAAAAATTCTACTTATACTAATGAACAGACAGGTGAAACAATAGAGCTGCCGTGTATTGTGTTATTGGAGCAAACAACTCTTGGGGATTTAAAAACAATTAGAAATGGTTCTAAAAGATTAGTGGCATCTTTAGAAGATGCTTTACATCAGGGAAAAATTAAAGCCGGAACTCCTTTAAAAATTGAGTATTTAGGAAAAATTAAAAATACCACAAATACTTACCAATCGGATAGATGGAGTGTTAAACCTTTATTAGTTGGATAATGGAATATCAAAACTTAGCCCTGCCTGATCTTTCCCAGGCAGTGGTTTTATCGCAAGAGTTAGATAAAAACGAGCTATGGCGTAAGCAGCGAGAAGATAAATTTACTTCCTCAAATGTTTCAAAACTTATGACGTATGAAGACAAAATAGAGGAACTACCAAAAGGAGCAATAACATATATTGAAGAAGTTGCCGCTGCGATTCTTACAGATGGAGAAAGCATAGAAGATTTTAGAAATGAAGACATGGAGCGCGGAAATGAAAAAGAGCTTGAAGCCATTTTAAGATTTGAACAGGAAATGTCGCTTACATGTTATGCAACAGGAGAAAATCAAGAGTTTGTAGAATTATGTTCTTATTTCGGTGGTACTCCTGACGGATTATTTAATGAGGACGGTTTAGTTGAGATTAAATGCCCTAAATCTAAAACACATTTGTCCTATCTCAGAAATATCAAAAATGTTCAAAACCTAAAAAAACATAAACCTAACTATTATTGGCAGATACAAGGAAACTTATTGGCAACAGGAAGGCAAAATGGGTTCTTCATTTCCTATGATGAAAGATTTAAACAAAAAGATCATCAGATTTTAATTATTAAAGTGCTAAGAAATGATGAAGATATAGTAAAGTTAGAGAAGCGTCTTCAATTAGCTGAGAGCTACAAAAAAGAACTATTAACAACATGATCCAATCTAAATTTATTTATAAATGGAAGACACGGATATAATGCCTTACGGCATTCATATGGGAAAGCAAATGCAAGATGTTCCCGCTGACTATCTCCTTCGGTTATATGAAGAAGGTCAATTAACAGATCCAGTAAAGATATACATTGAAGATAATCTTCAGGTTTTAGAAATAGAAATAGAACGAGACAAAAAACAATTCACAAAATAAAATGATGGAATTAGTAAAAAACATAGCATTTATCCACAACTTTAGTGTAGCAGATAACGATGAAAATCTACCAGAAAATTTAGGAAACTTTCAAACTATAGAGGAGTTTCAAGAATATTTTGCTCTCAATACCCTTTCTGAACATCAAAAAGTTTTTGCAAAAAGATATTACTCTGATGAGGAAATCCACTATTTCAGAAATGAAATTTTAGAAGTAGCAGAAAACGAACTGCCAGAAGCAAAGCAACAGTTAGCAGAAAAAGATATTCAATTTTCAATGGCAAAAAAGGAAAAGAATATAGCATTTGACTTTGTTAGAGCTTTACAAACTAAAATCAATGATCTTGCTGCTGAAATAAAAATTGGTAAAACAGGAATTGAAGTTCCAGCAAATCGGACTTACAGAGTTCCATATAAGGGCAGGCTTTATTTCTATACATGGCAAGACAATGGAGACTGTGTACTGGTTAAAGTAGCTTTAATGTCCGATGAAGAAAAAGAGGAATTATTCAATCACACAGATAAAAATGAACAATTCTTTGAAAATTTTAAAAATGTCAAGAATAAAAGGCAGACCCAGTAAATATCAAAAATCATTACAAAATGACGAAAACTGGAAAGAGGTAAAAAGAAAAGTAAAAATCCGGGATAAACATCAATGCCGGATTTGTGGTGAAAAGATTGGTTTGGATGTTCATCATATTACCTATTTCGTAGATGGTGAAACTATTCGCGGACAGGAATTGGAACATCTACAATGGCTCATTACAGTTTGCAGAAAAGATCATAAAATAATTCACAAAAATCCAAACCATCCTTTGAATCCCAGAAACAGATTAAAGCAAAATGGAGAGACATACAAAAGTGTATCGTAATTTTTCTCCTATCATAATAGCTTCCTTTGAGGTTTTCCATAAAATTGTGGAAAACCCCAAACGGAGGAAAACCTATACAAAAAACAATACTATGAATGAATTAATCAAAATAACAGAAAATAAAGGCAAACAAGCTGTATCAGCTAGGGATCTCTATGAATATTTAGGGTTTGACAAAAGTCAATGGGCTAGATGGTACAAAAAGAATATTATCGAAAATGAATTTGCAATAGAAAACGTTGACTATCATGTATTCGACATAAAGTCGAATTCAAATAATGGAAGTAAAACTAAAGAATTCGCTTTGTCAATTGAGTTTGCTATGAGAATTTCAATGATGGCAAAAACCAGAAAAGGAGAACAAGCTCGATTATACTTTATAGAATGTGAAAAAATTGCTAAAAATAAAGTGATTGACTTCTCTGATGCTTCAGCTGTTTTACAATTAGCACAAAAATGGCATAATGAACAACAAAAACGCTTGGAAATAGAACAAATATACCAAGCTAACAAACCTAAAGTCATATTTGCCGATGCAGTTTCAGCTTCAAAAACATCAATTCTTATAGGTGAGCTTGCCAAAATCCTCAAACAAAATGGAGTTGAAATGGGGCAAAACAGATTTTTTGAATGGCTTAGGCACAATAATTTCCTGATCAGTAGAAAGGGAACTGATTTTAATATGCCCACTCAAAAATCTATGGAGTTGGGGTTATTTGAAATAAAAGAAACAAGCATTACTCATTCGGACGGACATATATCAATAAACAAAACGTCAAAGGTTACTGGAAAAGGACAGCAGTATTTCATCAATAGACTTCTCGTATCGGCATAATTAACGATATAAAAGTATTGCATATTGATTGCTTTTAAAAACAAAATCATACCAATAATGAAGATTTTTCACACAGGGAAAGATCTCGCCTTTTATTTTATAGCAAAGATAAAACATTAAGAAATGAAAGATAATGGCGTAATATTTCTAAAAGACTGGAAAATTCTTGTCAATTCACTTTCTCCTGAAAATCAATTGATATTTTGGGAGATGTTTACACACTATGAGTATGGCGTGGAACAGATTTGTGAAAACCAATATGTATTTCCTATTTGGAATTTCGTGAAATCCCAGTTGGACAATATGAAAGATAAATACAACGAAAAAATTGTAAGTCGAAACCAACTTAATGGATCAAAAGGGGGAAGACCAAAAAAAGAAGCCAAAGAAACCCATTTGGAAAATGAAATCCCAGAAAACCCACTGGGTTTTTCAGAAACCCAAAAAAGCCATAATAACAATGAAAAAGATAATGAGAAAGATAATAACAATAACAATGATGTTCTTTTAAAAAAAGAACCAAAAGGTATGACCGAGATTTTCAATTTTGAAAAAGTTTGGAATTCGTTTGAAGGTAAAAAAAATTCTTACGAAAAGGACTATAAAAATTTTCTAGGAAAAACAGATGGACTTGAAGTTGATTTTGAAAAACTTTTTAATGAAGCCAAAAAATCTAAAAACATTTATTTTCAATCTTGGATAAATAGCATCTATTCGAAATCTTCCAAAAAAGTTGCGCAAAAAAAGGTTTCAATTCCAGAATACGATGAGTTTTGGGGATATACAGAGCGATATATTATTTCAAATAATCTCGGGCCACCGGAAAATTGGAAAATTCCTATAGAAGCTAAATACAATGCCTGGAAAGAAAATGGGTGGAAAGATGGTAATGGAAAATCAATTAACAACTGGAAAACAAAAATTCAAAATACAATTCCTTTTTTAAGGCCAATCAAAAATGGACAAACAACTTATCAAAGCACAAACACAGGATATAACAATCAGCAATCAGCTGCAAGTGGTACGATTTCAGGGCGACAAATTATTGCCAAAAGAATTAGTGAACACTTTGCCCGAAATTCTGAAGGCGGAAATAACACAATTGACATTGAAACAACTATCAAAAGAGAATCTTTCAGAAGTTGAGAAGTTTGCATTTGAGGTTATAAGTAAGGTGAATGTTAATTTCTCCAAAGAACATGAAAACTATGAAATAGATTTAGCTATTTCAGAAATCAGAAGATATGCTGCTCAATCACAATTAACACCTCAAGAATTCTTCCAAGCAAGAGCCTATTTGTCAAAAGGAATGCTTACTGATTTTGATGGGGAAATTTTAAAACCATATAAGAAAATTGATTTTGAAATGTTCAATCAGGTAGAAGTAGCATACATTGAATATAAGAAAATTGACAAACAAAGAGAATTAGGAATTGAAAAAATTAAAATATTCCTAGAACCACCAAAACCAGAGTTAACACCAGAAGATAAGAAAAGGGAAAGAATCAAATTCTATAGATCAGATTATGAAAGGCTTCAAAAACAAGGAAAAGTTTTAGGAACTCTAATTTTTTATGATTTAATCAAGAAAAAAAGACTTGAAAAAGTAAGCTTAAAATTTGTCGAAAATATTTTAGATAATTTCGTTCCTGAAACAACCGGAATTTCTCATTCAAAAGAACCAGAGCAAATGAAACTTACAAGAATAAAAAAACAGGATATAAAAGTTTTTTTCATTGATGTGGTTGTAAATACCTATATTGAAAAAAATAAGTTAAAAGAACTTTCAGAATCAGAATGGATTGAATACTGGGAAAGCATTTTTGAATCCACTACAAGATCAGATCGAAACTAATGCACATAATTAAAATGTTTTCATATTCATTTTTAAATAAAATTGCTTAGTATAGGACGAAAAATGTAATTTATTAAGAATCAAATTAATTTAATATAAATTTGCATAAATAGCTGCTCCAAAAAATAAAAAAATCTAAATAGGAATATTTATATGGAAAAAGAATACAAAGAACTATATGCTAAAATTGACAAAATACTTGAAATACAAGAGCTTATTCTAAAAAGATTGGATGATGGGGTTGTATTATTTAAAAACAATCACAACCCCAGTCCCAGTAGCACCAGAAAACTTACTAAAAGAGAAGAGCAACAAATGAAAACGGAAAGACTTAGGGAAGATATTAGATTAAGCTTAGAGTATGGACATCAATTACAAAGGCAATTCAATTTGGCAGTACAACCACATATTAACAAAATTCGTGCTTATTTAGAAACTAAAAACCCTTCTGTTTTTGATGGATTAAAAAAAGATAATTAAATATGATAAAAGATAAACTAAAAAGATTTCGTTTCAGCGGCAATATACCCTAGTTGAAAACCTTTATCCATGAATAAACAACTTATCAATTTACAGCTATTGATGACTGTACAAGAATGAAAGTTATTAGGATCTACTCTAATAAAAAAGCAGAAAGCACTATACATTTTTTAGGGGAAATTTTGGATATATTTTATTTTCCTATACAGCATATTCAAACTGACTGGGGAACGGAATTTTTTAATTATTCCTTCCAATATGAGCTGCATGAGCATTTTATCAAATACAGACCCATCAAGCCCAGATCCCCTCATTTAAATAGTAAAGTAGAAAGAACTCAACAGACTGACAAATCCGAATTCTGGTCGCTAATGGATTTATCTGATCCAGATCTTGATTTAAATGCTTTAGTTATTGAATGGCAGGAGTTTTACAATAAGAAAAGGCCACACTCTTCTTTGAATGGAAAAACACCTTGGGAAAAATTACAGTCGTTGGAACATCTCATCCCTATTCAGCCTGATGTTACTGCAAAATTTTGGGACTCGAATGAAGTAATATTGCCCAGAAATTATACTTACTTAAGTTATATAAAACGAAAAAATATTAATTTAGTTTCAAAGCCCAAGAGAAAGTAGGCTCTGTTGGGGAGCAACCTACCAGCAATAGGCTTTTAGATATACGGAAAGGGAGACCCCAAAAGGTCTCCTCTTTTTATTTCCGGTATCTTCTATGGCTAAAAAAACCTCTCTTAATTTGTAGCGAATCTATTGTTATAGCACAAATAATATCTCTATCTCAAATTTTTTAAGTGAGTTTCAGACAGACATGCTTCTTTATAGTCTAAAATTTTATTATCAAATTGTTGATATAAATATTCTTTTACCTTTTTGTAATCTACGACGGGAGGTATATCAACTGCTATAAATTGCTGCTCGTGCATTCCTTCCCAAGAACAGTTTAATGACTCAATATCCTTTATTGTTTGCTCAATTGTTTCGTTTCTAAAAAAAGTAATTTGTATAGTACTATGTTCAGATGGTTCAACAATTTCTTCAAAGTATAAACTTCCTTCATCCTCTTCAACAGTGATAATATCGTTATAAGCAAGATTAGGAGCAAAAAAGGGTATGTTTTTTATTTGATACCTCTTATTGTCTAATGAGTCTATCCATAAAGTCTCTTCTGCTACATTTTCCCAAACATCATAATAAGTTAAAATAACTTTATTTTCCATATTTTGATAATTTTCCCAAAGAAGTTTCTTTAAATTATGATGTTAATTTATTCATATTGCTCTAATTCCTCCTGTAAATCCGAATATAAATCATTAGGATTGATAACGGTTCCTTTAGCGTCTGGAGTAAGAAAAATATTTACTAATGTTTTATCATTTATCATTCCAGGAATCCACTTTTCGATAAAATTATCTAATTCTATTGATTCTGGTTTATAATCTTTCCATTGATCAATGGCACACAACTTTGCAAATTCTTTTTCAGGCCATAGTGGTAATATTTGATTTCCATTATCATCTCCAAGTAAAGCCCAACCGTCATCACTTAGCCCCCAAATTTCTTCAAAATCAGTAACCTTTCTTATGAAATAATCGTATCTTTCATCTTCTGTCATTTTTAAAATGTTCGCAATTTTCTTATTTGTATCCTCCATATTTATGTTCTAATTTATGTAAATCAGCATCTTGTAATTTTGTATCTTTATAACTATTACCGTCTTTTGCTCGTTTCCCTCTGGGATGGGCTAGTTCGGTTCCTCTTGTTTTAGAGTTTCTTGAATTTCTTGGATTTCGTATTGTCTTTCTATTACCATATTTAATGTGTCTCATTTCGTTCTTAATCCAACCTCTGTTAAAACTACTTACTTTTGCATCATTGGCAAGTTCTTTTAGTCTAGCCTGTTTTCCGGATCTTCCCACACTTTTTAAATTCTTTACCTCCTCAATAGCTTTTAAAGCTGGTACTTTCCCCCCTTGAGTCATTAATACTCCTTCCGGGCCACCTATTATAGTTAAAGCAATTGTAGAGAGATCACCTATAGTATTTTGGATTTTTTCTTTTTTTGTTTCTCTTGGAACACCAGTGACTAAGGTTAAAGAGCCATCGTTATCTACTTCATATTTATTTCTTACCTTATCTCCTGTAAGGGCATTGTAGCCTCTTACAACCAAATTAGAAACCGAAGCTCTCAAGCTATTAACTCCTCCTCCTATCATCTCCGCAAATGCGACCGGATTGTCAGGAAGGCTAGAACCTGAAGGAGGATCAGGGCAACAACCTGCCTCAAGTGCTTCTTCTGGAGCATTTCCATCTGGATCTGTAAATCTCAGTGGATTATTGAATGCATAATTATAAGAAGTCCAATCCGAAAATTCTTCACTTAAAGAATCTGGAGATAGCCAGCGTACAGCATCAGGCATGTAGAATCTTGCTCCGTAATCATACAGTCCAGTCTCCTGTAATTCCTTTCTATTGTATTTATATTGATAACTAGGATTACCACTTAATATATTATACCCTTCATGTTTTAATCCAAAAGGATAATAATTGTTTTCTTCAAGAACTTCTACGCTTGATCCATTGTTGAAATAGCTCAAACGCACATTTCCCAGATGGTCTGTATAGTTGTAAATATACTTATTTTTTATAAAATCGAAGTATCCTTCTGAGGTTGGAACAAACTTTAAGGACGAATAAGAAGCTAATACATTGGAAGCACTACTATTATCATACTGAAATCCATTTAGATATTGAGTCTCTTTTGTCGTGCCTCCTAGAATATAATTTTTCGAAACCTTTACTCCATCTGCACGGTAGATATAACGGGTAATTGCAGCATCTGAATTCCCTGAATTAGATTTAATCTCAGATGGAAGATTCAACAAGTTATAGCTGATAGTATTGATTCCTTTATCAAGATGGCTTATCATATTCCCATTGTTATCATAACCTATAGGATTTCCCCCTCCAGGATAACCATAAGAACTTTGAGTTGCATCCGTAACTTTAGAGAGTCTATTTCCAGAATAAGTATAGCTAAGATTGTCAATCTGCATCGCCTGCCCATTCGGGTTTTTAGCATTTCGATATAAATGAGTAATATTTCCATTCAGATCATATTCCATAGATTCTCCAAAATGATCCGTCTGAGGAATCGTACTCAAAGGTTCAGCATAATGTCCATACAAGAGTCTATTCAATGCATCATAATTATAAGCATATCTCTTTAAGATTCCATCGTTAGAAGTCTTCCAGTCAATCTCTGCAATATTTCCATTGTATTTTGCAGGAGCAAGGGTGGCAAGTACAGGATTATTATATTTGATTTCATATCCAAACAATCTTCCATTCAAATTGGAAGGATCATTGATCTTAGTCATCCATCCACGAATGTTGTACTTATAATCTATAGTTTGAACTGGACTGGTCAGATTCACTCCTCCAACTTTCTTTGTTTGTAATTGGGAAAGTTCATTATAGGTATTCTGAGCTAAAATTTCCTCAGGATTGTTATCTACTTTATGGGTCTGTTTTAATAACCTATTCTCATGATCATAAGTAAATACTTCGGTGATGACTTTTTCAGTATCGGTATTCAATCGCTTATGTTTAGTGATTGTATTTTGAACTACTCCTGTAAAATCCAATTTGGATTCTATTCTGGTATATCCTCCTAAATGATTGATAGAATGATTTCCTATCACTCTTCCTGTAGTATCATAATAGGTGTAATTCTTGATCCAATTATCATTTTCAATATTCTTTACCAAACTCATCACAGAAAAGCTCTTGGTACTCTTTCCTCCACTTGTGGATGGATTATCAGTCAAGACTGACTCTCCCTGAATACTTGTCGGAAAAGTAGGATTGAAACTATAGAGAGGATAAGTATCATAATAGTTCACTGATAATACGGTTTCAAGATAAGGAAAGTGATTATTGGTATATTGAATCGACATTCCATTCTTGGTAAATCCTGGAGGATTTCGGTTTTCAACAATCAGATTGTTAACAATCATATTTTGCATATCTGATCGAGAAGTTCCTCCTACGATTCCTGTGATAATCACTCTCCCAAATAAATCATATTTACTGAAAAGCCATTTATTTTGGGCTCTCATGACTTCATCCTGAGTGAACACCAAACGGTCTGCTTTATCATACACCATATGCTCCCAACCTTTACCAGGAAGTTTCTTTTCTACCAATCTACTTCTTCCATCATAACGATATTCATAAGCCAAAGCCTGTTGATCTGCCAGATCCCAAGTCTTCTTTTTGGAAAGAAGTGGAGGAATTACCCATGCAAGCTGATTATATTCATTATAAACATAGTAGGTATCTGCGTTTTCACTCGCACTTAATACTTTTCTTACCAAAAGCAATTGTCCTCTGCCATTTTTGAATTCAATGGTTTTATTCCCATCTTCATCGGTGACAGTATTTTTATAAAGTTGGTTAGCTCCATAAGTTCCTTTATATTCAATGGATGATTTTGTAGCGTTGTTTTCCCAAATGGTATTAGTGGTATATTTTATAACTTCTCCTGCTATATTAGCACTATAATCGAACTTTACAGGTTTATTAGTCCAGTCGTTTCCTACCTGTATTTGCTGTTGGATTCTATCCAATGGAGAGTTTTCCAATACTTTTTCGGAATAGATCTTTTCAGCTCCATAAATAGATGAAGCATTTCCTAATGGATTGGGGACTATCGCTCCGTTTCCTGTTGACGACTGAGGAATTGGTAAATAATCTTTGGATTGTCTTCCAAATGCATCATATTCGATATGGGTCACCACATCTTTTCCTTGCGGAGAAGCTTTTACATTGACAACTTGCTTAGGTCTTCCTAATCCATCGAAATATTGAACCGTTTCCGATGTCTTCACATTGGGTTGCGTCGGATCTGAAAGATACGTTTTTGAAGATACATAGTTTTCAGTAGGACTTAATTGGGCAGGGAATAATCCTATCACAAATAAAGTATTGACTGATATAATTGTTTTTAATGTATTGGTCATTATTAGTTCTTGTAATTGTATTGGTATTCTTTTATTGTTTTATAAATGAGATTTCCTCCGGCATCTTTTTGCTGCTGCTTTATTTCTTTCAATCGGTTAGCATTGTCATACAGGTATATTTCTCTCATTCCTGATGGCAAGGTAATATTCGTTACTCCGATTTGAAGATTATACGTATAGGTAGTAATCTGAGTAGTCATCAAAGCCGGTAAGTTTCTAAAGGCCTCCAATGCAACAATCAGTGCATTCTCTGAAACATCATTCCCTTGTGCTGCATCAGTATGTGAAGCAGAAACAATTCCGGAGATTAATCCTTCCACCTGATTATACATAGCTCCTTCTATTTTAGCAATAGGCTGAGTTTGATTATATCCCCAGATAATGGATACAGGAATTCCGTCTTTAGTGGTATACTGTTGAAGGTTACCTTTTGCGTCATATACATCATAAGTTACTTCCGTAGAAGAACCACTCAAAAGATCATAATTCAGGGTAGAGCTTGGATAAATATTCGCTGTATGATCATATTTCGTTTCCGATTTTGATAGGGTTTTATTGATTCCGTTGAGCGTTTGTGTCGTCATCGTTTCCAGAGGAGTATCTACTATATTCGCATTAATCAACTTTTGATTTGCTTTTTCATGAGCGTATTTATAGGTCGTTTCTGTGATATTTCCTTCAGCGTCCGTATTTTTAAGTTTCGATAAATTAAGTCCGTTAGCGGATTGATATGAATATTCTGTTGTAGAGGAAATCGGATTATTATTAAGAATTTCATGAGTTATTGTTTTAGAAGGAGCAAACGAGCCTCCATATAACTTAAAGAAATATCTCGAAAATATTCTGTCTGTTACATAGGTTACAAAATTATTCGGAATAATTTCAGAAATATCCGTAAAATCTGTAGTGGAAGATTTAATTTTCACAAAGTTCTGATCATAGATCTCTTGTTTATACAACTTTCCTCTTTTGTAATTATTGGAGCGATAAGGCAAATTAATATTTCCCATATTGGGTGGAGAATAAGAGATTGGATTTATGGGTCCTGTATTATTATACACCTCCTTAAAATTCGGATCATCCGGATACATTTTATAATCCGTAAAATAAGACTTTGTATATCCTTTATTATTCTCTATTTCCGTTACTTCAGAATACAGAACAGGAGAAGAGTTCATGGATGTTTCAATTATATTATTAGAATATACATGAAGGGTTTCTCTTGTGGTTGGTCCTACTTGTACCTTCAGATAATCCAGATTTCTATAATAATTTGACAAGATCCCACTTGATTTCGTATTCGCTGCATTGGGAGCATAATTGCTGATATATTTATATTCCTTTATTCCTACTTGTGTTCCGTCATTGGAGTAATGGATCATCTTTTGGATACGCCCTCCCCCTACAGAACCTATAGATGGTACTAATACATTTTTAAATTGAGAAGAAGAATTTCTGTCCATCTTTTCACTGTATTGATGAGGCTCATAGATAAACTCACTTTTTCCTTTAGTAGGATATGTAATGTTTTTCATCAAACCTACAGAACATAATGCAGGATTGGCGTCTCTGGTATTATCTGTAATGGTATAATCACCGGTATTTTTATCCAATGTAAAGTTGGGAATAAGCTTTGACATGGGTTTATTATTCCAATACCCCCAATAATCGATAAGCCCGGTGCTATCATCGGGAAGATCCTCTTTATTATAATAATCAAACCCATATTCTTGCAAATATTCCAATGATAATTTAGCTTTTCTGAACATTTTCACGTTATCCAAAAAGAAATAATCTTTATTTCTATAGTAATTAAGATTCACAGTCTTAACAATACTACTCCCTGTGATATTATAGAAATTAATATTTTTCAGTTTTAAGGAAGGAATAGCAGATATTAGATACTTTTCATATCGCTCATAATCAAAGGAGACAATAGTTTTTCCGTTGAAAAGAACTGTATTGGGAAAACTTTTTTTGGTAGCCGAATATGACTGTCTATTCGTATCAGCCGAACTGCTCGAACTTCCCCAACGTACAGTACCATCAAACAATAAATTTCCCACACTATAATTATCATTCGTTACATTAAACTCCTGCTTGAAAATGATATTACGATCAAACATCAGCTGAAATGGTTCCTGTAACGTCAGAATGTCATCATAATTGACACAAAAGTTTCTATCACCAGAATAGGCATCTGCCGTACGGTATTTTATTTCTAATATATCAGAATTAGGATACTCTATTTTATAAAGATTCCAGGCTGTAATGGTAAATCTGTTTTCTGCTTCAGCGGGATTCAGGTTATAAGATATTTCCAGATTTTCGTAATTCCCTCCAAAATAATATTGAATCCCTTTTTCATCTGTTATTTTTATCGTGGTTGTTTGGGTAAGACATTTAGCCCCATTTTGTAACTTAGGATGAAGAGGTTGTTTGCTGGATAATCCGGAAATATCAATTTTCAAATTTTTATTATCAGAGATAATAATCGGCTTCATATCATTTCCAATAAAGAAATATCCACTATTCCCCATGAAATTAAAACTGAATTTATCCGGTTCCAATTCAAAACTATGGTTTCCACATTTGATCCCTTTCCCACCATATCCGACAGGCAGGGATGGATAGTTTGAATTATAGATGTCATTATTATTTTTGTTGCATGTTTTAACTCCTTCTAAATATCCATATAATTGATTGGAAGATTGTGGGAAATCTGAAAAAAAATCATCAGCAACACCTCGTACCTCCCTACTTATTGTTCCTCCTATATCTAATGACCAATCTAAACCTACA
This sequence comes from Chryseobacterium potabilaquae, assembly GCF_902728265.1. GTDB lineage: Bacteria > Bacteroidota > Bacteroidia > Flavobacteriales > Weeksellaceae > Chryseobacterium > Chryseobacterium potabilaquae. Next base: position 16,000 of record NZ_CACVBR010000030.1, read on the forward strand.
TAATTGGATTTTTTTGCAGGAACAAATCCCGTCCCGTAGTAATTAAGGCTTATATCATACCCATTTCCATTATATAAGTCTCCGTAATGGAATAAATTAATATTATAGGAAGTACTCCCCGAATTGAGACTGACAGGGATATTACCAAATTTCTCAATATTGTAAGTTTGTGGAGATTTAATAACTGGTATTATTTGCGCATAGTAAGATGATATTGATAAAGTAGTAATCGCTACTATCCCTCTGCATGTATTCTTTAAAATGTTCATACTTATATTTATTTCTTAATCAATTTTGCGTTCGTTGTTTTATTCGTATCGGTTTTAATGGTAATCAAATAGGCGCCATGAATGAGAGGCTGCGTGTTAATCTTGGTCACCTTATTATTAGTTTTCATACTTTGCACTTGCCTTCCACTCATATCATACATTAGGATATCAGCTTCCTTGAAATCAAATCCGATTTCTACATACGCATACTCTGATACAGGGTTGGGATAGATCTTTATATCTTGCTTCTCGATTAATTGATCGATCTGCTTATCTTCTAGTTTGACAATTTTCCAATTTTCAGAGCCAAATTTTTCAGCGCTGGTTCCTGCTATAATGATCGAGCCATCTTTATTTAATTGAATATCAGAGAGTCTTTCTTCTCGTTTTTTTGATTCACCTTTGACATACTTTCTCCACTGTTCATTACCATTTCCATCAAGGTATAACATCCAAAAAGTCATATCTCCCGTTTCCATTCTTTCCTCAGATTGAGTATAGCCTCCTATCAATATCCCTTGAGTAAGATCTTCACTTTCAATAACATGGGTTGCCATTAATAGATCACGATTTTTGAAATTATAGGATTTCTGCCAGATTTCTTCACCTTTTTCATCCAGTGAGATTAGCCATACATCTGTTCCTTCTTCCAATCCTACCGTTTTATTGCCTGATCTATCGGATCTGGATTCTCCTCCTATAATAAAACCTGTAGAGGTTGATGCCAATGTTCTAAGATGGTCATCCTCTCTTCCTCCAAAGTTTTTTTCCCATTCTACCTTTCCTAAGTTACTGAGTTTTACCACCCAAAAATCTCCTTCGCCATAGTGATCTGTAGTCTTTGATCCACTCGCATTGCTTCTGGAATAGATTCCTAATAAAGCTCCTCCATCCCTCGTAGGGATCATCTTTTCAATCTCATCGTTTACCTTACCACCTAAAATCAATTGTGACAATTCTTTTCCATTTTTATCCAGTCTTACAACAAGAACATCCTTTGCTCCATATCCTTTATCTGTGTTTTGAATATTCCCTGCTACAAAGAATCCTAGATCAGTAGTCTGGATAGCGGCTCTGGCCTGTTCCTCAGCAGCCGAACCAATGGTTTTTTGCCAAATTTCATCTCCAAATTCATTAATACGGATGAGCCACATATCGGAACCTCCTTTGGACTCTTCTTTTTTATCCAGACCTTTTCCTGAGTATGAAGTTCCTGCTAGAAGATGACCTCCATCCTGAGTGGATACGGTGGCAGATAAAAAGTCATGGTTATCCCCTGAGAAATATTTCTCCCAGACCTCTTCTCCTTGCCCATTAAGCTTAATCAAATGAAAATCGTAGCCCTTATTTTGTTTGTTGCCTACATTTTGAAGCTGCTGACTCTGGATAGAACTTCCCGTAATTAAGTATTGTCTATCAAGAGTAGTAGTGATCTGACTTAGAAAATCCTGCGTTGAGGATTGAATATCTCTTTGCCAGACGACTTCCTGTGAAAAAAACACAGGAATAGCGCATAGGTACAGCGCACCGAAGTAAAGTTTTTTCATTGTTTTATTTTTAAAAGTTGTGAACTTAGAAATTCAATTTATTTATCAAAATGGAGAAATCCCCTATTTTATTTTGATTATTCTAGGCAACTATCAATTGTAATTCTATAGGTGTAATTTTGATTTATGTCCATGGATAAAGGCATCGAGAGTAATTTTGATTTCATTTATAAGTAGTTGTATTTGTATTATTTAAGTTTGCAAAAGTAACACCTTTATATGGGTATTAAAAATTCCTGCATATGAGATTTATTAGGTCAGTGTTTTAATTATTTCTGCAAAGATATTTTCTAATAGCGTCAAAACTCGACGTATTATATTTTTCTTTATCTTTTATGAAAATATTTTTTTTCAGTATTCTTTAATCACGTTGGGGGATATATTTTTTCTAGTGTTAGTTTATTCTAACATTTTCATTGAATTTGTGTAAAATAAATGTTAGATAGCTTGTTTTATTAATCTAACATTTGTAACTTTACTTTGATTATAAGGGATTATTTCAATAGTATCCCTTTGTAGATTTAGACTCATCCAGCTTACATCATGCCAAAAAAACAAATCGATATTACGGATAAAATTATAGGTATTTATGTTGAGAAATACTTTGGTGAAAAACTGTGTGATATTCAGGGAAGATATCATGTAAAGTGTCATTCTGCTATTTATTTTTATTGTTCTGTTGTAGAAGACCGGTTGAGATTTAATAAAGAGCTGAGAGAAAAGATAGAAATTAAGAAAAATGAATACAAATCAAAGATTAGAATTAATAGAGAGAGAAGGGAAAATAGCTTCCGTTCTCAAAGATGAACTTATGGTGATACAAAACAATGCTATTGCAGAAGGCTATTTGCTCACCTACCTGTACTCCGATAATGTCTTTGTGTATATGTTATTCTCGAAATTCACATTACCAACTGCCTAAACTCATGAGATGGCTTACAAGAAAAAAGAAATCTTTGAAAAAGCTAAGGAAGTTATTCCCCAATACAAACTTTTCTTCATTGAAGATATTGTTTCTTTTCTGCCTTGCGATAAAACTACATTTTATCGTTTTTTCCCACCAGAATGCAACGAATACAACGAGCTAAAGGAATTACTGGAGAAAAACAGAGTTGAACTGAAAGTATCCATGCGATCAAAATGGTATACATCGAATGCTCCAGTCTTACAGATGGCATTAATGAAACTTCTTGCCACTCCCGAAGAACTTCAAAAATTAAGTCAGACATATATTGATCATTCTAATAAAGGAGGAAAATTCAATGATGGAAAATTAATTATAGCGGGCAAAAAATTCGCAAGCCAATATGAAAACCCACAAACCGATGAGTCTTCAAATTGAAATTGATGAAAGTGCGTATTCAAAGAATTTTGAAAACCTGTTGGTCTCACATGATAGGTATATCGTTGCCTTTGGGGGTAGAGGAAGTGGAAAAACAGATACTTTTTATCTCAAATATCTTTTGGAATTATTCCAGCCTTACTCCTTTAAATTGGCTTATATCAACAAAGAAAAAACGAATATTAGGGATCAGCAATATGCTGGATTTAAAAGAGTGGCACAAAGAACAGGTTTGTATGAGTATCTTCATTTTTCAGAGGGGACCTATAAAATAGTAAACTCTGAAAACGGGAATGCCTTAGTCCCCAAAGGAATGGATGATCCGGAAAAAACAAAAGGGCTTGATGGGATCACAGCCATTTGGTGGGATGAGATCAACAAAGGAACCAAAGAAGATTTTACCGCTTTAAATAAACTGTTGAGAAGTCCTGAGGCTGAATATCTTCAATTTGCCTTATCTTTTAATCCTGTAAGTGAAAATCATTGGCTAAGATCCATGTTCTTTGATGAAAAGAATGGATATGGGCTTAATGAAAGATTTAGAGGTAAAGGCTATCTGCATCATTCAACCTATCGGGACAATGAATTTATAAACCAGGAAGAATATCTTGAAACCTTACTTGCTGATAATTATGATCAAAGCAGTATTGACTGTGATATTTACGGAGTATGGGGAAATCCTAAGAAGGGTAATTTATTCATCAATACCTTCAAAAAAGAAAAACATGTTCCTCCCATTCCCTATTTATTTGACAGAAGTCTGTACACCTATATTTCTGTTGACTTTAATGTTAATCCTATGACCGCTCTTGTATTACAGACGGATCTTCATTTACGGAAAATAAGAATCATCAATGAGTTTAGGGATTTTGACAGTGATATTTATAAACTCTGTGACTGGATCGGTAGAAATTATAATACAAGAGATCTTTTCATCACGGGGGATAGCAGTGGAAATAACCGGCATTCTTATTCTAAAGGGAGCTTAAGTGGATATCAGATTATACAAAACCAATTGAAACTCAACTTTACTCAAATCAAAGCCATGAAAGGAAAACCAGCCGGATATGTTCAGTCAAAAAGATTAATCGGAAATGCTTTTTTTGCAAGACATCCCGATATGAGTATCAGTAATGCCCCCTTTTTAGTGGAAGACCTGGAGTCGGTTTCATTAAAGCCTTCCGGAGACATGGATAAGACTTCCGATCCTTCCCAATCTCACCTGCTTGATTGCTTATTGGATGGACTATATACCATTACAAGAGGAAATGTTAAAAACATACCAAATTAAAATATCATGTATAAAGTATACAAAAAAACACCTCAGGAAGTTTGGGTAATGAATGAAACCTCCAAAGAACTAACTAGGCTTAAACGTATTAAAAGCCATTGGGAATTAGGAGACTTTTATGTATTTAACAGTGTTCTATCGATGCCTTATCAGAGAAAGGTCATGTTTGATCTTATCCAACAGTTTAATACACTAGGAATAGACAAAGAAGAACTCATTAAAGAAAATAATGAGATTCTTACTTTACTTGAATCCAGAGAACAGGGGTTTGAAATGAAGATCTACAGTAAAATTACGGAGATCAACAAAACTGCCAAATCCTTGTGGGACTATCAAAGATCCTCCATGCTTATTGCGGCACTTCTTGTAGTGCATGAGGATGATCTTGATCTCATCGGTATTTTTGATCAGCAGCAGGCCGAAAAAAGAATTAATGAATGGTCTAAAGATTCTGAGCTGCTTGCTTTTTTTTTGAACATAGCACAAATGAAATGCAACAATCTGATAAACAAATTAGAAGTGAATTTACCCAACTTTTTGGAAACAGAATTCCCCTCGATACAGCCCCAACTCATATCCAAAGAAGAAAAATGGTTCTTAAGGCTCATAAACAAAATAAAGAACTTATTGAATTGATTGCCGGAGGAGATATTGAGAAGATCCACTATATACAATCATTATCCGTGGCGGAAGTATACCGGCTTATGAATGATTTTTTGTCAAAATCCAAAAAGACATAAACGATACATTTGTCTTATGGATCCAAGTGCTATTTTCACCGTTGAATTTGACAAAGAGAAGTTTGTCTATAATGTTTCTGAGGCGATTAAATCAAGCGAAAAGTTCGAGGAGAAAATGGAATCTTTATCTAAAAGTGCCGATCAAATTAATTTCTCCCGACCCATATCCCAACTTAACAAATTTAAAGAAGAGCTTACCTCTGCCTTTAAAGCTCAAAACTCACAATTGGGTCTTTCCAAAGATCAGATCAATCAATCGGTCGATACTATCATAAAGTCGGAATCAAAAATAAAAGAATTTCTAAGCGCCTTCAAGAAAGATTTACAATCGGCAACGGATCCTCAGGAGTTTAAAACGTTGAGAGATGCAGTCACTCTTACTGAAAATGCTCTTGCCGAATTAACAGGAGAAGAACTCAAAAACGAAACGGCCACCAAATCGGCAAAAGCGAGATTGAGAGAAATGAAACAGGAACTCATAGAGCTTGAAGATGCAGGTCTTGATGATACCCAAATGTTTCGCCAGCTCACCATAGAAAGTGCCCGGCTAACAGATCAAATGGGTGACCAGGCAGAACAAATCAGGGTCTTATCTTCTGATACTTTTGGTCTGGATGCAGGGGTTGACTTGCTCACGCAATTGGCTGCCGGCTGGCAACTCACCGAAGGAGCAATGCAACTGTTTGGACTTTCTACTGAGGAAACAGAGGAGCAGATGCAAAAATTGGTGGCCATTCAATCCGTCATGAATGGACTTCAGGAAATTCACGCTTTTTTAACCGGTCAAAGTGCCGCGAAATTAGCCCTACTCAACGGGTGGAATAAAGCAGTGGCCCTGAGTACAGCGTTAGTGGCCACAATTACCGGGGAAGCGACGCTGGCTACAAGAGCCTTTTCCACCGCTTTGGCAGCAACCGGTATAGGAGCCGTAGTGGTAGCCTTGGGATTATTAATTGCCAATTGGGAAGAAATTACCGCAGCTATTACAGGAGCCACTGCTGCTACTGATGCAATTGAAAAAGCCCAAAAAAGTGCCACAGATACCTTAGCATCGGCCAATAAAGAAATTGAACTTCAAAAAGGTTTATTTGAAGCAGCCAGAAAAGGCGTTATCAGTAAAAAACAGGCTTTAGATGATTATAACAAAACATTTGGGGATGTGCTCGGAACTGCTAAAAGTTATAATGAAGCCGAAAGGATTTTCAGGGATAAGACAGGCGCCTATTTAGCAGCACTAAAAACAAGAACAATTGCAGAAGCCTTATTTCAAGAATCGGCAAAAAAAAGAGCCGAAGCCGCTACTCTCCAATTAAATGGATTGGATAAATTCCGGTCCAGATTTTTTCAGCTTACCGATTCGGAACAAAAAAAATACCAACAAGTCCTGAAAACACAAGGCAAAGATGCCGCAGATAAATACTACGAAGGAGTTAACGAGGCCTATGTTTTGGCTCAGAAAAAGAAACCCCTTATCGGAGATGCCAATGACATTGAAAAACAAGCCACTCAATTTCTTATGGAATCTCTTAGAATTGAAAAAGAAAATCAGCTCCAATTAAACGCCGAAAAAGAGAAGACGAAAAAAGAAAAAAATAAATCGCAAGTTGAAAATATCTATGAAGAATTAAAACGAGGTTTTCAAAGTGATCTTGAAAAATTAAATACAGCCGATTTGAATGGCCTCTCTGCTATCAATGCCAAAGCGGAAGAAAATTACAAAGAAAGAATTCGTAAAATAAATGATGCTCTACAGGATGGCAAACTCACCAGGCTTCAAGCTCAGGCCCTAAGAAGTACCGTTGTGGGGATCAAAAAAACAGAAATCCAACAGGAAGTTAAAAAATTTCAAGAAGAAAGAGCTAAAGCGCTGGAAGAGGCAGATAAGCAGCAGCAATCCCTACAAGATGAATTGAGCCAAAACAGACTCGATACTATTCAGGATGAATATGAGCGTGAAACTCAAACCATCAAACTCCAGGAAATAGTAAGGATCCAGTCCATTGAAAATGCCAGAAAAGAAGCAATAGAGAAGATTAATGATCTTGAAAAACAGGAATATATTAATCAGGAGCAGGCTCAAAAAAGGAGTAAGAACTTACAAGAGGTATATGACCTGCAAATCGTTGAATTGAAATTAGCCACCAATAAAAAACTTCAGGATGTCAATCTGAGAAGACTGGAGGGTGAACGCGATTTATATGATAAACATCTGGAAACATTACAGTCCTTTTTAGCCAGTCAGCAAACCCTGGAGATAAAAACCATTACAGAGAGATTCAATGCAGGATTAATTAATGAAGAAAAGTTAAACTCCGAGATCAGCAAAATCCAAAAAAAGTATAGGGAGCAGGAAAAACAAAACAGGATTCGTCAGATTAACGATACTATAGAAGCTTTACAAATAGAGATTCAGGCCACAGAGAGTGCTAAAGAGAAAGAAACCAAATTAAAACAAATCTATGACCTTCAAGCCGAGCGAAATACGTTAGAAACCAACCAGAGAAAAACACCTACCTTTTTAGAACAAATATTTGGGAATGATGAAAAGGCTAAGAAAAAGGCGGAAGCAGTACAAAATCTTGTAAAAACTACGATCCAGAGTTCTATTGATCTGTTAAAAGAACAGTCCCAGTTAGAAGTAGAAGCCTACGATCGTGCGATATCACTACAACAGGGAAGGGTCGATGAAGCCCGAAAAATTGCAGATGCCGGAAATGCTGAATATCTTAGAGAGGAAACTGACCGATTAAATGAACTGGAAGCCAAACGTGAAGCAGCGGCAAGAAGACAGCTGGAAATTGATCAGGCGGTTCAGGCTTCACAGATACTCGTAGCCGTTGCCGGAGCGGCTGCTCAGATCGCACAAGGAGGAACAGTGGCTGTTATTACAGGAATTGCCTCTATCATAGCAGCTCTGGGAACAGGAATTACGCTGGTAAATCAAATGAAGTCCAATGCGCCTGAGTTTTACCAGGGAACTGAATATGTTGAAAGAGGAGCTCACCCGGAAGGTAGAGACACTATTCCCGCTATGCTCAATATTGGAGAACGGATTGTTCCCACCTATATCAACAAACAATTAAAAGGAATTAAAAATAAAGATTTACCCAAACTCCTCACTGGTGAATTGTTTTACAACCCTATGATCCAAATAAGTGAAAAGAATCTATCAAAAGAAGATCATACTTCCGGATTGGAAGAAAGACTAAAAAATTTGGAAAGTATACAATCAGAACAATTGGAATATATAAAAGCATTAGGAATAAACATTGTCATGGATAGTGAGGGCTTTGCGGCTTCTTTAGAAACCGTTTCACTCAAAAAGAAAAAAATGTTTAATGCATAAGTATGCCTAATTCATCTAATGAAAATGGGTCTACTCATCCAGCTCAACATTGTTTACTCTCCCCCCAGATACTACTATCATGCTTACTATTGAAATCAGAAAACACCAACATGTAGATCATAATGCTAATAACGTATTGATCGATTGCACAAATGCTATTGCAACCTATATTCCGGGAACAATACCGGATAACGATTGGATTGATATTACCCAGGATTGTGAAAATTTAGATACCCTGGAATTTTCAGAAAAACAACCTGATAAGCAAAATAAACAAAGGGAAAAAGGAGCCACCAGCCAGATTGTAATTGGTTTTGATGCCTATCATCTTATTATGGATTGGCTCATGTCTACCCCTTGTAGTTTTCTCAATTATTTTGATGTCAGGATCACAGATACGGATTTAAACTATCAGTACAAGCCTTATGAACTCAAACCGGACAATATAGAAATGTGTGAGGATGAGGGTTGTCAATTAACTTTACCTCTGAGGGAATCAGATCATTTAAAAAGTGTTGTTGATAAATTATCCATTCATGATAACTGGCAGGGATGGTTTGGGAGTGGAGCAAAAGATTTTCCATGCATTCAGGTTTTCAAACATTTGAATGCGATGACTAAAGCCTTTACCATTGGGGCATGGGCAGTAATAGATGCCATCAAAGCCTTTTCAATCATAGGCCTCTTTATTGATATATCCACTCTCTATAAAAAAGCCTATGGATTCGGAAATTTTCTTCCATCACCCTATATCAGAGATATTCTTGAAAACTGCATGTCAAAGATCGGATATACGATTAATACTCCATTTGATGTGGGTCAATTTGCAGAAAATGACGTTTTTGTCTATTCCAATGGATATTATCACACCAACTATGATGATGAGCCTGTAAGTCCCAGTCAAAAATTTATATTTGAAAACAGATTGGTATGGCAGCTATCAGATTTTCTGGAAGCCATTTGTGACTTGTATTGCTCTATATGGTTTATTTCAGGAACTACTTTATACATTATTCCTCAGAAAGATAATAATAATTCAGAACCTGTTTTCGAAATAGCAGAACAGGATGTGGTCAGTGATTGTAAAACATTCTCCTTTGAAAAAGGAAAAGCAGGAGGCAATTATGAGTATAGTAAAGATGGTGCTGATACCGCAAGTGGTGATACCATCAACGAGTATAATGATATAGTGGACTTTGATGGGCTAACCAATAACGCCATGCTGGAGGGGCTATTTGATAAAAAATTCAGATTTTCAAGTTCAAGTTTTTGGGGCGATTCTTTTGGAGAAGATCTGCAGGAAGAAATAGAAAATTTTTCCATTATAGTAGCCGTTCTAATCGCTATCGTACTATCCTGTGTGGCTTTATCTTTTGTTACCGGTACAGCAGGAGCGAATGTGGCTGCAGGCGGTTTTATTGCCTCTGCAGCGATTGTGATCGCAGCCACTGTAGCGATCACTGGTGCTGCTATCGCATTTATCAATGGACTTGGAAGTAGCACGAAATACGGTTACAGCAATGCTCATTTCAAAGGATCATTAAAGGTGGTGGGGACCGGAAGTATATTTACACCACGAATCATACGCATGAATCCCGGTAGTGATAACAGAAATAAAAAACCCGTTATTATCAGTAGTGACTCCATACAGATTAATCCCTATTATAATACCTCAGGGATTTCATGGCGTGATCAATGGACAGGGTATGGTTACGGAGATTTTAATGAGGCCTTTAACTATCCTTTATTCTTTGATTCCCTGTATTTTGGAACACTGTATGATACGCTACATGAAAAAGTAGACAATGCTTTGTTTCTTTCTCAAAGCAATGAGTCAAGAAAGCTAGTTATTCCTTTATGTGGAGAGTACCTATCAAAAACAGGCGTGAATAATGATCAAGAATCCATTATTGGGAAAATTATTCTCTACAAAAATACCCGATATAAAGTGATTGATTTTCAGATTAAATATACAGACTTAAGTATCACCTTCAATTTGAAAAAACAAAATGAGATTATATAGTTCAATAAACAGTTTTTGTGATTCCTATGCGATCCCCATTAGTGAAAGTACCATTGGATATTTGCAGTTTTTTAGTGAATTGGTCATCCCCAATTCTACGGATGTAGTCACATTAAAATGCTATGTTGTAGATGCTATTGCGATGAATGAGGTTTTGGCAACTCCCCTTAATAGTATTGTTCAATACCTGGGAGATGATACTTTTAGGATGCTTATTCAGGGATTTCATGATATCCCCGAATCATTCAGGTTCCGATTCAAAATAGTCATCACTACCGATTCAAACTCAGCCATAGTATATTCCGATTTGTTTTCGTTTGAGAAATGTGTTGTCAGTTATCCGATCATTCCCTGTTTGGCAGAGGGGCAACAATATTCAGGATCTGGCGCTTTTCTAGGAGAAATCACCGGAAGTATTGTGTATCAAAGCTGGCATACCCATGAACCTAAAAAATATACCCCTGTCGTCTTTTTACGCAATCTGTCATTTAATAAAAAAACAAGTACTATTGAATATAAAAAACTTAATAACAAACCCTTAAAAAGCACATTAAAAAAGAATTTCAATTTAATTTGTGAACCTGTTTCAAGTATGTACAGTGAATATGTAATGGATATTTTTGGTTTTGGAAAAATCAACCTTTTAACAAAAACCTATGCTTTTGATACCTATTCTGATGAAATACTCGATGAGAAAGACTGCTATTCGCTTTATAAAATTTCAGCTACTGCCTATCAGGAAACTCAGTTGAGACTTCAATGTTCTAACCAATGTGTGGTGTTGGATCCCATCACCTGTGAGGATTTGGTAAGTCCTGATGAAAATATCATTGTGCAGGTAAGTCCTGATGATTTTGTGATCGGACATACCCTAGATATTACCCAACAAATTTTAAACAGCACCGGATTTGATATTTCTGAACTGGATTTTTTAAACGGGATCCGAAATGATTGTTGGATTATCGTCTATGATGGAAGTTATATTATGCTCAGATATGATCCTGTCAATCCCAATGGAAGTTGTGAAGAATTAGCATTTAATTATAGTATTTGTGGTGTTATGATCTCTGTTATTATTAAGATGGTGACTCAGGAATTACCATGTATAGCTTCTACATTAACTTCTATAACCTATTCTGGTATCGATCCGATGGGTTATACTATCATAGGGGAATTCAATACAGAGGTTAGGTTACAGTATTCAATTGATCATGCAAATTGGATAGATGCGGGTATATTCCCTATAGGAACGGAAATATTTACCAACAGCTTGCCTGTAGATTCTCAGCTGTATGTAAGAGTGATTTCGACATGTGAAGAAGGCTTAATTTCTAATGTTATTGAATACCAAAGCTTCATTATTGACTACAGATCTGATTTTGTTTCAACCATCTATAAAGCGGACTCTGGAAGTCACTATGTAGGGCAATTAAAATTCAATAATTTACAGATTCATACCGTTGATTTGTCTGATATTGTGAAGGTAGAAGTGAGGTGTAGATTTAGAGCGATAGGGGAAAACATATGGTTTGATCAAACAGAAACATACGATATTCCCATCCCTTCCCCTTCTCTATCTTTATCCCATCAATTTATCTATGGATTCAAAGATCCTTCAAAATATATTGGGACAAGAGACTGGAATGGGGCTGATAACTTCTTCCATGAAATAAAAATATATACCTCATTGGGAAATTACATCGCATTTCCGCCAGCTACTGCCAATCAAATGTGGTATGGTGATTATCCTGATGCCATTACATAAAGTCTACCCGTAATTTATCGTTAGTTTTATTCAAAGAGACTGTTTTAAAAGACAGTCTCTTTTTTTGTTCATGACTATAAAGGGAGCGATTCACGATATGATGAATGTAATAAAATTAATTTAAGTTTTTTATAGCATACATGGCTGTTTAACGCAGGAATCGTTTCTGAACCTCAAATACATATAATACCTGGGCAATATTTCTTCATTCGATTCCCGATTTTCTAGGAATATAGGGTTGAATAGGAATGATATGCTCCAATTTTTGTAATTTCTCCCAATGCGTTTTTCCATTCAAAGAAGAATGTGGTCTTTTCTTATTGTAAAATTTCTGCCATTCAATAGCTAAGGTATTTAAATCAAGACTTAGATCAGATAGATCCAGTAGCCACCAAAATTCAGATTTATCAGTTTTTTTGCTTGTCATTTAAAAAAAATCATTATATTTACATATATCACAAATATTTGAATTAGTATTTAATATTCAACCCCTTTATCACTTGGGAAGTATTTAAAGAGTATAAAACTTTATAATAACTAAAGATATACCTAAATTACACTTTTGAATCAGACTCTGTTTAGGTACCACTTATAAAATAACTTTAGTATAATTTATAAAGGAAAGCTATATTGGCTTAGAAGGAATCATTTACGAACGGTATAAGTTGATATCCGTTCACCGAGAATTACTGATTTTAATCCAAATGTTATTAATACAATAGGAATTAATAGAATATAGGAGTTTCTCTATTCCTACTCAACATTCATTCCTTTACTGAAACTTGTTTAGAGTTGCTCCTCCTTTAGGAGTACTGACTTTATTATCCCATTATACCTTTGTAAATAAAGGTTCTCCAAAATTTGAATTGTTTAAATATTAGGCAAAATCCCGCTATTTATACAAGTTAGATATACAACTTTTAACCTTAAAAATAAATATTATGAAGAACTATTTATTACTAGTCTTAGGATTGTTTTTTTCACAATGCCCATCTCAAGGTATTAATTCTATAAATTTAGAATCCAGCGCGTTAGTTAAAAAAAACAGAGAAACCTCTCCTCCGGAGAAAGCGCAACAATTGAGACCTGTAGCTCAAAGAGTATCAGAATATCATCGGAAAACTAAAACCACAAAATTTGATTTATTTGAGATTAATAAAAATTCTGGTAAAGAGGCTAAATATAAAAAAATAGCAAAAGATATTACGATAATGAAGATTAAATATGAGGAGCTTAAAAAGCTGGTTAAAGGAAAACCAAATTTTATTGAAGTATCTTTTCCTTTTGATCAGAATAAGGAAATTACAGTAGAGCTATATAGAAATGAAATTTTCACAAATGACTTTAAAGTAACTACTGAAAAAGGAGAAATTGTAAATTATACTCCTGGGGTTTATTACCAGGGAATTGTAAAAGGAGATAATAATTCTATAGTAGCCTTTAGCTTTTTTGAAAACGATGTGGTAGGAGTTGTTTCTGATACTGAGTCCGGAAATGTAGTGGTAGGAAAATCGAAAAATTCCGATGATTTTGTCAGTTATTCAGAATCAAAATTAACTATGAAAAATCCCCATATCTGTAGCACTAATGAATTACAAGAAAATCAATCTCAAAAAATATCCTTTGATCCACAAACAAAAGAGATGGCACCTCAGGATTCAAATAAATGTGTAAGAATATTTTATGAACTTAGCTATAGGGCGTTTCAGAGTAATAATTATAACGTAACAGCTACTGCAAATTGGATGACGGCTATCCATAATAATGTGGCAACTCTTTATAATAATGATAATATTAGTATGGCTGCCAGTAGTATTTATGTGTGGACTACTCAAGATCCTTATTATAGTAGTCTTGATCGTTTTAGAACTAATAGAACCTCATTTAATGGTGATTTAGCTCATTTAGTAGATCCGGGATCTGGAGGTGTTGCTTATTTAAATGTCCTTTGTACGAATTATAGATATGGCTATTCAGGGGTTTACCAAAATTATTCAAATGTCCCCACTTATTCTTGGACTGTGGGAGTAATTACTCATGAAATAGGACATAATTTAGGTTCTCCTCATACACATGACTGTTCATGGAATGGTAATAACACAGCTATTGATTCTTGCGGGACATCTGCAGGCTATGGCGGAGGATGTAATGCTTCAATTCCTTCAGAAGGAGGAACAATTATGAGTTATTGCCACCTTACTTCAGTAGGAATTAATTTTAGTAAGGGATTCGGGCCCCAACCTACTCAATTAATGATAAATAGAATAGCTTCAAAAACATGTCTTGGAAATAGTTGTACTGCAATTTCCTGCACAGGAACAGTGAATAATCTGGTAATAGATAATATTACTCAAAATTCTGCGAATGGAATAATTACAGGGGTCAATTCTACTTCTTGGAAGTATCAGCTTACCAAATTGGATGGGACAGTGATAACAACGAGTACAACAAATACTCCGAGTTTTAGTCTTTCAAATCTCCAGGCTAATACTTATTATAAATTGTTTGTTGCAGCAGAGTGCTCAAATGATTATCAAAAATCACAAATATTTTTGACAGATGCGGATTGGTGTGGAGGAGCATCATTTACAGATACTGGTGGACAGAATGGTAATTACGATAATAATGAAACGATAATAAAAACATTTTATCCTACTACCCCAGGTATGACGATGACTTTAACCTTTTCACAGTTTACTTTAGAAAATAATTATGATTATATGTATGTCTATAATGGACCATCTATAGAATCTCCTTTATTTACCAATGGGGCTTTAACAGGATCTAATTTACCTCCAGCTTTCACTTCTTCCCATTCTTCAGGAGCAATAACGGTTAAGTTTGTCTCTGATTATTCTATAAATAATAGTGGATGGATAGCTAGATTATTTTGTGGTTATAGGAATAGACATTATAGTTCGAGTACTCAACTCAATGAAAAAGCTGATGTACAAATTTTTCCAAATCCGACGAAGAATATTATAACTATTTCGTCCCAAGAGGGACTGAAGTCTTACAAAATATATGATGGAACTGGAAGGATTATAATTTCATCATCTTTGCTAAAGGGAAATAAAATTGACGTTGATCTGTCTTCTATTAAAGAAGGAAATTATCTAATAACAATAGAAACAGAAAAACAAATAATACAAGAAAAATTAATTAAGCTCTAGTTCACTAGTGTCCAATTAGTATATTAAAACACTCTCTCAGTCTACTGAGAGAGTGTTTTAATAGAGGTCATTGCTCCAATTTTATTTAAAATATATTTCGTCAATAGCGGAATTGAAATCATTTGATGGGTTCAAAACTAGAATACTTGCTAAACTGATAGCATTAACTGTTGTAAAGCCGATTAATAAACTAAACAACAAAAATATCAACAACTTAAAAACTGCAATTGCTTAAATGCACTACGGGTTAAAGTCTATATTTTGTCAAAATAAGAAAGTACTGAGCATTTACCTTTGTTAAAAAATAGAAGCATGTCTATACTAGATGAATTGTTAATTGCGTGCAGTACAGACTGTGCAACCGAGCAGCTACCCTCTATATCCGACCCCTGTAATCCCGAGGTCTGGTACGGAAGGGCAAACGAAATCTTATTTGTTCCCTGTACTGAACAAATTGACGAGAGCTGGATTATGAATTTAGGTAATTGGCAAAGAGTATTTCATGATGCGGGCTTTCTGGGTCGAAAAACCGGAAAAGGAATAGGTTCTTATACCCAGGTCAATGCCACTGCTATTGATACAGGGGCCAACTGCGGAATACCCACTCTTGTGGGGACTAAAACAACATGGGAACTGAGCTATAGAAAAGTTATTATTGACAGATCCACTCAACTTACCACTCATACTTTTGCCAACACATTACAGACGGGCGCTTTACATCAGTATAAATTATTTGTCCGATATTGTGATGCTGTGGATATGATTCTCCCTATTGGTAAGGTAGCCTTGAGTAAATTCAATAGTACATTACCTGAAGGAGTCGATGATTTTATGACCATAGAATATGGGTTTCAGTGGAAACAAACAGGGATTCCTACCCCCATTCTTGTACCAGGTTTAGGAGCCGTTTTACAATAAAAATATCATGACCACCTATTCTATAGAGAATGTTTCCCAGCTTGCTAAAAAAATAAAAGGGAATCGCGATGAAAACGCATTCCCTTTTAATTATTGGAATAAAAAGAAACTGGATCTTCAGGTACACACCAAAGGAAAGATGTATGAAAAAACAATGACGGTGTTTAAAAATGAAGAACCTTCAGCTTCCCATTTTGTGATGGAAACCTATGAACCTATCACAAAAAGTTCGATTTGGAAAGGCATTGATAATATTTCAAGGATTTTTAAAAATACAGGATTTGATATTACAACCGATGCAAAGACAAGTCGGTTTATTGCTCAAAGTGACATTAAAGAAAAGATTATTGACAACTTTGTTAATGGATCCATGTCTAGTGATCCTAATATCTTTGCCGTTCCATATATGGGCGATCAGGAAAATTGGGAAATTAGATTTATAGAATCTCATCTTATTACCTCCATTGATAAAGAATCCATTTCCTTTATCGATGAAACCCACAGCACGTTTGAGATTGAATTAGCCTATTATCCGTTTTTGAGAAAAAACCATCAAAACACCTATAAAGCTGATTGTTTATTATCAAGCTATCCTAAAAAAATATTTTCTCAAAACAAGATCAGATACATTTATATTTCTCGTGAGCAGTATATTATCATAGACTTTAAAGGTGAAGTTTTTACCGCAACATTTCATACGCTTGCTAGAGGGACTTATCCTTATATTGCTACAGGAGTCAATAAAGAATTCGGTTTTGTTTCGGAAAGCCCCGTAAGCCCGTTTGTTCCATTTGGAAATATCTCTTTACTGCAGCATAGAGCGGCAAGAAGTGTGGAAAACATTTTCGGGTATCCGAGAATGAGCGAAATGGAACTCCCTTGTGATCATTGCCATCAGGGAAAAGAAAAATGTGAAATAACAGAAGACTATCCTCTGGGGGAAAGGGAGTGTACCAAATGTCACGGAACGGGATCCTTATCACTCCAATCCATATTTAAAATTTATAAACGGAAACTCTCGGAAGACCCGGCATTAAATGCAGATATAGATCCCGTAAAATTTCATACACCCGATGTCGGGATTCTGGAATATATTAGCCAATCATGGAAAGATACCCTCAGGCTCGGAGAGGATGCGATCTATGTTCAGCAGATTGTAGAAACAGGCAATGTACAGAGTGCTAAAAGCAGAGAAAAGCAATTGGAACAAATGTACAGCTGGCTGGACAGATTGAGTAATTTCTTTTATAATTCTGCCTCCAGGATTATCAATAATGTATGTCTGCTCAATGGGTATGGCCATGTGAGTATTGAAAAGCCCATTTCATTTGCTATTATGAATGAACTGGAAAGCTTTGAATATCTGAACATGATTGTTAATTCAAACAGCCCCATCTTCATTAAAACGGTCCATATAGAAAATTTCCTTAAGAAATACATCAGCAGTTCTAACCCTATTATACGGGTGGTGGATCTGCTTAAAAAAGTAGATGTATTTTGCTTCTATTCGATGGATGATCTGCAAAAAATGAGCAATAGTGGGGTTATTGATGATAAACAATGGAAAATACACGCATATGCTTTTCCCTTGCTTAATCAAATGTATGCTCTAAATCCTGAACTATTCCTACAGGATGATAATGAAATTATTAAAGAACTGGAGGTGAGGCTAGGTGCTGTTATCCTTTCTTCAAATGCTGTATTGCTATGATATTCGACGATACTCTTCTGCGTGAAAAAGAACTGATTGATGATAAAGAAGTCAAAAAGTTAGAAAACTCGCTGGTGGCGCTCCTTATTGAAAATATTTCTGAGAATATTAATATGGTCAATAGAAAACTGGAATTTTCAAATACCACCGATAGCATTGTCAAAAAATCCTTAAAAAAGTTTTACAACACCAAAGTATACCGGGAGTCATTGACAAAGTATCTGACAAAAATAGAAGATATTTCTCAATTGAAACGCGCTGCTTATCAAAAAAAAGGTCTGTTTATTCAGTCTTCAGAGATTAATCCTCTTCAAAAACTGGCGATCGATGAGCATTTGAGCTATTTGAATGAAAATGGGCTTAATGCAAGGTTTAATCAAATGTTGCGAAAGATTATCTATTCCAATATATATGCGGGAAGATCACAAAACCAACTGGAAGCGGAATTGAAAAACGTCATTTCCCAAAAAGAAGCGTTAAGCAAATATATAAAGCAAACTCTCATGCAGGGAGCCGATGCGTATACTTCCATTATTGATCAAAAAATTACAGATAAATACATTGACAACCTAACAGGATATACCATGGTAGGCTCACTCATTGAGTCTTCAAGCCCGCAATGCAGGTATTGTGTGGAAAAATTAAAAAGAAATATTAAAAAAGAAGACTGGAAAGCCGTTAAGGAAATAGCTTCACAAAACGGTCTTATGGAAGAAGCGGAATTTAAAAATCTTCCCACCCATAAGCTACATTATGGATGCAGGCACCAATTTACACCAATAATAGAATGATTATGGATTGCTTACAAAATATCATACAATTTAAAAGTCTTTGCTCCTCTTCTTATAATGGCAGATATGTGGAGGATTTCGTACAGGTAAATAGCATACTTCTTTCCGATCTTGTTAACGAAAATGAATTAAGCGGAAAAGACTATGGAAACTTTATGATCGAAGCGGCATGCCAAAGTGTATTATCAGACCTCTATACGAGTTACGGGAATATAGTGCTGGAAAATGTGGTTGAGAATCTTGTTTTTTCAGGGCATTTCAATACACTTTCCATGGCAGGGGGCGGTTTTTCGTTAAGAGATATGTCGGGTTCTACCATGACTAAAATGGTTATTAAATCGTTAAAGATAAAACCGCTTTTCGATGGTCATTTTACCGTTATACTCGATGACGGAAAAGAGCTCAAAAGCGTTGACTTTGTCGCTCAGAATACCGTGGAAACTACCTATGTACTAGATTATGAAACTTCGTCTAAAATACTAAAGGTGTATGTTACGGATCCATCAAAAGAATTTTCACAAATTAATGTTACGAAAAAAACATGTGGCAGCTGTTCAGGGGTAAAATATAATGTAGTATTACAGCCCCTTAAAAATAAGCTTCCCGGAAATATCTATTCTACCTTTATTCCTGACGCCTTTTTACTATGTGATTCTTCTGGTTTTATCTGTAAACTATTACAAAGTCCGGTTATAAAGCAGGCTATTATAAAAGCGGTGGCTATTCAGTGTGGGATCAGCGTATATGAAAGGCTTCTTTTATCTCCAAGGGTGAATGACTCCACGATGAATATTAATAAACAGGCTGCAGAACTGTATTTAAATACGCTGGTGGGTAAATATCAGGAATTTGTTTTCGGAACTAATTTTGCCTCAGGAATTTCCAAAGCGAATAATATTCCATTAACAGAGCTTATTAAGAGAAATATCAAAAACTTCAAAGATATTTGTATCAGTTGTAATTCGAATTATCAAACAAGTACGGTTATTTTCTAAATGAATGCAATCACTCAAACTTTACTCAACATTAAAGAATTTGCCGAGGGTGAAAAACCTTTAGATTATATCCTCATTGCCGTGAATGAAGCAAAAGCTGAATTTCAGAACAGAATATTTAATTCTGAAGAAGGGGCAAAAGATGAAAAAGGTAAAGGGCTGGGAAGATATACTAATGCCTATGCCCGATATAGAATCACAAAAGGCAGACAGGCAAAAGTAATCGATCTTGAATTAACAGGTTCTCTACGACGTGATATCAAAGTGATTAAAAACCAATCGCAGGTACTGATTATCATCATTTCTGATGTAGAATTAGAGAAACTTGAGCATCTGGAAATGATCTATACAACAAAAATCTTCTCTCTCAATGAGCGGGAACATGAGAGGTATGCAGAAAAAGCGGCAGAACTTTTTATTGGAGAACTCATACATATATTTAATAATGAATAATACGATTAAAAGCAAAATTGGTTCATTATGGCTTGAATCAACCTGTTACCATGAGGTTAGCCTTCAAAAAATAGGTGGAAGAGAAACGGCTTGCTCCTTTGATGGGAAGGATTATATTTCTCTGAATCCTAAAGACAGTGAGTGCTCTTTTAGTTATTTCAGAAAATTAAGTGAAGAACCTTTATACATTGATACAGGAGATTGTAACCTTCTTATGAGTAAAATAAAAGAAGCCTATCGGTTTGTGTATTTTTCTAAAGAAAAAAAAGAGGTGGAACTTCTCTTATTATTATTTCAAAAGAAACTTTCTCAAGAATTCTCACTGGTGATAAAAAGCATCAACAGGGATGAGAATAAATTGTTAAAATGGGAATGTGGAATAGTTGATCATGATATAAAACTTAAAAACTGGACCTATTTCTCCATCGACTTTCAACTCACCTATAAATACGATAACTGTTTAATCTCTGATTGTCTATGAATTGCTATACCTGTTCGCTTAATCTTTGTACGATCTATCTGGATTGCGACAATAACGCCAGCATTGATTTGAATTTTCCCGCACCCGAAAACGGTGAATATATTTTGTATCTCAAATACCTGAATATCGTATTGTCTTTTTCTAGCATTTTTCAGCAAGGAGAGAATCTCCTCTTCAATCTCACAGAGCTTAATGAACATTACGCATACTCTTTTCATATCATGATCAATGGAGAAAAACTTTTTGTCAATAATGGCATGAAATCTTATGATAACTTTACTTTCAGGACAAGAAAAGAATGGAAAATATCCTGATCATATTATCGTGTATAGGTTTTTGCCGGGCTTTTTATTATGCCATTGGAGAACCCATGTCTACCATGAACGAAAACGCCATACTATACTGTTATACGGATCGTATCAGTAGGCTTATCGCAAGGATTCATCATATCCCGCTTCCTGGTGACGGGACTATCGCGTATTATGCTGTTTTGGGATATATCGAAAGATATTACAAATTCTTAGGATTTTGTTATATCTGTTTTTCCTTTTGGGTAGGAATGATCTTTTGTGGGTTTTATTTCCATTCAATCCATGACAAAGTAGCCTATTTCGGCTTATTTATATTAATCAATTTTATTATAAGAAAATGGACCATTTAGAACGTTTTAAACCTGAAAACCTTACCCGGGAGGCAATTGATGAAATCAATGCTATGCCTCTTGAAGAGCTCATAAAACTGGAAGATATTCCCGGTGTTCTTCTCATCAGAGACAAAGCTTCGACCCATAAACATTACACAGGACAATCTACCTATAAAAATCTTGCAGTGCTTCATAAGCTAGGGTTTAAAAAAAGATACGAAGTCGTGGGAACATACCCGAGTCCCATGAGATCTATTACTTTACCTGAGGAAAATTTCACCAAAGAGGATTTTATTGCTCCTGAAAAGCAGATTGTAAATCAGGAAGGGGAAGATTCAGGGGAAACCTCCGGGGAACATGCTATAGAGGAAAGTGAAGAGCCTGTATCAGATATTTCCGATGCTGACAACACCAATACAGAAGAAAAAATAACAAAAGCTCAACCCATTGAAAGTAAAGCAAGAAAAACAAAATAAAAATGAGCGAATTATTATACACAAAATTAGGAATTGATCCTTCATCTCTTGAGGGGCTAACAGAAGAAAAGGCTGTAGAAATTGCCAGTACTATCGAAAGTGGAATCCGATCAAAAATTCTTGAAAGTGAAGATTTTTATAAAACTCTTGATGAAAATAAAATCCCTTCTGAATATAAAAACAAATATCTTTCGGAAGGGACATCCAAAATTGCAGGAATTGCTAAAAAAACACTGGATAAAGAGTTTGCTCTAACCCAGGAAGATAAAAGTAAATTTGGCGAAGAGGACCTTAAAAATATCGACAAATATATTTCTAAAGTAAAAGAGATTTATTCCGGCAAAGTCAATGCAGGAAATAACGAGGTGGGAAATCTTCAAAACGAAAACTTAACCCTCAAGCAGTCTGTTGAAGAATATAAAGGTCAACTTGAAAACCTTACTACTGAATATGAATTAAGAACGGCAGACAGATTAAAACAAAAAGACATGGAATCACTGACCATGCTTGAAGTGATTAAATTAAGTGGTCAGCTCATGGGTAATATCGGAGCGACCTTTAAACTGGTGTATCCGTCCCTTACTGAAAAGTATGCCCTAGTAGAAGAAGGGGGAATTCCTTCTATCAGGAAAAAAGATAATCCTGCTTTTAAAGTTGAATTTGATAATGCTGGGAAAAAAGAGCATTTATCATTGAATAAAGCACTTGAATTAGAATATAAGGCACTGGGACTGTGGAAGGAAACAGAAGAAAAATCCAATCCCCAAACAATAACGATAAATACAGATTTTATGAAGAAAACAATCCCTGAAAATATTCAGGAGAGTATTAGAAAAGAAAGGGCGTTTTTAGAATCCTAATGTTTCGCTATACACCTGTAAAAGCATCTTATTTTTTAGAGATGCTTTTTTATTTTGTCAAAATAGATCCTTTTATATCTGCTAATTTTGTTGGGGCAGCAGTGCCGTACAACTCTTTTATTCTGTGCGCAAACACGAAATTGCAACAATCCAAATAACCTTTAACGAAAAAATAATGATAAAATGGGTCAATTAACACCTTCTTCAGGTCTCTGCATACCTACCACAGGAGAGCTTGTAGAATATTTCGGTAAAAACACTCCGGAAGGAAGAGAAAATGACGGACTGGGATTTCTTCAATTTTTGAAATCTCAGGCTAATATACAAGGCACCAAAAGATTGTCTGACAGCATAAAAGGAGTGGTAGGGAAAAGACGAGGGGTAAAATTAATGTATACCTCTCCGATTTGCTATTCTATTTGTGCAAGTCCTTTCAATTGTCTGGAAATTAGAACGCCTTATTCTGTTCCCTTAAACGTGGTGGACTATGAAATTGAAACAAGATATACCCCTTGTGATGGTACAGGTGAACCTATGGAGCTTACCCTCGATGCAGCTCAATATCAGCAGTATTGTGACCTTGATGATGCCTCTTTTTTTGGGGATCTTATTATGGGCTATGATATGAGATTTATGAAGGAACTCAATAAGGTTCTTGTAGAAATGCTCCTTACCAATATTACTAATACTCAGGTGAGTTATCCCATTGTTTCTTCAAATCAGATGACAGGACAAAGAGTGGTTAATAATGAATTGCCGTTATGGCTTAAGGAACTTGTAGCTACCGCTAAGATGGATTATTCAGAATATGTCATTTTCGGCGGACAGCTGGTGAATCTCATAGCAACGAAATTTGGACTCAGAACCTCTACTACCCAAGGGGAAGTCTATACTATTAATGATCTGCCCCCTTTATATTATGACAGAAACTTTGATACTGTTTTCGGGAAAAACTCTTTGGTACTGCTTCCTAAAAAAGCATTTCAATTCGTAGACTGGACTCAATATGAAGGTTCAAAAGCATTCAAGGGTGAAAAAGAAATTTTCTTCACCAAAAATGTGCCGTTGGGTAATTCCTCATTTCAGATTATCGACTGGATATGGAAATGGGATCCTGAATGTTCAAAATACAAGTATATGCCTTCTCTGTATGCAGAACTGGTAAAAACCATTGGGGGAAATTGCCAGGATGCGGATCAGGATGGGATTTTTATTATCAAAGATTGTAGTACTACAGTAATTCCTGTATGTCCTTAATATAAATAAAAAAAGATGCCTAATCTTATTAGTCTCCATGTTGTGTATGATTCAGCCGGTCTTTTGACCGGACTGAATGATATTGACCTTATCTGCTCAATTTCACCACCCGAAAATAAACAAATCTCTAGCGCAGTATATGATATTTCAGTGAGCCCACCCGTAAAGGTTTCTAATCCTATCAATGGAAATACGAAGATACTAGTCAAAATAGAAGACTGTGATGGTTCTTATTATTTAGTATCCGATTCTTATGGAAAAATATCCGATGCAATGCAAGCCGATTGTGAGTTTTGCGTGTCGGAACCTTTTGGTGGAGAGCCGGAAACGGATCCTATATTTTTAGCATCCCCCGCGCATGATATTACATCAGGTCATATCACGTTTTTAAATGCGAAGGATTACAATAGTCTGAACAATCGGCCTGATCTTTCATTAAAAGCCGATTTGGTAGGAGGGATAGTTCCAGCGTCACAATTACCAAGCTATGTGGATGATGTGTTGGAGTTTGCTGATTTAGCTTCTTTTCCTAATCCGGGAGAAGAAGGGAAAATATATGTGGCTTTAGATACCAATAGAATATACAGATGGAGCGGATCAGTGTATATCGAAGTATCACCAGATACGGATAATTTGACTCAAAGATCAGTAATTCAAAATGTAACCTATACTCAGGATTCAACGAATTATTATATCAGGGGTCAGGTTTTACACCTGGCCAAAGATCAAACGGCAATCAACTTTGCACCTGGTGTTCTATCATTCTATCTAAATGGAGTATTACAAACTGGTACAGGTATATTAATAGATAGAGAACCAACTCCTCTCCTAGCTAGTACTAACTCTCTAGTAGATATGAATGAAGATTCAGTGACAGGAGGATATGCTTTTATCAGATTCTTTATTACAATACCAAAAGCTACTAATACATCTCCTCTATATACAAATGGAGATGGTTATATATCATTTGTACTTAGGTATAATAGTTTTACTCCTGATAATACTGTATCAACTCCTATGCATGTGATGAGAGCTGTGTTTACAACTTCATTAGGAATGTTCCTGCCCTTAGCAGGAGGGACTATGGTAGGGGCCATAAATTTTCCTGCAAGTAGTGCAGTCCCTGTATCTCTCACTAGAACTTTTGCTGGAGTAGCAGGAACTTCTGGATTTGCAAGAGATTTTACTCAACTTATAGATAATACTGGAATTTTAGATTCTTTTGGACACTATGGGGTTTATACTGATGGTGTTATAGCTAGTGGTTGGCATGGGTATCTCGGAGGGCAATCTTATCTCACAAAAAATGCTATTAAGTGGGATTCTAACCAAGCTGTGATTATTGGATCCCTGAATAATGCGATGCTTGCTACACCAGGTTATGCTTTGGATGTAGTAGGTAATGAATTAGTGAGAGGAAATGTTGATTTTACAGGAAATCTAAATACAACTGTTGGAGATTTAGTAGTTCAAAGAGCAGGAGTTACAGCTTTTAGATCTACAGCAACAGATAGTACAGTGTCAGGTAACGCTCCTACTGGTGTAATATATTTAAGACCTCAAGGAGATACAGTTTCCGGTGGACAAGTGATCATTAATCCGAATAATACACAATATGTAGATGCCTATAATTTATTATTTGGAATACAGACAGTTTCAGGATCTTCTTTATTTAATACAAATATACCCGCAGATGCCATAAGAGGTTATGGATTATGGATGGGCCAAAATTTACAATTCAATGGAACAGATTTTATTCAACCTAGAGGAGATTTACCTTCTTATGGTTTTACGGTGAATAATCATAAGAAATTTTCTTTTAATAGAGGTGCGAATACCGGAGTTAGTGGAAGTGTAGTAACGTTGACAGAATTGGTAAGCATCGATGATACGGGAGTAATAGCTACCTTAAATACCGGAAATAGTACTGGGTGGAATAATAAGCAGAATGCTTTAGTTAGTGGAACGAACTTAAAGACGGTAAATTCTAATTCGCTGTTAGGGAGTGGAAATATTAATATTCCAACACCTCCTGTACAATTTGGGGCTTCCTATACAAAAGAATGGAATGGCGCCGTTACGACAGCTACTAATACCGCTGTTTTTGATATATCTTCGGCCTCGTTTGCTTCTATTTCCAATATTTCAATTGGAACAGAGTTAATCGGGGCTAATGTTAATAATGCTCCGTTAGGAGCCATTACAGCAAGAAGTTTAACAAGTATTACGATCTCCTTATATGAGAGTAAGAACACTGGTGTACTCATTGGTGGTAATATAGATGGGTTGGAAACTCATGCTACAGCCAATACGGTGGTGTATTTAACCGTCAAGGGAAATTAAGAATTCAAATTGTGAAGGATAGGAGTTATAAAGGCTGAGCACAAATTTAAAATCACCGAATTAATAATGAAAAATTATACTCAGGCTCCTTTGCCTTTTCAGGGACAAAAACGTCGCTTTTTAAAACAATTTAAAGAAGCTTTAAAGGAATTTTCTCCTACTGCTACCTATGTAGATTTATTCGGAGGTTCTGGCTTGCTTAGCCACACTGTAAAAAATGTATATCCTGATGCTAATGTGATTTATAACGATTTTGATAATTATTGTCAAAGACTTGAAAATATAGATAAAACAAATGCTTTACTATCCGATATTCGAAAAATTTGTATTGACAATACAAGTGGAGTACATAGGGAAAAGCTAAGTAATGAGTTGCACGGTCAAATAATCAATAGGATAGGTAAAGAACAAGCTTTTGTAGACTGGATTACTATTTCATCATCTCTTCTTTTTTCAATGCATTATGTCACTAGCTTCGATCAACTTAAAAAAGAAAGATTCTACAATAAAGTACGGTTAAGTAATTATAGTGCCGAAGACTATCTTAAAGGAGTTAATCGGGTTAGAAAAGATTATCAGGATTTAGTGAATGAATATAAAAATAAAGTGGATGTTGTTTTTTTAGTGGATCCTCCCTATTTATCTACTGATACAGCCACCTATAGTCGACCAGATTATTGGAAATTGACTGATTATCTCAATGTTTTAAAAGCTGTTAAAGATGTTTCTTACTTCTATTTTACCAGTAATAAAAGTCAAATTATTGAGCTTTGTGAGTGGATGCAAAGTAATGAGTATTGTAAGAATCCTTTTGATGGAGCTGTTATTGTAGAAGCTGACACCCATGTAACACATAATGCAAGCTATACAGATATTATGATGTATAGAAACAATGTTGGAGACATGTAGGATTTTCAAAAGTAACTCATTAATCATGAAACAAATATTATTTGAAAACTTTGGAGCTTTCATCGGAGCAATTCTAACAGGGATTGCAGGGTTTTTATTTGGAAAGAAAAAGTTGCAAGCTGAAATTGCCGGAATGTCAGCAGATAATGAGGCTAAGGAGATTGAAAATGCGGATAAGTTAGTCAAACTTTATAAAGAAGCCTTGGATGATCTAGGCAACCGATATGAAATAAAATTTAAAGAATTATCATCCATCTATGACAGTAAAATAAAACTCCTTGAAGATGAAATTAATTTACACAAACGAATCATCGCTCAATTGAAGGAAGATAATATTGTCCTGAAACAAAAAATAAAAAACAATGGAATTTAAAAATTAAAAAAAATGATATTTATTTCAGCAGGACATCACAACAATGATCCCGGAGCAGTTGCAAATGGTTATATTGAAAGAGACTTGACAAAAGATGTAAGAAATATAATTATTCAAAATTTAGATGTAAAAAATGTAATTCAGGATAAGGATTTCGAAACAAATGCTCAATATCAAAGGAGAATTAAACCCGGAAGTGGATCAGTTGTTTTTGACATTCATTTTAATTCGGGAAATCCTACAGTAGGGGGAACAGAATGTTATGTGAACCAGAAAGATTTTGCAGATAAGAATTCTCTATCTTATAAAATGGCTGATGAAATTTGTAAGCTTACCTCCAAAATATTAGGAATTCGTAATCGTGGCGTAAAGCCTGATAGCCTAAGCCAACATTCCAAAATCGGCATCCTTAATCTTGGTTCTGGAATTTCAGTCTTGTGGGAAATTTGCTTTATCTCCTCCGTACTCGATATGCAGAGCTATCTTCAAAAGAAAAATGAGCTTTTGAAAGAAATAGTCAATATTTTGAGAAAGTACGATGCTCAAAAATAAAGTTAACTATTTAACCTACACAGTTAGCGAGATGCTACCGTTTATTATATTTATCTCTTGCAAATTAGCTAGTAAGCCTTTATATTATTTCCCGATATCATCCAAATGATATCCTATTGCTGACATCGGGAAAATAGCTATTTTAAGCACTGCTCTATTTAATTGAAATTTTCTTTAAAACCTCTTTCTTTCGATCATTCTTACCAATTGTATATTTGTTGGTTGTTTCTGGTGAAAGATGATTTGCCATTCCCTGTGCAAAATTTATTGGTACGGTTGATGGTTCTCCAGAGTTCTGGAGTTCATCAAGTTTATCTAAAAATAAATGTTTGAAGGAATAAAAGTCTTCTATTACTTTTATAATTTTTCTATTATCTGTTGGATCTTTTATTTCATTTGAATCTTTCACATTCCTTTTCCAGCGTTTTGTGATTTGATACGCCTTAATTGGGATTAAGCCCGGACGTAAACCTTTAGAGAATATATAATCTTCTTCATTTTTGCTTTCCAGCAAAATTTGATTCCAATATGGAATTGCTGCAGGAATTATTATTTTAGTATCCCAAACATAGGTTCTTCGTTTTTTTATTAAAACTTTATATTCTTGATTTTGAATATCTACGTACTTTGCCTGAACTCTTAAAAGCTCTGATGATCTAGCACCAGAAAAAAAGAAAATACTTGCATATCTATAAAACTCTGGATAATTATCATGGAGGTATTGCAAAACAATACTCTTTTTCTTATCACTTAAAAGTTGTCTTATTTTCGGAACTTCCATTTTTTTGGATACAGGTGATACTGGATTAAATTCAACACAGCCATATTCCAATAATTCTTTAAACATTGTACTTAAACAACTACGATATTTGTTGAAAACAGAATTTGTTGTGTTAATAGCCTCCAAAATATTTTTAATATGCCAAGTTTTCGTTTCTCCAATTTTTAAATATGAGTATGCCAATTCTGGGAGAACCTTTTCAATCTTATTTAATAATTGTCTTGAAAGTCCAAGATATGCTTCTGAAAATGGAATTTTATCTCTTACTACCCAGAGTGCTTTTATAAAATTCATATAGGGGTTAAGGTTACTTTGATTTTCGTGCATATGTTCTTTTGTAATAGGATTGAATTTTTGCACATCGAGTTTTAATTCCATTTCTTCTTTGTAAATCTTTGCAAACAATTTCAATCCCTGAAGATCAGTTCCTGAAAATTTTTTTCGATATTGAAACGGCTCAGGCGCAAAAGTTGGGGGGAACTTTTAATACTATTATCTTTGCTTTATGATAAATGATCAGGAACTTCTTAAATTATTACTTCCAGAATTTTTGGTAGAACACTTTGATATACTAAAAGCC
>NZ_CACVBR010000031.1 GCF_902728265.1 Chryseobacterium potabilaquae
TATATAGTCTTTTTGTATGAAAATAATTTTTATTCAAATAATTGTTTATTTTATTATTTTAAAATGTTTTTATAATTAAATAATTAAAATATTATTATTTTTTTTGTTGAAAAAATAATATAACGATAAAGTTTTGAACAAAAGAGAAGTGATAATTCTTTTTAGTTAAGGATATTAAAATCTAATTGAAAGAATAAAAATTCTTTTGTATAAAATTTGAATTAAAATAGGAATAAATAGGAAATGTTTGTTTGCATTGAAAAAAGCTAATAATTACATGTGATTTTAATCATGTTAACAAATTTTAATATTAGATTTGGGCTAGGTAAATTTGTCCCAGAAAGTATTAAAATTTTTTTTAAAATGAAAAAAGTATTATTAGCTGGTGCAATTGCACTTTTTGGATTGTCTAATGCACAGATTGCAAAAGGAACAACTTATGTTTCTGGAACTGTATCATATTCTTCAGAGCAAGATAATAATGATAACACAAAAGAGAATAAGCTAAGCTTAGTGCCAACTGTTGGATATTTTGTTGGAACTAATTTAGCAGTAGGTTTAGGCGTTGGATATAATTCAGATATGAATAAAACTGAGCTTACTAATGGATACAATAAATTTACAAAGTCTGCATTTGTAGTGGAGCCTTTCGTAAGAAAATATTGGACATTGAGCGAAAAATTATATATCTTCGGACAACTTTCAGTTCCAATGCAGTTTGGAAATGTTAAAGGTGAAACTTCTACAAACAATGTAACTACTTCACAGAAAACTAACTTCAACTCTTTCGGAGTTTCTGTAAAACCAGGTCTTGATTATTTCTTAAACAAAAACTGGACAATTGAAGCTACAATTGGTGATTTTGGATATAACAATTCAAAATATGATGGTTCTAAAAGCGTAGACAATTATAAGTTTGGACTTAACTTAGCTTCTGTAGGATTAGGAGTTAAATATGTTTTTACTAAATAAAAACAATATATTTAAATAATATATAAAGAAGGCTATCTAATTAGATAGCCTCTTTTTTTGCAAATACTGTCTGATCCTAAACATGGCTTACACAAAACAGCAATGTTATGGAAGAGTTTATTATTATAATTGAATATATACAAAGGGTTGTTTTTTATACCTATATAAAATAAAAGACCCAATTCAAAGCTGAATTGGATCTTTTATTTTATATTTTGTTGAGATTAAAAAATTATTTCCCAAACATTCCGCCCATTCCTGGCATATTTGGCATTTTACTCATCATCTGCATCATTTGTTTTCCTTGAGGTCCTTGCATCATTTTCATCATTTTTCCCATTTGATCAAATTGCTTCATTAATTGATTAACATCTTCAATCTTTCTTCCGGCACCCTTGGCAATTCTTTGTTTTCTTTGAGTATTGATTATAGATGGCCTTCTTCTTTCGTCAGGTGTCATAGAATAAATAATAGCTTCAATATGCTTGAAAGCATCATCACTAATTTCTACATCTTTAATGGCTTTTCCAACTCCTGGAATCATCCCCATTAAGTCTTTCATATTACCCATTTTTTTAATTTGATTAATTTGCTTTAAGAAATCATCAAATCCAAATTCGTTTTTTGCAATTTTTTTATGAAGTTTTTTTGCTTCTTCTTCATCAAATTGCTCTTGGGCTCTTTCTACTAACGAAACAACATCACCCATCCCTAAGATTCTGTCTGCCATTCTTTCAGGGTAGAAGAGGTCCAAAGCTTCCATTTTCTCCCCTGTAGAAATAAACTTAATAGGTTTCTCAACTACAGAACGAATGGTTAAAGCAGCACCCCCTCGTGTATCACCATCCAATTTTGTAAGAACAACCCCATCAAAATTTAAAACATCATTAAATGCTTTTGCAGTATTAACAGCATCCTGACCTGTCATAGAATCTACCACAAATAAGGTTTCTTGAGGCTTGATAAAATAATGAACAGATTTAATCTCATCCATCATTTGTTGATCTATCGCCAAACGACCCGCGGTGTCAACTATTACAACATCATGGTTATTTTGTTTTGCAAAATTAATGGCGTTCTCTGCAATGGTAGAAGGGTTTGTAACTCCTTCTTCAGTATAAACAGGAACTCCAATTTGTCCCCCTAAAACTTTTAGCTGATCAATAGCTGCTGGACGGTAAATATCACATGCCACCAATAAAGGGGACTTATTTTTTTTAGTTTTTAAATAATTAGCAAGTTTTCCGGAGAATGTTGTTTTACCAGATCCCTGAAGACCTGCAATAAGAATTACAGATGGTTTCCCTGAAAGATTAATTCCTTCCTGAGATCCTCCCATTAAATCTACTAATTCATCGTGAACAATTTTGGTCATCAATTGTCCTGGAGTAAGAGACGTAAGAACGTTTTGCCCTAAGGCTTTATCTTGAACTCTTTTAGTAAGATCTTTTGCTACTTTATAATTAACATCAGCATCTACCAATGCCCTGCGTATTTCTTTTACCGTTTCTGCAACATTGATTTCTGTGATCTTTCCTCTTCCGGAAATATTATGAAGAGCTTTGTCTAATTTATCCTGTAAACTATTAAACATATCTATTGTAAATTATATAGGTTTGCAAAAATAAGGATTTTTTACTAATATATATTATATATAGGGTTGAGATTTGTTTTGTTTAAAAAATTATAATTTTATTTTTGCAGCATGAATTTCAGAGATATTTTCGTTATTGTATTTTTAATTACCCTATTAAATTGCACAGTATATATTATATTTAAAAAGTATTTTTATGGAAAACCTGATGCTGGGATGAAGTTTTTAGCTGTTAATATTCTGAAAGATATTATTTGGTTAATCATTTCTCTCTCAATTATTGATAAAACAAAGGATGGTTTTCTCTCTTTGGTGATCTGCTTTGTAGTGGCTTCTTTTCTTATATATTTACCTGTAATCAAACTCATTAACAAATCTTGATTTTATTGATGATAAAAATCAATTTTTAATATTGGTAATTTTTAATAAAATCGATATATTTGCACACGATTAAAAAAGAGATATGAACAGAAAAATTTCTTCATTATTTTTCGCATTTTTATTTATGTTTATTAGTAATCTAGCTATTGCTCAACATGAATCAGAAGGTGAAAAGTTAGCTGAAAAAGTAGAGCACAAAGAAGCGGAGAACAGCTTTAATGCTACCGAGATGATCATGGAACACATCGGTGATTCTAATGAATGGCATTTATGGACTACAAAAGATAATAATGGTGAAGAACACCATGTTTCTATCCCTTTACCTGTAATTATTAAAGATAATTTAGGTTGGCATACTTTTCTTTCAAGTAGTATAGCTCATGGACATGAACATGATGGATATACGTTAGAACATGGACAAGTAGTTTCTACAACGGGAGTAAAGAAAGCCGCTTTGTTTTCAATAATAAGTGGGGAACAAAAGTCAAATGAAGTTTTTTTCGATCTTTCAATTACTAAAAACACGGCTTCCATGTTTTTATCAGTTATTTTTATGATGATTGTCTTTATTGGAATGGCAAGAAGTTATAAAAATTCTCAACTTCCAACAGGAATTGGAAAAGTAATGGAGCCTGTAATCGTATTTATTAGAGATGAAGTGGCAATACCTAATATAGGGTCTGTTAAGTATAAAAGATATATGCCTTATTTATTAACTGCATTCTTTTTTATATGGTTTAATAACCTTTTTGGATTAGTTCCATTTTTCCCTGGAGGAGCAAACCTTACAGGTAATATTGCTATTACAGCGGTTTTAGCGATCATTACTTTATTGATTACATTATTTAGTGCTAATAAAGATTATTGGAAGCATATCTTTATGCCACCAGTTCCAATTTTATTATATCCTATTATGGTTCCAATTGAGATCATTGGAGTTTTTACAAAACCTTTCGCTTTGATGATGCGACTTTTTGCTAACGTGACGGCAGGACACATTATGATCTTAGCTATTATATCTTTGATCTTTATTTTTAAATCTCCATTTTTAGGATTTGCATCTGTACCGTTAGCTCTATTCGTTTCAGTATTGGAATTATTAGTGGCGGCGCTACAAGCATATATTTTTACTGTATTATCCGCATTATTTATAGGTATTGCGGTAGCAGAGCACGAACATGGTCATGAAGAGCATGCTCATTAATTAAAAATGAACAAATAATTTTAACTAAATATTTATTTTATTATGGATTTATCAACTGGAGCAGGATTAGTTTACGTAGGTATCGGTTTAGCAGTACTAGGAGTAGGTCTTGGTATTGGTAAAATCGGAGGACACGCAATGGATGCTATTGCTAGACAACCTGAGCAAGCAGGTAAGATTCAAGGAGCAATGCTTATTGCTGCTGGTCTTATTGAAGGTGCTGGTCTTATTGCAATCATCTTTGGTGCTTTCATCAAGTAATCATCCTCAAAAAAACATTCTTAGCAGTAACGCGGTTGGCTTAGCTGCTAAGAATTTTACAAACAATCCATAAAAATTAAACCTTAAAAAAGAATTTACAGATATGGGAATTATTGAACCTGGAATTGGACTTTTATTTTGGATGACCCTTACATTTGTTATCCTATTATTTCTTCTATCAAAATTTGCTTGGAAACCAATCGTAAATGCAGTTAATGATAGAGAAACCTCTATTGTTGATGCTTTAAACCAAGCTAAATTGGCTAAAAAAGAGATGGAAGATCTTAAAGCTGATAACGAAAGAATTATTCGTGAGGCTAAAATGGAAAGAGATGCTATTCTTAAAGAAGCTAGAGAAATTAAAGATAGAATCGTTGGGGATGCTAAAGATATTGCTAAAAATGAAGCAGATAAGTTGATCGAAGCAGCAAAACAAACCATAGAATCTGAGAAAAACGCTGCTATGGCAGATATTAAAACTCAAATTGGTGCTTTATCTGTAAATATTGCTGAATCTATCTTAAAACAAAGATTGGATAATAATGAAGCGCAAAATGAATTAGTTCAAAATTATTTAAATCAATCTAATCTTAACTAAGAATGCTTACATCAAAAGTAGCTAAAAGATACGCACAAGGTTTGCTTGATTTCACAAACGAATCAGGGCAAACTGCTACTGTATTTTCTGAGATGAAAGATGTGGTAAAACTGATGTCTGAATCTAAAGAGTTAAACAGGTTTTTCCTCACACCTTATATTGACACTAAAAAGAAAATTGAGGTAGCAAACGAAATATTTAAAGGATTATCCGTTTCTTCTCAAAATTTGATTCGATTAGTAATCAAGCAAGGACGTGAAAATCAATTGAAAAATATTGCACAAGAATATATTAATAAGGTAGAAGATATTAATGGGGTTCAGAGGATAACACTTACGTTGGCTACAGAACTTTCAAGAGATAATATCAATCAGATTCTAAGATCTACTCATTTGGTAAATGTGAACTCTAATTTTGACTTAAAAGTTAATATCAATTCAGATATTTTGGGAGGGTACATCCTAAGAGTTGGTGATCAACAAGTAGATGCATCTGTAAAAACTAAACTTAATCAAGTTAAAAAAGATTTTCAATTAAATTAAGAAAAACAACCATACAATGGCAGAAATAAATCCGGCAGAAGTATCTGCGATCTTAAAACAACAATTGGCCAACTTCGACACTCAATCAAATGTTGAAGAAGTAGGTACAGTTTTAACCATCGGTGATGGTATTGCTCGTGTATACGGGTTAGAAAATGTACAATATGGAGAGTTGGTGAAGTTTTCTAGTGATGTAGAAGGTATTGTACTTAACCTTGAAGAAGACAACGTAGGGGTTGCTTTACTAGGAGAAAGTAAATTAGTAAAAGAAGGAGATACAGTAAGAAGAACAAACCGAATTTCATCTATTAAAGTAGGAGAAGGGATGTTAGGTAGAGTAGTGGACACTCTTGGTAATCCTATCGATGGTAAAGGTCCTATTGCTGGGGATTTATACGAAATGCCATTGGAAAGAAAAGCTCCTGGAGTTATCTTCAGACAACCGGTAACTGAACCATTACAGTCTGGTATTGTTGCGATTGATGCGATGATTCCTGTTGGAAGAGGTCAGAGAGAGCTTATTATTGGTGATAGACAAACAGGTAAAACTACTGTTGCGATAGATACGATCATCAATCAGAAAGAATTTTTTGATGCAGGGAAGCCTGTATATTGTATATATGTTGCAATTGGTCAAAAAGCGTCTACTGTAGCACAAATTGTTAAAACACTTTCTGATAAAGGAGCTTTAGCATATACTGTAATCGTTGCTGCTAATGCATCAGATCCAGTTCCAATGCAAGTATATTCTGCTATGGCAGGAGCTTCTATTGGTGAGTTCTTTAGAGATACAGGGAGACCCGCTCTAATCGTTTATGATGATTTATCTAAACAAGCTGTTGCGTACCGTGAACTTTCTCTTTTATTGAGAAGGCCACCAGGTCGTGAGGCTTATCCTGGAGACGTATTCTATCTTCACTCAAGATTATTAGAAAGAGCAGCGAAAGTTATTGCTGATGATAATATAGCAAGTCAAATGAATGATTTACCGGAATCTTTAAAACCAATTGTAAAAGGTGGGGGATCATTGACAGCACTTCCAATTATTGAAACTCAAGCTGGTGACGTTTCTGCATATATTCCAACGAACGTAATCTCTATTACAGATGGGCAGATTTTCTTGGAATCTGATCTATTCAACTCAGGGGTTCGTCCTGCGATCAACGTAGGTATCTCTGTATCTAGAGTAGGAGGTAATGCACAGATCAAGTCAATGAAAAAAGTTTCTGGTACTCTTAAACTAGATCAGGCTCAATATAAAGAATTAGAAGCGTTTGCTAAATTTGGATCAGATCTTGATGCTTCTACTTTAGCGGTAATCTCTAAAGGAGAAAGAAATGTTGAGATCCTTAAGCAACCGGTTAATGCTCCACTTCCTGTCGACAGTCAGGTAGCAATCGTATATGCTGGAACAGAAAACTTAATGAGAAACGTTCCTATTAGAAAAATTAAAGAATTCCAACACGAATATATAGAGTTCCTAAGATCTAAGCATCCTGACACAATGGCCGCTATTAAAGCTGGGAAAATTGATGATTCTATCACAAGTGTTCTTAAGCAGGCTGCTAACGACTTAGCTTCAAAATATAATTAAAAAATTCAATGTTTAAGGTTTAGAATACATCGTTTTAGACCTTAAACTTTAGACCTTAAACCTTGAACCAAAATTAATGGCAAACTTAAAAGAAATACGAAGCAGAATTAGTTCAATATCATCTACGATGCAAATTACACGTGCTATGAAAATGGTTTCCGCAGCGAAACTAAAAAAAGCACAGGATGCTATTGTGATGTTAAGACCTTATTCTGAGAAATTACAAGAACTGATACAGAATGTAAATTCTAGCTCAGATCCTGATCAGATTTCTATTTATGCTCAAAAAAGAGAGGTAAAAAGAATTCTTTTTATCGCTGTTACTTCAAACAGAGGTTTGGCAGGTGCTTTTAACTCTTCCATTGTAAAGGAACTCAATATTCAGTTTCAGAATAATTCTAAATATGAAATTGAAGTACTTTCAATAGGTAAAAAGGCATATGATGCAATAAGAAAGAGTCGAAAAGTGTATGCTAATGAAAGTGGTGTTTATGATAATTTGAACTTTGAGGTTGTTGCTAATGTGGTAGAAGGGGTAATGAGTAGCTTCAGAGACGGTAAATTTGATGAAGTTTATTTGATCTATAATAAATTTGTCAATGCAGCGACTCAAGAAGTAACTACAGAGCAGCTTCTTCCTATATTAATGCCTGAAACTACAGAACCTCAGACCGAAACAGATTATATTTTTGAACCCAATAGAGAAGAAATCTTGGATAACTTAATCCCTAAGTCTATTAAAACGCAGGTATTTAAAGCAATCCTTGATTCAGTAGCATCTGAACATGGAGCTAGAATGACAGCAATGCACAAAGCAACTGACAATGCACAGGCTCTAAAAAATGATTTGGTAATTTTCTATAATAAAGCAAGACAGGCTGCTATTACAAACGAAATTTTAGAGATCGTTTCTGGAGCAGAAGCTTTAAAAAATTCTTAACAAATTATATTTTAACAAAATATTAAAAGCATCGAGCATTTCGATGCTTTTTTTGTTATCTTTATTTTACATATCTTTGTAGAAATAAATTTTATATAATCTCTAAATGGATTCGGACATAGTCAGGCTTTTGTTAGCCTTATTTCTTGTATTACTAAATGGTTTTTTCGTAGCCGCAGAATTTTCAATTGTTAAAGTTCGTTATTCACAAATCCAATTAAAAGCTGCAGAAGGCAATTCTATGGCAAAGCAAGCAGAGCATATTATCAAACATTTAGATGAATATCTCTCCGCGACACAATTAGGGATTACCTTAGCTTCTCTAGCTTTAGGATGGGTTGGAGAAAGTGCTCTTCATCATGTTGTAGAAAATATTTTTAAATCACTTAACATTAATCTTAGTGATGCTTCAATAACCTCGGTGTCAGTAGTAATAAGTTTTGTACTAATCACGATTATGCATATTGTATTTGGAGAGTTAATTCCTAAATCAATAGCGATTAGAAAATCAGAAGCAACGACTATGGCAACAGCTGTTCCATTAAGAGTTTTTTATACCATATTCAAACCATTTATATGGTTAATGAATTATATGTCAAACGCTTTTCTAAGAATAGTTAATATTCATCCTGCTTCTGAACAAGAAATTCATTCTACCGAAGAACTTCAGCTTTTGGTAAAACAAAGTGCTGATAGTGGAGAAATTGAAGAAGAAAATTATGAAATTATTAAAAACGCATTTGATTTCACTGATCATTCAGCAAAGCAAATCATGGTTCCTCGACAGAACATTACATCGATCGATTTTGAGGAAGAAATTAATGTGATTATTAATAAAATAATGGAAAGCGGATATTCCCGTATTCCTGTATATGTAAATTCAATAGATAATGTTATTGGGATTTTTTATACCAAAGAAATTATAAGAGAGTATGTAAAAAGAAAAGGAGAGCTTAATCATGATGATTTAAAAGATCTAATGAGAGGTGCTTTCTTTGTGGTAGGGAGTAAGAAAATATCTGATTTATTAAAAGTTTTTCAGCAAAAAAAACAACATATTGCGATTGTAATTGATGAATTTGGTGGAACAGAAGGGATTATTACTTTAGAAGATATATTAGAAGAATTGGTGGGAGAAATTCAGGATGAAGAGGATGATGAAGATAAAGTGGTGGATAAAATAGGAGAGAATATTTATTGGGTACAAGCTACACAACCTCTAGATGAAATCAATGAATTTTTGCCTAAAAAATTGCCTCTTTCAGAAGAAAGTGAATATAATACATTAGCAGGTCTTATCCTTCATGAATTGGAAGATATACCGGAGGAAAATCAGGAATTCGAGTTAGAAAATTATCACTTTAAGATTTTGAAAATGAATAATAAAAGTGTAGAACTGGTAGAAATGGTATATGAACAGTCTAATAATGTTAATGATCTAGCAGATAAGCTAGGAGAAGTTTAAAATACTTACGTATGATCGAATTTAATGATATAAGAGATTATGAAAATCCAAAACGACAATATGAAGAAGAAGTTCTTGTTTTGGAGGATACAGATGATATTTATAAGTTAATCCTACATAATGATGATATTCACACCTTTGATTATGTAATTGATTGTCTAATTGAAGTTTGCAAACATACATTGGAACAGGCTGAACAATGTACGATTTTGGTACATTACAAAGGAAAGTGTACAGTGAAAACAGGATCAATGGATATCTTGAAACCTATGCATGAAAAACTGCTTTCAAGGGAATTAACAAGTGAAATAGTATAAAAACTCCGGTAATTTACCGGAGTTTTTCTTTCCTGAAACTTTACCTATTTATTATTTTATTTGCATTAAAGTAAAATAGTATATTTGTAGAAATTATTAAAGAAACTACGAAGAATGCTTGTAATAGGAATTGCGGGAGGAACGGGATCCGGTAAAACTACGGTTGTTGATAAAGTACTTCAACAACTTGACATCGAAGGAATGAATATACTTTCTCAGGATAATTATTATCATGATAATCAAAATCTAACTTTATCCGAAAGAGAAGCTTTAAATTATGATCATCCAAAGTCTATAGATTTTGATTTACTTATTAAACATGTAAAAGCGTTAAAAAATAATGAGTCTATTGAACAGCCGATTTATAGCTTTGTTACTCATTCCAGAACAGGAGACCATGTTACTATAGAACCTAAAAACGTATTGGTAGTAGAGGGAATCTTAGTTCTTACGAATAAAGATTTATTGAAAGAATTTGATTTGAAAGTTTTTGTTCATGCAGATTCGGACGAAAGATTGATTAGAAGAATTAAAAGAGATACACAGGAAAGGGGGAGAGATCTGAACGAAGTTTTACATCGTTATCAGACCACTTTAAAACCTATGCATCAGGAATTTATTGAGCCTTCAAAAAATGAAGCGGATCTTATAATCCCTAATATGAGGCAAAATTCCGTGGCGATTGATTTTTTAACTACTGTGATTAAAAACTCATTGAGAAAACATTAAAATGCCTGCAAAAAAATTAATTAAAGATATCCAACCGAAATCTGAAAGGGTAAAATTTATTCAAAAGTATATAGTGAATAAGTATACAATTACTATCTGTTTATTTTTGGTTTGGATGGTTTTTTTTGATAAAACTTCATTTTTGGTTATTCACGAGCTTAATGGAGAGATAAGTAAATATGAGGACCAGTTGGAATATTATAAAGCTGAATATGAAAAAAATGATCGGTTTTATAAAAAGTTAATGAATAACAAATCTGAAAAGGAAAAATACGCAAGAGAAAATTATTTTATGAAGAAGCCGGATGAAGAAATTTTCATATTGGTTGTAGATAGTACAAATAGTGCTAAAA
This sequence comes from Chryseobacterium potabilaquae, assembly GCF_902728265.1. Taxonomy (GTDB): domain Bacteria; phylum Bacteroidota; class Bacteroidia; order Flavobacteriales; family Weeksellaceae; genus Chryseobacterium; species Chryseobacterium potabilaquae. The sequence goes on from NZ_CACVBR010000031.1 coordinate 10,951, forward strand.
AATAATGAAATTCATTTTCAACAACTCATATAACTAATCTAAAGCTAATGCGAAATACAGAGACACTTTTAAACTGGGAAAAATTAGTAAAAAAACAACTCAAAACAGAAGACGATATTTACTCAATTCTTAAAAAAAATAATTTAGAAGGAATTGATGTAAAACCCTTTTATGACTCGATTCATAAAGCATTGATAAATTTACCCAAAGTGGAAGAAAGTACTCATTTGGTTTCTCATTACGATCCAAGTTTAGAAGAAGATGTATTTGCATTTATTTTAGACCATAATGTAGAGGATTTAGAACAAAAAACAATCTTTATCAATAATAAAGATCTTGCAGGTCACATAAGTCCGGAAGAAAATGACAATTACTTTTCATTAATTGATGTGTTTGATGAAAATGAAGGAAGTATTGACGATCAATTAGCTAAAGAATTATTAGCAAAAGATTTTAAAAGAAATATTTGTGTAGATATTTCTCTTCACCAAAATGCAGGAGCTGCAATCTATCAACAATTAGGAATTGCGTTGGCAAAAACAAAAGAGCTTGTTGAAGTATACGGTTCTGATATTTTAAATAAAATTATTTTCAGAATGGCTATTGGTGGAAATTATTTTTTTGAAATAGCTAAAATCAGGGCTTTTAAGCTTATTTTCAACCAACTTTCTAAAGAGTATGGACTAGATGATATTCCTTATATTTTTTCTGAAACTTCGCTGAGGAATAAAGCTGTTTCTGATCACGAAAATAATCTGATTCGTTCTACTTTAGAAATTGCAGCGGCTATGATAGGCGGATCTGATGCTGTTTTTAGTAATAATTATCTTATAGGTAAAAAAGGCACAAAAAATTCTGAAGAAATTTCTTTCAAGCAACAAATTGTATTAGCTTATGAAAGCATTCTTAATGTATTTGAAGATGCTTCCAATGGCAGTTATTATATTGAAGATATTACCCAACAGATAGCCGAAAAATCTTGGGCATTCTTTGTAGAAATAGAAGAGAAAGGAGGTTATCTACAACTTTTAAAGGAGGGAAGTATGCAGAGGAAAATTTATGATCATGCAATTGAGGAACAAAAATGGGTTCAAGAAGGAAAAATAAAGTTGATTGGCGTTAATTTATATCCGAAATTAGACATTACAATGTCAATTGATGATTTATATAATGAAAAAGAAATAAAAGCTGTTCGTTGGGCAGAAATGTTTGAGTAATGAAAGAAAAATTAATTGATTTATTCGAGTATACATTTACGTTTAATCTTGAGATGATCAAAATTATTTCCGAGAATAAGTCTCAGGTAGATGATAGGACAATCAATTTAATTAATCATACACTTAATGCTCAACAGATTTGGAATTCTAGAATTTTAAATGAGAAAGCTTTTGATGTGTGGCAAATAAATCTTTTTGAAAACTTAGTTGAAATTAATCATCGTAATTATATTAAAAGTATTGAAATTTTAAATAATCATGATTTAGAGAAAAAGATTGAATATCAAAATTCTAGAGGTGAAAAGTTTGAAAATACCATCTTTGAAATGCTTTTTCATGTAATTAATCATTCAACATATCATAGAGGCCAAATCAATTCATACCTGAAACAAAGTGGCATTACCCCAATAGTAACAGATTATATCTTTTATAAAAGATAATTTTTAAGTATTGAATAAAAATATTCTAACTCAAGAAGTTCAACAATATATCAATGCGAATCTAAATGCAGATTTACATTCTTTATTGTTAAAAAAATCTCCATTTAATGATGTTTCCATACAGGAAATTGTACAACAAATTAAAGGCAAGAAAGTAGCATCGAAAAAGTTTCCCTTTTTATTGAAAGAAGGAATTGTTTTTCCAGCTCAGCTTAATTTAGAACAATCCTCATCAGAAATAACCGCTATTTATAAATCTAATATGGTAAAAGGAGAAAGCTTTATTGATCTTACAAGTGGGTTGGGAATTGATGCTTATTATTTGTCACGAAACTTTAGTAAAGTTACTCTTGTCGAACAAAATATTGATCTTTTAGAAATTGTTGAAAATAATTGGAATATACTAGGAAAAGAAGCAAGGTTTGTTCATCAAAAGCTAGAAGATTTTTTAGATCAAAATAAAGATACTTTTGATACCATTTATCTCGATCCTGCGAGAAGAGATCACCATAAGAATAAAGTTTTTCTTTTAGAAGATTTATCTCCTAATATATTAGAAATTGAAGAGAAATTGCTTTCTTTTTCTAATGAGGTAATCATAAAACTTTCCCCATTAATTGATTTGAAATATCTTGTTTCTGCTTTGCCCCGTATTTTTAGAATAGATATTGTGGCTTTAAAAAATGAAGTAAAGGAAATCCTTATATTTTTATCTAAAAATAAGGTAAAAGAAATTGTTTGTCATTGTGTTAATTTAGAAAGTGGAGAACCTATTTTCACATTTAATGTTGGAGATGAAGAAAGTGTTCTCAAAGAATATTTTGAGCCTGAACAATTTATCTATATTCCTAATAATTCCATATTAAAGGCCGGAACTTTTAATCTCATTTCAGAAAAATTTGGATTAAAAAAATTACATCCTAATACCCATCTTTATACATCTATGCATAAGATTGAAGATTTTCCGGGAAGAGTTTTGAAAACTCAAATTATTGAATCTAAGCAAATTAAAAAAAATAGCCAGTATAATATTATTTCAAAAAATTATCCTTTAAAACCAGAGGAGATAAAAAAGAAATATGGTTTAAAAGATGGAGGAGAGAGATATCTTATTTTTACACAATCCAAAAAAGGAAAAATAATATTAAAATCAATATAAAACTGTTGCCGAAAAAATTATGATTTCTTAATTTTGGGCAATCAAAAATTTAAACATGAGAAAGTTAATTATATGTTTAGCTGTTGCCTCGCTAGTGGTAAGTTGTAAAAAAATACAAGCAGGAGGTAGTAAAAATAATATTAAATTAGAAGAAGGAGTGGAAAGATATTCTGACGATCCGCAAGGGGTTGAGGGACACGGTCACGAAGCAACAATGGAACATACAGAGGAAGCATCTCCTGATAAGAAAGAGACTATGGCTCCAAAAGCTGATAGTACAGCTGCTGCAAAACCAACCGATACACAAAAGCCAAAAGCTGAGCACTAATTATCGGAATATAATATAAAAAATGTCCTGGAGAATGCAGGACATTTTTTATGCAAGTTATTTATAATCAATACGTAATTATCCCTTAGGAAAAACATAATTTTTGTTTGTTCCTGCTAGGCATTTTTTTTACTTTTAGCAAAACAAAATTTACAATGCAAGAGACATTAAATTACATTAACGAAAACAAACAACGTTTCGTAGATGAATTATTTGAGTTACTGAGAATTCCTTCTATTTCTGCTGATCCTGCTTACAAAGACGAAGTACTAAAATGTGCAGATGTTTGTGCAGAGCATCTTAAAAACGCAGGTGCTGATAATGTGGAAGTTTGTAAAACGAAAGGATACCCTATTGTTTTTGGTGAGAAAATGGTAGACACAAATTTGCCCACAGTTCTTGTGTATGGACACTATGATGTTCAACCTGCCGATCCATTAGATTTATGGAAAAAACCTCCTTTTGAACCTTATATTGAGAAAACTGAACTGCATCCTGAAGGAGCTATCTTTGCAAGAGGTTCCGCAGACGATAAAGGACAATTTTTCATGCATTTAAAAGCATTTGAAGCCATGATGAAGACGAATACTCTTCCATGTAATGTTAAATTTATTTTAGAGGGAGAAGAAGAAGTAGGTTCGGTAAGTTTAGGGGACTTTGTTAATGAAAATAAAGAAAAATTATCTTGCGATTGTATTTTAATTTCCGACACCCATATTTATAGCAATGAACAGCCTACTGTTACAACGGGATTAAGAGGATTAAGTTATGTAGAAGTGGAAGTGGAAGGTCCCAACAGAGATTTACATTCCGGACTTTATGGTGGTGCTGTTCCTAATCCTATTCATGTACTTTCTAGAATGATTGCCAAATTAATTAATGAAGACGGTTATATTACGATAGATGGATTTTATGATAATGTTGATATTGTTTCTGAGGCAGATCGAGCAGAAATGAATAAACTAAAAGATAATCCTGAAGAATTTAAAAAATCTATTGGATTGAATGGTGTAGAAGGAGAGAAAGGATATACAACACTGGAGAGAACATCTATTCGCCCTACTTTAGACTGTAATGGAATTTGGGGAGGATATACAGGTGAAGGAGCAAAAACAGTAATTCCTTCTAAAGCTTTTGCTAAGATTTCAATGCGTTTGGTACCTTATCAGACTCCTGAAGAAATTACCGAAAAGTTCACAAAATATTTTGAAAAAATCGCTCCCGCAAATGTTAAAATAAAAGTAACTCCACATCATGGAGGAATGCCTTATGTATTGCCGACTGAAACAAAAGAATTTTTAGCAGCTAAGCAAGCCATGGAAACAGCGTTTGGAAAAGAGGTATTGCCTTATAGAGGAGGAGGAAGTATTCCGATTACCTCTATGTTTGAAAAGGTATTAGGTGCTAAATCTGTGTTGATGGGCTTCGGTCTTGATTCTGATGCTATTCATTCACCAAATGAACATTACGGACTATTTAATTTTTATAAAGGAATTGAAAGTATTCCACTATTCTTTGAAAATTATACAAAATAGTAATATAATACTAAAAATAAGAAGTTTTAAAACTGATAAATCTTAATGATAAATAAAACGCTTCAATTGAAGCGTTTTATTTATTTTTATAGGACAAAATTAATGGAATGTTAAAAAATAAAGTAGCTTATATAACAGGAGGAACAAAAGGAATAGGTTTTGGAATTACAAAAGTATTACTTGAAAATGGTATTTCGGTTGCATTTTCAGGAAGAAGAAAAGACGATGTTGAAAAAGCTGAACAGGAACTTAAACAGTATTCTGAAAATGTTTTAGGTATTGTTTCAGATGTGAGAAGCCTTGATAATGAATATAGCGCAATACAACATACAGTTGAAAAGTTTGGACGGTTGGATTTTGTTATTGCCAATGCAGGATTAGGTATTTTTAAGCCGGTGGATGAGCTCAGTGCAGAAGATTGGAATGATATGATTGAAACAAACTTAACCGGTGTTTTTTATACTTTAAAAGCTTCTGTAGAGGAACTTAAGAAAACCGAAGGATATTATATTACCATTTCTAGTTTGGCGGGAGCCAATTTCTTTGAAAAAGGGGCAGGATATAATGCATCAAAATTTGGAGTCGTAGGATTTACTCAAGCAGCTATGATTGATTTAAGAAAGTATAATATTAAATCTACCGTGATCATGCCAGGCTCGGTCGCAACGCACTTTAATGGAAATATTCCATCAGAAAAGGACAATTGGAAGATCCAACCTGAAGATATGGGAAACTTAGTAGTGGATATTTTGAAAATTAATCCTAGAGTTTTACCTAGTAAAATAGAATTTCGAGCAACAAAACCAGGTATTTAGAGGCTTCTAATGCATTGAATAATAAATTAATAAGTATTATGCATGCATAATATATTTTTTATCTATATTAGCGAAATTAATTAAATCAAAATCTCTTCTTAAAATTTTCATAGTTTTAGATGCGAAAGAGAGAATAAAATAGTACACATGAAAATATTAGTTTGTATCAGTAGTGTTCCGGATACTACTTCCAAAATTAACTTTACGGCAGATAAATCTGCTTTCGACAAGAATGGCATTCAGTGGGTAATCAATCCTTTAGATGAATTTGCATTAACAAAGGCTGTTAAATTGCAGGAGTCTCAAGGTGCGACTGTTACTGTAATTAATGTAGGGGATGTAGCTACGGAACCCGTAATTAGAAAAGCGTTGGCAATTGGTGCAAATGATGCAGTAAGAGTAAATATGGATCCAAAAGATAGTTATTCTACGGCTAAAGAAATTGCTGCTGTTGCTCAAAACGGGGGATATGATTTGATTCTTTGTGGTAAAGAATCAATTGACTATAACGGAGGTTCTGTGCCGGGAATGGTGGCTCAGTTGTTGAACCAACCTTTTGTAAATGCTTCTGTAGGATTAGAGGTAAACGGAAGTGAGGCTACTGCTATAAGAGAAATTGAAGGAGGAAAAGAAACAATTTCTGTGAAGTTACCTGCGGTAATTGCTGGTCAGAAAGGGTTAGTAGACGAAAAAGAGCTTATCATTCCGAATATGAGAGGAATTATGTCTGCAAGAACAAAACCTCTGCAGGTAGTAGAATCAGCATCTTCCGAAGTGAAAGTACAAGGAGTTTCTTATGACAGTGTTCCTCCAAGAGCTGCTGTGAAACTAGTTTCTGCAGATAATTTAGATGAATTGGTAAGATTACTTCATGAAGAAGCGAAAGTGATCTAAAATACTTCAAGGGTTAAAAACTTATTTTTAGAAGATATTTCTATATTTTAGTTTCAATCCTAAACCTTTTAACAATAATTTTAAAATTAAAAAAATGGCAGTATTCGTATACGCAGAAAATATAAATGGAGTTTACAAAAAAGCAGGATTTGAAGCTGTTTCTTATGCTAAAGCTGTTGCAGATCAAGCTGGAGATACCGTTACGGCAATTTCTGTAAACCCTACTGATTCTTCAGATTTATTGTACAAATATGGAGCATCAAATGTGATTAATATCAAAGATGAAGGACTTAAAAGTTTTTCAGCTAAGGCATTTGCTCAGGCAATTAATGAGGTAATGGATGGAAATATTATTGTTTTCCCTCATACTACAGATGCTTCTTCTATTGCTCCAATGTTGGCAGTAATGAAAAACTATTCTTTAATTACTAATGTTTTAGCTGCTCCAGAAGGAATTTCTCCTTTACAAGTTAAAAGAAAAGCTTTTTCCGGAAAAGGATTTATGCATGCTAAAGCTGAAGGAAATGGTGTTATATTAACTGTTTCTCAAAATGCATTTGGGGTTAAAGAGAATGCAGTATCAGGTTCAGAAGATGTTAAAAATCTTTCGATAGCTAATGAAGATACTAAAGTAATTTCTCATGAGCAAAGCTCAGGTAAATTAGATCTTAAAGAAGCAGAAGTAGTAGTATCAGCAGGTAGAGGAATGAAAGGTCCTGAAAACTGGGGAATGGTAGAAGAATTAGCCAATGTTTTAGGAGCTGCTACAGCTTGCTCTAAGCCAGTTTCAGATATAGGATGGAGACCACATACTGAGCACGTAGGACAGACAGGGAAAGCAATTTCTCCCAACTTATATGTTGCAGTAGGTATTTCAGGAGCAATTCAGCATTTAGCAGGGGTAAACTCATCTAAAACAATCGTTGTAATTAATAATGACCCTGAAGCTCCTTTCTTCAAATCAGCTGATTATGGAGTAGTCGGAGATGCTTTTCAGATTATTCCTGCATTAACAGAGAAAATTAAAGCTTTAAAAGGATAAAGCAATAGATTATGAATACTCAATTCTCGTTTGGATACTAATTTATGTAAATAAATATTTGATACAGAGTAAATTGGTAATTGAGCATTCACAATTTTTCACATATAATTATAAAGCTCGGCACTTCCGAGCTTTTATTTTTGTCGAAAAGTAAAATTAACTATTAAAAATTAATCTATCTTTGTAGCTATGGACTATAAGCAGCTAATTATTCGCGGAATATCGTATAGCCAGACACAGTCAGGGGCATACGCATTATTATTGGAACATGAAGAATCACACATAAAGTTACCTGTTGTTATTGGCAATTTTGAAGCTCAATCTATTTCTCTTGGTTTGGAGAAGGATATCCATCCACCAAGGCCTCTCACACACGATCTATTTACCAAATTTATAGTTTCTACTAATTATGAACTCGTCTCTGTAATTATTTATCAAATTGTAGATGGAGTTTTCTTTTCAAATATCAACTTTAAAAATAAGGCGAATGAAGAGGAGCTTATCCTGGATGCAAGAACTTCTGATGCAGTAGCAATGGCAGTAAGGTTTGATGCTCCCATTTTTACGACTCAACAAGTTTTGAATGAAGCAGGAATTCTTTTAGAGCTTGAAGATGTGGCAAAAGAAGAAGAATCTTTTTCAGAAACAGCTCCAACTGGAGAAAATTTAAAGTCTATTGAAATGGAGGAACTTCAAAAATTACTAGATGAAGCTGTAAAAGAAGAGGATTATGATACCGCTTTAGAAATTCAAGAAGAAATAAAAAGGAGGAAAAAAAAAATTGATTAATAGAGATATTTAATAACTATGAATTTAAAATTACGCCTTACCATACTTAGTTTTCTACAATTCTTTGTTTGGGGGGCATGGCTAATTACAATGGCCAATTTTTGGTTTGGAACAAAACATTGGGATGGAACTCAATTTGGAGCCGTTTTTGGAACAATGGGTATAGCTTCTATTTTTATGCCCACTATTACAGGAATTATTGCCGATCGATGGGTAAATGCTGAGCGAATTTTCTCATTACTACATATTCTTTATGGGATAATCCTTTTTATTCTTCCGCATAGCGCAGATCCCAATTCTTTCTTTACTACTATGCTTCTTGCTATGTGTTGTTATATGCCGACTATAGCCTTGGCTAATTCTATATCTTATACTATTCTAAAAAATAGTGATCTAGATGTGGTGAAAGATTTTCCTCCTATCCGAGTATGGGGAACAATTGGTTTTATTGTAGCGATGTGGATTACCAATCTAACAGGGAGTAAAGCAACAGAAGGTCAATTTTATATAGGCGGAGCAGTGGCTATATGTTTGGGGATTTATGCATTGACTTTACCTAAATGCCCACCTCAAAAATTAATAAATAAAAATGCTCCACTTACAGAACAATTGGGTTTAAATGCTTTTAAACTATTTGGAAGTTATAAAATGGCTTTGTTTTTTTTGTTTTCAATGCTTTTGGGGGCAGCATTACAATTAACTAACGCTTATGGAGATGTATTCTTAAGTGAATTTGAACATTTTCCTAAATATGCAAATTCTTTTGTAGTGCAGCGATCAACAATTATAATGTCTATTTCCCAAGTTTCGGAAACTTTATTTATTTTAGCAATCCCATTCTTTCTAAAAAAGTTTGGTATTAAGAAAGTAATGCTCATGTCAATGATTGCATGGGTATTAAGATTTGGATTCTTTGCATATGGTGTTCCTGATGGGTTTGGTTTATCTTTGATCATCCTTTCGTGTATTGTGTATGGGATGGCCTTTGATTTTTTCAATATTTCCGGGTCACTTTTTGTAGAGACAACAACAGATAAAAAAATTCGTTCTTCGGCACAAGGTCTATTCATGATGATGACAAATGGTTTCGGAGCAGTTTTCGGTAGCTATATTGCGGGTTGGGCAATAGATAAATTTTTTACACACAAATTTATAAAGGCGTCAGATTTGTCTGCTTATTTAGAAACATCAACTAATGATCCTGCATTTTTAGAAGTTCTTAAAAAAGGGTTTAATTCAGCAATAAATGCAGATGGAACATTATCCTCAATAGTTATGGTAAAAGATTGGCATCAGATATGGTTGTCCTTTGCTGCTTATGCATTGATTCTTGCTATTCTTTTTGCAATTCTGTTTAAGCACAAACATAATCCTGAAGAAGTTTCTTCTATAAAACATTAATCTATTTATCGATTTTTATATTTTCAAATGCATTTTTTTATAAAAGTGCATTTTTTATATCCGATACTTTTGACGTCTTTCATTCATCGGAAAAAGAATATTTTATGTGCTTTTTAACTCAAATATCCTATATAAGAACAGATTAAGGAGGAAAATAAGTTTTAAAAGAATGGACCGTGTTTTTTAAGTAAGCAAATAATTTTAATTTTTGTTATTGAAATAGTAATTTTATTGTTAAATTTTTAATGTAAATAGAGTGTATGAGCTCAAAATGTGTTTTTAATACGGCATGTTTTTAAATCTGATTTTTTTTGTATTTTGGTACTTTAAGAAATATGAGAAATATTCAGCTATTAGGATTATTATTGGTTGTGATTGGTAGTTTTTTACCATTGGTACACATTCCTATTATAGGAAACTGGAATTATTGGAAATTAGATCATAATTTGGCTATTATGTGTTGGGCTTTTTCAGTAGGTGCATTGTTTGGAATCGTCAATAGAAATGTAACACTCTCGAAAATCTGTGCTGTATTATTGATCTTTTTATTCCTTTTTACTTTAGTTGCTATAAAAGTTCAATCTTTACAATATTTTAGTTTTTTACCATTCCAGTCATGGAAAGAAACTTTTGTAGGCATAGTGAAATTAAAATGGGGTTGGGCTATTGAGTTCTTAGGAGCAATTTTAATTTTTTTTTCTCCCAAAAAAAGAAAATTGAAATATCATAATAGATCATTTTCTTAAAGATGATAGAATAATTAAAATATATAAAATAAAATATACAACATGAAAGAAGTTTTCATCGTTTCCGCAGTAAGAACTCCAATGGGAAGTTTTATGGGAAGTTTATCGACAGTTCCAGCTACAAAGTTGGGAGCAGTTGCAGTAAAAGGAGCATTGGATAAAATTAATCTTGACCCTAAAGAGGTTCAAGAAATTTATATGGGAAACGTTTTGCAAGCAGGTGAGGGGCAGGCTCCTGCGCGTCAGGTGGCTTTGGGCGCAGGTCTTTCAATTGAAACTCCCTCTACTACTATAAATAAAGTTTGTGCTTCGGGAATGAAAGCTGTAACAATGGCAGCACAGGCTATTAAGGCAGGTGATGCTGATATCATAGTAGCAGGTGGAATGGAAAATATGTCATTGGTTCCTCATTATTATAATGCAAGAGTAGCTACAAAACTTGGAGATATAAAGATGAATGATGGAATGATGTTGGATGGTCTTACGGATGTATATAATAAAGTTCATATGGGTGTGTGTGCCGAAAAGTGTGCAACAGACTATAATATATCTAGAGAAGAACAGGATAATTTTGCTATTGAATCATATAAAAGATCAGCAAATGCTTGGAAAGAAGGGAAGTTTAATAATGAAGTGGTACCAGTTGAAATTCCTCAAAGAAAAGGAGATCCTATCATTTTTGCTGAAGATGAAGAATATAAAGCCGTGAATTTTGACAGAATTGGTAGCCTTCCGACTGTATTTAAAAAAGAGCAGGGAACGGTAACAGCAGCGAATGCCTCTACATTAAATGACGGTGCTTCAGCGTTAATTCTTGTTTCTAAAGAAAAAATGGAAGAGCTAGGACTTACTCCTTTAGCTAAAATTATCTCTTATGCAGATGCTGCGCATGAGCCTGAAAACTTTACGACGGCTCCGGCAAAGGCGTTACCAATTGCCCTTAAAAAAGCAGGTATGGAATTATCAGCGATAGATTTTTTCGAATTTAATGAAGCATTTTCGGTGGTAGGTTTAGCGAATAATAAGATTTTAGGGTTAGATGCATCTAAAGTTAATGTAAATGGAGGAGCAGTGGCGCTAGGACATCCACTAGGAAGCTCTGGTTCAAGAATCATTGTAACCTTACTGAATATTTTAAAACAAAACAAAGCAAAATATGGAGCAGCTGCTATATGTAATGGCGGCGGTGGAGCTTCTGCTATTATTATTGAAAATATATAAGCTCTAATATTCTTATAGAGAATATTTTACCATTAAGAAATCGATAATTTTTTTAAAAAATCTATTCATTTCTTAATGGTTTTTTTATTTTTGCGATACTAATTTTATTTATAATGTCTGAAACTGAGAAACAACAGCCTAAAAACATCAAAAATAATCCCAAGATTATGAAAGCTTGGGCCGTATATGATTGGGCAAATTCTGTATATTCTTTAGTAATAACATCTACTATTTTTCCTATTTATTATTCTATTCTTACGACTATGTACGAGAAGAAAGAATATGTACCTGAGACAAAACAATGGATTGATGTGCCTGTACGATATATGATTAAGATTTTTGGAAAAGAATATCAGCCTGATGCGGTGTATGGATATTCTTTAACTATATCCTTTTTTATTGTCGTTTTATTATCTCCATTTTTATCTTCATTAGCGGATACTATTGGAAATAAAAAATCATTTTTACAATTTTTCTGTTACCTTGGAGCAACTTCTTGTATGGGGTTAGCTATGTTTACAGGCATGCATAATGTTTTCTTGGGACTTCTCTTCAGTATTATGGCTAGTGTGGGTTTCTGGGGAAGTTTGGTATTCTACAACTCATTTTTGCCGGATATTGCCAGCCAAGATAAACAAGATGCCCTCTCTGCCAAAGGATATGTATATGGTTATATAGGTTCAGTTATTTTAGTGATTATATGCCTGTTATTAATTCAAGTTTTTGCAAAAGGTGAAAAACAGCAGCTTTTGTTTACGAGAATAAGCTTTTTATTAACAGGAGCATGGTGGTTTGGATTTTCTCAATATACATTTAAACATTTACCACAATTTGGAGATGTGAGAGAAGAGCTTCCTAAAGAACTCGTATTATTAAACTATAAAAATATTTTTAAGAAGCATGAAGAGCAAGGTGGTTTTTTTGAAGTGTTAAAAGATAATATCAATTTCTATAAAGATATTGCAAAAGAAAGCTTTAAAGAATTATTTAAAGTGGGAAGTTATCTTTTTAAAGACAAAAATCTGAAATTTTTTCTTTCAAGTTTTTTCTTTTATAGTGTGGGAATGCAAACCATTTTTCTAATGGCTACTTTATTTGGAAAGAGTGAGATTAATCTGGCTCAGGATAAATTGATAGGAACGCTTTTAGTGATTCAAATTGAGGCGATTATTGGAGCTATAATATTCTCTCGACTTTCTAAAAGAATAGGAAATAAGAATGTAATTTCTATAGCAATCCTATTATGGATAGTGGCTTGTCTTTGGGCTTACTTTTTGAATAAAGAGAATCCTACTGTAGAATATCAATTTTATGGAGTTGCTGCAGTGGTCGGATTAGTAATGGGAGGATTACAAGCTATGTCTAGATCTACTTATTCCAAATTACTTCCGGAAGGCTCTATGGAGAACACTACCTATTTTAGTTTTTATGATGTATTAGAAAAGATAGCCATTATCATAGGGACGTTTATTTTTGCAACATTAATTGAACGTTTCAATAATATGCGTATTGCTGCACTTTCGATGACATTGTTCTTTGGAATTGGTCTTATTTTGATAAGATTTTTAAGAGTTAAAATTTTAAAGAACAAAGAAACTCTATAAACATAGAGCACCACAATCTTTTGATTAGATTGGCTTTATGTGAAACAGTTATATTTTTTAGCCCATTAACAGGATATTGATTTAAATTTTTAATCAATATCCTGTTTTTTTATCAATATGACGTTATAATCTTAAAAAGCGTGGTGATTATTCACTTATTGTTGATATTTTTTGTTTATTTGCCATTCGAATCAATAATAAAAAATATCAACTATGACAAAAAAAATCTTAATTTTCAGTGTCTTTTTATGCTCTGTTTGGGGCTTTTCGCAACAGCTAAAACCCGTTGCCCAAAAGGTTTCAAATTATCATAAAGAGAAAAAAACTTTTCAAAAATTTGAACTGTTTGAAGTAGATAATACTTCTAAAAAATTAGCTGAATACAAAAAAACAGCAACCGATATTTCAGTTCTAAAATTAAAAAAAGAAGAACTAAAAAAACTAGTACATGAAAAACCTGAATTTCTAGAAGTATCTTTTCCTTTTAGAGGTGATCAGAAAATTACAGTGGAGTTGTACAGAAATCAAATTTTCACGAATGACTTTAAAGTAACAACAGGAAAGGGAGAAGCTATAAATTATACTCCTGGAGTTTATTATCAGGGAATCGTAAAAGGAGATAATGAGTCTATTGTAGGATTTAGCTTTTTTGATGATGATGTAGTTGCAATAGCTTCTACACCCCATCTTGGCAATCTTGTAGTAGGAAAAGTAAAAGATGCAGAGGATTTTGTAAGTTATTCAGAATCCACATTAACGGGTAAGAATCCTAATATTTGTGGAGCCAATGACTTGAAAGAAAATCAAGCTCAGAAAATATCCTATGATCCACAAGCAAAAGAGATGGCTGGTAGAGCATCAAATAATTGTGTAAGAATATTTTATGAACTTACTTACAGAACATATCAGAATAATAATTATAATACAACAACTGCTACAAATTGGATGACAGCCATCCATAATAATGTGGTAACTCTTTATAATAATGACGCGATTAGTGTTTCTATGAGTGGGATTCATATATGGAGTAATCAAGATCCTTATTATGGTAACCTTGATAACTTCAGAAGCCAGAGAACTTCATTTAATGGTGATTTAGCCCATTTAGTAGATATGGGATCAGCTGGTGTTGCTTATTTAAATGGACTTTGTTCAAATGTTAAATATGGATATTCAGGTGTTTTTAAAAACTATTCAAATGTTCCTACCTATTCTTGGACAGTAGGAGTAGTAACGCATGAAATAGGACATAATTTAGGATCTCCTCACACCCATGATTGTTCTTGGAATGGAAATAATACAGCGATTGATGCTTGCGGATCTTATGCCGGATATGGAGGAGGATGTAATGCGTCAATTCCTTCAGGAGGGGGAACAATTATGAGTTATTGCCATATGAGCCAGGCAGGTATTAATTTTAGTAATGGTTTTGGAAATCAACCAGGAACATTAATCAGAAATACGATCGCTTCAAAGCAATGTCTTGGAAGTGGTTGTACCACAACTCCACCTACTGGTGGTGGCGGCGGAGAAGAAGGAGGTTGTACAGGTACTGTTAGTAGTATGGGGATAGGTAATATTACGCACAACTCTGCAGATGTATATTTTAATGGAACAGGATCAAATACTTGGAAGTATAGATTAATTACATTGGACGGAATTATCATTAAAGATGGAATTACAAGTAGTACACAATTTAATATTTCTAATCTTCAATCGGGTACATACTATAAATTATTTATAACACCTGAGTGTAAAAATGAATATCAAAAATCTCAAGTATTTTTAACTAATAATGGTTATTCACAAGGAATGCCAATGAATATGAAAAATAATGATATAAAATCTCAAGGGAATAATGTGAAAATATATCCGAATCCTGCTAAAGATGTAATTGTTATTTCTTCTATGGAGCGTTTAAAATCATATAAAATATATGATGAATCAGGGAGATTGGTACTTTCTTCATCAGTATTAAGTGGAAATAATATCAAGGTGGATCTTTCTTCAATAAATACTGGAAGCTATATTATCTCTATTGAAACTGAAAGAGAAACAATAAATGAAAAATTAATTAAAAGATAACATATAAATAAATATTAGATTCGAAAAATTAAAATAAGGTTTGGGTTATTTAATCCAGGCCTTATTTGTGTTATGATGCATGGAATAATTAAATTAATATGCTATAATAAAAAATATGTTTATTAAATATATTTTTTTTGTCTTGTGTATGTTTTTTTTACTAAATTTAAATAGTACTAAAAAACATAAAATGAGTAGAAAAATTATTTTTTTTAGCATGTTTCTGTGCTTGATTCAGGTTTTTTCACAACATTTGAATCCAATTTCTAAAAAAATATCAGAAAGCCATAAAGCAGGGGCTTCTTTTAAATCATACTCATTGTTTGAGTCTAATCCCCGTTCTTTACAACTTCCTATCTATCAAAAAGCGGCTACTGATATCAGTGTAATGAATATTGATTATGCTGTATTGCAAGAAATTCTAAAAGATAAGCCTGAGTCTTTAGAGATATCTTTTCCGTTTAATGGGAATAAAAATATAACTATTGAATTACTTAAAAATAATATTTTCACAGATCATTTTAGAGTACAGACCAATGAAGGAAAAATATTATCCTATAATCCGGGAGTTTATTATCAAGGGATTGTAAAAGGAGATTTTAACTCTATTGTTGCTTTCAGTTTTTTTGAAAATGATGTAGTAGGTATAGCTTCTACTCCGGAATTGGGAAACATTGTGGTGGGAAAAGTAAAAAATTCAGATGATTTTGTAAGTTATTCCGAATCAAAATTAACCGGAAAAAATCCTTTTATTTGTGGTGTTGATGAATTTAAAACACAAGATAAATTAAATGGATCTCCTGATCTTAAAAGCGTAAATAAAAATGTGGCAATGAGCCAAAACTGTGTAAGGGTATATTATGAGATTTGTTTTGCTGCTTACCAAAATAACAATTCCGATATCACAACAGTAACGAATTGGTTGACCGCTATTCATAATAATATTGCAACACTTTATTATAATGATGATATTAAAACGGCTTTAAGTGAAATATTTGTATGGGTAACGCAAGATCCTTATACAGGAACTCCCAATGATAATTTAAATAATTTTAGAAATACAAGACTCACGTTTAATGGAGATTTAGCACATCTTATTAATTCTCCTTCAACAACGAGTGTAGCCTATCTCAATTCTCTTTGTACAGAGTATCGATATGCATATTCTGGTGTTTCTCAAACCTATTCCAATGTTCCAGTGTATTCTTGGACGGTAGGGGCTATGGCTCATGAAATGGGGCATGGATTAGGGTCTCCTCATACTCATGCATGTGCTTGGAATGGAAATAATACTGCTATTGATGGATGCGGAGCACAAGCAGGTTATAATGAAGGATGCAGTGGTGTAATTCCTTCCTCGGGAACTATTATGAGTTATTGTCATCTTATTCCTGGAGTAGGTATTAACTTTAGTTATGGTTTTGGGCCTCAACCAGCACAATTGATTAGAAATACAATTGACACCAAAGCGTGTTTAGGTACGGATTGTACGACCTCTTGTGGAATGCCAATTACAGATATTAGCTTTGTTAATATTACACAAAACTCTGCAGGTGTAGTTATTAATGATGTTATATCTTCTTCTTGGAAGTATAAACTTACCACAATAGACGGAACTTTAGTGTCAGTAGGAAATACCAATTCACCCAATTTTAATATGACTAATCTTCAACCTGGAACTTATTATAGATTATATTTGGGAACTTCTTGTTCCTTGGCAGATGCATATCTTATATCTAGAATATTTTTGACAGATGCTGATTGGTGTAATAGTATACCACTCAAAGACTCAGGAGGAGATTTTGGTAATTATGGAAATAATGAAATACTCATAAAAACTTTTTATCCAACTTCAGGATCGTCCCTCACTTTAATGTTCCCTGATTTTGCATTAGAAAAAGATTACGATTTTATGTATATTTATAACGGGCCATCCACATCATCTCCTTTATTTTCAAATGGAAATGAGGTTACGGGAAATGCTATACCTGGTCCTTATACTTCAACGCATTCTACAGGAGCTATTACGATTAAGTTTGTTTCTGATACGGATGTTACGGATGCAGGATGGAAAGCTAATTTTTCATGCAACTTCCTGGCAATTGAAGAAGGTGATGTAAAAGATAAAATGGTAAATATTTATCCAAATCCAGCAAAAAATACCATTACAGTTTCTTCGGTAGAAATTGTAAAATCATATACAATATATGACGAATCCGGAAGACTAATCAAAGGTGATGTACCTTATAAAGGAAATAAATTTGATGTAGATATTTCCTCATTTGCAGCGGGAAATTATATAATGACCATAAGAATGAAAAATCAAACAATTAATAAAAAACTTATTATACAATAGGATTTTAATAATAAATTTTGTTGTAAAACGTATTAATTTATTTAACATAAAACATTTCGGCTTGAATTTTGCTTAGATTCCGCGGAATAATTTTTAAATTTGTAAAAAGATTTATTATCAAGATGACCAACCCACTATTTTATGCAAAAATAATTCTGTTTGGAGAATATGGGATGATTGAAGATTCTCAAGGGCTTGTTGTTCCTTATAGCTTCTATAAGGGAACTTTGAAATTTTCTGAAACAGGTTCTGAATTTGAAAAAAAATCCAATATTCATCTTCAGAAATATGCTGAATATTTAGAAAAATTAGTTCTTATGAATGATTTTGTTCTGGATATTGAGCGCTTTAAAACAGATATTTTAAATGGACTCTTTTTTGATTCTAATATACCTCAAGGATATGGAGTGGGAAGTTCAGGCGCCTTAGTAGCGGCTATTTTTGAAAAATATTCTATAAAAAAACATAATCCTGAAAATATTTCGAAAGATAATTTGAAGAATCTAAAGAATGTTTTTGGTGAAATGGAAAGTTATTTTCACGGGAAAAGTTCAGGAATGGATCCTTTGATTTGTTACATGAATTTACCTATTCTTATTGAAAATAAAGAGAACATGGACAAAGTTGCTATCCCTAAAGGAGAAGAAGGAAAAGGAGCGATTTTCCTGATAGACTCAGGTATAACAGGAGAAACAGGTCCTATGATCCAAATTTTCTTTGAAAAAATGAAAACGGAAGGTTTCCGTAAAACATTGAAAGAAGAATTTATCCGTTACAATAATGCATGTATTGATACTTTTTTAAAAAAAGATATGAATCCGTTCTTTAGAAATTTAAAAAAACTTTCGCATTGGGCATATGAACATTTTCGTCCTATGATCCCGGAAAGTATTTTTAATATTTGGAAAAAAGGATTGGACTCTAATGCTTACTATTTAAAACTGTGTGGAAGCGGCGGCGGTGGATATATTTTAGGTTTTACTAAAGATTATGAAAAAGCTGAAAAAATGCTTGATGGATTCCATAAAGAAGTAATCTATAGATTCTAAATAGTGTTGTGGATGAATTCTGAAAAAGAAATTTTACAACAAAACTTTATTAAAAAATCTTTATTATATAGATTTTCACAGTTTCTAGGAGTTCTTCTAGGAGCTCGTTTTTTTATAGCAGTATTACTTACCTTTGCTCTTTATGTCTCTACTTTTTTCCTTTTTAACCAAGAAGAGTCATTCAGAAATTTTGTTTTTGACTTCAAAGTACATGGTATTATTTTCTGTACGGTTTTAACCATTCTTGCAGGAGGTATTATTAATCAATTTTACGATTTAGAAAAAGATCATATCGTAAAACCATTCAGAACAAGAATACAAAAATTCATTAAGCAAAAGTACTTTTTATATGCCTATTTAATTTTATGTGTTGTTTCATTGGGGGTGGCCTGGATGATCTCTCATAGAGTTTTTGTTTTTTTTGTCGTTTATCAATTTTTTATGTGGTTTTATAGCCATAAATTAAGTCGGATTATAATTCTTAATAATTTTACTTTCGTAAGCCTCACTTTGTACCCATTTTTTGGAATGATGGTATATTATCAGACATTCTCAGGGAAAATATTTCTTATGGCTATTTTTCTATTCCTGATTCTTTTATGCATTGATATAGTGAAAGACATTCTTACAAAAAATGTAGATAAAGCTTTTGGATATAACACAATCCCTAATTATTTTAAAAGTAGAAATACTAAAATTATTATCATCGCTTTATTAATAGTGACGATGCTTGTATCTATGAAAATTATTTATAAAATGGGAATTTCAGGGTTCATGGCTTACTATTTTATTTTAGGATTATTTATTATTATTTTCTGTATATATTTACTTTTAGACTATTCTAGAAAAAGTAAATTAGTTACTTTAAATATTCTTCGTTTATGGGTATTCATTGGTATTATCGCCATGCTTTTAAATGGAATAGAAAACAGATTTATAGATTAAAATAATTTAGCTTAATTCCTTACCTTTGCAACAATAAATTTAATTAAAAAGAATGCCCATTTTTAATGATACTAAAGTTGCATTTGCCGACAAATCTGATGCACAATTAAGAAAAGCGTATTGGATGTTTAAAATGATTGAACAACCTACCCTTACCAAACTTGGAACCTCAGTTCTTAACTTTACTGTTCATAATAATTTTCCATTTGTTAGCGGAATTGTGAAAAAAACGTTATTTGAACAATTTTGTGGTGGAGAGACACGCGAAGAAAGCATGAAAGTTGTAAAACAGTTATTTAAGAGAGGAGTAGGAAGTATATTTGATTACTCTATTGAAGGAAAAGAAGATGAAGAAACTTTTGATGCTGTTTGTAAAGAAATCAAAGATATTGTAAGGTTTTCTGTTGGAAATCCTGCAATTCCTTTTATTGTATTTAAGCCTACTGCTTTTGGAAGAATTGATTTATATGAATTAGTAGGTAAGCAAGCAGAGCTTACTTCTAGCCAAAAGCAAGAATGGGATAATGTTGTAAAACGATTTGATGAAGTATGTAAACTATGTCATGAAAGTAATAAAAAAGTAATGATAGATGCGGAGGAAACATGGATGCAGGATGCAGCTGATAGTCTATGTGAAGAAATGATGGAGAAATATAATACGGAGACACCTATTGTTTGGAATACCATTCAGATGTATAGAAAAGGAAGGCTGGAGTATATGGAAGAACACCTTCAAAGAGCCATAGAAAAAGGGTATTATATTGGGTATAAAATTGTAAGAGGCGCTTATATGGAAAAAGAAAGGGCAAGAGCAGTTGAAAAAGGCTATCCCGATCCCATTCAACCCAATAAGGAAGCATCTGATAAAAATTATAATGCCGGAATTGATTTTGTAATGAACCATTTAGATAAAGTCTCTGCTTTTTTTGGTACTCATAATGAAATTTCTTCTGAATTGGTCATGGATAAAATGAAGGCTAAAGGATTGAATAACGATGATTCACATATTTATTTTGGACAGTTATTTGGAATGAGTGATAATATCACCTTCTTTTTATCGGATAAAGGTTATAATGCTGCTAAATATCTGCCGTATGGGCCTGTAAAAGATGTAGTGCCTTATCTTACAAGAAGAGCTCAAGAAAATACTTCGGTCGCTGGGCAAACCGGACGAGAATTGGGACTTATTAAAAGAGAATTAGAAAGAAGAAAGTAATATAATACATAATAATTACTATTAAATCCTTGCAAAATTTTTGTAGGGATTTTTTAGTTAAATAATTAAAATCGATTTATCTCAAGCATATAATAAATAGATATTTTATATGTGTAAAGCTTGTTATTTTAGTATTATTTTGCTAACTTTAGTATAAATCATTTTGATGCATAGTTATAATTACGAAGGTTATAAAGGAATATAATATTATCAACCTTATAAAACACAACCTTAGTTTTTTTCTTCAAATATTGTTTGCCTGGTTAATTGTTTAATCAGGCAATTTTATGGCTCAAAACTTTCAAATTTTCCATTTTCATAAAATATAACAATTCGTTTTATCTTACTTTCTTGATTATCAGTTTTTTGAGTTTTATTTTCACGAGGAAAATTTTCTAATGGCTGAGAATCGCATATTTTTTCTTCTTCTTTACTTGGGGATGGGATAGACGATTCTCGTGGATTTTGTTTTATAGGTTCATAATGGGGTTCTTCTATTTCAAAATCATTATTATTTTTCATCATAGCAAAAAGATCGGGCAGAGGAGTCGCTTTAGGTTTTTCTTCCTCTTCAAATGGTTCAATAGAATCATCGATTATTTCCAAATCGGATTTAAGCATTTCTCCATCACCTGTCACAAGCCAATCCCATAAAATTTCTGGAAATCGGGATTTAATTTTTATGATAAATTCTAAAGAGGGTTTATTTCTACCAGATGTAATATGAGAAATGGAGGAACGCTGCACATCAATCTCATCAGCAAATTCTGATGATGTTAGTCGTGAGTACTCTATTACTTTTGAAATTCTATCATTTAGACTCATACAATAAGCTTTTAATTGAATTACAAATGTAAATAATATAATTTACAAATGCAAATTAAAGAAATGGAAAGAATATAACTTTGTAAATATACAAATGTAAATAGGTAATTAACTGATATTTAATTATTTATATATTCACTTCAAAAATCCAAGTTTTTTTATTTAACATTTTTTCCATAATTAACTCACTAGATCTCTTTTCTCTTTAAAATAGAGAAGAAGGTAAAATTTGAAAATTGAATAGATATAAACTACCATCAATAAACACTAAAAGGCTATATTTTGGCCAAAAAGACATAAGTATGTGATTATCTATCTAAAAATATAAAAAAACGACTAATTTAAGAGATAAATACCCTTGTATAAAGGAAGCATACTCAATACTTATATCAAATAGGGATCGGATTTGTATTAAAGTCAGTATTGGTGGGATAGACTAAAATTAAGAGACAAATTTTCAATTATCAACAAGTTTACATTTGTATATTTATTAATTTATTTGTTTTTCCACATCTATTTGTGTTTAATATATTAATACTCAAATGTTGAAAAAATAAGGTTTTGCCTATTAAAGTATATTTAATATTATTATTGAGATGAAATACATAAATTCCTGATTATTATATATTTAGTAATATCCATTTGAATTTTTCGCAATCCACAATTTTATCCACAGACATTATGGCATTTTACATTGTTTAACTAAGTTACAAATGTTAATTATGTTATTTATATAAAAATTTTTAAATTTGACTCTTGTAAATTATTTATAATGAACTTTGAACATATTTATTCCCAGAATCCAGATTTTCCTAATCGCTATATTTCTCCTGAAAAACTATTTTCTTATCTACAGAGAAATCTCAGTGATTGTATTGAAGAGATTGGTCGTTCATATTTGGATAAGCCTATTTACAAATTGACAATAGGTAAAGGAAGGATTAAAGTTCTGGCTTGGTCACAAATGCATGGAAATGAAGCTAACGCAACTCATGCCATACTAGATTTATTAGTAAGCTTAGATAAAGCTCCTATATTAAAAAAGGAACTATTTGATAAAATCAGTTTAGATTTTATTTTTATGCTAAACCCAGATGGTTCTGAAAAATGGACTCGTTTAAATGCTATGGATATTGATCTTAATCGCGATTTTCATAATGAGGCAAGTCCCGAAATAAAAATTCTTAAAAAAATAGTCGCTACAAAGAAATATAATTATGCGTTGAATCTTCATGAGCAAAGAACTATTTTTACTACCGATGGTGTTCACCCAGCCACATTATCTTTCCTAGCTCCTTCTGAAAATATAGAGAGGAGCATTACAGATAACAGAAAAAAATGTATGGCAGTCATTGCCTATATTTATCAGAATATAAAAGATATGATTCCCCATCAGATTGGGAGATACTCTGATGAATTTTATCCAACTTCCACGGGTGATAATTTTATAAAGAGCGGTATGCCTACCATTTTATTTGAAGGAGGGCATTTTGTTGGAGATTATATGAGAAAGGAAACAAGAAAATATTATACGATTGCGCTTTACTATGCTTTAAAAGGAATGAGTGAGTTAAATCTTGGGATTAATAATTGGGAAATTTACCTTGAAATTCCCCAAAATCAAGAGACTCATTACGATGTTGTTTATAGAAATGTAAAACTAAATACGACCTATGAGTGTATTCTTGATGTCGCAGTTCAGTATAAAGAAATAAAAGAAGATGGGAAAGATGAAATTTCGTTTATTCCGTATGTAATGGAAGTCGGAGATATAAAAAAAAGAAAAGGTTGGTTAGAAATTGACTGCACCGGAAAGAAGATAATTTCTGCTACTAAATATCCCAAACTAGATGCGATCATGGAGTTTAAAATAGAATAAAAATACAAGCGGAATAAATCATTCCGCTTGTATTTTTCTATAATTTTATCATGTATTAATTCACTACCTGTATACCATTGGCAACAAATCGTATTTCTTCTTTAGGTTGATTAATAGCATCAATTTCGGATTGAGGTTTTTTAGCGTCTTCGGCATAATGTTTTTGTTCATCAATCGAGATGATTTTTCTTTCAGCGCTTCCATCTAATACTACGTTTTTACCTTTTAAAGCAGTAGGAACAAAGAACGCA
The DNA here is from genome assembly GCF_902728265.1 of Chryseobacterium potabilaquae. Lineage (GTDB taxonomy): Bacteria > Bacteroidota > Bacteroidia > Flavobacteriales > Weeksellaceae > Chryseobacterium > Chryseobacterium potabilaquae. The sequence continues at coordinate 34,748 of NZ_CACVBR010000031.1, forward strand.
TAATCCTTCATTTTTACAAAAAATTGAGAATTATCCTCTGTTTGAATGGTCAGCCAACAACCTTTTTTCTCACAAACATCAGTTACTTTTCCTTTGATGGCTACATTTTCAATTTTTTTGTTTTCTTTTTTAAGTTTCTTATTGAGCTTATCTACACTAATGGCATCGGATAGAGATTTGTTAGCAATACCTGCTCCATAGGTATCGCCTATTAATGCATTTCCTTCTGGAGGAGATACTTTTTTATTAGATGTTTCCTGGGCAAAAGCTAGTGACGATACACTTACACTTAACGCAAATAATATGATTCTAAATTTCATTTATTAATCTTTTTCTCAAAAATACTAATAAAATTTGAATCAAAATGTGTAAAAAATTAAGAAGAAACATATTTTCTCTTAAAGTTTACTCAATATTTAAAAACAAGCACATATTTATTTATATTTGATATAAATACTAGACATTTGATTATGCAAAAAAAACTAAAACTTTGGGACGCCATCATGCTCGTAATGGGCTCAATGATTGGTAGTGGAATATTTATTGTAAGTTCAGATATGATGAGAAATCTGGGCTCCGGATTTTGGCTTATCGTTGTTTGGGTTATTACAGGAATAATGACTGTGGCGGCTGCAATAAGTTATGGGGAACTTTCTGCATTATTTCCTAAAGCAGGAGGTCAGTATACTTATATAAAAGAAATTTTCGGTAAAAAAATGGGTTTTTTGTATGGCTGGGGTTTATTCACTATTATCCAAACAGGAACAATCGCAGCAGTTGCAATGGCTTTTGGTAAATTTACAGCATATTTAATCCCGGCATTAAATGATGCGGCTCCTATTTTTCAAAGCGGAGAGTTTAAAATCACTTGGATGCAGGTTCTTGCTATTCTTATTATCCTTTTGCTTACTTACATTAATACAAGAGGGGTACAAAGTGGAAAATTACTGCAAAATATTTTCACAGGCTCTAAAATTATTGCTTTATTAGGCTTAATTGCTGCTGGTTTTATTTTTGTAGATATCTCTCATTTATCCGAAAACTTTAGCTTTGGGTTTGATTCTTTTAATAATCTTAAAAAAGATGGTCTTGGAAATTTCCTTAAAGAAGGTTGGGAACCTATTGGAGGAATGACTCTTATGGGAGGAATTGCAGCGGCAATGGTCGGCTCTTTATTTAGTTCGGTGGCCTGGGAAAGTGTAACTTTTGTATCGGGAGAAATTGAAAATCCAAAGAAAAATGTGGTTAAATCAATGATTTATGGAACATCTGCTGTAATGATTCTTTATATAGCTGTTAATTATGTATACCTAAATGCATTAGATAGAAATTCTATCGCCTTTGCTGAAAATGATAGAGTAGCGGTAGCAGCTTCTCATTACATTTTCGGAAGTATAGGAACAAGCATTATTGCTTTATTGGTAATGGTTTCTACTTTTGGTTGTAATAATGGGTTAATTCTAGCCGGGGCAAGGGTTTTCCAAACCATGGCAAAAGATGGAATGTTCTTTAAGCAAGCAGAAAAAAATAATAAAAACGAAGTTCCTGCCAATGCTTTGTGGATGCAAGGGGTATGGGCATCACTTTTATGTTTAAGTGGTCAATATGGTAATTTGCTAGATATGATTTCTTTTGTAATTGTTCTATTTTATATGATTACAGTATTTGGTGTTATCTACCTAAGGGTTAAACAACCTCACTTAGAAAGGTCTTATAAAGCTTGGATGTATCCTATAACTCCTATAATTTATTTAATATTAGGAGCTGGTTTTTGTATTTTACTGTTGATTTATAAACAACAATATACTTGGCCGGGTTTTGTAATGGTCTTGTTAGGACTACCTGTTTATTACTTTATCAATAAGAATAAAAATACTGAATAATAATTTTAATTTTTAAATAATTAAATTTAGAATATTATTTTTTTAGAACTTAAATAGCGGCTTCAAAAGAAGTCGTTATTTTTTTATATCCAAATTTTTATTCCCTGAAAAAATGTTTAATTTGCTTTCTTTTTCACTAAGTGGAGATAGATTATGAATATGAAGTAAATAAAGTTTATATGGACATACCCAATTACAGAATGCCTTTTATTCCATCCGCATTAATGTCCGAAGGAAGTAGTATTGATACTTGTGACATAGGAGAAAGTATTGCACACAATATTATGTTGCTAATTACTACTAAAAAAGGTGAAAATAGATCTGATGAAAATTACGGAAACGATGTTTGGAATCTTGAATTTGATAATGGAGTTACAAGTGCCGCTTGGGAAAGTACCTTTATTTCTAGTTTAGAAAAACAGATACAAGAATATGAGCCTAGAATTGTTCAAGCAGAAATTGATGCACACGTTCAAATTGTAGAACACAGTTATGATACTAAAGAACATACGGAAATCAAAAAAAAAGTAAAGATTGCTATTAATGCTAAAATGGAATCTACAGGAGAACGTTTCAGCTTTACTACTGAAATATTCTTAAGCCCAATGTCTATTGATTAATACTTTTAACACACTTATGAACCTAAACCAAAATATTTATTCTAAAGAATCAATAAAGGCAAGAATGCTTCAAAATGCAACCAAAATATGGGGATTAAAAAGTCCCCAATCTTTGGATCCTTTTGTCAAGCTATTAATTGATGCATTCAGTACAGAAATGTTTAAGGCGAATAATGAAATCGAAACGGTGAATGCCCGAATTTTAGAAAAGTTAGCTAAGCTTTTAACGCCTTCTACCTATACATATCCTTTTCCCGCCCATGGGATTGCCTTTACACAACCTTACGAATCATTTGAAATTGTATTGGAACATACAGAATTTTTCTTTAGAAAACATATAATATCCACTATAAAATCAGAATCTGATACACAAATTAATATACCTTTTACACCTGTAGGGAATATTAAAATAAATAAACTTCAAACAGGTCTTATGATTGTGGGAAATACATGCTATAGTATTGATGAAAAATTAAATAAAATTCCCATATCAAGGTTTCAGGTAAAACCGGAGGATTACAGAAAAATTACACTAGGAATTGATACAACGAAATATATAAATGAGAATTTTCCAGATTCTATAAGCCTATACTGCTTCAACCCAGCTTTTGAACATTTGGATTTTGTATATAAACTTTTGCCTTATCTTAAAGTTACAAGTGATGGAAAACCTTTATCAGTAAGAGAAGGATTGACTTATCTAAAGAATAATGAGTGGCAAGGTTATGAACAAATATTTCATGAACAATCTATACAAACAAAAATTATAGAAGAGATAAAAGGTATTTATTGTGATAAATTCATAGAGATTACAGGTATTGCTGAAGGTTTAATTACCGAAGAAGGAAAACTTCCTCATAACCTTACATTTCTTGAAGATCGAGTAGAGATTACAAAATGTATTGAAGAAAAAAAATATCTATGGCTGACTTTAGAGTTTCCTCCTCAGTTTTCAGCGGAAATGTTAGATAACTTTTTATTTGTGCTGAACGCTTTTCCAGTGTATAATAGAGGCTGGAAAAAAACAGAGTATAGTTTGGATATTATGGGAAATAATATCCCCTTAATAACAGACAATGCCGAACATTTCTTATATGTAGAGGAAGTACAAGATGGTGAAGGCAGGAAATATACCGAAATTCCTTTTACTCCTACAGATAATCTTAAAAAAGGATTATATACTGTAAGAAAAGGAGCAATGGAGCGATTTACCAATAGAAATGCCGTTGATATGATTGCAAATGTGCTAGAGCTGACTAGGGATGAAGTTGCAGCGTTCTCTCTTTTAAATAGAGATAATGTGAGGGGAGTTCTAAGTGAATTATCCGATAAAATGAAAGCAATAGCACAAAAGGTTGCTAATGTCCAGAAAAATAGTAGACAGGAAATTAATTATGTGATTATGGAGCCCATTGAAAAAACGGACCATACTTTTGCCTCATATTGGGTTACTCATTGCACTCTTGCCAATCATATGCGTGCCGGAACGGAACTGTCTAATCAATTGAACTCACAAACAATTAATTTATTAACAGAAACCATTGGAGGAACTGAAGAGCAAAAAGGAACAGATGCTGTGCTAGCTTATCGATATGCTATGACAACAAGAGATAAAATTATTTCTCTTGAAGATGTAAAAAACTACTGTAGAATGGTTCTAAAGGATGAACTTAAGGAAATACATGTGAAAAGAGGAACAATGATTAGCCATAAGCCAAAGGAAGGTTTTGTAAGGACTGTCGAGGTGGAAATTATTCCTAAGAACTATTCATTCTATGGAAAAGTGTATTGGGAAAATAGGGCCAATATTCTTAAAAAGCAAATCATTTCAAAAGCAATCGATGGTATTGAATATCGTGTTAAAATCCTAAATGAAGAGATAGACTTGCTAAAAAATTAAATATTAGAAATTTTATAAGATTAATAGTTTACTATTAACATTGAAATAAGTAACAATTCATACTATTTTTTAGCGCATAAAATTCCATAAAATTCCGTAATTTTGCACATCGTGATTTTCAGGTATAATCACACTGAATTATGAGCAAATCAACAGAATATATAGAAGTGTACGGTGCTCGCGAGCATAATCTTAAGAATATTAATGTAAAAATTCCACGGAATGAATTAGTCGTTATTACAGGACTTTCGGGAAGCGGAAAATCATCATTGGCATTTGATACCATTTTTGCTGAAGGTCAGCGTCGTTATATCGAAACGTTTTCTGCCTATGCACGGCAGTTTCTAGGTGGTTTGGAACGTCCGGATGTGGATAAAATTGAAGGTCTTTCTCCTGTAATTGCTATTGAGCAAAAAACAACCAATAAAAACCCGCGTTCGACTGTAGGAACGGTGACCGAATTATATGATTTTTTACGCCTCTTGTATGCGAGAGTTTCGGACGCTTATTCTTTGACCACTGGAAAAAAATTAGTAAGCTATACTGAAGAACAGATCCTTGAAACGATTAAAGAAAATTATAAAGGTGAAAAGATCATGTTGTTGGCCCCGGTTGTACGTTCTAGAAAAGGACACTATCATGAGCTTTTCGTTCAAATGGCTAAAAAAGGATATGGACAGGCTAGAATTGATGGAGAACTACAAGATATTGAGTATGATTTAAAACTTGATCGCTATAAAACCCATGATATTGATATTGTAATTGATCGTTGGATTATTGGAGAAAGCGCTTCTGAGGGGAGAATGGAAAAATCTTTGCGTACAGCAATGGAGATGGGAGAAGGGATTATTGGAATTCAGAAATTAGCACGCACAGATATTGAGTATTTTTCAAAGAATTTGATGGATGCAGAAACAGGCCATTCATTAGCTTTACCTGAACCTAATACCTTTTCATTCAATTCACCCAAAGGAAGTTGCCATGGTTGTAAAGGATTAGGAACTATTAAGAAAATTAATACCGATTACTTCGTCGAAAACCCTAAACTATCAATTAATCAAGGGGGATTATTGCCTTTGGAGGACATAAAGTCTAATAAATGGGTGATTTCTCAAATTAAAAGTATTCTTGAAATCTTTGGTTTAGGATTGACAACTCCTTTTCAGGATATTCCGGAGGAGGCTTTAGATTATATTTATAACGGTTGTCATAAAGATTTTAATAAGGACTTAAAGTATGCGGGAATTACCAAAAAAATTAAAATAAATTTTGATGGTTTGATTTCTTTTATGGAAGAAATTATTGACGAAAGAGAGTCATATGAAGCTATTTTACTAGAGAGACATTTTACTACAGAAGAAATATGTCCTGAATGCAAAGGAACACGCCTTCAAGCATCTAGTTTAAGCTTTAAAATAGATGGAAAAAATATTGCTGAAATCAATGGATTGAGTTTAGTAGATTTGAAAGAATGGCTACAGCATGTTAGAGATAAATTTTCCGAAAAAAATAAAATTATTGCTCATGAAATTTTAAAAGAAATTGAGACCCGGCTTCAGTTTTTATTAGATGTAGGATTAGATTATTTAAGCTTGAGTAGAAGCTCAAAAACCCTTTCGGGAGGTGAGTCTCAAAGAATCCGGTTGGCAACACAAATTGGATCCCAATTGGTTAATGTTTTGTACATATTAGATGAACCAAGTATTGGATTACATCAGAGGGACAATGAAAGATTGATTCATTCATTAAAACATCTTCGGGATATTGGGAATTCTGTATTGGTAGTAGAGCATGATAAAGATATGATTCTGGAAGCGGACGAAGTACTTGACATCGGCCCAAGAGCAGGAAAATTTGGAGGGGAGATTTTATGGCAGGGAAAGCCTAAGGATTTATTGAAAGCAGATACTATTACAGCGCAATATATTAATGGGAAAAGAAAAATTGAAGTTCCCGCAGAAAGAAGAGCAGGCAATGGTAAAAATATAATTTTGAAAGGAGCGACCGGAAACAATCTTAAAAATGTAACATTGAATATTCCTTTAGGAAAATTAGTTGTTGTTTCTGGGATTTCTGGGAGTGGGAAATCATCTCTAATTAATGGAACTTTATATCCCATTCTTAACAAGCATTTTTATAGAGCTGTTCAGGAGCCTTTGCCCTACAAAAAAATAGAAGGTCTTGAAAATATTGATAAAATAGTAGATGTAGATCAAACACCAATTGGTAGAACCCCTCGTTCAAATCCTGCTACTTATACAGGGATGTTTACGGATATTAGAAACCTTTTTGCCGAATTGCCGGAAAGTAAAATAAGAGGCTATAAACCGGGGAGGTTTTCTTTCAATGTCAAAGGAGGTCGATGTGAAACTTGCCAGGGTGGTGGTTTGAAAGTTATTGAAATGAATTTCTTACCCGACGTATACGTTCATTGCGAAACTTGCAATGGAAAGCGTTTTAATAGAGAAACATTAGAAGTCCGTTATAAAGGAAAGTCTATTTCAGATGTATTGGATATGACGATTGATGAGGCCGTTGAATTTTTCCAACCCATTCCTAAGATTTTTGCGAAAGTAAAAACATTACAAGATGTTGGTTTAGGGTATATTACTTTAGGTCAACAATCTACGACTCTTTCGGGAGGCGAAGCTCAACGTATTAAATTAGCGACTGAATTAGCAAAAAGACAAACGGGAAATACGTTATATATTCTTGATGAACCCACAACGGGTTTACATTTTGAGGACGTTAAAATTTTGATGGAGGCTATTAATCAATTGGTGGAGCTAGGGAATTCGTTTATTATTATTGAACATAATATGGATGTAATAAAATTAGCAGATCATATTATCGATGTGGGGCCAGAAGGAGGAAAGCATGGAGGACAGATTGTAGCGCAAGGTACCCCCGAAGAAATTGTAAAATCCAAGAAAAGTTTGACAGGAAAGTTCTTGAAAAGAGAACTATAAAAACATAATTGATTAAACATTTACACTTTATACCGGCTTTTAAGTCGGTACTTTTATTTAATAAGCTCATATCTGTTAAATATCATGTTTTTAAAGGAAAGTATTTTTTCTCAGGAAAAAAGTGATATATATTAATCAATAATGTTTTTGTTATTAAATAAATTTATTTTTTTAATAAATCTAGTTTTTATCATATAGCGACATGAATAAAATAGAGAAAACTTTAATAAATCTATATTTATATACCTTTGCATAGTACAAATTTCCATAGGTTGTATGAGGATTAGATTACCTAATTCTTATTTCATTAATGCTAATTTTTAAAATCTAAAATAATATGAAAAAGAACATTCTATTGTTCGGTCTTTTTGTCGTTTCGACTGCGATTTCTTGTAATGCTAATTCTGATTCAGAAATACTCAATGAATCGACTCATTCTTCTATGAATAGAGCGGCATCGGTAGATAATTCATCAGATCTGATTTATAATAATCCTAATCCAATTTCCTTAAATTTTACAGCTGCTTCAAAGAAGGCTTTGAATGTACCCATTGATGAGCTTACTTCTTTACAAGAAGTACAGATTTTATATTTTAGAGATAGAGAAATAGGATTTAATGCCATATTACCTGTCGCAGCAAACTATAAAGCAGGGTTTACACCTGCCAGAGGTATTGTGTTAGGAAAAGCGTATTATTTTCCTTATAAAACAAATCCTAATCCTAACAACTTTTTGGCTACTGTAGGAAATGTAGAAGTAAAGTTGTTACCTACAGATAATGATCCTCAATATGTCCTTACGGGAGAAATGAACGGATGCTCTCTTATAGTAACGAAATCATCTAATGAAAGTAATTTTAGAGTTTGGCATTTTCCAAGTCCGGATAGTTATAAAACGGCCTATAATGAATTTAAAAAGAAGTTTAAAGGACAAATTTTTGGAGAAATAAAATACGCAGACTATGGAGGAGATGTATCGAAAGGAGAAATAGATGGGGTTAATTATCTCTACTATAATAGTAGTATAAACAAATGGGAACTTACATGCATTCCAACCAAGAGAATTATAGAAACAAACCCTCAAAAATTAGCACTATGGATGGGAAACTGGGCCGGAAAATCGAATGTACCTAGATTTAAAAGAATTCTAAATTTTTTACAACCCATAGAATAGTATCAGAACTTTAAATGTAGATATTTCAGTCCAGACATATAAGTCTGGATTTTATTTTTAAATTAATTTCTTAATTTATTGTAAAATATTAAATATTTTTCATATATTAGTGAAATATTTTTCGGTCAAAAGAATTAAAAGTTTCTATTCTAAATCTTCAATAAGCGTCTGAATGTTTGTGCCAACAAAATAGAAATTAGTTTTTTGAAACTTCACACATCTAAAAAGACCATTAAAATAATTTAATTTTTGTAACAAACATTTAAACTACAAACTATGAATAGATTTGAAGACGCATATCTTATGGATAAAAATAAGAATGTAAAAAATGATCAAGATTTAATTTGGGATAACCCAAATCCAATTTCTTTGAACTTTAAAGTTGCTTCTGAGAAAGCATTAGCAACACCAATTATGAGTCTTACCTCTTTAGAGGAGGTCCAAATTTTATATTTTAGAGATCTCCCATTTAATGCGATATTGCCGGTAGCTAAATTTAAGCGCGGCTTTACTCCTGCTAAAGGCATTCATTTGGGAAAGGCGTATTACTTTCCATATCTCACCAATCCTGATCCTTCTAACTTTTGGGGAACTGTTGGAAATGTGGAGGTAAAGATATCTCCATCATCGAATGATCCTCAATATGTTCTTACTGGAGAAATGAATGGGTGTGCTTTGATAGTAACGAAGCCTGAGGGTGATGATGCTACTTTTAGAGTTTGGCATTTCCCAAGTCCAGGTAGTTATAGAATTGCATATGAAGAGTTTAAGAAGAAGTTTAAAGGTCAGATTTATGGGGAAATAAAATATTCGGATTATGGAGGAGATGAACTGAAAGGAGAAATAGATGCTGTTAATTACTTATACTATAATCCTCATACGGGGCTATGGGAACTTTCGTGTATTCCAATCCGTAGAATTATAGAAAGAGATCCTGCAAAATTGGCATTATGGAATGGAAACTGGATTGGTACGTCTGAGGTCCCTAGGTTTAAAAAGGATCTTAACTTTTTTCATCCCATAGAATAATTCTATAATAAATTTTGATATTGATTGTAAGCCAAACGTAAAGTTTGGCTTTTTTTATTTCTAATATTAAATTTTTAAATATTTTTAATTGATATGAATTTGATAATCAGGATTTTAATGGATCAGGCGCAAAAGTTGGGGGCTATGCAAAAAGTTTGGATAATCTGAATAAGAAAAAGGTTCTGTCTTTTACCCCTCTTAGTTGCAATCTAAAGTTTTTGATTTTCGCATTAAAAGACTCTGCT
>NZ_CACVBR010000032.1 GCF_902728265.1 Chryseobacterium potabilaquae
TTGTCAATCATAACTATGTAATGGTTAAAAATAATAAAAAGTGAGTTCCGAAAAATTTCTTGAGCTGTAAGAGCTCTAAATTTTCCAGAATAACTTTTTAACTTACACAGTTAGTGAGACACTACCTCTAATTGGGAACTTTTTAATATCAGATTATTAATTAATCTCATATTTCTTCAAAACTGCAGCCACCTCTTTCAATAAATCATTCTTTTTTTGAAGATAATTTTGCATGTTTATTACCGAGGAAATAAAACATATCTCCCATAAAACAGAAACTCCAGATCCCAGATTAAGGATACCAATTCTTGGATGTTGGCTATGGTTTTCAGATTTTACCCCTCGATTTCGAATTCCTAATATTCTGGATGTAGTCCTGCAAATTTCATCAGCCATTTTATAGGATAAAGAGTTTTTATCCGCAAAGTCGTTTTGATTTACGTAACATTCAGTTCCTCCAGCTGTAGGAGGTCCTGAATTAAAATGGATATCAAAAACTACGGATCCATTTCCCGGTTTAATTCTTCTTTGATACTGCAAATTAGTTTCAAAATCTTTGTCTTGAATTACATTTTTCAGATCCAAACTTTGAATAATTACATTTCGAGCATCTTTTGTCAGATCCCTTTCAATATAACCATTTGAAACTGCACCTGGATCAGTATTGTGATGTCCTGCTGAAATAAATATCATGTCTAAATTTAGTTTTTATGGAGTAATCACTGGTTTTGATTTTTTTATTTCAACATGATGTTTCTTCCTTTAATTACGTGATATATTATTATCAATATCGTGAAGATTACTTCAGTTTAAATACTCTATCTTTAGAATTTCGATATATGAATACTTTATCAAATGTAGTTGCAACTTCAAATGTTTCTATGCTTTTAAAACTAGTTGATAAAGAAGAGCCCCTTTCAAAAAGAAGTAGCCAATATTCATCACACTGAGAATATTTTTTCAGACACTTTTCCTTATTTTCTAGTGTGCTTTTTAAATATTCTAACGTTAAGGATGGAAGCGCTCCACCTGTAGACTCATCATAATAAGATGGTTCTTCCTCTATAAACTGCTTATAAATATTAATATTATTAATTTGTGGTGGAAGCCTTTTCCAATCATCAAAATCTTTGTTTGTACAATCGTCAGGCCATTTAATTTCTTTAAAATAATTAATTGTTGTTTCCACGATTTTGGATATTGTTTTTTTAGAAATTTTTGGTTTTTGTTTGTTTGTAAAATCATCACTATTAAAATTAATGCTCAAAATAAATTTAAAATTTAAAATTTCGTCAAGCTTTTCACATAATAAATTTCCAATTCGATTATACAAACTCTCTGTTTCTTTCGTGGTCTTTCTGTTTGAGGGATTATTATTAAAAATTATTTCTGTTATCTCTATACCAATTTTTTTTTCTGCAGTGTATATTAAGTAATCAGGCCCCTCAAATGGACAACATTTTCCAATTGGAAAGTCATCATAAGCTTTTTGGAAGGATTCAAAAATTTGTTTTTCCTCTTCTTTTTGTTGTTTTTCATGATTATTCATAATGATTTTCTTATAAATCTATGAAAATCCATATAAATATTCATCGTCATTAACGTGTAACTCCCCCAAATTTTATTTTCTGTTTCAAGATGATATTTTCTTCCTTTAATTGAGCGATAATTCTTTTGTGCAAATTAATCTCATCCTCCAGTAATTTTATTTTACTGTCGTAGATAGAAGATAATTCTTTAAATTTTATTTCATATCGATTGCCCAAATCATCTAAAACTTCTTTATAAAGTTTCACTAATTTGTCAGCATTTTCAATTTCCTTACCTTCATTATCTGCAGACATTCCGGCAACCTCAGCTTGCAACTTTTTCTTTCCAAATAAAAAACCTACAATGCCCGTTAAAATTGCACCCATGAAAGCTCCAAAATTTTCAATTAGTATTTGGTGCATTTTTTTGATTATTTATTAAACATTAATTTCCTTTCACTGTTAAATACACTACAGTATTCGTTACGGAATGATCTTCTAACCCCTCAATATTACCACCAATTAACACCCCTGTATTTTTGCTTTCATATAAAGAGACAGTGATACTCGTTAAACTTCTTGCTGTGATCACTCCAATAGGAGCATTATTGACACTCGCTCCAATTAACTCTGTAGCTACTGAGATATTAGAGATACTAGAAAAAGAGGCAGAAGATATATTAAAAACCGCGGTATTAGTCGCTGTCGTAACAGAACCATTCCACTCTTTCGTATAAGAAGTTCCAAATTGTACAGGAGGTACTGGAATATTAATATTTCCACTCCCCAACAACGAATTAGAATTTACCGTTTTTAAGTTCGTTCCACTAACTAAAGCATCCTGTTTATTATTCCACTGGGTGCTATTTCCTGTATTTAATGTAGTTATTACACCGGTGTCATTAATACTCACCAACTCTGTCAACGTAACTACATTTCCACTCACTCCCGTACTCGATCCTCTATTAAAAGAAAACTTTTTATGATTATTTACCGTAAAACCATAAGATGGTAAATCTCCTCTGGGTTGAATAAAATCTGTTCCATTAAATTGTAAGTTTTGCCCCATCCATAATCCATATCCTCTTACCGAATCTGCCGGTATATCTGTATGAAATAAAGAAGCTCCTGAAATTGTTTGGGCTCCAAATAACAGATTATAGGCAGTTACAAATTGGGTGTTATTGGGATTAATAATCACTTGTCCCGCTGAAGCTGTATCTCCTTGGGGTCTTAAATAAATAATACCTGTGGGAACATTTCCTGATAGTATAGTGTCTGCTGCATTGGCTCTTAAAGCAGTTACTCCTAATCTTTGAAGTAATAGATCTCCACTGGTTGTATTTACATTTCCTGTAAAATCAACATTCCCCCTAACCAATTCATTCCCTACTATATCCAACGCATAACCAGCTGTAGGTAATGAAGTTCCTGATATTCCTGTAGATCCAATAATGACAGCCTGGTTAGAATCCCATTTTAAGGCATTTTTTGTAAGATATGTTTTACCTCCCATATATCCAACTAATATATCAACCACTCCATTATGGTAGCTACCATAATGCCCGAAAGAATCAATAGCTCCTGTATTATCTATAACTTGAGTAAAATCTCTTGCCCATCCTGAAGTACCTGCAACCCCTGCAAAATCTCTCGTTAAAGATACAGGTACTAAATACGTTGCAGGAAAATGTATTGCCCCTGTCATATTCCCTCCCGCTAATGGCAGATAGGGCACTGAATCTGTAAAAACAGCCCTCATCACATACATAGGCGTGGAGATCAGATTATCAGGATTAAAACTTGTATAGCTCAATACAAATGATATATAACCATTTCCATTAGAATACAAAGCCGCAGTATTGGTTGATTTAGGAATAGTAATAATAAACGGGATGAATGCATATCCTACTGTTGCCACATCACCATTCATATCTCTTAAAGAAGTCATATTAGACAATAAAGGTGTAGGGCTCACTTCTCTGTCTATTAAAATCCCTGTACCGGTTTGTAAAGTCCCGTTTAAATAAAATGATAAATTTCCTGGAGCAAAGTTGATTGCCGTTTGATCTTTAGCCAAATGCAACACCTGCCCCTTGATATAATAATTAGTGGAATCCTGAGTATAGGTTACATTTTGAATTACTGATCTTTGAGTTAAATGATCCGTATCTGGTGATACTTCGATATACGCTGATCCACTCCATCTGTATATTCTATTAGTATCTAAAGCAACATATATTTTCCCTTCTTCTCCAGGATTAGGAAAAGAGGACAAATCTGCAAATTCTAAAACATCATCTACATAACTTGGAAGCTGAGATGCAGGTACTTTACCTCCTACCAAATCGGCTTTTAATGAAAGATCAGGCCGATTGTTCAGACTATTGTAATCCTTCGTATTTAAAAACGTGATATGACCTGATGTAATATCATGCGCAGGGGATGCTGAAAATATAGGATCCGTTTCCGGCTCTTCTCCAAAAGGTTGCGACACGCAAAACTCACAATCAGCTCCCATGGCATCGGATATTTTTCCATAAGAATCGGATACTAAATAATAAGAACCATCACAGTCTTCTATTTTGACCAGTATCTTAGTATTTCCATTGATAGGATTAGAAACCTTTACGGGGGGGCTCACTGAAATATCATAGACTGCGCTAGAGATTTGTTTATTTTCGGGTGGTGAAATTGAGCACACAAGGTCAATATCATTCAGTCCGGTCAGAAGACCGGCTGAATCATACACAACATGGAGACTAATAAGATTAGGCATCTTTTTTTATTTATATTAAGGACATACAGGAATTACTGTAGTACTACAATCTTTGATAATGAAAATCCCATCCTGATCCGCATCCTCGCAATTTTCCCCAATGGTTTTTACCAGTTCTGCGTACAGAGAAGGCATATACTTGTATTTTGAACATTCAGGATCCCATTTCCATATCCAGTCGATAATCTGAAATGAGGAATTGCCCAGCGGAACATTTTTGGTGAAGAAAATTTCTTTTTCACCCTTGAATGCTTTTGAACCTTCATATTGAGTCCAGTCTACGAATTGAAATGCTTTTTTAGGAAGCAGGACTAAAGAGTTTTTTCCGAAAACAGTATCAAAGTTTCTGTCATAATATAAAGGAGGCAGATCATTAATGGTATAGACTTCCCCCTGCGTAGTAGAGGTTCTTAGTCCAAATTTCGTTGCTATGAGATTCACGAGCTGTCCGCCAAAAATGACATATTCTGAATACTCCATCTTAGCGGTAGCGACAAGTTCCTTAAGCCATAACGGCAACTCATTATTAACCACTCTTTGTCCTGTCATCTGATTTGAAGAAACAATGGGATAACTCACCTGAGTATTGGTAATATTGGTAAGGAGCATTTCCACAAGAACCTTATTGAGTTCTTTCATAAATCTCATATCATACCCCATAATAAGATCCCCAAAAAAAGAGGCGTCATCAAGGTCACAATACTGCTGGTATTGAGCCGCATCGAGGGTGAGCTCCATAGGTTCACCTGTACCATCACAAGGGGTATATCTTGTTTCAATTTCATAGTCCACAACGTTTAAGGGAACGGAATAAGGTGTTCTCATTTCCAGACAATTGAAAGGGCTTGCACAAATAGAATAGCAAATCGGAGAGGTATACATTAATTTTACCCCTCGTCTCTTCCCTGCCACCCCCTTTATACTGTCAGATAATCTTTTGGTACCTTGCATATTAGCCTGAGATTTCAAAAATTGAAGAAATCCCAGCCCATCATTTTCTCTTCCTTCCGGAGTGTTTTTACCGAAATATTCTACCAGCTCTCCTGTAGTAGGTATGCATAAACCTGAAGAAGGTGTTAATTGACCCATTTTATCATTATTTTTCGTTAAAGCTTATTTGGATTATTGCAATTTCGTGTTTGCGCACAGAGTAAAAGAGTTGTACGGCACTGCTGCCAAAACAAAATTAGCAGATATAAAAGGATCTATTTTGACAAAATAAAAGGAGATTATTTTTACTTTTGATATAGTGTTTTTTAATTATAAATTTCTTTTTTTCAGTAAATTTCCAGAAACTGATAATTATGAGTAAAATAGATTTTCTAGATAGATTTTTGAATTATATCAAGGACAACAATGGATATTCAATTACAAAAGATGAAATAAAAGGATTTAATAAGGAAGAAAAGGATTTGATGGCTCCGGCTATTAAGAAATTTGTAGATGATGGTTATGTATATTCGGTTCAAAGTTCATCACCTTCCCTTAAATCATACAAAATATCATTTGAAGGTATTATAGAAATAGATTCTGCTCCTAAGTTTATTTTTAAAAGAAAACCTTATAAATACAAAGAATTTTTAAAAAAATTGTAGATTTATATGGAATGTTGTAAAGATTGTTGCTGTTATAATAAATGCCTTGATTGTATTGCTATTCACATATCTAACCTATATAAAAGATAAATAAAAACAGACACTTAATTAGGATTTTTAAAAAGAGCCTGTTTTAATTTGGACAGCTTTACACTATTTTTTTAATATTACGATTCTAAAAACGCCCTTTCTTTTTTAATACTATCCTGAATATTTTCAGGAATTGTTTTGTTCATAAAATCTGTATTTATTGTGATTGTTTTGGGATTGGATTTTTCTTCTGCTTCCTTCCAAAGTCCCAGTGCCTTATATTCTAATTCAAGTGCTCTATTCAATGATAAATGCTCTTTTTTTCCCGCATTATCAAATTCAACTTTAAAAGCAGGATTATCTTTTTTTCTAATGGTAGGAATTCCCCCTTCTTCTACAATGGCATACTTTTCAGTAAGGGACGGATACACCAGTTTAAAGGTAGCTCCGATATTCCCCATGATCTGACCACTTAATTTAATAACTTCAAGCATGGTCAGAGATTCTATGTCTTTTTGTTTTAATCTGTGTGCCGTTCTTAATTCATATTCCGTAGTAAGGTTTTCGAGTTGACCTTTATATTCTTCAACAGACTGTTTCAGGGTTAAGTTTTCATTCTGAAGATTTCCCACTTCATTATTTCCAGCATTGACTTTGCTGGAATAAATCTCTTTTACTTTAGCAATATATTTGTCGATATTCTTAAGGTCCTCTTCGCCAAATTTACTTTTATCTTCCTGGGTTAGAGCAAATTCTTTATCCAGTGTTTTTTTTGCAATTCCGGCAATTTTGGATGTCCCTTCCGAAAGATATTTGTTTTTATATTCAGAAGGAATCTTATTTTCATCAAGCGTTTTATAAAAATCTTCACTTTCAAGAATTTTTGATCGTATTCCACTTTCGATAGTACTGGCAATTTCTACAGCCTTTTCCTCTGTTAGCCCCTCAAGAGATGAAGGATCAATTCCTAATTTTGTGTATAATAATTCGCTCATTTTTATTTTGTTTTTCTTGCTTTATTTTCAACGAGTTGAACTTTTGTTATTTTTTCTTCGGTATTGGTGTTGTCAGCATCTGAGATATCTGATACCGGCTCTTCACTTTCTTCTATAGCATGTTCCCCGGGGGTTTCCCCTGAATCTTCCCCTTCCTTATTTAGAATCTCCTTTTCAGGAGCAATAAAATCCTCTTTGGTGAAATTTTCCTCAGGTAAAGTAACCGATCTCATGGGGCTGGGATATGTGCCAACGACTTCATATCTTTTTTTAAACCCCAGCTTATGAAGTACTGCAAGATTTTTATAGGTAGATTGCCCTGTGTAATGTTTATGAGTCGAAGCTTTGTCTCTGATCAGAAAAACACCGGGAATATCTTCCAGTTGTATGAGCTCTTCTAAGGGCATTGCATTGATTTCATCAATTACCTCCCGGGTAAGGTTTTCAGGTTTAAAACGTTCTAAATTGTCCATTTTCTTATAATAAAATTGATTAATATGAATAAGCCGAAGTAGGCTGCTTTGTCATGGAGTGAATTGAAATAAAACCCACAAAAGATCATTCCAACCCAAAAGGAAAAGCAGATATAACAAAATCCTAAGAATTTGTAATACCTTTCGACATATCCTAAAACAACATAATACGCGATAGTCCCGTCACCAGGAAGCGGGATATGATGAATCCTGGCAATAAGCCTACTGACACAATCCGTATAACAGTATAGTATGGCGTTTTCGTTCATTGCAGACATGGGCTCACCAATGGCATAATAAAAAGCCCGGCAAAAACCTATACACGATAATATGATCAGGATATTTTCCATTCTTTTCTTGTCCTGAAAGTAAAGTTATCATAAGATTTCATGTCATTATTGACAAAAAGTTTTTCTCCATTTATCATGATATGAAAAGAGTATGCGTAATGTTCATTAAGATCTGTGAGATTGAATAGAAGATTCTCTCCTTGCTGAAAAGTGGTAGAAAAAGACAATACAATATTCAGGTATTTGAGATACAAAATATATTCACCGTTTTCGGGTGCGGGAAAATTCAAATCAATGCTGGCGTTATTGTCGCAATCCAGATAGATCGTACAAAGATTAAGCGAACAGGTATAACAATTCATAGACAATCAGATATTAAACAGTTATCGTATTTATAGGTGAGTTGAAAGTCAATTGAGAAATAGGTCCAGTTTTTAAGTTTTATATCATGATCCACTATTCCACATTCCCATTTTAACAATTTATTCTCATCCCTGTTGATGCTTTTTATCACAAGAGAGAATTCTTGAGAAAGTTTCTTTTGAAATAATAACAGGAGAAGTTCCACCTCTTTTTTTTCTTTAGAAAAATAAACAAACCGATAGGCTTCTTTTATTTTACTCATGAGAAGGTTACAAGCTCCTGTATCAATGTATAAAGGTTCTTCACTTAATTTTCTGAAATAACTAAAAGAGCATTCACTGTCTTTAGGATTTAGGGAAATATAATCTTTTCCATCAAAGGAGCAGGCTGTTTCTCTTCCTCCTATTTTTTGAAGACTAACCTCATGGTAACATGGTGATTCAAGCCATAATGAACCAATTTTGCTTTTAATCGTATTATTCATTATTAAATATATGTATGAGTTCTCCAATAAAAAGTTCTGCCGCTTTTTCTGCATACCTCTCATATTCCTGCTTATTGAGAGAGAAGATTTTTGTTGTATACATCCTTTCCAGATGCTCAAGCTTCTCTAGTTCTACATCGGAAATGATGATAATCATTACCTGTGATTGGTTTTTAATCACTTTGATATCACGTCGCAGAGAACCTGTTAATTCAAGATCGATTACTTTTGCCTGTCTGCCTTTTGCTATCCTATATCGGGCATAGGCATTAGTATATTTTCCCAACCCCTTAGCTTTGTCATCTTTTGCCCCTTCTTCAGAATTAAATATTCTGTTCTGAAATTCAGCTTTTGCTTCGTTCACGGCAATGAGGATATAATCCAAAGGTTTTTCACCCTCTGCAAATTCTTTAATGTTGAGTAAGGTTTGAGTGATGGCATTCATTTAGAAAATAACCGTACTTGTTTGATAATTTGAATTACAGCTGATACAAATATCTTTGAAGGTTTTGATATTTCTCTTAATAAGATCGGTTAATGGAATATTATTCGCTTTGGAAATTCCTGAGGCAAAATTAGTTCCGAAAACAAATTCCTGATATTTACCCACCAGCGTATTCAAATACAACTCTGCTGCCTGCTTATTAATATTCATCGTTGAATCATTCACCCTGGGAGATAAAAGAAGCCTTTCATATACACTGATCCCACACTGAATAGCTACCGCTTTTATAATAGCCTGCTTTATAACCGGACTTTGTAGTAGTTTACAGATAAAACCAGAAGAATCACATAGTAAAAAGGCGTCAGGAATAAAGGTAGAATAGATATTGCCGGGAAGCTTATTTTTAAGGGGCTGTAATACTACATTATATTTTACCCCTGAACAGCTGCCACATGTTTTTTTCGTAACGGTAATTTGTGAAAATTCTTTTGATGGATCTGTAACATACACTTTTAGTATTTTAGACGAAGTTTCATAATCTAGTGCATACGAAGTTTCCACGGTATTCTGAGCGATAAAGTCAAAGCTTTTGGGCTCTTTCCCGTCATCGAGTATAACAGTAAAAAGACCATCGAAAAGCGGTTTTATCTTTAACGATTTAATAACCATTTTAGTCATGGTAGAACCTGACATATCTCTTAACGAAAAACCGCCACCTGCCATCGAAAGCGTATTGAAATGCCCTGAAAAAACAAGATTCTCAACAACATTTTCCAGCACCATATTCCCGTAACTCGTATAGAGGTCAGATAATACGCTTTGGCATGCTGCATCGATCATAAGGTTTCCATAGTCTTTTCCGCTCAGTTCATTTTCGTTAACAAGATGGGAAAGCAGTATGCTATTTACCTGTACGAAATCCTCCACATATCTGCCATTATAAGAAGAGGGGCAAAGGCTTTTAAATTGTATGATATTTTGTAAGCAATCCATAATCATTGTATTATTGGTGTAAATTGATGCCTGCATCCATAATGTAACTTATGGGTGGGAAGATTTTTAAATTCTGTTCCTTCCATAAGGCCGTTTTGTGAAGCAATTTCCTTAACGGCTTTCCAGTCTTCTTTTTTAATATTTCTTTTTAACTTTTCCCCACAATACCTGCATTGCGGGCTTGAAGACTCAATGAGTGAGCCCACCATCGTATATCCTGTTACGTTGTCCATGTATTTATCTGTGATTTTTTGATCAATAATGGAAGTATATGCATCCGCTCCCTGCATGACAGTTTGCTTTATATATTTGCTTAACGCTTCTTTTTTGGATATGAAGTTTTTCAATTCCGCTTCCAGCTGGTTTTGTGATCTTCCTGCATATATATTGGAATAGATAATCCTTCGCAACATTTGATTAAACCTTGCATTAAGCCCATTTTCATTCAAATAGCTCAAATGCTCATCGATCGCCAGCTTTTGATGTGGGTTAATCTCTGAAGAGTTTATAAACAGTCCTTTTTTTTGATAAGCAGCGAGTTTCAAATGAGAAATATCTTCTATTTTTATCAGGTACTTAGTCAATGACTCCCGGTATACTTTGGTGTTGTAAAACTTTTTTAAGGATTTTTTGACAATGCTATCGGTGGTATTTGAAAATTCCAGTTTTCTATTGACCATGGTAATATTCTCAGAAATATTTTCTATAAGGAGTGCCACAAGTGAGTTTTCTAACTTTTTGACTTCTTTATCATCAATCAGTTCTTTTTCACGCAGAAGAGTATCATCGAATATCATGGCAATACAGCATTTGAAGAAATGATAACAGTACCTAGCCTAAGCTCCAGTTCCTTAATAATTTCATCATCATCCTGTAAGAATAGTTCAGGATTTAGAGCATACATTTGATTAAGCAAGGGAAAAGCATATGCGTGTATTTTCCACTGTTTATCATCAATAACACCACTATTGCTCATTTTTTGCAGATCATCCATCGAATAGAAGCAAAATAGATCTACTTTTTTGAGCAGCTCCACCACCCGTATAATAGGGTTAGAACTGCTGATGTATTTCTTAAGGAAATTTTCTATATGCACCGTTTTAATGAAGATGGGGCTGTTTGAATTAACAATCATGTTCAGATATTCAAAGCTTTCCAGCTCATTCATAATAGCAAATGAAATGGGCTTTTCAATACTCACATTCCCATACCCATTGAGCAGACATACATTATTGATAATCCTGGAGGCAGAATTATAAAAGAAATTACTCAATCTGTCCAGCCAGCTGTACATTTGCTCCAGTTGCTTTTCTCTGCTTTTGGCACTCTGTACATTACCTGTTTCTACAATCTGCTGAACATAGATCGCATCCTCTCCAAGTCTGAGGGTATCTTTCCATGATTTGCTGATATATTCCAGAATCCCGACATCGGGTGTATGAAATTTCACAGGATCTATATCTGCATTTAATGCCGGGTCTTCCGAGAGTTTCCGTTTATAAATTTTAAATATGGATTGGAGTGATAAGGATCCCGTTCCGTGACATTTGGTACACTCCCTTTCCCCCAGAGGATACTCCTCAGTTATCTCACATTTTTCTTTTCCCTGATGGCAATGATCACAAGGGAGTTCCATTTCGCTCATTCTCGGATATCCGAAAATGTTTTCCACACTTCTTGCCGCTCTATGCTGCAATAAAGAGATATTTCCAAATGGAATAAATGGGCTTACGGGGCTTTCCGAAACAAAACCGAATTCTTTATTGACTCCTGTAGCAATATAAGGATAAGTCCCTTTAGCAAGCGTATGAAATGTTGCTGTAAACCCTTTTCCTTTATAGTCTATGATAATATACTGCTCACGAGAAATATAGATGTATCTGATCTGGTTTTGAGAAAATATTTTCTTAGGATAGCTTGATAATAAACAATCTGCTTTATAGGTATTTTGATGGTTTTTTCTTAGGAAGGGATAATACGCTAATTCAATCTCAAACGTGCTGTGGGTTTCATCGATAAAAGAAATGGATTCTTTATCAATAGAGGTAATAAGATGAGATTCTATAAATCTAATTTCCCAATCTCCCGGATCTCCCATATATGGAACGGCAAAGATGTTAGGATCACTAGACATAGATCCATTAACAAAGTTGTCAATAATCTTTTCTTTAATGCCACTTTGAGCAATAAACCGACTTGTTTTTGCATCGGTGGTAATATCAAATCCTGTATTTTTAAAGATCCTTGAAATATTATCAATGCCTTTCCAAATTGAACTTTTGGTGATAGGCTCATAGGTTTCCATCACAAAATGAGAAGCTGAAGGTTCTTCATTTTTAAATACCGTCAGTGTTTTTTCATACATCTTTCCCTGGGTGTGTACCTGAAGATCCAGTTTCTTTTTATTCCAATAATTAAAAGGGAATGCGTTTTCATCGCGACTCCCTATTATTTTTTTAGTAAGCTCGGAAATATTCTCTTTAGAATAGGTGGTCATGCTATTTTTATTGTAAAACGGCTCCTAAACCAGGTACAAGAATGGGGGTAGGAATCCCTGTTTGTTTCCACTGAAACCCATATTCTATGGTCATAAAATCATCGACTCCTTCAGGTAATGTACTATTGAATTTACTCAAGGCTGCCTTACCAATAGGCAGAATCATATCCACAGCATCACAATATCGGACAAATAATTTATACTGATGTAAAGCGCCCGTTTGTAATGTGTTGGCAAAAGTATGGGTAGTAAGTTGAGTGGATCTGTCAATAATGACTTTTCTATAGCTCAGTTCCCATGTTGTTTTAGTCCCCACAAGAGTGGGTATTCCGCAATTGGCCCCTGTATCAATAGCAGTAGCATTGACCTGGGTATAAGAACCTATTCCTTTTCCGGTTTTTCGACCCATAAAGCCCACATCATGAAATACTCTTTGCCAATTGCCTAAATTCATAATCCAGCTCTCGTCTATTTGTTCAGTACATGGAACAAATAAGATTTCGTTTGCCCTTCCGTACCAGACCTCAGGATTACAGGGGTCGGATATAGAGGGTAGCTGCTCGGTTGCGCAGTCTGTACTGCACGCAATTAACAATTCATCTAGTATAGACATGCTTCTATTTTTTAACAAAGGTAAATGCTGAATACTTTCTTATTTTGACAAAATATAGACTTTATGTAATAGCATCAGGATAATCACCATACCATATTTGGTTGGTGGTAGCTGGGGGGAATGCGATGTAATTTCCCAATGAGGTATATATTTTTATTTCATGGAAGAAGTTATCAGCTCCATTCCAGTCTCTTGTCCCAATATATTTTGAAGGATCTTTGAATCCATAGATAAATTGATGGGATAAAGATAGAGAAGGGGAAGGGATAGGAATATCGTATGTTTCTGTTTGATCAAACCATATATTTTCCCCTATTGCTCTAAATCTACACCTAACTTCTACCTTCACAATATCAGACAAATCAACGGTGTGAATCTGTAAATTATTGAATTTTAATTGCCCTACATAATGACTTCCGGAGTCAGCTTTATAGATAGTTGAAACAAAATCAGACCTGTAGTCTATAATAAAACTTTGGTACTCAATAACATTGGAAATCAATCCTTCTTCACATGTCGAAATCACTCTTACAAACAGCTGAGAATCTACAGGTAAGCTATTGGTAAATATTTCCATTCCTATAGGGAATACACCCGCATCTATCCAACTTACATGATCAGCAGAATACTGTAATCTAACCTCTGTATTGAACTCCCCTATGATAGTATAACCCATCGGATCGATGCCTGAGTATGTTATAGAAGTTAAGGTAGAAGCTATACATGGTAATTCCTGAGTCATAATCTTAATAATAACAGAGATCATAACATCACAAATACTATAATTAAAGGCTAATTCTTCACAACTTCCATTAGGATTAACAGGATCATATCTGAGCATAATATGACTTGTATCATACACGATAATCCAGCAATCATTTCGGATCCCGTTTAAAAAATCCAGTTCAGAAATATCAAATCCGGTGCTGTTTAAAATTTGTTGGGTAATATCCAGGGTATGTCCGATAACAAAATCATCAGGACTTACCTGCACAATGACATTTTCATCAGGACCTACCAAATCCTCACAGGTGATGGGATCCAAAACCACACATTGGTTAGAACATTGAAGTCTCAACTGAGTTTCCTGATAGGCAGTAGCTGAAATTTTATAAAGTGAATGGCAGTCTTTCTCATCAAGTATTTCATCTGAATAGGTATCAAAAGCATAGGTTTTTGCTAAAAGGTTGATTTTTCCAAAACCAAAAATATCCATGACATACTCACTGTAAATACCAGAAACAGGTTCGCAAATTAAATTGAAATTCTTTTTTAATGTGCTTTTTAAGGGTTTATTATTAAGTTTTTTATATTCAATCGTACTTGTTTTTTTATTAAATGAAACATTTCGTAAAAAGACGACAGGGGTATATTTTTTAGGGTCATGGGTATGCCAGCTTTGATACACAATACTTCCGGTGATTTCTCCTAGAAAAGCGCCGGATCCTGAATATTGTTGCCCCTCTGCCAAACAGGGAATGATCGGATAACTGACACCGCATTTCTCAAACGAGAACAAATCGGAATATACTATCGCTGAGTTTGATTCGGTAGTAATGACTATTTTGAATCGGAATCTGAATGATTCAGGGATATCATGAAATCCCTGAATAAGCATCCTAAAAGTATCATCTCCCAGGTATTGAACAATACTATTGAGTGGCGTTGCCAAAACTTCATTTATGGCAATAGCATCTACAACATAGCATTTTAATGTGACCACATCCGTAGAATTCGGGATAACCAATTCACTAAAAAACTGCAAATATCCAATAGTACTTTCACTAATTGGAATCGCATAGGAATCACAAAAACTGTTTATTGAACTATATAATCTCATTTTGTTTTTTCAAATTGAAAGTGATACTTAAGTCTGTATATTTGATCTGAAAATCAATCACTTTATATCGGGTGTTTTTGTAAAGAATAATTTTTCCAATAATGGAGTCCTGATCATTATTCACGCCTGTTTTTGATAGATAGTCTCCACATAAAGGAATGACCAGCTTTCTTGACTCATTGCTTTGAGAAAGAAACAAGGCATTGTCTGCTTTTTCATGTAGCGTATCATACAGTGTTCCAAAATACAGGGAGTCAAAGAATAAAGGATAGTTAAAGGCCTCATTAAAATCTCCGTAACCATAGCCTGTCCATTGATTACGCCATGAGATCCCGAATGTATTATAATAGGGATTAATCTGTATTGAATCACTACTGATGATCACCGGTTTTTTATTTCTGTTGTCACTACCGGGATTCATGCGTATGATTCGTGGTGTAAATATACTTCCGGTCCCCACCACCTTTAATGATCCTTTGAAATGAGCATTGCTGTAACCATATTTCGTGCTACTTCCAAGCCCATTGATAAATGCAATTGCTGCCCCGGTGATCGCTACAGTGGCTGCGATGACAATCGCTGCAGAAGCAATAAAACCTCCTGCTGCCACATTTGCTCCTGCTGTACCAGTAACAAAAGATAAAGCTACACAGGATAGTACGATAGCGATTAGAACGGCTACTATAATAGAAAAATTTTCTATTTCTTCCTGCATATCATCTCCAAAAGAATCACCCCAAAAACTTGAACTTGAAAATCTGAATTTTTTATCAAATAATCCCTCCAGCATGGCGTTATTGGTTACCCCATCAAAGTCTACTACATCATTATACTCGTTGATGGTATCCCCACTTGCGGTATCAGCACTATCTTTACTATACTCATAATTACCTCCTGCTTTTCCTTTTTCAAAGGAGAATGTTTTACAATCACTGACCACATCCTGTTCTGCTATTTCCAAAACAGGTTCAGTATTATCATTATCTTTCTGAGGAATAATGTATAAAGTAGTTCCTGAAATCACCCATATAGAGCAATACAAGTCACAAATGGCTTCCAGAAAATCTGATAGCTGCCATACCAATCTGTTTTCAAATATAAATTTTTGACTGGGACTTAAAGGCTCATCATCATAGTTGGTATGATAATATCCATTGGAATAGACAAAAACGTCATTTTCTGCAAATTTACCCACATCAAATGGGGTATTAATGGTATATCCGATCTTTGACATACAATTTTCAAGAATATCTCTGATATAGGGTGATGGAAGAAAATTTCCGAATCCGTAAGCCTTTTTATAAAGAGTGGATATATCAATAAAGAGGCCTATGATTGAAAATGCTTTGATGGCATCTACCACTGCCCATGCCCCAATGGTAAACGCTTTAGTCATCGCATTCAAATGTTTGAAAACCTGAATGCAGGGAAAATCTTTTGCTCCACCCCCAAACCAACCCTGCCAGTTATCATGAATGGATAATTTATCAACAACACTTTTTAAATGATCTGATTCCCTCAGGGGTAAAGTTAATTGACAACCCTCATCCTGGCACATTTCTATATTGTCCGGCTTGAGTTCATAAGGCTTGTACTGATAGTTTAACTCCGTATCTGTGATCCTGACATCAAAATAATTTAGAAAACTACAAGGGGTAGACATAAGCCAATCCATAATAAGATGATAGGCATCAAAACCAATTACAATCTGGCTGGTGGCTCCTTTTTCCCTTTGTTTATTTTGCTTATCGGGTTGTTTTTCTGAAAATTCCAGGGTATCTAAATTTTCACAATCCTGGGTTATATCAATCCAGTCGTTATCGGGTATTGTTCCCGAAATATAGGTTGCAATAGCATTTGTGCAATCGATCAGCACGTTATTACCGTTCTGATCTACATGTTGGTGTTTTCTGATTTCAATAGTAAGCATGGTGGTAGTATCTTAGGGAAAATAAACAATGTTGGGCCGGATTCGTAAACCCATTTTCATTGGGCGTACTTATGCATTAAACATTTTTTTCTTTTTGAGTGAAACGGTCTCTAAAGAAGCTGCAAAGCCCTCACTATCCATGACAATGTTTATTCCTAATGTTTTTAAATATTCCAATTGTTCAGATTGTATACTTTCCAAATTTTTTAGTCTTTCTTCCAGTCCGGAAGTATTATCTTCTTTTGATAGATTCTTTTCACCCATTTGGATCATAGGGTTGTAAAACAATTCACCGGTGAGGAGTTTGGGTAAATCTTTATTTTTAATTCCTTTTAATTGTTTGTTGATATAGGTGGGAACAATCCGTTCTCCAATATTGAGCATAGCTGGAATAGTGTCTCTACCTTCCGGGTGAGCTCCTCTTTCAACATATTCAGTTCCCTGATAAAACTCAGGCGCATTGGATTTCATTTGATTCACCAGGGTAATTCCTGTTCCCAGAGCCGCTATGATAGAGGCAATTCCTGTAATAACAGCCACTGTTCCTCCTTGTGCGATCTGAGCAGCAGCCCCGGCAACGGCTACGAGTATCTGGGAAGCCTGAACCGCCTGATCAATTTCCAGCTGTCTTCTTGCAGCCCCTTCACGTCTGGCTTCCAGTTCATTTAATCGGTCAGTTTCCTGCTTAAGATATTCAGCATTTCCGGCATCTGCAATTTTTCGGGCTTCATCGACCCTTCCCTGTTGTAGTGATATCGCACGATCGTAGGCTTCTACTTCTAACTGGGACTGTTCTTTTAACAGATCAATAGAGCTCTGGATCGTAGTTTTTACAAGATTTTGTACTGCTTCAGCCTTTTTCTTGGCCTGCTCATCATTGCCAAATATTTGTTCTAAAAAGGAAGGGGTTTTTCTTTGGTTGGTTTCTAACGTATTTCGCTCGGCTTGAAGGTCATAGATTTGTTTTAATTTGGTTTCTTTCTCTTTAGCATCCTCTGTGGCCTGAATCTCTATTTGTAAAGCTTCTATAGTATCGTTAATCTGACGAATCCTGTTTTGTTTTTCCTGCTCCCTATACTTTTTTTGGATTTTGCTGATCTGGGAGTTTAACTTTTCTTCATTAATTAAACCTGCATTGAATCTCTCTGTAATGGCTTTTATCTCCAGGGTTTGCTGACTGGTTAAAAAAGACTGTAATGTTTCCAGATGTTTATCATATAAATCGCGTTCACTCTCCAGTCTTCTAAGATTGACATCCTGAAGTTTTTTATTGGTGGCTAATTTCAATTCAACGATTTGCAGGTCATACACCTGCTGTAAATTCTTACTCCTTTTTTGAGCCTGCTCCTGGTTAATATATTCCTCTTTTACAAGATCATTAATCTTCTCTATTCCTTCTTTTCTGGCATTTTCAATGGACTGGAGCCTTAGTATTTCCTGGAGTTTGATGGTTTCAATTTCACGCTCATATTCATTCCGGATAGTATCTATTCTGTTTTGGCTCAATTCATCTTGTAGGGATTGTTGCTGCTTATCAGCTTCTTCCAGTGCCTTAGCTCTTTCTTCTTGAAATTTTTTAACTTCCTGTTGGATTTCTGTTTTTTTGATCCCCACAACGGTACTTCTTAGGGCCTCAGCCTGAAGCCTGGTGAGCTTACCATCTTGTAGAGCCTCATTTATTTTACGAATTCTTTCTTTGTAATTTTCTTCAGCTTTGGCATTGATAGCAGAGAGGCCATTCAAATCGGCTGTATTTAATTTTTCAAGATCACTTTGAAAACCTCGTTGTAATTCTTCATAGATATTTTCAACTTGCGATTTATTTTTTTCTTTTTTAGTCTTCTCTTTTTCGGCATTTAACTGGAGTTGATTTTCTTTTTCAATTCTAAGGGATTCCATAAGAAATTGAGTGGCTTCTTTTTCAATGTCATTGGCATCTCCGATAAGGGGTTTCTTTTTCTGAGCCAAAACATAGGCCTCGTTAACTCCTTCGTAGTATTTATCAGCGGCATCTTTGCCTTGTGTTTTCAGGATTTGTTGGTATTTTTTTTGTTCCGAATCGGTAAGCTGAAAAAACCTGGACCGGAATTTATCCAATCCATTTAATTGGAGAGTAGAGGCTTCGGCTCTTTTTTTTGCTGATTCCTGAAATAAGGCTTCTGCAATCGTTCTTGTTTTTAGAGCTGCTAAATAGGCGCCTGTCTTATCTCTGAAAATCCTTTCGGCTTCATTATAGCTTTTAGCAGTTCCCAGCACATCCCCAAATGTTTTGTTATAATCATCTAAGGCCTGTTTTTTACTGATAACCCCTTTTCTGGCCGCTTCAAATAAACCTTTTTGAAGTTCAATTTCTTTATTGGCCGATGCCAAAGTATCTGTGGCACTTTTTTGAGCTTTTTCAATCGCATCCGTAGCAGCAGTGGCTCCTGTAATAGCAGTGGTAATTTCTTCCCAATTGGCAATTAATAATCCCAGGGCTACCACTACGGCTCCTATACCGGTTGCTGCCAAAGCGGTGGAAAAGGCTCTTGTAGCCAGCGTTGCTTCCCCGGTAACAGTGGCCACTAACGCTGTACTCAGGGCCACTGCTTTATTCCAACCGTTGAGTAGGGCTAATTTCGCGGCACTTTGTCCTGTTAAAAAAGCGTGAATTTCCTGAAGTCCATTCATTACGGATTGAATGGCCACCAATTTTTGCATCTGCTCCTCTGTTTCTTCAGTAGAAAGTCCAAATAGTTGCATTGCTCCTTCTGTTAGCTGCCAGCCTGCAGCCAATTGCGTAAGCAGGTCAACCCCTGCATCCAGACCAAAAGTATCAGAAGATAAGACCCTGATTTGTTCTGCCTGGTCACCCATTTGATCTGTTAGCCGAGCACTTTCTATCGTGAGCTGCCGAAACATTTGGGTATCATCAAGACCTGCATCTTCAAGCTCTATGAGTTCCTGTTTCATTTCTCTCAATCTCGCTTTTGCCGATTTGGTGGCCGTTTCGTTTTTGAGTTCTTCTCCCGTTAATTCAGCAAGAGCATTTTCAGTAAGAGTGACTGCCTCTCTCAACGTTTTAAACTCCTGAGGATCTGTTGCCGATTGTAAATCTTTCTTGAAGGCGCTCAGAAATTCTTTTATTTTTGATTCCGACTTTATAATATTATCGACCGATTGATTGATCTGATCCCTGGAAAGACCCAATTGTGAGTTTTGAGCTTTAAAGGCAGAGGTAAGCTCTTCTTTAAATTTGTTAAGTTGAGATATGGGTCTGGAGAAATTAATTTGATCGGCACTTTTAGATAAAGATTCCATTTTCTCCTCGAACTTTTCGCTTGATTTAATCGCATCAGAAACATTATTTACAAACTTCTCTTTGTCAAATTCAACGGTGAAAATAGCACTTGGATCCATAAGACAAATGTATCGTTTATGTCTTTTTGGATTTTGACAAAAAATCATTCATAAGCCGGTATACTTCTACTACGGATAATGATTGTATATAGTGGGTCTTCTCAATATCTCCTCCGGCAATCAATTCAATAAGTTCTTTATTTTGCTTATGACCCTTAAGAACCATTTTTCTTCTTTGGATAGTACTTGGGGCTGCATCGAGGGGAATTCCGTTTCCAAAAAGTTGGGTAAACTCACTTCTAATTTGTTTATTAGATTGTTGCACTTCATTTGTGCTATGTTCAAAAAAAAAGCAAGCAGCTCAGAATCTTTAGACCATTCATTAATTCTTTTTTCGGCCTGCTGCTGATCAAAAATCCCGATGAGATCAAGATCATCCTCATGCACTACAAGAAGTGCCGCAATAAGCATGGAGGATCTTTGATAGTCCCACAAGGATTTGGCGGTTTTGTTGATCTCTGTAATTTTACTGTAGATCTTCATTTCAAACCCCTGTTCTCTTGATTCAAGTAAAGTAAGAATCTCATTATTTTCTTTAATGAGCTCTTCTTTGTCTATTCCCAGGGTATTAAACTGTTGGATAAGATCAAACATGACCTTTCTCTGATAGGGCATCGATAGAACACTGTTAAATACATAAAAGTCCCCTAATTCCGAATGGCTTTTAATATGTTTAAGCCTGGTTAGTTCTTTGGAGGTTTCATTCATTACCCAAACTTCCTGAGGTGTTTTTTTGTATACTTTATACATGATATTTTAATTTGGTATGTTTTTAATATTTCCTCTTGTAATGCTATAAAGCCCATCGAGTAAGCAATCAAGCAGGTGAGATTGGGAAGGATCGGAAGTCTTGTCCATGTCTCCGGAAGGTCTTACTGAAACTGATTCCAGATCTTCCACTAAAAATGGAGCATTACTGATACTCATATCGGGATGTCTTGCAAAAAAAGCATTTCCGATTAATCTTTTTGACTGAACATATCCGGCAGGTTTTCCTTTCATGGCTTTGATTTGAGTAAAGTTGAGTTTCAATTGGTTTTGTATAATCTGATATCCACTTAAGCTCCCTTTAGAATAAGAATGCCGGTTATTTCCACTGCTATCACCTGTGATGAAAAGATCTCTTGTATTATAATTTCTATCGATCCAGTCACAGAGTTTATAAATATCGCTATCAAAATCCCTAAACTCATTAATGATTCTTATTTTCCGTAAATGAAGATCCGTCTGTAATACAAGAGCGGTCATAGGATTAACATTAAAATCAACAGAAATATAGGTGTACAGGCTTCTGTCAAATAAATAGGGGACGGGAGGAACATGCTTTTCTTTTTTGAAAGTATTGATGAATAAATTACCCTTCTTAGGATTTCCCCATATTCCGTAAACATCACAGTCAATACTGCTTTGATCATAATTGTCAGCAAGTAAGGTTTCAAGATATTCTTTTTGATTAATAAACTCATTATCCTGATAGGTTGAATGATGCAGATAGCCTTTACCCCTAAATCTTTCATTAAGCTCATATCCATTCTTTTCCTCAAAGAATAGGGCTCTTAGCCAATGATTTTCACTTACCGGGTTAAAAGATAAGGCAAATTGAAGGTACTCAGCCTGAGGACTTCTCAACAGTTTATTTAATGCGGTAAAATCTTCTTTGGTTCCTTTGTTGATCTCATCCCACCAAATGGTTGTGATCCCATCAAGCCCTTTTGTTTTTTCCGGATCATCCATTCCTTTGGGGACTAAGGCGTTCCCGTTTTCAGGATTTACTATTTTATAGGTCCCTTCTGAAAAATGAAGATACTCGTATAAGCCTGTTCTTTGTGCTACTCTTTTAAATCCGGCATATTGCTGATCTCTAATATTCGTTTTTTCTTTGTTGATATAGGCCAATTTAAACTCATAAGGCTGGAATAATTCCAAAAGATATTTGAGATAAAAAGTATCTGTTTTTCCACTTCCTCTACCTCCAAAGGCAACGATATACCTATCTTGAGAAAGCAACAGATTTTCAAAATTCTTTGAATACGCACTTTCATTAATTTCAATTTGGAGACTCATCGGTTTGCCGGTTTTCATGTTGGCTTGCGAACTTTTTGCCCGCTATAATTAATTTTCCATCATTGAATTTTCCCCCTTTATTAGAATGATCAATATACGTCTGACTTAGTTTTTGAAGTTCTTCGGGGGTGGCAATAAGTTTCATTAATGCCATCTGTAAGACCGGAGCATTCGATGTATACCATTTTGATCGCATAGATACTTTTAGTTCAACTCTGTTTTTCTCGAGTAATTCTTTTAGCTCGTTGTATTCGTTGCATTCTGGGGGAAAAAATCGATAAAATGTAGTTTTATCACAAGGCAGAAAAGAAACAATATCTTCAATGAAGAAAAGTTTGTATTGGGGAATAACTTCCTTAGCCTTTTCAAAGATTTCTTTTTTCTTGTAAGCCATCTCATGAGTTTAGGCAGTTGGTAAGGTGAATTTAGAGAATAACATATACACAAAGATATCATCACAATACAGGTAGGTTAGCCAATAGCCTTCTGCAATAGCATTGTTTTGTATCCCCATAAGTTCATCTTTAAGAACGGAAGCTATTTTCCCTTCTTTCTCTATTAATTCTAATCTTTGATTTGTATTCATTTTTCTTAATTTCTATCTTTTCTCTCAGCTCTTTATTAAATCTCAACCGGTCTTCTACAACAGAACAATAAAAATAAATAGCAGAATGACACTTTACATGATACCTTCCCTGGATATCACACAATTTTTCTCCATAGTATTTCTCAACATAAATACCTATAATTTTATCCGTAATATCGATTTGTTTTTTTGGCATGATGCAAGCTGGATTAGTCTAAATATACAAAAGGATGCTATCAAAATAACCCCTTATAATAAGAGTAAAGTTACAAATGTTAGATTAATAAAACAAACTATCTAACATTTATTTTGAATAAACTTAGTGAAAATGTTAGGCTAAACTAACAATAACAAAAGTATAGCTCCAAAAGTGATTAAAGAATGCTGAAAAAAATATTTTCATAAAAGATAAAGAAAAATATAATACGTCTAGTTTTGACGTTTGTAAGAAATATCTTTGCAATGATCATAAGAGAAACAGACCTAATAAATCTCATATCATGGAATTTTTAATAACCATCTAAAGGTGTTACTTTTGCAAACTTAAATAATACACATACAATTACTTATAAAATGAAATCAAAATTACTATCGAAGCCTTTATCCATGGGCAAAATTCAAAATTACACACATAAAATTGAAATAGATAAACTCACTAAGAAGTCAATATAAAATATGGGGTTTTCCCTATTTTGAGAAATAAAATGAACGTCTAAGTTCGCAACTAAAAAAAATATAACAATGAAAAAACTTTACTTCGGTGCGCTGTACCTATGCGCTCTTCCTGTGTTTTTTTCACAGCAAGTCGTCTGGCAAAGGGATTTTGAATCCTCCACTCAGGATTTTCTAAGTCAGGTTACGACCACCCTTGACGGGCAGTATTTAATTACAGGAAGCTCTATCCAGACTCAGGAACTTCAAAATGCAAGAAACAAACAAAACAATAGTTACGATTTTCATTTAATCAAGCTTAATCCACGAGGAGAAAAAATCTGGGAGAAATATTTCTCAGGAGATCAACATGATTTTTTATCAGCAACTGTTGCTACCCAGGATGGAGGATTTTTTCTTGCCGGCACTTCTTACTCAAGCAAAGGGCTGGATAAAAAAGAAGACTCCAAAGGAGGTTCAGACATATGGCTCATTAGAATTAATGAATTTGGAGATGAACTTTGGCAAAAAGCAATTGGCTCAGCGGCTGAAGAAGAAGTGAAAGCGGTTATCCAGACAACCGATTTGGGATTTTTTGTAGCGGGAAACATTCAGAACTCAGATAAGGGATATGGAGCAAAGGATGTACTTATAGTAAGACTTGATAAAAACGGAAAAGAATTGTCACAATTGATTTTGGGAGGTAAATCTAATGATGAAGTAGAGAAGATGATTCCAACACGTGATGGTGGCGCTTTGTTAGGAATCTATTCTCGAAGCAATGCGAGTGGATCAAAGACTACAGATAACTATGGCGAAGGAGATTTTTGGGTGGTAAAACTCAATAGCTCAGGAAAGGTAGAATGGGAAAAAAACTTTGGAGGAAGAGATGATGATCATTTGAGGACTTTAGCTTTAACCTCCTCAGGCTATATTATAGGTGGTGAATCTAGATCCGATAGATCAGGAAATAAAACGGTAGGATTGGAAGAAGGTACTGACTTATGGCTCATCTCACTGGATGAAAAAGGAGAAGAAATCTGGCAGAAATCTTACAATTTCAAAAATCGTGATCTATTAATGGGAATGAATATTATCGAGAATAAAGGTATTACTCAAGGGATGCTAATTGGAGGCTATACTCAATCTGAAGAAAGAATTGAAACAGGAGATATGACTTTTTGGATGTTATATCTCGATGAAAATGGAAATGAACAGTGGAGAAAGTATGTAAAAGGTGAATCAAAAAAACGAGAAGAACGATTATCAGATATTCAATTAAATAAGGATGGTTCGATCATTATCGCAGGGACCAGTACTGAAAAATTTGGCACTGAGAGTTGGAAGATAGTCAAACTTGAAGATAAGCAAGTTGATCAATTAATCGAGAAGCAGGACATCAAAGTTTATCCCAATCCGGTATCAGACTATGCGTACATAGAGATTGGTTTTGATTTCAAGGAAGCAGACATCCTATTGTATGACATGAGTGGAAGACAATTACAAAATCTAAAAACGAAAAATAAGGTGACTAAAATCAATACACAGCCCCTCACTCAAGGAGCATATTTAATTACCATCAAAACCAACACGAATAAAACAGCTAACACTAAATTGATTAAGAAGTAAGTACATGAAAAAGAACATCATATTAGTTTCTACTCTATTATTTTCATTATTTAATGCACAAGGGGTACAGAATTACAAGAATTTTGGGAATCATTTTTTTCCACAAAGTCCTAATTCTACACCTTTTGCCGTTACAGGAAAATACCCTGTTAATATGTATAAGGGAGTTCCGATCATAGGTATCCCCCTATTTGCAAATGGGAAAAATCATTTCAAGATCTCCCTGGATTACAACGTGAAATCCGTAAAACCCTCCACAATACCTACCTGGGTAGGATTAGGATGGAATTTGAATGTTGGGGGCTCTATTACAAGAATTGTCAATGGAGGGGTGGATGAAGTTTACCAAGGCATGTATACTCCCTACAATCGTTTTTCTTACCTGGATAATTATTCAACATTGGATAATGCGAATTGGAATAGTCAAGAGGCTATGCAAAATTATCATAGCGCTAACCTACAATACATATCTGGAGATGTTACCAATGTAGTACCTGATCCTGATGAATTTATTATTAATGTCGGAGGAATTACGGGAAGCTTTTATCTTAATGAAAAAGGAAAATGGATTGGTCGTACCCGTGAAGGAAGAACCTTTAAAGTGGAGTATGCATACAAATCAGATTATTTGCTTAAAGAAAAAACGATTGTTGGAGGACAGTATGGGGGAACAAGAACAGAAAATTTGAAACGTATTTTGTATGGATTTACCATTACTATGGATGATGGAGTAAAATATATTTTCGGATTAGATGATACAGCCATAGAATTTTCTTCCCCCTCTCCATCTCCTGATAGTTTTAATTCTCAGGTAATTGCTTCCTCCTGGCAGATTAAGGAAATCCAATACCCCAATGGAAAAACAATCAAATTCAATTATGAGAGGGATGAAAGAGCCATTTTTATGGTCAATAAAAGTAGCAATGCCTCATGGTATACACAAGGCTCAAATAATGGAAATATTGGAAATTCCGGATCTGGTGGAAATTATAATACCTATACTTCCAATCGATTAAATAATGTTTTTTTAAAGAAAGTAGAAGGTGAAGATTTTATAATCAATTTCAATCGTTCAGAAACCAATCAAAAAGAATATGAGGAATTAGAAGTTCCTACCGGGCAATGGATTCCTCCTTATACTCATCATTTTAAAAGCTATACCCGACACAAACATTGGTATAAACTGGATGGAATAACCATAACAGATAAAGCAGGAAAAGCAATCAAAAATATCGTTTTTAATTATAATAATGATTCAAATGATCGACTTTTATTAAATAATCTTAGTATTAACAGTATTGAAAAGTATTCATTTCAATATAATGCTCAAAAGTTACCTAATTATACCTCTGACAAAATTGATGGATGGGGCTTTTATAATGGGAATAATTTTGAATCTGATTATTTTTCGATGTACACCATGACTCCTGACCAACAGAAAGATATTTATCAGAATACATATCCTACTTATAAAGCTCCTAACCTTAATTTAAGCAAAGCGGGAGTATTGGAACAGATTACTTATCCAACAGGGGGGAAAACTAATTTTGAATACGAACTTAACGATTATTCGAAATATGGAGATAAGGATATTAATGAAAACGCTCTTAAAATTATCCCTACTACGTCAAATCAAATTGCAGGAGGATTGAGAATAAAAAGAATTAGCTCTTGTAACGAAAATAACAATTGTATTAATAAAACCTATTCTTATCTAAATGATGGAGGTACCTCTTCGAGTGGAATACTTCCTTATAAGCCTATTTATGTATTGGAAGGAAATGATTCGTCTGTTAATCTAAATTTCTGGGAGTTTAATTCAAATTCTTTTCAAAGTATCAAGGATGAAGATAATTCGGTGGGTTACAGTAAAGTGACAGAAATTGATGATCATGGAGGTAAAACAGAAAGTTATTTTACCAATCTTGATCAGATGGACTACGCCGATAAAAGAGGCGTGTACTTTGGCTGGTATGTAAATGCACTTTTTAAGCAGCTTCCTTATCTGTCATTTTCTTTGATGAGAGGTAAACCCCTCAAAGAAGTAGTATATTCTAGCACCAAGAAAATAAGTGAAACTTCGTATTTATATACTCAACAAACAGATTATTTAAAAGCTTATACATTTATTTCAAAACAATTTGGACAGGCTGGCTCGTGGGGACCTTTAACCGACATTGGAGGAGTATCTTATGGCGCTCTATTGGATGCCCATCAGGTTAATTTCAATACCAGCTTTTTAGCTCAAAAGAAAACAACTGTTGATAATGTAGAAACCATAGAACAAAATTTTTATGATTATACCTATAATAACCCAACCTCCATTTGGAAAACTGAAGGGAATGGGGATGTGCATGTAACTACTTATAAATATGCATCAGACATCCATAATCCTGCTATGCTTGGTGCTTATATGGTGGGAGTTCCAATCAGCCAGGAAGAAAAAAAGAATAATAAAATAGTTTCAAAGACAGAAACTGTGTATCCTATATCGTTGCCTACCGCTCAAACAGGGAATTTATTACTTCCAATTTCAGAGTTATATTTTGATCCGCAAAATAATGCGGCAAGTACAGAAATAACTTATGATCTATATGATTCAAAAGGAAACCTTCAGCAGTATACGACAAAAGATGGAGTTCCGGTATCTCTTGTCTGGGGATATAATCAGACTCAACCTATCGCTAAGATAGAAGGAGCAATGTATACTCAGGTATCGGGATTAATCGCCGGAATTATTTCTGCTTCGGATGCAGATGCAGTACAGGGAACAGAAGCTTCGGAAAATGCACTGATTATCGCATTGGATGCCTTTAGAACCTTACCGGCTTTAGTGACTACGCAGATTACCACTTATACCTATAATCCTCAAATCGGAGTGACAAGTATTACCCCAACATCAGGAGTCAGAGAAAATTATATCTATGATTCTGCTAATAGACTTGAAAAAGTAATCGATGTTAATGGTAAGGTGTTGAAAGAATATAAATACAATTACAAGAATTAATAATGAACAGGAAATTAAAAACAATTATATCGGTCAGTACTTTATTTATGGCAGGATTACTCCATGCCCAGTTGAGTCCTACAGAAAACTATGTATCTTCAAAAACATATCTCTCCGATCCGACACAACCTAATCCTAAAACCTCTGAAACAGTTCAGTATTTTGATGGATTAGGAAGACCTAAACAAATTGTCAATGTTAAAGCTTCTCCATCAGGTAAAGATGTGGTTACCCCTATCGAATATGATGCATTTGGAAGGCAGGTAAAAGATTATTTACCAATTCCTCAATCATTAACTGGAAATGGAGCGATAATCCCCAATCCTTTAGGAAATGTCTCCTCAGTGTATGGAGTTGAAAAGATCTATTCCGAAAAAGTATTGGAAAACTCCCCCTTGGATAGAATACAACAACAAATTCAGGTAGGAAACGACTGGACCAATAAGCCTGTAAAGTTTGATTACGATGCTAATACAGCTGGAGAGGTTATTAAATATACGACCACAACAATTTGGGAAGGCAACGCTACCAAATCGTCCATTGAATATCAAGGAACCTATGGGGCTAACCAACTTTATAAGAATACCGTTACTGATGAAGATGGGAATAAAACCATTGAATTCAAAAATGGTATAGGGCAATTGCTTTTGGTAAGAAAAGTACTTAATGCTACCGAAAATGCAGATACTTATTATGTTTATAATGAATATAACCAGCTTGCCTGGGTAATTCCCCCGCTTCTTTCCAAAAAGAAGACCTGGGGCTGGGAAGATCAATATACTTTGGCTTATGAATACCGATATGATGGAAGAAGTCGATTGGTGGAAAAGAAGCTTCCCGGTAAAGGTTGGGAGCATATGGTGTATGATAAAGCGGACCGGCTTGTCTTTTCTCAGGATGAACTCATGAGAGCAACCGGGAAATGGCTTTTCAGTAAATATGATTTATTTGGAAGAGTGATCATCACTGGAATCGTAGGGGGAACTTACCGTGCAGACATGCAGAATATGATTGCTAACAATGTGATTGTTGAAAACCGAAATCCTCAAGGATTTACCAAGAATGGAATGTCGATTCAATATACCAATAATCACTTTCCCTATCTTGAAACAGTATTATCAGTGAACTATTATGATACTTATCCTCTCTATAGTTTCAATCCACCTTTTCCTACCAGTATTCAGGGAGAAGTTGTCCTAACAGATAACCCATCTACAAGTGGAGGAAAAAGTACCAAGAGTTTTTCGGTGATGAGCCTGGTGAAGAATATTGAGAATGATAACTGGACGAAGAACTACTCTTATTATGATACTAAAGGAAGAGTGATAGGAAATCATTCTATCAATTATTTGGGAGGTTACACAAGAACAGAATCCAAATTAGACTTTACAGGAGTCGTTCAAAATACGATCACCAAACATAAGAGATTGAATACCGATACTGAAAAAGTTATCACTGAAGTATTTACTTATGATTCACAAAATAGATTATTAAAATATATCCATAAAGTAGATGGTAATCCTGAGGAAATCTTAGCTCAGAATAGCTATAATGAGCTTTCTCAATTGCAGAGTAAGAAAGTAGGAGGAGTAAGTCCGACCAGTCCAATTCAAACCATAGATTATAAATACAATATCCGAGGATGGATGACTAAGATCAATGATCCTTCCAATTTGAATGGAAAATTGTTTGGATATGAGATCAAATATAACAATCCCATTCTTACGGCTCAAGCCCCTGCAAAATACAATGGAAATATTGCAGAGATTGATTGGAAAACATCCAATGATGGAATCTTAAAAAGATATGCCTATCATTATGATGGATTAAACAGGCTCTTGTATGGTCATTATATTGAACCTTTAAGCACCATCCCTCAGGCAGATCATTTTGGGGAATCTATGGAATATGATGTGAATGGAAATATTACCCGTTTATATCGAAATGCTAAGAACACGAATGGGCAGGCAATGCAGATTGATAATCTTAGTTATATCTATTTAGGAAATAGACTTACTAAAGTAACGGATGCAAGTCAAAACACGGATGGTTATCCTGGAGGAGGAAATGTTATAAGTTATGATAATAATGGTAATATGACCAGTCATCCTGATAAAGGAATCAATGGTATCAGCTATAACTTTTTGAATCTCCCATCAGAGATTAAAGCTAATTCAGGGAATTCAAATGCGGCTATTACCCGTTATGTATATCGAGCAGATGGAGTGAAGGTTGCAAAAAATTATATTCTAGGTGGTACTACAAAAGAAACACAATATCTAGATGGGTTTCAGTATGATAATAGTGGAACTTCTAATGTATTGGCTTCATCTTCCTCATTAAAGTTTGTTCCTACCTCAGAGGGCTACTTTGATTTTGTAAAAAATAAGTATATTTACAACTATACAGACCATTTAGGAAATGTGCGCTTAAGCTATTTTAACAATGGATCAGGAGTAGAAGTTCTTGAAGAAAACAATTATTATCCGTTTGGATTAAAGCATCAAGGATATAATATACTAAATGGGAATCCGAGCTATCAGTACAAAATGCAAGGACAGGAGCTACAAGAAACTGGATTTTACCAATATAGATGGCGTCAATATATGCCGGATATAGGACGGTTTTTTAACATTGACCCGCTCGCAGAGGATTATATCCATAATAGTACATATGCTTTTTCTGAGAATCGAGTTATTGACAATGTGGAACTTGAAGGTCTTGAAGGAGAAGATTTCCGATTTAGATTAAATCAAAGGCTTAAAGGAGGTGTCCAAGAACGAGTTGAAATAGCAGCCCAAAAAGATGCAAGTGATTCTTTTATGGCTGTCATAAAGTCTGTTACTCCTATCGAAGAAATTTACAGCCTATTTAGCGGAAAAGATTTTGAGGGAAATAAAGTAAGTAGAGGAGACGCGTTAAAAATGCTTTCTTTAAATCTTATTCCTGAAGTTGGTGCGGTAGAAAAAGGGATTGTAAAAGCAGCTACAAAAGCAGAAATAAAAGCAGAAGCGAAAGTCGCAACTAAAACAGAACTAAAAACATCAATAGAGCTTCCAAAACCACCTAAAGGAAAAGGGAGTGTATCTCCTGGTGAAAGAGATCCGAAACGAGTATATACCAAATCAGAAAAGACAAAAATGCTGGAGAACCAGAATGGAAAATGTGTAGGATGTGGGGAATCAAAAACTATTGAGCAAGTAGATGGACATCATAAAGTAAGGCACGCTGATGGAGGAAAAACAACTATAGAAAATGGAGCGGCACTATGTAAAGATTGTCATAAAGAAATACATAAATAATAATGGATAATACAAAGGAATTTAAAGAAACTATTAGGAAAAATATTGAGGAAAATTTTTGTCATATAACAGTTGTTACACAGAGTGAAGTTCCCAGATATGCTTATACAATTGGTATTTATGAAAAATTTAATCTTGAATTAATTATCGCTGGCAATGAAAATTTTCTTTATGATGAGATATTGTTCATAATTAATAAAGCTGTTACTCTATTAAATATTGAAAATTTGGAATCACTGAATTTTTCTATTTCGAATCTTGGTAGTTTTAAATTAATAAAGATTCATCATTCTTGGGCAAGAAAAATGATGTTAGGAGTTTATGATTATTATGATTTGCATAATTTTGATGCTTATCAGATACTTCCCGATGAAAACCATTATTCGTTAGATATTCCCAATATGTCTTTAGAATGGAATTTAAAAGAGCAATCTGTTTGGAAATGGCTAGACGAAAATGTTGTATGGGATTGGAAAATACCCTCTAATTCGAAAATAATTACAAATCTAGAAGCATTATTTGGGACAAGGATTACTGAAGTAATGCGATGGGAAGAGGATGAATGGCAAGGATTTACAATGAATGGAGAAGAAATAGGAAAAAATGATATTAGAATTTTACCGATAGCTACCATTTTAGGAATTGATAATTCACTTGCGCCCATTACTAATTTGGATATTGGCAAAGGTTTATGGAGAGACTCTGAAGAATTAAGATGGAAGAACTGGGGGTAAATTGGGTAAATAAAGATTATACTGATGAAAAATCCCAAAAGCAGAATTTTTAAAGCAATATAAGAATCCTAACAATTATCAACCAGAATCAAAATCAGCAAATAGAAGTGGAAGATATGAACAAAGATAATATGGAAAAAGTCTTTCAATATGTAAGACTAAACGAATTAGAAAATTTAAAAGAGGAAGTTAACACAAGAAATGTTAATGATTTTATAAATGTGTATAATGAAAATCTTCTTCAGGAGGCCCTTTCAAGTAAGAGTTATGAAATTTTAAAATATCTTTTGGGATGCGGTATAGATATTAATCATTCT
This sequence comes from Chryseobacterium potabilaquae, assembly GCF_902728265.1. Taxonomy (GTDB): domain Bacteria; phylum Bacteroidota; class Bacteroidia; order Flavobacteriales; family Weeksellaceae; genus Chryseobacterium; species Chryseobacterium potabilaquae. The sequence goes on from NZ_CACVBR010000032.1 coordinate 32,546, forward strand.
GATAAAGATGGTAAAACCCCACTACACTTTAGTACGGCATATAACGATTATGAAACAACAAAACTTCTTCTTGAAAATGATTCTATCGAAATAGATAAAAAAGATATTCATGGAAACAACCCTATGTGTGTAGCGACTTTTAATGCTCGCGGAGATTATAATGTGGTAAAGCTATTAAAAAAGCATAATGCAAACTCTAACTCTAAAAATAATAGTAATAGATCGGCTTTGGATTTTGCAAAACAAATTGAAGATGATGAGTTGATAGAGATTTTAAACAATTAAAAATAAGTTAGACTAATTACTTGGTAAAATCCCTCACATTTTGTGAGGGATTTGTGGGTTAATTTAATTTTACTAGATTAATGTAAAGTTATATGTAGTTACCTTAATTTATTTAGGGATTTAACTTCTGGACCTGAAAATAACAATACAAAAAAAGAATTATGTTATGACAGATGTAAATAAAAAAATGGAAAATATTTTAAAATTAGAACCATTCGAAAGATATAAATACTTTATCAAAAAAATTGCAGATTGGGAAGTTTTTTACACTCTTATTGATAAAAATGGAGAGTATGTATTATCTGAATTAGAAGGTCAAAAATTATTTCCTGTTTGGAGTGCAGAGGAGTTTGCAAAATTATGTATGATTAGTGGTTGGGAAAATACTGCTATTAGGAAATTGGATCTTGATGACTTAGAAAATGAAATTATTGATTTTATAGCAGATTCGAATTGCCTAATAAATATATTTCCAATTTATGATAAAACAGGATTTGTTGTGACCCTAAAGGAGTTTGCAAAAGATTTGAGTGAAGAATTAAAAAATTATCAATAATCTTAAGAATTATAACAATAAAAATTTCGAAGTATTTCGATACCCTGCAAAGTATCAATATTTTGTATAGTAAATCCTAACTTACAACATTATATTAATGAAGCTAAGAAAATATTTGGATTATGAAAAGACAAAAAATAACACTAGGGTCTATTTTGGAGATTCCTATTGATGGTAAGTATTACGTTTATGCACAAATTTTAAATAATGGATATGTTTTTTTCGATTACAAATCCAAAGAACAAATAACAGATTTTGAGATCTTGAATGACAAAACAATCTTATTTATTATTGCAATTTATGATCAAATTATTACAAAAGGTGAATGGCTTAAAGTTGGCAAGATGGATATTAGAAAGGAATTAGAAATTCTACCTATGAAATTTATTCAAGATGCTTTGCAGCCTGACCATTTTGAATTTTACAATCCAAATATGGGTGAAATAGCACCGGCAACAAAAAAGGAAATTATTGGATTAGAAAGAGCTGCTGTGTGGGATAAAAACCATGTGGAAGACCGTATTAGAGACTACTACAATGGAGTTCCTTGCGCTTGGTTGAAGGATGATAGAGAATTATTTAATACAACTTTTCCATAGAACATGATTGGGCCGTATCACAACTTGTGAAAACGGCCTTTTTTATGAATTTTTCCAGTACATCTAAATATGTAATCTAAATATCAAATATTGGCTAGTTCAAAAATACATTCCCAGTAATCAATCCATTCTGATTCGGAAAGTTTTTTCAACTTCTCTTTTTCAATATAAGCACTAACCACTGCATCAATGAAAAAAACTTTTACATCCTGTTTTTTGATTCTTGGAAGTTTTATTGGCTGCATTTGCTCTGAATGAGAAATTCCATTTGTTTCGATTGTTTCAGGAATGAAATTGTTCAAAATTTGTTCAACAAATCTTAAGTTCACTTTTTCAAGGCCATTTTTCTTGATTAAATCATAAAAATAAGTAGCCCCTAAGACTTTTCCTTCCTGCTGAAGTCTTTTGTAATCTGTCTTATAAAAATTTATTCTTTGTGCTTTCTTTTCTTCTGTCGTTATTTCCTGTTTTGGTGGTGCTAAAAATGATTTTATTTTAGATTTTCCTAATTTGTACTGCTCATCAAGAGTTTTGTAATAAAGGAAAGCTGATTTGACTTCTCCAAGTTTTAGTCTGTCAATTTCACGAAATAACTTTACTTTACCGGAATTCCCTTCTTCGTTTGGTTCAGTAAATAATTTGCCATCAGCAGCAAGTTCGAGAGCTAAAATATATTCATCAGCGGTTAGTTCACATTTTTTTGCAAATGAGTATAATTCAACTTCTGCCAATTCTATTTCGTTTTGATCATTAAATTTTGGATTAATAAAATTCAAAACGCGAGCGGTGAAAACAGATATTTCCTGATCATTCGACCACTTGAGCATCGATTGTGAGATTTCCGCTTTCGTTATTTCCGGAAGCTTTTCCAGTAAGTCTTTGGGCAAGAATGGTTCGAGCGGATATTTTCCCGGGTATCGGATGACTTCCTGTAGTTGAATTTGTTGAATGGCTATGTTCTGTGTTTGTGTGTTGATGAGTTGATTTTCCATGTTGTTTGTTTTTTGCTTCCCAGGTCCTAACTGCTGCTTTCCAATCTTTCATAGGTTGATTTCCTACTTTCCATCCTTTTGATTGATAAAAGTCAATAAATGAATATGCAGGAATTCCATTTTTTCGCTCATTACAATATTGTTGGACTTCTTGAACACTGGGAGGTTTGAATTTTTCTTTTTTTTGCGCAACTTTTTTTCTTTCTTCTGATTCTGTGCTTAGCTCTTTAGAATTTTTTTCTGATCCATTTTTTTCTTTTGACTCTTTTTCTAAAAGAATATTGTGAATTGGTAAATTGGTATTATTGTAAATTGGTATATCTATACTATCATTGCTTTCACCTGTGCTTTGTGCAATGCTTTCACTTTGCTTTATATGATGCTTTATTAATGCTTTGTCAAGTGCTTCATGCTGTGTATTATTAAAATTTGATAAGGCAATTATATTTGAAGAATATTGATTTTTCGACTTTTCAATCATAATTATAAAACCAAAATCGACTAAATCTTTAAGTGTTTTTATAAAGGTATTGTATGATTTTATTCCAATGGCTTCCATTGCCATGGAGGTAGGAAATCCAAATTTTTCTTTCCATCCTAGTCGATTACAATGTTCGATAGCAAAAAAATAAGTTGCCGTATGATTAGGTTTGATTTTATCAGGATTTTCGAATGCAAAATCCCAATATTTTCTAGATAAATCATAAATATTAATCATTCTTTATTTCTCAATCTTTAAGAGAATGAAGTTCTGGTTACTAATTAGTTTATTTGGCTTTTCAAAGAAACTCATGAATTGAAATTCTGATATTGTAATCAAAGAGTATCGCTGATCTTTTACTAGATTTTAATCCAATCATCTTGAAACCCTCTAAATACTTATTTCCATATTTTAATTGTTTTTTGGTGGATTTCAGCTAAATGTTCTTTAGTGAGAATATTAGCATGTGCTTTCTCATGGCATATTCTGCATAATGCGATCAGGTTTTCAATGTTGTCCTGCTGATCTTTTGTCTTGGTTCCAAACTCTGATCTTCTAATGATGTGATGTATATCATGTGCTTGTTTATGGCATATTTCGCAATAGTAGAACCCATTATGAGCAGGAAAAAATTCAGTATAGACTTTGGTATGTTTCTCCATAGCTATCTGTTGTTTTTTCTGGATCAAGATATTTTGCACAAAAAGAGGAATCGATCACTGCTTCACATGGAATTACTTTTGCAGATTGAAGTGTGAGGTGAAATTCATTACTATCATTATCCTGCTCAAACTTATGGGTTAAAAATGCTTCAATTAACGCTTTTCCATTTTCTGCATTTAATGCCTTGACAATAAATACTCTGTTGTAAGAGTGGTTATCTTTTTCGATTTCAACTTCAATCATGTAGAATTTTAATTCACCATCGTTTTCCTGTGAAACATTGGTGATAAGTATAGCATTATTGAGTTCTTTAACTCCTGTAACCCCAAATCGCCCGGGATAAGATTGCTCAATATAATCTTTAGCAATTTCTAATGCTATAAATACAGAATAGGCATACAAGTAAACATTCTTTTTCTTACCTCCAATTACAGCTGTTACACACCAGGTGGATGTAAGGAATTCATCTGTAAAAATTCCATCCCTTTTCTGATTGCTTACCTCGACTCCGTTAATATCACCAGCACTTAAATGAAAATCTATAATCTGTAAATTGTGATGATCCAAATGGGCTCCAATGTCGAGAATTACTTCATTCCGTTCAATGGAAACAACCTCTCCACTATCTTCATCTACAAAATCTTCATTCCATGTTCTTAGTAATCTTTTTGCCAGATACAAATCTTTCATTTCTTCTAATTGGGAAGTAAAGAATCTTTTCTCCTGATGTTTGGTTTCCAGTTTTTCTTTCATGGGTTATATGTTTTTTTGATTACGTTCAATTTCTATTTCAAGGACCTGCAGGTTATCTTTAATATATTCTTTGACAGGTTCTGTACACTTTTCTTCTTCATATAGCAAGAGAAGATATTCAGCAGGGACATCCTGCATTTGTTTGCCCTTATGAAGTCCGTAGGGCATGATATCAGTATCTTCCATGATTATTTATAAATAAATTTTATTGTGTTGTAATTCCAACTCGTTTTCGATGACTTCTAATATGGGCAGGTCATGAGATTCCGGCAAATATAGATTCATATATTTCACTGAATAATTACGGAACCTTTCTATTGCTATAGACATTTCAGATGTTGTAATATCACGGGTACTTTTCCATTCCTCGCGAGATTCTCCGGTTTTAAGATTAATAAATTCTGTTTTGAAAATATCCGGATTTACTTTTTTCTTGAAGTGTTCGAGTTTTACTTCTTTAAGAGTATCACCATATTCAAGGGCATACCAACCTAGAATTAAATGCAAGTAATTGTTTTGACTATAGGTTCTATTTTTTTTCTTTTCTAGTACCTCAATCTTTGCTTTCTTATGGAACAGGTGTTTTACTCTATGGAGTGCTTTTTTTCGTATGTCTGGTATGGAAGTGTCAAAAATCATTTTTGTTATGGGTTAATTTTAATTATAATATCCTAACTTTTTGAGTTTATACTCTTTCAAGGCAATTGCTAATTGTAATTTGGATTTAAGATTTTCAATGTCGGTTTCATTTCTTTCAATCTTCAAATAGAAAATTTTACTTCCTTTTTTCACTCGTGGATCATAAGCAATGAAATACCAAAATGTTGCTCCCGTACAAAACATGGAGAATTGTAATTGCCAATAGTACTCCCAACATTCCGCTTTGAAATTTTCAAGGGTAAGCTCTGTTGCATACTTTGCAAATGTTGCCGATTTAGGGCATTTGGTTTCAGCACCTCCAACAATAAAAATGTCTTTTATAATACCATCGGGAGAGCATCCTGCATGATTTCCAAAAGGAATGAATTTCTGATCTTCTCCAAAGCTCTCTACTTTTATTCCTGTGGTTTCTATAAAATATAGCATTGCTTCTTCTTCATACGCAATACCATGTCTAGTATCTTTTGTTTCAAAGAAATCCGTTTCTCCGGTTGTTGCTTCGGAAACTATTTCATTGATGTATGAAACAGCTCCCTTGGACAATTCTTTACTTTTCTCATCACGTTTACCACCTATAAGTTTATGAACATTGGAGGCAGTAAATCTCCCTAAACGTTGTTTAAGTTTTTCCTCCCGCTTTATTTTAGCTTGGTTTTCCTTTGTCTCCAACATGTGTAAGGTTTCGGAATAATCAGAGGCTGTTACACCCCCAATTATAAATTCTGAATCAAAGAATCCCATATTTAAAAATTATAGGTTAAGAAAGGATATTCACCTTCCCAAATTGCCTCAAGGTTTAACAAATCTTTTTCATGCAGTTCTTCAACTAAATTTTTTATTTCATTCTTTAAGGGGCATGGGGGATTTGGAATAACGGTAAATTCAGTATCATTTTTTGTTGCACCCACTTTATTAATGGTAATATCAAATTGTCTTAAATCTCCCCAATTAGGATTTTCACAAAGAAGATTCAGAGGTTTTAGAATCGTGATTTGTGTTATTTCTAAAACTTTGGGGGCATTATCGGTATAATCCCAAACCAGCATTAGCCAAAAATGTTTTGAAGGTTCAGGTTTGTTTGTTTCCGGATCAATCTTGGGTTTGATTTCAGTCAGTTCTTCCGGAAGAAAATCCCCTAAAGAAAATGGACGTCTGATTGGTTTTTTTTCATGACTAAAAACAACATAACCAAGTAATGGAGAAGATAATATTCTTATGGAATTATCACCTTGTTTTAGTTTCATAAACTGTTTGGATTTATCAGGCATCTTATAGCCTATCGGTAAAAAACTGTTTGTGGGAATTGTTTCTGTAATTTCTTTTGACATTGTATTTTGATTTTAATTATTTGAAATTTTTTATTATTGAAACTGATTTTGAAATAATTTCATTGATCTGATCAATTGCTGTTGTAAATTCTTTTTTCAAACTTTCGTCCTGTATTACGGGCAATGGGATAGATCCTCTTATGCTTTGCAGGTAATCGATTATTTTTTCTTTTTCAGGTTTAAGTGCTTGTAATCTTCCGGCATCCTCTTTCGCCTTTGTTTCTGTTTCTGCTTTTTGTTTTGCGGCCTGCTCTGTTTCTAATAGCTCTTTATGTAAAGCCTCAGCTTTTGCAATACGCTCGGCTTCTATATTTGCGAGACGTATTTTTTCATTTTCTATTTCTTGACGCTCTTGTCTCAATCTTTCTTCCTCAGCTTCCCTGATTTTTTTTGCTTTTTGTTCTTTGGCTTGTAATTCCGCTTCATGTCTGGCTTTTTCAAAAGCAAGGGATTCCAATTCTTGGCGAATTTTTTCACGTTCAGCTTTCAGAGATTCACTTTCCAATCTTTGTACTTCCTTTTCCCTAAGTACTTGTTCCTTTGATGCAAATTGATTTTTAAGAAGAATTAATTTTTCCGTGAAGTCTAATTCAAATTCTTCAAATTGAGAAAGATTCGTTTTAAATAGATTTTGTTCCCAGTCTATTTTTAAGGTATCAATTGTTTCAAATGAAAGGATTTCAATTTTTTGGAGCTCTTTTTTATAAATTAAATCAATAGCATCTTTTATTTTTCCTTTTCTTTCTTCTTCTAATCGGATTTTTTCTTGTTTTTCCTGTTCCTTGGTTTCCTCCCATCTTTTAACTTCCAACTGTTGTTTCTCCTCATGAGATTGGGTAATGGAAATTAGGCTTTGGCTAATTTCTTTTACTCTTGTTTTAAAAGAATTGATCTTACTAACGATTAATTTGTCCTGCTTTTCAATATTTGTTCTGGCAGTAAGTAAAGCAGTTCTTGCTTTTTTGGCTTCTTCGTAGGTTTTAATGTCAGTAATTTCAACAAAAGGATTATCTCTTACTATTTGAAATTGTTTTTCTTTTAAACCTTGCAGTTCCGGTAGCTTTTCAACTTCAATTTTTTCAATTTCAAAAAATATTTTTTCTTTTTGTTCTAAAACTTCATTCATTGCTCTTGAGCTTTTTGTTGTTAATTATGATATGGTTTATTTTGCTTCACATTTTTGTGGTTTTCCGCCTTTAGGATTACCGTTAGGATCTTAAAAGATTTCATTTTCAATATGATTTTAAATTTTTTATATTATTCTGATAGGGTTATGTGTTTTTCAAAGTATCGTTTAATCATTTTCATTTCCTTTTCTGATAAATCATAATCCTGGTATTCATCATCAATCCAAATTAGGCATACTAATATCTCAGTAATTGCCTCTACATTTTTAAATTCAATGATAGATTCCTCATCATTATCACGAGTTTCTTTTGCGTGGTGAGATTCATAATCAAATTCTATTTTGAACTTTACCTCAAAGTAGAATTCATCCCAATCCAAATACTGAATAGTTTCAAAGTAATCCGAATCATATCTACTTCGGTTATAAGTAAAAAGACTATCAATATCCATATGCTCTGAAACTTCAACTAAAACATTTCTGTTATATGTGTTCAAAAAGTCAATTGCTTTATTTTGGATTGATAATGTTTCCATGACTATTTGGATTGAGAGATATTGGATATTAATGGTAGTCCGAAAACATACATCGTACAATATTCCACTGTTTTGCCATTATCATTGAATGGTATTATTTCGATTCTTATGAAGAGTTTTAATCCTCTTTTAAGTAATTTTTTTGATTGTTTTTTCATTATTTTATTTTTTTGATTGTTTTTTGATTGTATTGATATCTTGGGATTTTATCTAATTGTGCAGAAATCCGAGCTTTTCTTCTTAATTTACTTTCCACTGCCCCCAGTATCATAGTTTCTAATTTTTGACGTTCACTCGGATCTTGCACTTGGTTTATTTGAAACATTACTGAAGGATATATTTGATCTGCGGTTAATCCTTTCATGGTTTTCCTTTTTGGAATATTTCTTCTTTTGTATAACCGGCCTCTTCTAATGTATCGAATAATGCCTTACTTCTTCGGATGGTAGGTGATTCTCTTTGTAAGTTTCTGAGAATGCAATCTGGCTTCATTGATCCTCCGTCTTTGATAATCAGTGTCCCCAAAAGAGTAGGAGCGTTAAGAATAATTTCGCAATATTTTTTTTGAGCTATCATAATTTTGTTTTACATTTGTTAACAATTGTACCACAAATATACAATCAAAAAGATAAAAAACAACAATAAGTATGTTATTATTTTCTTGATATTATATAGTTTGCTGATTTTCAACTACAAATATTTTAAATGAAAGAAGATAAATTCACAACCAAAAAGATAAATATTGATTTTTCTAAAAATAAAAGACTTAAAGAATTCTATGAATGGAAGAATATATCTCAAGAAGAATTTGCTTCAAAGATTGGGACTTCTCAACAGTATATAAGTGCTATAGTAAATAACAAGAGAAATGTTGGTAGTAATCTGGTGAATAAAATAAAAAGTGCTTTTGATGACTTTAATGAATACTGGTTTTTAACTGGAGAAGGTTTAGATCTTGGCGACAAAGAAGAAAAGAATGATAAAAAAGATGAAGTCTTCCCAGTTCCGGAGGATGATTATATGATGGTAGAGTTTCAAGATTTAGAAACAGCTGGAGGAAAGTTGGGTGGTGGGGATATAGCGGCTTTGCCAGAAAAGAAAAAAAGATTAGTTCCCAAAGAGTATGCAAAAGGTTTTTATCTGGTGGTTAGAGTATATGGGCATTCAATGGATGATAATACTAAAAGATCTATCTCAGAAGGTGAAGAATTATTAATTAAACAATATTTTGATCATATCGAAAACTTACCTATAAGATCCAAGCTCTTTGTGATTGTTACTGATGAGGGAGTTGTAGTAAAGCAAATTAAGAAAATAGATAAAGAAAAGAGAATCATACTTTGCCACTCATTTAACCCCACTTGGGAAGACTATGAGATAAATATTGACGAGATTTTACAAATTTTCACGGTTGAAAAGAAAGTAAGATCCAATATATTTTTTTAAAAGAACAAAAACAAAATATTAAATGAAGCAAAGCCTTAAAAACAAGGAAAACAAAAATTACATCAAATCAAATGAAACTTTTATAAATAAAAACAAATCACTTAATGTAGTACTTGCAAAATTAGACCATGACTTTGGGAAAGGAACTGTAATGAGAATGGGGGATGTTCAGATAGAAGAAAATATAGAAGTTATTTCTTCTGGATCCGCAGGGCTAGATCTTGTTTTAGGAGTTGGAGGGTATCCAAAAGGAAGGATTATTGAAATTTATGGACCGGAATCGTCAGGAAAAACGACACTAGCATTACATGCTATTGCTGAAGCTCAAAAAGCGGGTGGTTTTGCTGCTTTTATTGATGCAGAGCATGCTTTTGATAGAGGATACGCCGAAAAACTTGGGATTGATCTTGGTAATCTTATTGTTTCTCAGCCAGATAATGGAGAGCAAGCATTAGAAATTACAGATAATCTTATTCGCTCAGGTGTTATTGATATTGTGGTAATAGATTCGGTTGCTGCGCTAACCCCAAAAGCGGAAATTGAGGGTGAAATGGGTGATTCTAAAATAGGGCTGCATGCAAAATTAATGTCCCAGGCTTTAAGAAAATTAACATCAGTGACAAGCCGCACTAAATGTGCTGTAATATTTATCAATCAATTACGGGATAGAATTGGCGAATATGATAATTCTGAAATTACAACTGGGGGAAATGCTTTGAAGTTTTTTGCTTCGATTAGAGTTGATATAAGAAGGGCCGGAGGGGACAGTTCAAAATTAAAAGATGGAAATAATAATGTAATAGGTAGTAGAGCTAGAGTGAAGGTGATAAAAAATAAAGTTGCTCCACCTTTCAAGCAGGTGGAATTCGATATAATGTACGGTCAGGGAATTTCAAAAGAAGGTGAAGTTTTAGATATTGCGGTAAATCATGGAATTATTGCTAAAAACGGATCTTGGTTCAGTTATGGAGATGAAAATCTTGGACAGGGACGAGATTCTGCTAGGAGTTTGATTAAAGGAAACCCTGTGCTTTTAGCTGAATTAATTGATAAAATTGAAATGTTAAAATTAAAGAAATTTACAATTAACGGATGAGTCTTGTAATAGAAAAAAGTCAAATTAAATAGGATGATATTTAGTCAGACCAACAAATATTAAAACTGCCAAAGATTCTTAAAAGATTAAGGCTAGTATCTTTTATTGTGCAATTTCATGAAGAAACGGGTATTTCAAAACAGTATTTTACTAATGTGAGAAATCAAGAAAAATATGGAATCCCTGTTCATTTTAGACCAAAGAAAATGTATAAAGAAAATGCTAATTGGAGTTTTGGAGTGTCAGATAATATTTTGAAGGTATACACGAAGATTCTATAGGGTTTGAAAATAAACAAAAAGTAAACAAAAAAGTATAAGTATTAACAAATTTAGATGCATTAATAGCTTGTTATTCAGTTTGTTGAAAACATGTCAGAGATGGGATAGTTTCCCTCACTCTCCGCAAAAAGGGTTAAATATAAAATTTAGCCCTTTTTTATTTTCAAGTGAACAAAAGCAATTCTTATCACCATCAAATTCAAGTATTTTCTTCATTTGAAGAATTAGTACACACTCCTTTTAAAGGAAAGTCAAATGCATTTTGTTGGCATAGAAATTTAGAAGGCGATTTTAAAGAAATCGTTTCTCAGCTCCAATTAAAAGAAAATATTACGGAAGTTTCAACGAAAGATTTATTGTCCCTTTCATTATCAAAAAAAGGAGATCAGGCAAGAGAAATATTGTTAAATGATTTACAATTATTAACGGATCAGGCGCAAAACTTGGGGGGCTATGCAAAAAGTTTGGATAATCTGAATAAGAAAAAGGCTCTGTCTTTTACCCCTCTTAGTTGCAATCTAAAGTTTTTGATTTTCGCATTAAAAGACTCTGCTGAAGCATTGGTACTTCTATTATCAAAATAGTTTAAGATATCCCTATAATGATTCATTACTGTT
>NZ_CACVBR010000033.1 GCF_902728265.1 Chryseobacterium potabilaquae
AAATGGACCATGCCTATTCGAAATTGGGGTATTGTTCTCAACCAATTTATGCTTATTTTTGAAAAAAGGCTCAGATTATAAATCCAAGCCTAACTTTTTAACTTACACACTTTACGAGATAGTGTCACCTATAAATAAGTGAAGAGAGTGTTGAATAACATTCTCTTTTTTAAATAAATACAATCCATTTTTCGTAATTTAGTTTGAATTAAAAAATTACTCTATGAAAAAAACTCTTTTGTTTCTTTCAGTGAACAGTTTTCAGCAAAAACTTATTCTTACTAACATTACCAATGGATAGTCACTATTTCTCCATAGATTCAATCCAATAGATGATTTACTCCAACAATTATCGTCCAAAAAGCATTTAATTTAATATCTTTGAATTACAAATCTATTAGAGTAATGACTATCTTACAAAAGCTTTTCTTATTATCTTCATTGAGTTTCTTTTCCTTTCCTATTGTACAGGGACAAACCAAAGTTCCATTTGGAGTTGTAAAAGCTGAAGAAGGCTATGCAATGGTGCGTGTTCCCAAGGATAATTATAGAAAAATTATAGATAAGATCCGTATGCGGAGAGGCGATGTATTTGTTTACGTAAAACCAGCTCCTGGAGAAACAGAGTGGATATGGATAAAGTACCCGGAAAAAAATGAGACTGAAAAACCTTTTGTAAGATACGATACACTCAATAAGGAAGGGATGGTAAATAAAGATCGAATTGCCTTTATTGATCAATTACCTCAATTCACTCCTTCTAAATCTAAAAATGGGAAATCTCTTATTTTCACAGATAATACCAATCCCAAAATACCGACTAATCAAAGGACTAAAGTTATTATTGATATCTACCCTTCTAACGCAGGATACCGTAAACAGGAAAAAGATGCTTCCGGAAAAATTCTTACTATTGACAAAATTAAACCTTGGGGAATTAGCAATGAATTACCGGAAAATATGACTGAAATTAAATCGATTAGAGTACAACAACCCGAAAGAGGTTCTGTATTTGTAAGAGAAGCTATTAAAAATATGTTTCAGCCTACCATGGATTTCAACAATATAGGAGTTACTGCTATTGATAATGATCATATTTTTCTTTATATGATTAATGGATCTGGTGAAAATAGATACACCACCCTTTGGACAATAAAAGAAGGAAAAGTAATCAATCAAATCATTTTCAATAATCCTGAATAATTCATTAATATTTATTACTTTTGTACCGAAAGCAACTTGCTTTCCGGAAATTGGCTCTGCTTAGCTGTAGATTAAATGGGAATCGTGTGAAAATCACGAACTGTCGCGCAACTGTAAGTGACAAAAAATCTTGATCAAATATATCCACTGTGTTTATCATGGGAAGGAGATCAAAGATGTCATAAGTCAGGAGACCTGCCTTTTTCTTTAAACAAAAAACTTTCGCGATCTGAAGTTAATTGATTTGATATAATTCTAAGAGGGTTATCCGTGTCTCTCCGGTCTGTTATCTCAATACTATTTCATTTCGTTTTAATTAATAATGAAATATGACTACTGAAGAAAGAATTACATCATCAGAAACTAGAATTTTTAAAGCCGTTTTCCCTAATACAACCAACCATTATGATACTCTTTTCGGAGGGACTGCCATGCAATTAATGGATGAAGTTGCATTCATTACTGCTACCCGATTCGCTAGAAAAAGAGTTGTTACTGTAAGCAGTGATAAAATTGATTTCAAAAAACCTATTCCGGCCGGGACTATAATAGAGTTGATCGGAAAAGTGGTATATGTAGGAAAAACCAGTATGAAAGTAAATGTAGAAATCTATACTGAACAAATGTATTCCTATGAAAGAGAAAGAGCCATTGTAGGAGACTTTACTTTTGTAGCCATTGATGAATTGAAGAAACCAATCCAAATACTATAAATATAGTGACGAGTTTTGGCAATTTTACTTGCCAAAACTCATTTTCTTTTATATTATTTCAAGACTTTTTCAGTTTCAAGACTTTTATTTAATAACAGCTCAAAGGCCTCTCCCATTTCATCTGATGCTCGACCGATTGCATTTTCAAGCATATTTCTAATTTGTTTTTCAGTCACTCCAGCCTCCGTCCAGCTTTTTCCTGAAGTATGTGAATTTAGAATAAATGGCATAATCCTATCTATTGAACATGCAAAAACGGCATCAGCAGTTTTCTCTTCTTCAAATTCCAACCAAAGATTAAAGAAATCTGAACGCAGCGGTTCATCAAGAATTCCAAAAATATTTTGAGCCGATAATTTTTCTCGCTCAAATTTTCCCACCATTGCTTTTTCATCAAACAAAAAAGTATCGCCCGCTTCTATTTCTACTAAATCATGAATAGAAAGCATTCTGATCACTCGAAGAAGATCAATATCTTCTCTATTTTTCGCATAAGGAAAAAGAATTTGAGCTAAAATAATAATCTGCCATGAGTGCTCTGCAGTATTCTCTCTCCTATTATCATCCGCATTAAAGTTTCTTCTTTGTACATTTTTCAAGGCATCTACAGCCAAAATAAAATCTACTTCCTTTTGTATTTTCATTCGTATCTATATTATTATTCGATTTTTCAGTTTCTTTAGCTTACTATTCTACCCATCATTATATAAGTTACTCATAAAATGCGCTTCATTTTCTCTTTACATACAATTGAGCGTTCATATGATATATTTACTATAAAATAATTGCATAAAAATACAAATCACCATCAAAAGTATGATATTTTTGATAAAATTATCATCAATTATCTAGAGACCCCATTTTTCAACAAAATTTATACAACTGATTTACAACACATTAATTCATTATTTCAAAAAAAACACTACTTTGTATTGCATAATACCATTTTAATTATATATCTTTGTAATGTAAGATTAGAATACGTTCAACTAGCTAGGAACATTATTCTAAACCAATATATAACTAATTAACAAAACTTTATTAAAGATGAATACTGAAAATACCAAAGCGCAAATGCGAAAAGGAATTCTGGAATTCTGTATTTTAAGTCTCATCAATCTTCGTGAAATGTATGTTTCCGACCTCATAGATGAGCTTAAAAAGGGAAAACTAGATGTGGTAGAAGGTACACTATACCCTCTTTTAACAAGATTAAAAAATGGAGAATTTCTTTCTTACAGATGGGAAGAGTCCACAGGAGGCCCCCCTAGAAAGTACTATCAAATAACAGAAAAAGGAAAACTGTTTTTAGATGAACTCCAAAATACCTGGAATGAATTAACGGATTCAGTAAACCAAATTACTCAAAAAATTTAAAAACAAAGCTATGAACAAGACACTCTCAATAGGACTCGCAGGTTTTTCTTTTACCATAGAAGAACACGCATATATAAAGCTCAGCGACTATCTGAATGCTCTTAGAAGCTCATTAGATGTTTCTGAAGCAGATGAGGTAATGCATGACATAGAAATCAGAATGGTTGAAATTTTCAGAGATTCGCTAGGTAAACGTGAAGTAATCAATGATACCGATGTTGAAAAGGTAATTAACCAGATTGGTACTCCTGAAAAAATAGAAGAACAAGAAGAAGCTTATTATTCTGAAAAAAACAATTCTAAAAAAACAAATTCGGGTACTAATTATACAGATAAAAAACAATTATTCCGCGACCCTGAAAGACAAAAAATCGCAGGTGTTTGCGCAGGATTAGCTCACTATGTAGGAATGGATATTACAGCTATGAGAGCTATTTGGTTGGGTGTATTTATACTAGGGATCTTTACCGCTGCCATTTCCTCTTCCTTAATAGGATTACTCTATGTTATCCTTTGGATTGTATTGCCAAAAGCAGAGTCAGCAGCTGATTTTTTGAAAATGAAGGGAAAACCTATGAATTTCGATAATCTTAAAAGTGAATCTAATAAATTAGTTCAATTTGCTAATGAATCTACTCAAAGAGTTGGAGAAATTTATATAGAAAATAAGCCTTACATCAACAATGCGGGCAGTGGAATTTGGAATGCTGTTAGATATATTTTAGGGGGTATTTTCGGATTAATTTCCTTCTCATGCTTAATTGGAGTATTTGTAGTATTTGGATTCATGGGCAATAATGATTTTCCTCCTATAAGTCATATGAATTTCTATTTCGACAACGATGGAATGAAATATGTTATTATGGCTATGATTATTTTAGGAAGTTTAATTCCCGCGATACTATTTGCATTACTCAGTATTAAATTAATTTCTCCAAAAACAAAATTAAGAAATACAGGTTGGGTATTAGGAGCATTGTTCTTAGGTCTAATTTCAGTATCTACATATTTTGGAGTAAGTATGGCAAAAAAAGAAATGTTTTTGAAAGGTCATAAAGAAGATACCGAAGAGATTTCTATTAATACCAATTCTGATAGTTTATATGTTGACGTAAAACAAATAACTGTTCCACAAAGCTTTACAGGATATGAAGATGATCTATATTCAGATAAGCAATCTGTATTTGAAAAAGATTATGTTTATGTTGATGTGACTAGAAAACCAAATGTAAAAAGTCCTTATCTTATTATTAAGAAAGAAGCAAAAGGATATAATATACCGCTTCAAGTGAATGTACCTGTAGAAATATCCGGAAATAAAGTGATGCTTCCTAATTACATAAAATATCCGTATGCTCATAGATTCAGAGACTATAGAATAGATTATGAATTGGTTATTCCTGAAAATATGGTTGTAATTCCTGCAAGAAAAGATATTATTGATTTCAATGGAGATTTAGATGGAAATGGAGTTAATGATGATGACGAAGATGAAAATGGTAACAATAAAAACATTAAAATTGAAAAAAATAAAATCACTGTAAATGGATCTACCATTGAATATAATTCTGATGATAAAGATAGTATTATTATCAATGGAAAAAAAGTTCCAAAATCTCAGGCCAAAAAAGTAATTGACTCTATGAAAACCGATATTGAGAAAACGAAAGGCGATGTAGATATTCAAATTAAAGAAGGTAAAAAAGAAATTTCCATAAAAACTAAATAATTAACTGCAGAGAGTGGCAGGAAGGTGTGAATGGAGGGCAATTGTTTGAAATTCACACTCTTCTACTCTCAAAAAAACTAAAATATTTAATTATAATGGCTAGTTTTCCATTAAATTACCTTATCTTAGTCACAAATTAATAACCCAAATCAAAACTTAGTAAAATGGTACAAGTAGCATTAGAAATTGCAATAAAAATCGCAGATTTCATCAGCGGTTTGTTTTAGGAGCGATAATATTTCAATATATTTGTAAAGTATAGCCAAAGTTGTGGTTATACTTTTTTATTTATAATACGATTTTTATGAAAAAACTAATTGGCAAATTAATGCTCAAATTAATGGGATGGAAAGTTGTTTTGCAAGGTGATATAAACAATCTCAACAGATGTATCCTTGTTGTAGCACCCCATACTCATAACGTAGAATACACCTTGGGAAATTTTGCTTATTGGAGTTTAGGAAAATCTTTAAAAGTGATTATTAAAGATACCCATACAAAAGCTTGGTATGGTGGTATTGTGAAAGGACTTGGTGGAATTGGTATCGATAGAAGTCAGAAAAACGATCTTATCAATTTTGTGGCAAAACAATTTGAAAAAGATGACTTTAGTTTAGTCATTACCCCTGAGGGTACAAGAAGTTGGGTTCCAAAATGGAGAAAAGGATTCTATCATATGGCTTTAACCGCAAAAGTACCTATCGTTCTTGCTGCAGGAGATTTTAATAAAAAGATTATCTACTTAGGATACACTATTCCTTATGAAAGGATTGCATCCGTTTCTTTTCCTGAAATCATGAAAGAAATTCAAGAGTATTACGTAAACAACAATATTGTACCTAAAGTACCAGCCAATTGGAATCCCAATTTTATGAAGAACACGATTGAAGAATAAGTATTGACTTACTATTAGTCTTGATTAATCTTTTACCATAATGAAAGAATTTCAGCGCTCATGGTAACATACTTTAATACCTAAAATAGATCTATATCAAATGAAAAATTTAACAAAAGAAGAAATACTTTATTTTCTCAATAGCTGGGGTGAAGAGGTCACTTTGCCAAAAACTTTAGAAATAAAATTTATTGATGTCGACATAGAAAATGAAACTCTGACTGCTACAATGCCTGTTCAGCCTAAAGTACATCAACCATTTGGAATTTTGCATGGAGGGGCAAGCTGTGTATTAGCGGAAACAATGGGATCCAGCCTATCCAATATATTTATTGATGTAAGCTCGTATTATGGCGTGGGAACTAATATCAATTCCAATCATTTAAGAAGCAAAAAAGATGGAATCATTACAGGTACTGCTAGATTTATTAGAAAAGGAAAAACAATACATGTTTCAGAAATTGAAATTCGCGATGAAGAGGGACAGCTGATTAGCCATACCACAATGACAAATAATATTCTTTCAAAATAATTTTTTCAAGAAGTGAACTATCTTTAGTATATTAGAATTAGAATATAAAGATTTAGGCTAAAAAATTCATTCTTTTGATTTTGACCTTTTCAAGACTAATAATACCTTTGTAGAAAGAAAATAGACTTAAAATCTACCAGCCCTGAATAATACTTTTGTACAAGTAATACCCTATGATTTATTTCAAATTCCCTTTCAATGAAAAGCTCTATTCAATAGATGAAAATACATATAAAAAATCAATCACATTTTATTCTTTTGATGGATTAACTCAACTTAATTTTAAAGGAAATATTATTGAAATTGATTCTACAGAATTTGAGGAATTGATAATCACCAATAAGCATTTACCAACCACTGAAAACCATTTTGTTGAAGAAACCAAAAATGAATATTTACATACACTAGAGCATATAATACAAGTTATTGTTGATCATAATCTCCCAAAGTTAGTTTATTCCAGAAGAAAAATTTTCAAAGACTTTATTCTTGTTGATCTAAAAGAAAGTTTCAAAAACCTATGTAATGCTTATCCCAATGCTTTTAGGTACTTTTTTAATGATGGAAAAAATGCATGGATAGGTGCATTTTCTGAAGTATTAGGGAAATTCAATAAAAACACCTATGAATTTGAAACAATGAGCCTTGCAGGTACTCTTCCTATTTCAGAATCTTGGTCTGAAAAAGAAAAAGAAGAACAAAAGCCTGTATCAGAATATATTAAGAATATCCTTAAAAACTATTCAGAGGATCTGCAAATCTCTAGCACATATGATCATATTTCCGGTAATATTAAGCACCTCAGAACGGATTTCAAAATAATAATAAAACCGAAAGATTTAGAAAATATAATCCATCAACTCCACCCCACTCCTGCGGTATGTGGAATCCCAAAAGATTTTTGCATAGAAAATATTAAGGCCTTTGAAAAGTTTCCTCGCGAATTATATGCCGGATATATAAAAGTTGAAACAGAAGATTATATTCAGTTTTTTGTAAACCTTAGATGTGCAAAACTGTATCAAGATTCGATACATTCATTTATTGGAGGGGGAATTACAGCGCAAAGTATTCCTGAAAAAGAATGGATGGAAACAGAATTAAAATCTGAAGCTGTCCTAAAAAATCTAGTGATCCTTTAATTGTTATAAACAATCCTTTACCTCCGTTAAACAATATATATTATGCTTTACAACAATTTCTTCTTTAATATAGAAATACATTAGAAGTATTTTTGGACCTTGAAATATTTATAGAAGTTATATTTGAGATTACCCTTCATTTTGCTTTTCAGTTGATAACCTCTTAATGTTTTTATTTTTCATCAAATTATATCTTTTTATAAAACTAAGATATATTTTTTTTAAGACAATAATAAACGCACACAATAAAACACTGATTTACAATAATTTAATTATACAAGAACACCATCAGTTAATCAGGCTTAAGACCACATTATACAAAAAAATCTCTTCCAAACTATTTGAAAGAGATTATATTTTATATAATATTGAGTTTATTTCTTTTTTACACCAATCCTACTCCAAGTATCTAAAACAAAAAGTAAGATCAAACCAATCACTGCCGAAGCAATAGAAAATACAAACTTTAGATTATCTTCTGATAAAACTTCTGAACTCCAGTCTAAAGCATACAGATTAACAGCTATAAAAACAATAAACAGTATTAAAAATACTTTATAAAACTTTTGCATAATTTTTAAAAATTAATATAAGTTTGCACCAATTGGGCAAAATTTGCGGTAAATAATTTAATTGAAATAGCTAAAAGAACGATTCCAAACACTTTTTGTAAAATAGATAATGTTCCATCTCCCATTTTTTGCTCCAACCATTTCGCCGATTTCAGCACCAAATATACAAAAATTGTATTGAGAATAATTCCTAAAATAATATTAATATCATGAAATTCAGCTCTAAGGGAAAGTGTGGTAGTTAAAGTACCTGCTCCTGCAACTAAAGGAAAAGCGATAGGAACAATTGAGGCAGATTTAGCTTCTGTGGATTTGTTAATTTCAATGCCCAATATCATTTCCAATGCAATAATGAAAATAACAAAAGCCCCCGCAATTGCAAAAGAATTAACATCAACACCAATTAATTTAAGAATTTTGTTTCCTACAAAAAGAAAAATAAGCATAATAGCTCCAGCTGTGAGAGAAGCTTTTCCTGCTTCGATTTTTCCAAACTTCTGCTGTAAACTCACAACAATAGGAACAGATCCAATAATATCGATCACAGCAAAAAGAACCATAAAACATGTTACAATTTCTTTTATAGAAAAGTTATTAAAAATCTCCATCAATTTGTATTTAATAATTTCGCAAAAATATGAAAATAAATTAACTATTTGCTAATCCGAGAGTACAAATTAACAATCACTTTTAAAAGTTCCTCAATCCCTTCCGCAGATTTAACAGGAGAATACTTTTCTATTTGAATTTTTTGTGAAAAGTTCAGATAATCTTCACTTAAAGCAATCCCTTTATATTCTGCAAGAAAGTGAGCAAACTCTTCTTTGGAACCTTTAACGTATTGATTTCTAACTTCTAAATCCAACTCTTCCACGATTAGAAAGAATTTTTGATAATCCCCCGTATTTTTAAGGTTTTCTAAATAACTAAAATAATCATTCACATCAGCCTCTAGTGTTCTTCTAATTTCATTTTCTGTCTCTGCTACAGACCCTAAAGATTTTGACTGTGAATTTTCTTTAACTAAATTTCGTTTTTTTTGCCACTTCTTAAATAATAAATAGATAACAAATATACCCAATAATATCGCAATATTTGTTAAAAGTATACTCCAATGAAATTTATCTTTTTCTTTAACCTTAAATGAGGTAGTCTTCAGAACTGGAGTATTCACCGTTTCTAAGAAATTATTGGTATATTCATTTACCGTTTCCACAGTAGTACGAGACTCTATTACTTCCTTATGAGAAAGAACATCCAATTGTAATGTCTTTTTACCTAAATTAACATATTCTTTATTTTCAGGATTGAAAAACGAAAATTTTGTTGTTTCAATAGAAATAGCTCCATCTTTATTGGGAATAACGACATAGTTGGCTAAAACCTCCCCTTTAATACCTTTACTTCCTGGTGATACTTTAGATGTTATTTTTGGATTGAATACTTTATAGTTGGGAGATTCAGCAATCTTAGGTAATACCATATGAGTTAAGTTTCCCTCTCCAGTAACCTTTATTATCACATTTACAGGTTTTTTCGCCTCAATTTTTTCCTTAGAACTTTTATATATGGAAACATTAAAATTCCCCACAGCATTTTTAAAGCTTGCAGGAGCTCCTTCAGGAAGTTTTTTTACATTCAGCTTAATCTTATTTGAAATGATTTTATTCTTAGTACTATAAGTATTAACCGATGCAGATACCGGGGGAACCTCAACATATCCATCCTCATTAGGGAACACCATAAAAATAGCTAAGATCTGTGAAGCCATAGTTCCTCCATAGCTTGGAGGTGATATATCGGACTTTGTAAAGCTCACCGGATAAACATTAATATTTTCCTGTTCCGGAAGATTAATATTCTTAATCTTTCTAAAGTTGTCCATATTTCTAGAATACACCTTTAAAACAGCAATCGTAGGTTGGTCCTGATAAACCTCACGATCTTCGATTTCCATATTCAGATAGACGTCATTTGAAATATTGTTATTCGCTACTAATTTTTTATCTATTTCTTTTACAAATACTTCAAACGGTTCTGTTTTGTAAACTTTATTATTAATCGTCACCAGAAACGAACCTATTTTTACTTTGCCCTTTTGTTTTGGCTCTAAAGCAATTCTTGTTACATATTGTGAAATAGCAATATTGGTTTCCGGGTCTTCAAATTCATTATTCATTGAACCCGTCCCAATAATATTAAATTTTGATAAATCAGGAGAACGTAATGGCGTTTGACGACTAAATTCTGTTCCGTTTATTTCAAGAACAATCGTAAGATTAATAATATCTTTCCCATTATAATTATTTTTGTCAGGAGTTATGGAAAAATTAACCTGTCCGTAAGAAATTACAGATACTAAAAAGAATAATATGGAGTTTAATTTGTACTGCATCACCAATCTTTCTCATTGCTCTCGGGCATTGAATAAGAATTTTTATTTAAAATTCTTCTGGCAGTTTCTTTTTCTTTATCACTTACTTTCTCTAAAATTGCTTTTTCAAGATCTTTAGGAATTGTTCCTTCATTTTTCTTATTCTGATCAGAATCATCACCTTGTCCTTTTCCTTGGTTTTCCTGATTATTTCCCTGATCTTGTTTTTGATCCTTAGAGTCATCTTTTTGATCACCCTTTTGTTGATCTTTATTATTCCCCTTACCAGAGTTTTTTTGCTGATCTTTTTTCTGCTGATTTTCTTTTTCTTTCAGCTTTGCAATTTCATAATTTTTCCTGGTCGACTCATTACCTGGACTTTGCTTAAGAGATTGCTTATAATAATCTGCAGCCTTTTCAGGTTGGTTCATTTGCATATATGCATTTCCCAAATTATGAAGAGCAGCAGCCTTATCGGGAAGGTTTTGTGAAAGCTTTTGTGCTTTTTCAAATTCTGCTTTCGCCTCAGCATATTTTTTATTCTTATACAATGCATTTCCCAAATTATAATGGGCATTAAAATCCTTCGCATTAGATTCTATGGCTTCCATATATTTCGAAGACGCTCCATCATAGTCTTTACCATTAAATTTTTGATTACCTTCATATATAAGAGTCCTATAGTTTTTCTGCCCGAATAAAAAACTAGAGAACATGCAAGTAACCACTAACGACAAAAAAATGATTTTAGTATTCATTAAGTGCAAAATTATTCCTTTATATGTTAATAAACAGAGTTTTATTTGTTAAAATTGGGTTAAAGTAGCATGAATGCAACATATTAAATTAAACATTAAAATCTCTTTTAGGATTAAAAATATAAATTAAAATAAAGAAAAATAGAGAAAAAGCCAAGAAATACTGATAATAATGCTTGGCATTTTGAGACCTTACTAAAGTTTCTGAAGATGATGCTTTTTTATTAAGAGCTTCTATAATTTTTTCAGGAGCTTCAGTCATATTGTTCCCATCTATGTACGAGCCTCCTGTGGAGGTTGCCATACTTTTAAGAGCATCGGTCTGTCTTTTAGAAATCACTGTTTCTCCATTAATATTGGATTTATATCCCATGAGTTGTCCAAAAACATATTCTGGAACCGGCCCCCCTTCATCAGAGCCTATCCCCACTGAAACAATTGTAATTCCTTCTTTATTGGCTAATTTTATTGCTGCATTATCATTCCCTTCATTATCTTCTCCATCGCTTAATAATACCACTTTTCTAGAGCCCTTACTTACATTTTTAAATTTATCGGCTGCAATTTGCATTCCTTTTAAAAAATCAGTCCCTTGAATCTGCATTGTGTTAGTCTCAATAGCATTAATGTAGGTCTCTGCCGAATTATAATCTGTAGTCAAAGGCATAATAGAAGTAGCCTGTCCTGCAAATATTACGATCCCTACTTTATCATTTTTCATTTTCTGCATCGCATTGATCATGAGATTTTTGGCCTCATTTAAACGACTCGGATTAATATCTTCCGTATTCATTGAATTGGAAACATCCAACATGAAAATTACATTATTCAATCGTTGATTCGTCTTTATCTCTTCTGAACCATTTAAAAGATCAATAATAGAGAATATCAAAAACAAGGTTGCTAAAAGATATAAAGCAGGAAAAAACTTTGTGAAATTTGATTTTTTCTCAAAAAGGTCTTCATGAAATTTATTATCCGCAAAGATCTCTTGTTTCTTTTTTTTCCATTTTAGATAACGAATTAAAAAAGAAGCTAGTAAGGGTAAAAATAGCAATAATAATAAACACCAATAATTTCCTAAATACCAATCCATCAGCTTAAAATTTTATAAATTACCCATCTTAATAATGCATCAATAATTAACATGGCTAAAGCAATCCACAAGAAAAATTTAAAATATTCTTCATAATTATATAGCTTGGAAACTTTCACATCCGATTTTTCCAACTGATTAATTTCATTATAAATTTCTTCCAAGCTACTATTCGAAGTTGCTCTAAAATATTTTCCCCCTGTCTCTTGTGCAACCTCTCTAAGCGTATTTTCATCGATAGTAACTTCTGTTTCTGTAAAAATCAAATCTCCAAAAATATCTTGCGATGTTGGCATCAATGCATATCCGTTCGTTCCTATACCAATTGAATATACTCTTATATTATTATTTTTTGCCAATTCAGCAGCAACTTGTGGTGGTATTGCATTCTGTATATTACTTACTCCATCAGTCATTAAAATGATGACTTTACTTTTTGCTTTACTTTTTATTAAATGATTTACAGCCACAGAAAGTCCTTCACCAATAGCTGTTCCTGGTTCCAAGCCAGCAGAACTTAAATGCTTAATCTCATCAATAACAACTTCATGATCGGATGTAACTGGCACCTTCGTAAATGCTTCTGCAGCGTATGCCACTACACCAATTCTATCATTGGGACGTTTTTGAACAAATTTTACAGCTATATCTTTCAGTGCCGAAATACGATCTGGGGTTAAATCTCGAGAAAGCATACTCAATGAAACATCGATAGAAAGCATAATATCAACCCCTTTCGTATCATCTCTATCTTGTGAAATCGTAAAGGTTCTTGGCCTGGCCATCGCCACAATAAGGGCAGAAAGAATAATATATTTTGAAAGGGTAAGTAGAAAAAGAACCAACCGAATATTTCCATTACTGTTCATATTTTTAACAGTAGGAACTTTTATACCTTTTACTTTCTTTTTACTTATATCTCTAAATAAAAGAGGTATAAATAGTAAAAAAAGTAACAGAAACCAGGGGCTGTAAAACTCAAAATTAAACATCCTTTCTTAAGTTTTCAAATTCTAAATCTTTGGAAGATCTTTTTACAAATGCTTTGATATCCGTAAAATCTTTTTCCATTACTTCTTGGTTTGGAAATGTTTTCGCAAACTTAACCATGTCACCTCTTAAAAAAACATCTTCTATTACTTTCTCATTTTCTTCTGAAATGGTATTATTTTTTTTCATGACATCAATAAGATCATCCGTAAGAAGTACTTCGGCAGGTAAATGATATTGTTTTGTAATAAATTTTCTAGATATCTCAATCAATTCTATATAAAATAAACGATAGTTTCCTCCCTCAATATACTTTTTCTTTTTAAGACTATCTAACTCTTTTAAAGTTTGGTTGGTTGCTACAATTGGGGATTCTTTAGCTTTTCTACCCCATTTTACAAATATGATAATAGCAATAATAAGTGCAATAATGGCAATGGCAGCTAAAATATAGAATTTATATAGCTCCCAATAATCTTGGGCTTCCAACTTCACTTCTTTATTGTTCATAATATCAGTGATTTGGTCTCCTTTTTGAGCTGTATTAATAACATCCACTTCATAAGAAATGGTTTTAAAAATCCTGTCTCCCACTTTAAATTCTAATTCCGGAATAGTGAACTTTCCTTCTTCAAAAACGGCAAACTCAATTTTTCGCTCATACATATTTTGGTTTTGCCCAATACTGTCTTTGGTTTCTTCAAAATGGAAAGGAAGCAACTCATTTTTAGGAGCAGCTATTACTTGTTGATCACCAATATTATCAATTCTTATAATAAAATGATCCAGCTCTCCCAACGCAATCGTCTTTTTTTCAAGATTGGAGGAAAGTATCTGTGAAAAAGCATTAGCACAGATAAATAAGCATAGTATAAGTAGTATTTTTTTCAATTTACGTAATAAATTTTCTAATTATTCTCAATCTAAAGAGTGATAAAAATATTTTAATGCTATTTTTTTTGAAAATAATTATATAATAGTTTTGAATAATCTGCACCGGTATTAATATTCATAAACCCTGCAGAACTGTTTACAAAGTCTTCTTCTAACATTCTAATTTTCTTCTTTTGCGCTTCTGCAAATGTATATCTCCATCTTACATCAGATGTATTTGCCCAAACTTGTTTTCCTGTTTCAGAATCATATAATAAAGTATATCCAATATCTGGAATCTCATTATCTTTTTCATCATAAACTCTCATTCCCAATAAATTATGTTTCCTGGAAGCCACTCGTAATATTTTGGCATCATACTCATCTTCAAAATCGGAAAGTAAAAAAACCAATGATTTTCTTTTAAAAATTCCCATCATATATTCTAATGCCTTATCAATTTTAGATTCAGCGGGAATATAGTCTGCCGTTAAAATATTACTAATAATGGAAAGAATATGTTTTCTTCCTTTTTGCGGTGGTATTACTTTATAAACCTTATCAGCAAATAAAATCAGTCCCACTTTATCATTATTCCCTGCTGCAGAGAATCCTAAGCTAGCAGCAATTTCCGCAACAAATTCTCTTTTTAATTGGGTTTTAGTTCCATAATCCATTGAAGCAGAAATATCAATCAATAACATCATGGTTAGCTCTCTTTCTTCCTCCATTACTTTTACAAATGGCTCACGAAAACGAGCAGTCTTATTCCAATCGATTCTCCGAATCTCATCACCAAACTGATAAGGACGAACTTCAGAAAATGTCATTCCCTGGCCTTTAAAAGCACTATGATATTGTCCCATTAAAGTGGCTTCCGTCTTTTTACGGGTACGAATTTCTATTTGCTTTACTTTTTTTACAATATCTTTTATTTGCATACAATAGTTTAGGGTTTGAGCTCTATTGACACATTGAACCATTCATCATCAAACTTTGGATTATATTTTTTATAAAAATTGATAGCCGGTTCATTCCAATTTAACACCTGGAAAACCATTCCGCTATATTGCTTAGATTTTCCATATTCCAATGTAGCCTCAAACAATTTTTTCCCAATCTGCTTTCCTCTCATTCTTTCTGTTACTACCAGATCTTCAAGATATAGTCTTCTTCCTTTCCAAGTAGAATATCGATCATAATATAATGAAATACCTACAATTTCTCCATTTATCTCGGCAACAAAAGCTCCCCAAACGGGATCTTCTCCAAATCCATCTTCAATAAATTGCTCTAGGTCTAACGTTACTTCATGTAACGCTTTTTCATATTCAGCAAGCTCTCTGATCAAATGTAGCATCTCAGCACAATCCTCTCGGACTGCTTTTCTAATAAATGCCTCACTCATTAGGGCGCTTGAATTTTTGCTAAAATCCTTGTAATGATTTCTTCTGTAGAAATTTCTTCTGCCTCTGCCTCAAACGTTAGCCCCATTCTATGCCTTAATATATCCTTCGCCAATTCTTTTACATCTTCCGGAATAACAAAAGCTCTTCCTTTTAAAAATGCATACGCTCTAGATGCAATGGCTAAATTAATAGATGCTCTAGGAGACGCTCCAAAACTAATATAATTTTTAAGTTCAGAGAGTCCATATTGTTCAGGATAACGCGTAGCGAAAACCATATCTAGAATATATTTTTCAATTTTTTCATCCAAATAAATCTGATTAATAAGTTCTTTGGCATCAAGAATATCTTGAAGAGAAATTACAGGTTTAACAACTGGCTGATGGGAAGTAGAAACCATTCTCATGACCGTTCTTTCATCTTCAAAACCTGGATAATCTATCGTGCATTTTAACATAAAACGGTCGCTCTGTGCCTCAGGTAAAAGATAGGTACCTTCCTGATCTATTGGATTTTGAGTAGCTAACACTAAAAAAGGTTTAGGAAGTGTCATGGTCTCATCTCCAATAGTAACTTGCTTTTCTTGCATCACTTCTAAAAGAGCAGACTGAACCTTTGCCGGTGCCCGATTAATTTCATCTGCAAGGACAAAATTGGCAAAAACAGGTCCTTTTTTTATTGAAAAATCATTATCCTTAATATTATAAATCATCGTTCCCACAACATCTGCAGGCAAGAGATCCGGAGTAAACTGAATCCTTGAAAAGTCACCATGAACAGCTTCCGACAACGTTTTTATGGCTAATGTTTTAGCCAATCCAGGCACTCCCTCCAATAAAATATGTCCATTCCCTAAAAGCCCTATCAAGAGACGATCGATCATATATTCTTGACCAATAATCACTTTATTAATTTCTTGTCTCAGAAGAGTAAATAAATAGTTTTTTTCTTTTATTTTTTCTGTTAACTGACGAATGTCTTCTGCTTGATATGTATCTGACATAGCTTAATGTAATAATAATTGGTAAATTTCTAATAAATACTTGCATTAATCAACACAATGAATGCCATTTTTGAGTTAAAATTTGTTAAATATTCTAATGTCTTAAATAGAGTAAAAAAATAGGCGAATAGCCATCATTTATCTATAATCTCCTATTTTTTCTTAAAAAGATATAAAATTCATGGGAATCTCTTATTCAAAAATTGTCACTTCCAGTTTATTAAACTATTTTTGAAGATTAAAAATTTGGTAAAATGAATTATCATTTTCAAGCCCATAAACAAGTCAGAAAAAATCTTTTGGATATTTTGCAAAACACATCTCATGAAGATCTTTTGCATATTCCTGATGGTTTTAATAATAATATGTACTGGAATATTGCGCATACTGTGGCAACCCAACAGCTCTTACATTATTATTTAAGTGGTAATCCTTTTAGAATTGACAAATATTGGATCGAAACATATAAAAAAGGAACGCTTCCTAATTTAAATGTTAAACAGTCAGAAATTGAAGATTTAGAATTTTTACTCACTGAAACTTCAAAAATTTTAATGAAAGACTATGATAACGATTTTTTTTCAGATTATACCCCTTATACTACAAGCTTTGGAATGGATTTGAAAAGTGTTCAGGACGCTATTATCTTTAATAATATGCATGAAAGTCTTCACTATGGGTATGTAATGGCACAAAAGAGAGCCATTTTAGGAGAGAAATATTAAAACAAACAATAATAAGAAAAGTGTTAAAAGCTATAAGTTATAATTCTAATAAATTGAATCTTAGCTTTACAATTTAACCTTATACATAAAAATTTAAACAAATCAATGAAAGACGATTTTATTTTCGGGCTTCGTCCCGTAATTGAAGCGATTGAAGCAGGAAAAACAATTGACAAGATCTTTGTGCAAAATGCATTGCAAGGTCCTATTTATGCAGAATTGAAAGCGATTTTATCGAAAAATAAAATCCGTCCGAATTATGTTCCGGTAGAAAAATTAAATCGTATTACGAGAAAAAACCACCAAGGTATTATCGCCTTTATTTCAGATGTTCCTTTTCATAAAATTGAAGACATTGTACCTCAGCTATTTGAAGAAGGAAAAACACCTTTTCTATTAATTTTAGATAGATTAACGGATGTGAGAAATTTTGGGGCTATTTGTCGAACAGCAGAATGTGTGGGGATTGATGCTGTAATTATCCCTGAAAAAGGGGCTGCACCTATTAATTCTGATGCGATTAAGACTTCTGCAGGAGCTATTTATAATGTTAAAATCTGTAAAGAAGCTAATTTAGCTCATACGGTAGACTTCCTCCAACAAAGTGGAATTTCTATTTTTGCTGCGAGTGAAAAAGCACAAAAACTGATTTATGACGTAGACTTTAAAGAGCCATGTGCTATAGTAATGGGAAATGAAGAAACAGGTATTTCTAAAGAAGTATTGCATCATTCTGACGAAAAAATAAAATTACCTATTGAAGGAAAAACACAGTCTCTCAACGTTTCTGTAGCCTGTGGAGCTATTTTATATGAGGCTGTAAGACAAAAAATGTCAACCACTATCAATCTATAAAATAGAAACCTGGATATCTTGATCTGTATGTTTATTTAATTTATATAAAATGTAAAAATTAAATCTCATAGGGATCAATACAAGACATTCTAGAAAATATAAAAAAACAGTAGTAAAGTAAAAATTTAAAAATCAAATGAAAAATATAGTAGTATTAACCCTTATATCATGTGTCGCCTTATTTTCTTGTAAGAAAGAAACAGCAAAAGTGACTAAAGTTGATCCTAAAACAGGAAAAACAATCACCGTAGAAGTTCCTGCAGATTCTGTGGCAAAAGTGGAAGAAAATCCGGCAATTAAAGATTCTTTAGGAGTTTTCACACAGTCTTTTAAACTTGAAAAAGGAAAGACGTATCCACTCACTACTTATCAGAGAGATGTAAAAACAATGACAGATCCACAAGGAAAATCAATCACTGCCACTAGTGAGTCTACCGATGAAATGTCTGCTACGGTAAATGATATCAAAGGAAATGTTTATGATATCACACTTAATATTATAGCTAAAAGAAACTCTCAAAGTGCTCAAGGTAAAACCATAATTGTTGATACCAAGCAATCTATTCCAAAAGAAGATGATCTTAAGATGATCTGGAATATTAATAAAGCTTTGACAAATAATAAACTCAACCTGAAAATGGATAATAAAGGAAATGTAATCTCCATTACAGGTTTTGAGCCCGTATATACAAAAGTATCTACTGCGGTAGGAACAATTGTAAAAGAAGCCAATCAAAAAGCAAGTATTGTTGCTAGCTTAAAAGAAACATTCAATGCAGAAGTTCTAAAAGACCAATTAAATAAGAATTTAATTCTCATCCCTAAAAAAGGAGCGAAAATTGGAGAAAAATGGACTAAAAGTGAGAATGCAGATCCTAGTGGTAAAATTAAAATAACCTCAAACTACATTTTAAAAAGTGTAGGAAATGGTGTAGCAGAAGTTTCTCTTACCGGAGGAATTCCTAAAAAAACAGAAAAGAAAAAAGATGGAGAGATTACCCATAGCCTTAGCAGTGAATTGGTACAAAACGGAACCATTAAATTCGACCAGGCTACAGGATGGATCACCAATCAGAATATTACTGTGAAAACAACTCAGATTGAAACTATTTCTGATGGAAAACAATCTCAATCTATGAAAAGTGTTTCCAATTCTTCTGTAATGGTTAATCCTTCTGCAAAATAATGTTGAAGATTTAAATTAAAATTATGAAGTACATTTTTGAGTTAGTACTCGCCACCATCATTATCTATTTTGTATGGAATATTCTTAAAAGGATTTTCTTTAAGACTTTCCATAATTATCTTTTTAATCTTAATAAAAATAATCCTAATAGACCGCAACAGGATATCAAAAACTCAAATAATAATCCAAAACAAAAAATCAATTGGGATGCCGAAACGGTAGATTATGAGGAAGTGAAAGATAATAATGAAAAAAGATATTAATTTGCAAAAAAATAAAAGATAATAACCAGTAATATGGCGAAAAATAAAAACTTAATTTATATTTCAATTGCATTAGTTGTATTTATAGTTTTAGCATTCTTATATTCTACTCCTGTATTTACAGGAAAACAACTTTTCCAGCATGATATCGTCCAATACAGAGGAGGAGCAAAAGAACTTCTCGATTATAGAGCAGATACCGGAAAAGAAACGTATTGGAGTGATTCTATGTTTGGAGGAATGCCTACCTATCAGATGGGAAGTAGATTTGAAGGAGATATTATCAAAAAAATTGATAGTTATTTAAATTTTCTACCAAGACCTGTTAATTATCTTTTTCTTCTTTTTGCAGGTTTTTTCCTATTGGGAATGGTCGCTGTGAGAAATTGGAAATACGCTTTATTAGGGGCTACCTTTTTTGGATTATCCACCTATTTTTATATTATCATTGCTGCAGGGCATAACGGTAAAGTCAATACGATTGAATATTTTGCCCCTCTTTTAGCAGGAATTATACTCGTTTACATCCGAAAAAAATATATCTGGGGATTTATTGTAACCACATTATTTATGGGGTTACAGATAGCCGCCAATCATCCACAGATGACCTATTATCTTTTCCTTGCACTAGGTTTTTTATTCTTATCAGAATTAGTTAGAACTATTCAGAAAAAAACACCTTTAAAACACTTTCTAATCTCTTCAGGAATTATTGCGGCTTCTTGTATTATTGGGGTTGGAATGAATTCTCAACGAATTTTGGCCAATTCAGAGTATGTGAAAGAAACCGTCCGTGGAAAACAAATTCTGGCAAATGACAGCCATTCTCCAACAAAATCCGGAATGGATAAAGAAAGTATCCTGATGTGGAGTTATGGAAAATTAGAAACGCTTAATCTTTTCATTCCAAGATTAATGGGCGGCGGAAGCCAAGAGCCGGAAGGGAAAGAAATGATGAATAGAGTCCAAGAATTAGTGCAGGATAATGTGACTTCTCAAGCAGAAATGGACAGAA
Source organism: Chryseobacterium potabilaquae (assembly GCF_902728265.1). Lineage (GTDB taxonomy): Bacteria > Bacteroidota > Bacteroidia > Flavobacteriales > Weeksellaceae > Chryseobacterium > Chryseobacterium potabilaquae. Next base: position 20,711 of record NZ_CACVBR010000033.1, read on the forward strand.
TTTCAAAAGGATTTGGCGGAATGACCTATTGGGGAGATCAACCTGGAACTTCCGGCCCGGCTTACCAAGGAGCCATCGTTTGTTTTTTAGCTCTTTTAGGATTTTTCTTTGCTTGGAAAAAATATAGCTATTGGATTTTGAGTGCTTCTATTTTAACTATACTATTAGCCTGGGGAAGTAATTTTATTATTTTATCGGATTTCTTTATCGATTTCGTTCCATTTTATAACAAATTTAGAGCGCCTTCATCTATATTAGTGGTCGTAGAGTTATTGTTTCCATTCATAGCCATGCTAGGCTTGTATAGATTCTTTACAGACAGACAACTTGCTCAAGAATACAAACAAAAAATACTTCTATATGTAAGTGGTGGTACTTTAGGACTTATACTCATTCTTTTACTTTTCGGAAAGCCTTTATTAGGTTTTTATACAGAGAATGAAAAACTATATCTCCCTCCTTTTCTTCTTGATTATTTAACTGATGAAAGGTTTAAGCTATTCAAAATTGATGCAATAAAAGCTTTTATGTATGTTGCTATTACTGCGGTTGCTTTATTTATGACATTAAAGCATAAGCTAAGCCAGAATATAGCCTTGATTATCATAGGAGTAGTCAGTTTATTTGATCTTTGGACTGTAAATAAACGTTATCTAAATGATGATAATTATGTTGATAAAATTTTCGCTGAACATCCTTTTCAAACGGAAAGTTCAGATCTTTTAACTGAAAAAGTTCAAGGAAATCCCAATCTTGAATCTATTTTAGCTAATGTGAATGTTAACAAAACACTTGAAACCATTGCTGAAAAAGATAAAACCCATTACAGAATCTTCAACAATATTTTGGGAACATTTAGTGAAACAAATACGTCTTATTTCAAATCTTCTATTGGTGGTTATCATGCAGTTAAATTAAGGAGATATGATGATGTAATCAATGAATATTTCCAAATAATGGATTCTGTAAAAGTGCCTAATCTACTTAATCTTTTAAACGCAAAATATTGGGTTGTAGGAGGTCCTGAACAACCACAGACCATACCGAATCCCCATGCCAATGGAAATGCATGGTTTGTAAGTAACCTTAAATTTGTCAATACTCCGAACGAAGAAATCAAGTCTATAGGTTTGATTGACAATAAAAAAACAGCAGTTATTTCAGCTTCAGATAAAGAATATTTTACTGGAAAAAAAATAGAAACAGATTCTACAGCTTTCATTAATTTAACAAAATACCAGCCTAATGAACTGGAATTTAAATCTCAGTCAAAAACACCACAGCTTGCCATATTTTCTGAAGTGTATTATCCTCATGGTTGGAAAATGTTTATTGATGAAAAGGAAGTTCCTTATATAAAAGCTGATTATTTCCTTCGAGCCGTACACATTCCCGAAGGAAATCATCGTATCCGAATGATTTTTGAACCTGAAGTTATTGAAAAAGGTAAATGGCTTTCTTTATTTTCCTTTGGACTGTTTATAGGATTGGGCATTTTAGGTATTTTCTGGATGAACAAAAAGAAAAAAGAACTTGTAGAAGAGACTGCATAATTAAAAAATATAAAGTTCTATATTTATAGCTTCATGGAACAGAAAAAAATACTGATCATCACCTACTACTGGCCTCCTGCGGGAGGTCCTGGTGTTCAAAGATGGCTAAAGTTTGCTAAATATTTACCCGATTTTGGTTGGAAACCCGTCATTTATACACCTGAAAATCCTAGCTATCCATTGCTGGATGAAAGCTTATTGAAAGATGTTCCTGAAAATATTGAAATAATAAGAACAAAGATCTGGGAACCCTACCAATTAGCAGAAAAACTAAATAAAAGTAACAAAAAATTTAAAGCCGGACAGTTTGATGTGGGCAAAAATCAAAGTTGGAAATCAAAACTTTCGATTTGGATACGCGGAAATTTTTTCATTCCCGATGCAAGAGTTTTTTGGGTAAAACCTTCTGTGAAATTTTTAGAACAATATCTACAAGAAAATCAAATTGAGTTTGTAGTAACTTCAGGGCCCCCTCATTCATTACATTTGATTGGTTTAGATCTTAAAACAAAATTTCCTCATTTGAAATGGATTGCAGATTTCCGGGACCCTTGGACAGAAATTTCATATTACAAGCATTTAAAACTCACTAAGAGTGCGGATAAAAAGCATCGAAATTTAGAACTTAATGTCTTCAAACATGCAGATATTACTTTAGCCACAAGTTATACAGATGCAGAAAACTTCCGTAAGGCCGGAGCCAATGCAATTTGTATTACCAACGGTTTTGATGAAACTGATTCTTCTAGAATAAAAACACTTCTAAAAAGTGAAAAAACAAAATTTACTTTGAGCTATATTGGAGTGCTAGAACAGCTTAGAAATCCCGAAAATTTATGGAAAGTACTGGAAGATTTAGTACGTACTAATTCTTCGTTTGCAGAAAACTTTATTCTAAAATTTGCAGGAAGAGTTGATGATAAAATTTTAACATCTCTTGAAAATTCTAATATAGCCAATCATATTTTGAATTTAGGGTATCTTTCTCATGATAAAGCAATTGAGGAAATGCAGGCGTCAGATATGTTGCTTATTACCAATTTTCCGAATGAATCTTCAAAAGGTATTATACCCGGAAAAATATTTGAATATTTAGCAACGGGAAAGCAAATTATTTCATTTGGGCCCTCTAACGCCGACGTGGATATCATCTTAAAAGAAACTAATGCAGGTAAACATTTTAATTACAACGATTTTGAAATTATTAAAATTTTTATTCTAGAAAAGTTTGAGCTTTGGAGGCAGGGGCAAAATATTCAAAATATTCAAAACATTGAACAGTTTTCAAGAAAAAATCTGACTAAAAAACTCGTGGATATTCTAAGCTAATAGTCTATTTATTAGCATAAAGACAAGGAGAATATTATAAGTATTAAACATGTTATATTAAAATATGCATGCTATTTAGGGCTCCGGATTTTCCTCGATTTTTTGAAGACCTTTAACGGTAGGGCCTGTTAACATTTTTCCATTAACATTAAACCTCGAGCCATGACAAGGACAATCCCAAGAAAGCTCAGCACTATTCCAACGAACCTCACATAATGCATGAGGACAGGTGCTTTTTACAAGATGAACTTTCCCATTAGTTTCTTTATACAAAGCATAAGATTCACCCTCGTATTGTATAACTTTGGCTTCGCCTGACTTAATTTCGCTTAGGGAAATAATTTTTTTGGTAAAAAGTTTATCCTTCATAAAATCAAATACAACTTCACTACCCTCTTTTACAAAATTAGAAAATCCCGCTATAGGTTTTATTCGGGAAGGGCTGAATATTTCTTCATACTTACTTTTTCCTAGTATAATTAAATCAGTTAAAATCTGTGAACTTATCGTTCCGAAGATCATTCCATTTCCTCTAAATCCCGTAGCCGTAAATATTTTCCCGTTGCTTCCCGGCAGTTTACCAATGTAAGGAAATCCATCTACAGGTTCATAATATTGGCTGGACCAACTGTAATAAGCCGTTTCAACATTAAAATGTTGTCGTACATAATTCTCCAATCGAGAAAAGCACTCTCCTGTATTTTCTTCATGACCTGTTTTGTGATCCTCACCTCCCGCAATCAGAAGATTTTCACCATTTATTTCCTGAATTCGATAATAATGATAAGGTTCGTTAAGATCATACCCTAGCTCCCAGGAGTAATGATTATCTTTTAAACTAAAAGCAATAGCATAACTTCTGTATGCTGCATTTGTGAAATGTAAAACATTTAATCCTGGTGGAATGTGTGTGGCATATACAAGATATTTGGCCTTAACCTCCCCTTTTGAAGTTTTCAACATCACAAAATCTTCATGTTCATCATGACTTTCACAAAGACAATCTTCCTGAATAATTCCTCCAAGGCTTAAAAAAACATCACCTAAGCCTCTACAGTATTTTATAGGATGAAACTGTCCTTGATCCGGAATAATTACAGCTTCTTCAAAAGGGATCGGAAAAGGAATTTCATTAACGTATTTCATCTCATGCCCCACTTTTGATGCTCCTTCTACAATATCTTTCAATTTTTTTTGCTGATCTTTATTCAGAGCAAAAAGATATGCAGCCTTTTTGGCGAAGTCACAGTTGATGGTGAAATTCTTAATGTTGGTTTCGATCATTTCAATCGCTTCTTTTCCCACTTCAGCAAATAATTTGGCATTACTCAATCCGAAATCCTTAATAGCCTCTGTATAAGTTGTATCGAAAAAATCATTTAAATGTGCCGTGGTTCCACCTGTTGTTCCGAAACCCATATTTGCAGCTTCCAGAAGAATACATTTTTTACCCGCTTGTTGAAGTTTTAAGGCAGTTGAAATCCCGGTAATTCCTCCGCCAACAATTATCACATCATAAAGTTGCTGAAAGTCTGCTTTTGAAGAATACCTTTTAACTTCTTCCTGCCATATGCTTTTCCTTGCTCCATCTCTATACATGACTTAATTTTTTAGGAAAGATTTATTTAATATGTAGGGTATCACTTTTAGATTTCATATTTTTCCTGTTATTTTTTTCATTTTCTTCGTACTTATATTGGGGTTCTTCTTCCTCAAAATCACATTTGCAAGAGTTTAAAGTACATAAACTCAAAATTCCTAAAATAAAAGCTGTTGTTTTCATAATTAATTTATTTAGTGTACATTTTTATCCGTTGACTATTAACCCTCCATTTGGGTGAATAACCTGTCCCGTGATTTGGGCTGCCTCATCACTTGCTAAAAAAAGAAAGCTTGAGGCTACCTCTTCTGGAGAAGCATTCCTTTCTAATGGTGGTTTATCGGGATTCTCTTCTTTCTCTCCAAAAGTTTTCTTGGTAAGAGGAGTCGCTACAGGTCCAGGAGCAACCGCATTCACTCGAATTCCCTTAGGCTTTGCTTGTAAAGCCAAAGACCGTGTGAAAGAAATAACAGCACCTTTCGTTGCGGAATAGTCCAACAATTCAGGATGTCCTTGATAAGCAACTGCAGAAGTAGTATTAATTACAGAGTTACCTAATTTTAAATAAGGAAAAACAACTTTCGTTAAGAGAATCATTCCTATAATATTAGATTCAAAAGTCTTTCTTATATCCTCTTCCTTTAAATCTTCAATGTTGCCGGAAGGAAATTGAACCCCTGCATTATTTACTAAAATGTCAATTCCCGAAAGTTCGGAAACAACTTTTTTTGTAGTTTCTTTACAGAATTGATAATCATTAATATCTCCTTGAAAAATAATAGATTTTCTACCAAGACTTTCAATTTCAGACTTTGTTTTTTCGGCATCTTCATGGTTAGAATGATAAATAATAGCAATATTTGCTCCTTCCTTTGCAAAAAGCAGGGCAACAGCCTTTCCTATTCCACTATCGGCGCCCGTGATAAGAGCTGATTTATTCTCTAATTTTCTCATGGTAAAATTTATCTTTAAATCCCGAAATTATGTTATCATCTCTCTATATTTAAAGTATTAAAGTCATTAATCACACCTTCTTTTAGTGAGATTACACGATCTATATCTTCATTCATATCTATATCAACTTCATTAAAAAAATCAGCATCTGCCAGCTCTGATAAAAGAACAGTGATTGAAATTCCGCTATCTTTCAATTCTTGACGCATAGATTCTGACCACGATATAATAAAGGCTTGTGTGCCATGATGTACGGAACGCCAAGATCCGGAAGTTTTGCTCTCTTCAGAAACTAGATTTAAAATCTTTCCTGATCCTTTGGATAAACGGTCTTTCAAAAATAGTCGGGTGAGGATAATAACGGAAACAATGTTTAAATTCACAATATCAATCTCACGATAAATATCCGTGTCTTGAAATTTTCCACACACATCTTGCCCTGCATTATTCACTAAAATTTCAGGACTTATTCCATTTAACTTTAATTCTGAATATAAAGAATATACATCTTCCGGAATAAAAAGATTTTTTGCGGTCGTAATTATATGAACTCCCAAATTTTTGAATTCATCAGCTTTTACTTTTAATTCATCATGATTTCTCGCCACCATTACCAAATCATACCCTTGCTTTGCAAACCATTTTGCCAATTCATATCCAGCCCCTTGAGTAGCTTCTGTAATCAGAACATATTGATTTTTACGTTCCATGACTTATCTATATTAAAATTAACAACTGATTAACCTCACTCTTAAAACATCCTAAAATAAACTCTGTGTAATACAATTGAGCGTCTAAACCTTGGGTTTTAGGATGAAGTTCTAGCTTTTTTGTTAACACAATTTCTCCTTTATACGCAAATGAGAAAAAAGCAAAAATTTTATACGATGAACTGCGATTAGGTGTACAATAGCCTGTTGTAGCAATAGTCCAATCAGCTTCAAAAAGTTGGGCAGCATTTAAAGCCATCGTCTCGGTTATATCTTCGGACACACAGTCGCATTCTTCCGCTTCGTGATGATCTATATTGAGTAATCGTACTTTTTCGGATAAAGCATATGCTGTCATTCCTCCTTTATAAAAAAGAGAAGCATTAGGCATTTGAGAAAAAGCTACCTGCAGACAACCGGAAGTAACACTTTCTACCACAGCAATAGTATCACCTGCTATCATCAAAGACTGACTGATATATTCTAAAAGATTTTTTTGAAATTCCATATTTTTAATATTTAGGATGAAATTTTCATTTTACCTGTTGAAAATTTCTATCCGATTCAAGCTCCCAAACTCTATGTTTAGCTATAGCATCAATAAATTTATCCGAAGTATTTTCATCTTCCGGAACAACAATGGCCGGATCTATATGTGTTTTTAAGCTAACGTTGCTTTTCATATACAGAGGTTCGGTTGCTTTTCCGAAATAAATAGCCTTACAATGTTTATAAGCTTCGTTGATAAAATGCAAAACCAGATGTTGATGCTCAGGATGTAAAAGTCCTTTTACCGAATCTTCCCCAGCAACAATACATATAGCATCAAAGCAAACACTTGCCGTACTGGTAAGAGAATGTTTCGGAACTAATAATGACCCATCATCCATTTTTACAGCCCCTAAACTAGGTGCTATAATTTCCACTGAAGCTCCTTCCGTTTCTAATTTATTTTTTAAGTCATTTACCATTTTTCCATGAGCACCATGAGTCATGATAAAACCAATTTTTCGTCCTTTAATAGTATCTTTTACTGTATTTTTCATACTTAAGGCGTCCGAAACTTGAGTGTGCCCCTCCCTTTCTTCACTTTGCAACTCAATGGGATTGCTCTCTGCCGGAAGACTTTGATTGGGAAATTCCACGTCTTTAACTTCTACACCTATTTTTTCAGCCACTTTTTCAGCTAATTTTTTATTAATATAATTTAATTGCCCTACCATTCTTTCTCTGATTTCCGGAATAGTAACTTTTGATAATTCAAAGATTAAAGCATTTTGAAGGTGATTTTTTTCGGGGACGGATTGACTGTTATAGAATAGTTTTGCCTGTGAATAATGATCTACAAAGCTTTTATTTCTCTCTCTTATCTTTACTCCTGATACTCTTTCTGGAGAAGAGGTAAAGCCTCCTTCGGACATCGTCGCCTGAAACGGACAACCACCCCCTATAGAATTGGGTTCGTAGCTAATCTTTCCTTTCACAATTTGGTGTCTCATATGCCCATCCCGCTGATTATTATGAACCGTATTAAGTGATTTATTAATCGGAATTTCATGAAAATTGGGAGACCCCAATCGTGATAACTGAGTATCTGTATAGGAAAACAATCTTCCTTGCAATAGCGGATCATTACTAAAATCAATACCAGGAACAAGATGTCCGGGATGAAAAGCAACTTGCTCAGTTTCTGCAAAAAAGTTATCTGGATTTTTATTTAAAATTAGAGTTCCTACAATTTCTACAGGAACCTCTTCTTCAGGAACAATTTTTGTGGGATCCAAAAGGTCAAAATCAAATTTGTCCTCATCTTCTTCAGGAATTAACTGTACTCCGAAATCCCATTCCGGAAAGTTTTTCATTTCAATAGATTCCCAAAGGTCTCTTTTATGAAAGTCCGGATCTACACCTGAAATTCTTTGAGCTTCATCCCAAGCTACAGAATGTACTCCTAGTTTGGGCTTAAAATGAAATTTCACAAAATGGACTTTACCTTCTTCATTAATAAACTTAAAGGAGTGAACTCCAAAACCCTCCATTCTACTAAAACTCCTTGGAATTGCTCTATCACTCATCAACCACATGATCATATGCATGCTTTCCGGCATCAAAGAAATAAAATCCCAAAAAGTATCATGGGCAGAAGCTGCTTGTGGAATCTCATTATCCGGTTCAGGTTTTACGGCATGTACTAGATCAGGAAACTTCATAGCATCCTGTATAAAAAAGACCGGCATATTATTCCCCACCAAATCATAATTCCCTTCCTCTGTATAAAATTTTATCGCAAAACCCCTTACATCCCTCGCTAAATCAGTGCTTCCTTTACTTTTTGCAACGGTTGAAAATCTCACAAAAACAGGCGTTTCTTTTTCTACTTCTGATAAAAATTTTGCTTTCGTATATTTTGCTAAACTTTTCTTCAAAATAAAAACTCCATGTGCACCAGACCCACGTGCGTGAACAACTCTTTCAGGAATTCTTTCATGATCGAAATGGGTAATTTTTTCTCTTAAAATAAAATCTTCGAGTAAGGTTGGCCCTCTATTGCCTGCTTTTAAAGAATTCTGATTATCACTAATGCTTATCCCTTGATTACTGGTTAACATTTCCTTTTCATTTGACGTTGTTGAAGATTCAAGTTGTTATATCTTCTTATCTGTCAATGGATTATGTTTCATGTTTTTAATATTATTTGTGAGTGGTATATTTTTTAAAATAATGAAAGTCTTCCTCATCTTTAATAGAGAGATAAAACATAAGTTGTACAGGTTCTTTCTTTCCAATACAATTGAAGCCATCAAAATGGGCAATTAATGCCCTCATAGTATCAATGGGTGTATCATGTAGAATAATGAATAATAAAAAAATATCTTCCTTTATTTCCTTTGCAAAAATTACAGTTCCCTCTTCAAACCAATCTCCTTCATTTTTAACTTCTTCAAAATGCTCTTCTTTCAATATTTTTATTATTTTTCTGTAATCCATAAGTGTTCAATGTCAATAGTTGTATAAGCCATATAGAGCCCTCTACTCTATATGGCTTACTATTATAAACTAACTTTCGTGTATAGCGTCGAAATTAATATAGGTTTCAGCGATCTCGGTGAGTTCATAGTCTGTATCCTCTTCTTCTTGAAGAGTTTGCTCTAGAAGATCTGCTACTTTATCATGTCCCATTGTAATCGCAAGTTGAGCAAGTCCGCCATAAGTAGCAATCTCATAATGTTCCACTTTCTGAGCAGCAATAATAAGTGCCGCATCACGTGTCATGGAGCCATCTTCAGTGGCTTTTATAATTTCTTCTCCTTCCTTTATAATTCCTTTGATTGCTGCACATTCTTTTTTTTTCAGGCTTTTCATCAAGGAGTTGAAAAATTTTTTCTAAACGCTTTATTTGCTTTTTTGTCTGGAACTGATGATCTTCAAAAGCTTCTTTCAGTTCTTCTGTGGTAGCTGCACTTTGCATTTTTTCCAATGCATCAACAATTTCGCTTTCGGCAAAATAAATATCTTTAAGAGTAGTAATAAAGAACTTATGAAGAGAAGTATCCTTCATCTCACTTTCTTGTATTGCTGTATTTCCTTCCGTCATTATTTTCTTTGGATCTTTAATCACTGACGAGGAAGCATTTGTATCTGATGTTTTAGTTGCCATAATATGTAATAATATTTGGATGATTTTAAAAGATTACCTCTTTATCAATCAATAAAGAGGTAATCGTGAAATAAGAATTATGAATTACGTCTGCCTCCAAATCCAGATCTCCCTCCTCCATGAGAAGCTTGACCTCCCATACGGGCAATTCTGGTACGCTCTGCCTTACTCATAGAAGCAAAACCTCTTCTGGATGTACCATTTTGAGAATTTGAACCTCTTCCTCTACTAGAAGTACTATTTCCGGAATGGGATCCTCCTCCTTGTGAGCTGTTGTTATGGGATCCTGAAGATCTTCCACCACTATGAGAAGCTTCACTTCCCATTCTATTGGTTCTTGTACGTTCAGCTTTACCACTACTACCTCTTCGGGATGCTCCACCTCCCGAAGATGATCTATCTCGAGAGTTTGAACTTGAACCTCTACGAGATCCACCACCCGAAGTAAATCTTCCTTGGCTGTCTCTTTGTTGATCTTGATTATTACTTCTACCTCTAGTACTATATTCATTATTGTCCTCTTCATTATCATCTTCATAATCATCATAGCCTCCTTCGTCATCGTCTTCGTAATCATCATAATAATTTTCATAATCTGAAAAATCATCATCATAATCTTCGTTATCGGATGCATCATTAAAACCGTGATCGTAACCTAATTGATACACTTCTTCTAAGGTCGATCTTTCATTATTTGAATTATGGGAAGAATGACTTCCTGAGTTTCTAGTGTTCATAACTAATTTTTTTTATAATTAATATTAAATGATAGGTTTACAATCCCTGACTAGTATAGAATTGTAAAAAATATAATAAACTGAATAGCATAAAAATAAATTTTTCGATCTTTCATTTTTACTATTTTGTCTTTTTCCATTATCTTTATTGTTCTAATTGTCGTTTCTATACGCAATCCTGTGAAACTGGCCAATTGCTGTCGGGTAAAAGGTATTTTAAATGAGAAAGGAAATTGATCTTCTTCAAAACTTTTAAAATGAAGCATAATTCCCATAATTCTTTCGCTAGGATTTAGTGAAGAATTATTCTTTAGCATTGTATACTGATAATCCATACACTCAGAGATATTTTTGCAGAGATCCAAATAGAGTTGAGGATTATGTTTTAAGGTATCCATAAAGCATTCTTTATGTAGCCTCATAATTCTACAGTTTGTTATAGCTACAGCTCCTATTGTATATAATTTCTCTGTGAAGAGGCAGAATTCGCCAAAACTCTGATCTTGAGTGAATATATTAAGGATCAGTTCTTTCCCATCTTGATTAAAATTATTTAGTTTTACTTCACCTTCCAATATAAAGTAGTAAAACCTTGGTGAATTTCCTTCATGAAAAATATATTCACCATTATTATATTCTATTGTCTCAGCTCCTACGGAACTTAAAAATTGTTCATTGATAAGCATGATGTGTTGATTTTGATATGATTAATTTTTATCAAATCGTCCTAGTAAATTATAATCAAATGTTAATGCAGAAATGAAATAATTTATTATTACAATTTTTCACCAAATAGTGAAAAAAAAGCAACAGAAAGCTGAAACAAAATTCAATGTGAACAAATACTCATTCGTTCTTAAAAAGAATCGTATTAAAATTTTCTACTCTAAGAAATTTAATCTTTTTCAATAATAAAACCGTCTTTAGGTATTCTAAAAAGCTTGCAAAAACTATTTCTTTTTTATAGAATCCACGTGAGGAGGCATAGTATCAGACGGGTGAGAAATATTTGAAGAATCTAAAGACGTTTTAGGTATATCCAATAATGCACTATCATTAGCTGGTAGGTTATTATTAGGTGTTTGAGAACTTGGAATATCTCCTTTACAACTGACGACCAAATAGGTCGAAAATAAGAGGAATAAAACAATTGATTTCATAATTTTAAATTTTGTGATGTGGTGTGATATAAGTATGTATGACAATAATATCTTATACTTACAATTCAAAGGTATAGAATAAAGAAAGAAAATATTATGATTTGTATCATAATTAGAGATGATAGTATTTCTTTTAAATATTTTTAACATTTTATTACAATATTGTTAAAAATATACAAAAAAAATAGAATAAAACAATAATCTATCAACATCAAATTATAGGGATTCAATTGCAATACCAAGCCTCTTATAAGAAAGAATAACAGCTTATTATCATTTTATTTGTTTTTATTGAATGATTAATTGTAGTATAAGCAAAAGGCCAAAGGTTAGAGCCACCTCCTAAGTCATTGCTCAGTAAATAGAATTATAATTTAACCTTTACCCGGTAGAGGTATTTTTTAGAATATCCATGCCTATAAATATCTCATTAAAAATTCATTCTAGATAATCATTGAACTCATAATAAAAAAATCTTTTATTAAATTTGAGTATGGAAGTTTTGGATATTCTCATTATCGGAGGTGGCCCAATTGGTCTAAACTGTGCACTTGAAGCCCAGAAAAATACTTTATCCTATTTAATTATAGAAAAAGGGACCATTGTCAATTCCCTTTACAACTATCCTTTATATATGAGATTCTTCTCTACCGCAGAAAAATTGGAAATAGGAGAAATCCCCTTCATTTCAACTCATCCCAAACCTGGCAGACAAGAAGCATTAGAATACTATCAAGGAATTGCAAGACAGAAAAAAATTAATATCAATCTCTACGAACGAGTAATAAAAGTCGCCAAAGAAAATAATGTATTCACAGTAAAAACTTCAAAATCGAGATATTATGCCCAATCTGTTATTATTGCTACTGGTTTCTATGATATTCCCAATTTAATGCATATTCCTGGAGAACATTTACCCAAAGTAAAACACTACTATACAGAACCATACCCTTACGCTAAACAAAAAATCGCCATAATTGGTTCAAGTAATTCAGCGGTCGATGCTGCTCTCGAAACTTATCGAAAAGGAGCCGAAGTCACCATGATCATCCGCCATTCTGAAATCTCACAAAGTGTCAAATATTGGGTAAAGCCCGATATTGAAAATAGAATTGCAGAAGCAAGTATTAAAGCTCACTTTAATTCCGAAGTCATTGAAATTAAAGAAAATTCTATAATCTTCAGAGACCCAAATGGAGATATCCATGAAATTGAAAATGATTTTGTACTTGCCATGACAGGCTATCTTCCAGACTTTGATTTTTTAAAAGAATCCGGTATTAAACTTCAAGGAGATTGTATGAGTCCTTTTTATACGCCGAAAACAATGGAAACCAATGTTAAAAATCTTTATCTTGCCGGAGTCGTTTGTGGAGGCAAAGATACCCACCTTTGGTTTATCGAAAATTCAAGGATCCATGCCCAAATGATTATTCAAAATATTCTCAATAAAGATCAAGACCAATAATAAAAATCTCTACACAATCTAAGGAATGTAGTATTATCCCTCCTTTACTTCTTCTTTATTCTTAATCATCCACGGGATGATAAAATAGAAACTAATCGCTATAAAAGTCGCTAAAATACCCGTTCCTATCCATAAAAGGTTGAATCCAAATTTCTCGGCAATTAAAGTTCCAATATAAGGAGTAATAATGAATGAGATTGAAAATGCCATCCCATTTAATCCCATATAAGCCCCTTTATTTCTTTCACCCGATCGTAAAGCTGTAATAGTAGCCACAAAAGGTAATGTCCAAATCTCACCGATACAAAGTAATGTCATAGAAATGAGAAGTGTGATCATGGTATAATCAAAGGCCAACATAGCATATGAAATTCCACAAATAAGTGTTCCAATCAACATGGTAAAAGCAAGATTAAAATACTTTTCTGCGATTTGCACAAAACCCATTTCCAATAATACAATAAGAAAACCACTATATCCTAAAATAAACCCTATATTCTGCTGACTCAAATGTGCTGTATCTTTATAAAAGATAGTTAACGTACTAAATAACTGAAAAAAGCAAATCGAAAACAACATACAGAATAAGCAATATATTAAAAACTTATGATCTTTATAAGGCGATTTTTCTTTGTTAATCTGAATGTCTTCTTTAACTACCTTCTCTTTTAATACTCCTGATTTATTTCTCTTCCCGAAAAACCTTATATACATAAGGCCTGCTACTAAAGCGGTGAGAGCATTACTAAAAAATAGAAATTCATAGGAAATTGCTGATAAAATCCCACCTAAAGCCGGGCCTATTGAAAACCCTAGATTGACCGCCATCCGATTTAATGAAAATGCTCTTGTGATATTTTCAGGTTTTGCATATTTCGTAATGGCTACTGAATTGGCAGGTCGAAATGTCTCACTTACGATACTCTGAATTAAAATAATACTCGCCAATCCTACTTCTGTCGTAAATAAGGGAATCATACAAAATAAAGGAACACTCAATAACAAACTAACATATTGGACTTTATATTCTCCTATTTTATCTGTTATCATTCCTCCAAGCCAAGAACCAATAACGGAACCTATTCCAAAAAAACTGAGGATAATTCCTGAATTTTCGATACTGAAATGAAGATGATCAGTCATGTAAACTCCGAGAAAGGGTAAAACCATCGAACCAGAACGATTGATAAGCATAACCAATGCCAACATCCAACTTTCCTGAGAAAGTCCCTTAAATGAATTTGTATATATTCCTATTAGTTTCACAATCTTATTTTTAGTTTTTTTATTAGGGAGAGAAAGCACAAAATTTTACATTACCCGCGCTATTTAAAATAATATTCTCTATTATATTTAATTTAAGCTTATTTTTTCACTTTACAAATCCATAAAAAAACAGGACTTACGTGACTAAGCCCTGTTCATTTATATTGATATAAATCATTTCTTTACTCCGGCTTATAGGAGTCTTTTAACGTTACCGTTCTATTGAATACCAACTTATCATCTGTGGAATCCTGATCTTTAGTAAAATATCCAATTCTTTGAAACTGAAGTGGTTCTCCAACTTCAACATCTTTTAATCCAGGTTCAGCAAAACCCTGTACAACTTGTACGGAATCTGGATTTATGAAATTGAGAAAATCCACATCCTTTTCAGCATCAGGTTGTTCTACCGTAAATAATTTATCATAAATTCTTACCTCAACAGGAAGTGCATGCTTCGCAGACACCCAATGCAATGTTCCTTTTACTTTTCTCAAACTTTCTTCAGTACCACTACCCGACTTACTTTTCTCGTCATAAGTTGCATAAATTGTCGTGATCTCACCATTTTCATCCTTTTCTACCCTTTCAGCTTTAATAATATAAGCTGATTTTAAGCGAACTTCACCTCCTAACTTTAGTCTAAAAAATTTATTATTGGCTTCTTCTTTAAAATCTTCCCGCTCTATATACAACTCTCTTGAAAAGGGTACCTTCCTTGTTCCTGCGTCTTCCTGCTCCGGATTATTTTCGGTTTCTAACCATTCTTCTTGTCCGTCAGGATAATTTTCAATCACTAATTTAACAGGATCTACTACAGCCATAACTCGTTTAGCTATTTTATTTAAATCCTCACGAACACAGAACTCTAATAACTGAAGCTCTATCAGGTTTTCTCTTTTGGCAACCCCAACTTTTTCAATAAAATTTCTTATGGATGCAGGCGTAAATCCTTTCCTTCTCATCCCGGAAATAGTAGGCATCCTAGGATCGTCCCATCCAGTAACCGCATTCTCAGCAATTAATCTTTGCAATTTCCTTTTAGAGGTAATCATATAAGAGACATTCATTCTCGCGAACTCTCTTTGCTTAGGAGCTACTTTCGTTTTATCATAAACCTGCTCCAAATACCAATTATAAAGAGGTCTATGGTTTTCAAACTCTAATGAACATAAAGAATGTGATACCTGCTCTAAATAGTCTGATTCTCCATGAGCCCAGTCATACATAGGATAAATTTTCCATGCCGTTCCCGTTCTATGGTGTGGCCTTTTCAAAATTCTGTACATAACAGGGTCACGCATATTCATATTAGGCGATACCATATCAATTTTAGCCCGAAGTGACATTGATCCTTCATCAAATTCTCCATTTTTCATCTTTTCGAATAATTCTAAAGATTCTTCAATAGGACGATTTCTATAAGGAGATTCTACTCCAGGTTCTGTAGGATTTTTTCTTTGCTCAGTAATCACTTCAGAAGGTTGCTCATCTACATATGCTTTACCTTCTTTAATCAGCTGAACAGCCCAATCATAAAGCTGCTGGAAGTAATCAGATGCATACAAAATTTTGTCCCATTTAAACCCTAGCCATTCAACGTCTTTCTTAATAGAATCTACAAATTCCTGTTCTTCTTTTTCAGGATTTGTATCATCAAAACGAAGATTTACGGGAGCATTATATTTTTCTCCTAACCCAAAATTAATACAGATCGCTTTTGTATGACCTACATGTAAATAACCATTGGGCTCGGGAGGAAAACGGAAACGGATCTGCTCTCTTGTCAGACCATTTGCTAAATCATCCTTTATAATTTGCTCAATAAAATTGAGTGATTTTTTTTCTTCTTCCATTGAATTCGCTTTATTGTATTGTACGAAAAAATCCGTGCAAAGTTATGGAAAATTTAGAGTTTATAAAAGTTTTAATTGACCAAATGCTTTGCTATAGGTCGTTTTGATATTAAGTTCTAAAATTATTGCATATCAACCAAACATTTATTTCTCCATGTCATGATATAAAAAGTAAATTGGTCCGTTTTTTGATATCCCTATTACGGTATTATAATTTGATGAAAATCTAAAACAAAATCATCCTTTAAAAAAAATATCTATTAAATAAAAAAACATTTTTATTTAGTATACTACACACATTATTTGACATAAAACTTTCACGACATCATAAAATGTCATATAAAAATTACAAAAATTTTAATATGGCATACAATTTGTTTTTATCAATCATTAGAGAATTAACATGGTCAAATAAAATTCAAAAAATGAAAAAAATTAAGGTAAGATTATCTTACTTTTTGAGGAATCTCAAAAAAGCACTATTCGTTGCAAACGAAGTATGATTTAATCTACAAACAAGAAGCACTGGTAATCTAGGAAATGGTCAACATCTAGATTACCATTATTTTTTGAAAAATAACCGCTCTCCTTCTAAATACAATGGAGTATCAAAATTATTGGTAAATAAACCTCCTGTGCCCAAACCTTGAGGCATAGGATTATTTTTGACATAAGTATATTGCGCTATCGCATTGAGCCCTATATTACTTTCAAGTGCTGAAGTAACCCACCAATCAATATTATATTCCCGACTCAGAGCAATCCATTCATCAGCTCCTGAAAAGCCGCCAATCAAAGCAGGTTTTAAAATAATATATTGCGGTCTTATGATTTCTAAAAGCCTTTTCTTATCATCAAGATGAATTACTCCAATCAATTCTTCATCTAAAGCAATAGGTGTAGGTGCATTATAACATAACTTTGCCATATCATTCCAATTTCCTGCTTTAATAGGCTGTTCAATAGAATGAATATGAAGCTCTGACAGCTGCTCTAAAACAATCTTCGCTTCAGATTGATCAAATCCACCATTAGCATCGACCCGAAGTTCTAACTGATCTTTTGAAAATTTTCGTCTTAATTTCTTAAGAATATCATATTCTGATTTCCAGTCTACACCAATTTTCAATTTTATGCACCTAAATCCTTTTTCTAATTTTTCATGAATTTGATCTTCCATATAATTGAAATCGCCCATCCAGATCAATCCATTAATCTTAATAGATTTATTCCCTTTAGTAAATTCACTTGGAAAATAAAGATCAACACCATGCTTTAAATTTGACATAGCTTGTTCATAACCAAACCAAAGAGAAGGATATTCTTTTAATTTCTCTTTTAGGCTCTCATATCCTAGGTGGATATTTTTACAAACCCATTCTAGCTTTTGCTCATAATCTGATCTATCATCAAAGCTTAATCCTCTAAAAACCGCACATTCTCCTATTCCTTTTTTACCATTTTCAGAAACTTCAAGGATAAAGGTTTCTTTTTCATGTAAAACGCCGCGAGATGTTCCACTCGGGCGTTTAAATTGTAATATATATTTTGAATATTCTGCCTTCATTTATTTTACCCTATCGATTCGCATAAACTCTTCTGCCTTTTCAACCATTTCGATGCTTCCACAGAAAAAGGGAATCCTTTGATGAAGCTCCGTAGGCTCAACTTCTAAAATTCTTCTAAACCCATCCGTCGCCCGCCCCCCAGCTTGCTCAGCTAGAAAAGCCATGGGATTACATTCGTACAATAACCTAAGTTTTCCATTAGGAGCTTGTGAATAAGATGGATATATATATATTCCTCCTTTTAACATATTTCTATGAAAATCAGCGACTAGTGAACCTATATATCTGGAAGTATAGGGTCTATCTCCTTCTTCCATTTGACAATATTTTAAATAATTTTTTACTCCTTGTGGAAATTTGATATAATTTCCTTCATTAATAGAATAAATTTTTCCCGTGTTTGGAAATGTCATATTGGGATGAGAAAGATAATATGTTCCCAAAGACGGATCCAGTGTAAATCCATTTACCCCATTTCCTGTAGTATACACAATCATGGTTGAAGAACCATAAATTACGTACCCTGCAGCAATTTGATTAATTCCCTTCTGCAAAAAATCTTCTAACTGCACAGGTGTTCCCGGCTCGGTAACTCTTCGATAGATTGAAAAAATAGTTCCTACTGAGACATTCACATCAATATTGGAAGATCCATCCAATGGATCAATGAGCACAACATATTTACTTAAATGACCATTTTCTCCGCATTTAATATCAATAAAATCGTCATTCTCTTCCGAAGCAATACCACAAACTACCTCTCTTTGAGATAATGCTGTAATAAAAATATCATTAGCAAGAACATCCAATTTTTGCTGTTCCTCTCCTTGAATATTTTGATTCCCAACTTTACCTGTAATATCGGCAATTCCAGCTTTATTTACTTCCCTATTTACAACCTTTGAAGCCAACCTTATAGCACTTAGAAGACGAGAAAGTTCCCCTGTGGAATATTGAAAATCTTCTTGCTTATCAATTATAAATTCTCCTAAAGTCTGCAATGATTGATCTGACATATTGTACGTTTTATGTTTTCTCCAAATTTCGTAAAATTTATAACATTAAGAAAAAAATTATCATAAAAGACTTTAAATACTGGAATACAAAGGTGTACAACCTTTATCTCCTCTTAATAAAAAAAATATTAAAGAAATTTTTTTCCCAATTAACCCAATGAACTAAGATTATTTTTATCCATTTTTAATTTTAATAAAATCTTAATTCCTCTCCTCATTTCACTATTTCATATCTCATTGTAAATGTATAATTTTGACCTCCGTAAAAAACTCATATAATTTTTATATAACAATTTTATTTTTAACAATTTAATGAAAATTTTCAAGTTTGGTGGAGCATCTGTGAAGGATGCTGAAAGTGTAAAAAATGTATCCATGGTTTTGAAAAGCCAAGGATTTGCTAAATGTTTGCTCGTCATTTCAGCTATGGGTAAAACAACTAATGAATTGGAAAAAGTGGTAGAACTTTATTTCAAAAAAGAAAACTATCAAACTGAAATTGAAACAATTAAACAGAAACACATCGAAATTTCAAAAGGATTATTTCCCGAAAACCATCCTGTTTTTGCCGAAATTAATTTATTTTTCGATGATATCGATTCTTTTTTAAGAAGAAACAAATCTCCTAATTATAATTTTGTATATGATCAAGTCGTGAGCTGTGGAGAAATGATTTCGACTAAAATCGTAAGCGAATATCTTAACGAAATCCAGTTTACTAATCAATGGTTGGATGCCAGAGATTATGTAAAAACAGACAATTCTTATAGAGAAGGAGTGGTTGACTGGACAAAAACTGAGGAATTTATATCTCATTTAAGCTCTGAAACCTGCTATGTAACGCAAGGTTTTATTGGTTCGGATGATAATAATTTTACAGTAACTTTAGGTAGAGAAGGCTCAGATTACTCTGCTGCTATTTTCGCCTATTGTTTAAATGCAGAGGCAATGACAATCTGGAAAGATGTCCCCGGCGTTATGACAGGAGACCCAAGAAAGTTTAAAGATGTATCTCTTCTCTCCAATATTTCCTATGAAGAAGCCATTGAAATGGCTTATTACGGAGCCAGTGTAATTCACCCCAAAACCTTACAGCCTCTTCAACAAAAAAACATTCCATTTTATGTGAAGTCATTTGTGGACCCTGTAAAAGAAGGAACAAAAGTGGGCTTTTCGGAAAAAAATCAAAATGAAGAATCTTATATATTAAAAGAAGGACAAACTCTATTAAAAATTTCCACAAGAGATTTTTCATTTATCGCTGAAGATCATATGAGTTTAATTTTTGGATATCTATCTAAAAATAAAATAAAAGTTTCATTAATGCAAAATTCAGCAATCTCCCTAGCTCTATGCTTAGAAGATAAATTTGGGAATATTAATGAGCTTAATGATGAACTTCAAAAAGTATTTAAAACAGAAGTTATAAAAAATGTATCTTTATTCACTGTAAGAAATGCGAAGATAGATAACATTGATAAATTTTACCATCAAAAAAATGTATTATTGGAACAAATTTCAAAAAATACACTTCAAATGGTGACACAATAAAAACTAACTGCGACTAAACACACATGGGTTTAATTTCGAAAAATGATTTGATTAAAGCTTCCGGCTTGCATAAAATAGGATTTCTCAAGAATCCTATAGCTTCTGCAATAATGAGTATTGCTAAAATAAATCAAGTAAATAAGTTATACGATAAATTAAAGGACAAAAAAGGAAAAGACTTTTTCGATTCATTTGTAAGAGAAAGAAACTTAAGTTATGTAGCTTTTGAGGAAGACCTTGCAAAAATTCCAAAAACAGGTCCTTTTATTCTCGTTTCTAATCATCCTCTTGGTGCCATTGATGGAATCTTAATGTGCAAGATCTTATCGGAAGTACGTCCAGATTTCAAAGTAATGGGTAATTTTCTTTTAGAAAAAATAAAACCCATGGAACCCTTTGTTATTTCTGTAAACCCTTTTGAGAATAAGAAAGAAGCCTATAGTAGTTCATCCGGTATGCGGGAATCCTTAAAACATTTGCAAAATGGCGGCTGTATAGGTATTTTCCCTGCTGGTGAGGTTTCTAATAAAAATAATCTTTACGGCGAAATCTTAGATAAAGAATGGGAAAAGCCAGCATTAAAGTTGATAAGAAAAGCAAAAGTACCTGTAATTCCTATGTACTTCCATGCCAAAAATAGCCGGATTTTTTATCAGGTAGCAAAAATTCATCCGGATTTGCAAACATTGATGCTCCCTTCCGAAATGATGAATGAAAGGGAAAAACCCATTAAAATTAGAATTGGAAGATCCATAAGTGTAAAAGCTATGGAAGAAATGGAAACCATTGAAGAATTGGGGGAATTTCTGAAACGCAAGGTATACATGATGAAATCATATTATGAAAAAAGAAAATCCTTAGCACAAAGTATTAACCTCCAAAACTTATCTATCAAGTTTCCTTTACTGAGAGAAGAAAATATTGTTCAAAATATCATCGACGAAACTCCTAAAGAAGATATTCTTATAGATATCAATAAACTTAAAGGGACCGATAAAATGTTTTTCAGTAATGGAAACTATGAAGTCTACTTCACCACCTACGAGGAAATTCCTTCTATTATGAGGGAAATAGGAAGACAAAGAGAACTTACGTTTCGTGCAGTAGGCGAAGGAAGCAACCTACCCTTTGACTTAGATGAATATGATAAGCACTATCATCATCTTTTTCTTTGGGACAATGCGGAAGAGAAGCTGGTAGGCGCCTATAGAATGGCACTCGGGAAAGAAGTTATGAAAAAGCTTGGGATCAAAGGTTTCTATACTAGTTCCCTATTTGAATTCGAACAAGAGATTCATCCATTCTTTAAAAAAGTGATAGAGATGGGTAGAGCATATATTTGTCAGGAATATCAACAAAAACCACTACCTCTTTTTCTTCTATGGAGAGGAATAGTTCATGTTTGTTTAAGAAATCCAGATCATAAATTTCTAATGGGAGGAGTAAGCATTTCTAATAAATTCTCTGAATTCTCTAAGTCTTTAATGATTGAATTTATGCGTTCTAATTATTATGATTCTGCCGTTGCTCAATATATTACACCTAGGAATGAATATAAAGTAAAACTTCGAGATAGAGATAAAAATCTGTTCTTTGATGAAATGGAATCTGACCTTAATAAATTGGATAAAATTATTGATGACTTAGAACCGGAATTAAGACTACCCGTTCTGATTAAAAAATACATTAAACAAAATGCAAAAGTAATTGCATTTAATGTAGATCCCAACTTCAATGATGCTATTGACGGTCTTATGTATATTAGAATTAGTGATCTACCTGAAAGTACCATTAAGCCTGTATTAGAAGAAATGAGCGAGCAAATTAGGAAAGAACAAGAAAATAATTCAATTGAGAATCAATAAGTTTTAATTTTTATTTAAAAAAGTAGTATTAATACTTGTTTTATATCTGAAAACTCTCTACTTTTGCATCACTTTAAAACAACGAAGTAAAAAGATTGGTTTCTTAGCTCAGTTGGTAGAGCAATGGACTGAAAATCCATGTGTCCCTGGTTCGATTCCTGGAGAAACCACTAAAAACCACCTGTAAAAGGTGGTTTTTTATTCAAAATCGTTTTTTTAAATAAAATTTGCAAGATCGGAAAATTATTCTTACTTTTGCACAACTTCAAACCCAAGAAGTAAAATGGTTTCTTAGCTCAGTTGGTAGAGCAATGGACTGAAAATCCATGTGTCCCTGGTTCGATTCCTGGAGAAACCACATCAAATCCTTTACAATTTTGTAAAGGATTTTTTTTTGAGTTATCACAACTCAACTTTTGTGGGAGCAGACGCAAAAGTTGGGGCTAGGCAAAAAGTGGATCAGGCGCAAAAGTTGGGGGCTATGCAAAAAGTTTGGATAATCTGAATAAGAAAAAGGCTCTGTCTTTTACCCCTCTTAGTTGCAATCTAAAGTTTTTGATTTTCGCATTAAAAGACTCTGCTGAAGCATTGGTACTTCTAT
>NZ_CACVBR010000034.1 GCF_902728265.1 Chryseobacterium potabilaquae
AAATGGACCATGCCTATTCGAAATTGGGGTATTGTTCTCAACCAATTTATGCTTATTTTTGAAAAAAGGCTCAGATTATAAAATCCAAGCCTAACTTTTTAACTTACACACTTTACGAGATAGTGTCGATCACTTTTATTGAATTATTTTTAAAGTTAGGCTCAGATTATAAAAATCCAAGCCTAACTTTTTAACTTAAAAATTTTACGAAAGAGTGTCTTTTTCTCTTATACTCTTCGGGTTCTAATTTTATACTTCACTAATATTTGCAATAGTTAAAGCCTCTTTTACTATTTGTTATATGTATATGATATAGTTCTACCACTACTATTGGTCATTCTGCTAGGATATCCATTACTATTATAAATATAGGCATAAGTAGCGGAGTTCTTTGTTAAAATATTATTACTTCCTGCCATACCTTCTCCAATAAGCCCTCCAATACTATCTTCAACCATATTAAGTATTTTATATCCCATAATATTATTAAAAGGATTACTTTTAGTATCAAAAGTTGAAGTCATCTCAATAGCTCCCTCTACTTTCTTAATTAGATTCCCACTATTATCAAAATAAGCGTCAACGCTATTCAAAACCGTTCCACTTACAGGAGAGTATTCATCATATTTTATGTGTTTATTCTCCAAAATTTGTATATCTTTAGTATAAACTACGGTAGATGAGGTCAAATTACTAGTTACTTTTACTGAGGTAATCATCCCACTTGATGCGTATGAAAACTCTTTTATTAATTTACTTTGTCCACTAAAAGTAGTTTCTTCTTTAATAATATTATTACCACTATAAGTATAGGTATATTTAACCCCATTATCCCTAGTAATCTCTTTTATCTTATTACCATCATAATAACTATATTTTAAATTATATGGCCCTCCTGAAATAGAATCAGAAACAGTTATAGGTAATATAGGAGTTGTATTTACAACTGGTTGAGAGGGAGTCGCAATATCATCGTTTGAAGAATTGCAACTTGAAGTTATTGCTAAAGCAATAAATGCGATAATGAATTTTTTCATTTGTATGAATTTTTAAAATTAGTATTAATAAAATAACATACATGATTATTAGCTAATAAGGTTTTTATTTAATTTAAATAAATAGTATTTCTTTATCTAGAGTTAATTCAACTCGATTATCTAATTAAATTACTTTGTTACCGTAGTCGTTGTTGGGCTATAAATGTCCAATGTAATTGCAGTAATAAATCCATTTAGAAATGTTTGCCTAGTTAAAACAGTATAATTTTCAGAATCTCCTGCCATTTGTTTAGAATCAGAGACTCCCACTGGTGCTATACCTTCAAATAAATAGTGATTCCATTTAGTAATCTGAACATTATTTTGAGCTCCTTTCCCTACAACACTAGTGTAGCTATAACAAGAAGTTAATGTAATTGATGACATTGTCATAAACACCATCATTTTAAAATTATTTTTCATCAATTAGATTTTAATATTTTCGACAAATATAAAATATAATTCTGTAAAAACAAGTGAAAAATACACTGCAATTCATTGATTTTCAATAGTTTAAATCTCTGCTTATCCACTAAAATCTCTAATAAATCAATAGTATTCAAAGTTTATAGAATATCAAAAAGTTATTAATTTTTTTCTTAAAAATTAATATTTCACATAAAATTGAAAATATATTTATAATTCAAATAAAATTCATATTTTACATATTTTTATACCTTATCATTACAAAAAAAACTCCTATACTGATAAAATCAGTATAGGAGTTTTACTATATAAGAATTATTAAAGTTATTCTTTTAATTTAGCAATAACATCCAATCCACCTTTTGTAATATCACCAATCTTACAAATAATTTCAGTATCTAATGGTAAAAAAACATCCATTCTGGAACCGAATTTTATAAAGCCAAATTCATGTCCTGCCTTTGCATCATCTCCTTCATTACAATAAAACACAATTCTTCTCGCTACATATCCTGCAATTTGTCTAAAAACTACTTTATGCCCCGTCAAACTTTCCACGGCAACTGTAGTTCTTTCATTTTCTGTAGAAGATTTTTCATGCCAAGCAACTAAATACTTCCCGGGATGATACTTCTTATAAAGAACTTTACCAGACACTGGATATCGACAAATATGGACATTGAGGGGTGACATAAAAATAGACACTTGAATAGCCTTTCCATGTAAGAATTCATTTTCTTCCACTTCTTTAATCATCACGACTTTTCCATCTACAGGGGCTACAATACTTTCTTTATGTTCAAGTATATCCCTATCTGGCACTCGAAAAAACCAAAATACTAGACTATAGATAACCAATAAAGGCATAATAATAAGTAAAGACCACATTTTAAGAAAGTAAATAGCCAATCCACCTACTATTATAAAAATAGTCGTTGCTACGAAAATAGTTCCTTTTGATTCTTTGTGTAATTTCATAAGGTCAAATAAATTTTTCTAAAATAAAATACAAATATACAACAGGTGCGCAAATTATAAAACTATCTAGTCTATCTAATACGCCACCATGCCCGGGGATAATATTCCCACTATCTTTAACTCCAAAGGTTCTTTTTAATTGGCTTTCAACCAAATCTCCTAAAGGGGCAAAAGCTGCCACTAAAAATCCTACTACCATCCAATTACCTCTCAATTCTTGTTGATAATATTCTATAAAATAGGATAATACCAACGTTAAAGTAACACCTCCGATATACCCTTCCCAAGTTTTTTTAGGAGAGATTTTAGGTGCCATTTTATGTTTCCCAAAAAACTTACCTGTCAAATATGCAAAAGTATCGCTACTCCATATTAAAACAAATAAAAATAAAACTTCTAAAGAAAATGAATCATTAAAGTTTGAAAATTTTGGAAGACCTAGAGCGAAACAAAATGGGAGAGCTACATAAATGACTACAAAAATTAATTTTCCACTGTTATAATATAACTCGTTGGGATATTTGAATAATGTAAATATCGCAATACCAATTAAACTAAGGGCCAAAATCTCACTAAGCCTAAAATCATAAAAAAAATCATGATGGAAATATCTTTTAGAAAAAATATAAAATATAAAAATAACCAGAGGGTAAACCACCCACTTCTCATATCCGTTACCAAACTTCATCATTTTTATACATTCCCAAGCCCCTACTATTAGAAAGAATGTAATAAGGCCAAAATATAGGTATTGTTGTTGAATAATCCCTGGATAAATCCCATTGATTAATTGAGCTCCCATTGATGTGGTGCAAAGAATAATAATTCCAACATATACAATTCCTGAAATTGTCCTTTGAATAAGATTTCTGTCCAAAATTTAAAATTTAAAATGTTACTGCATTAATCTTCTAATAACAATAAAAATAACTTTGTAGTAATAGTAGAAGAGCTATCTAGCTTTGTTTGACTTCCACTAATAGATGTAAGATTTTTAATATTTCCATTTCTTTTTATTTTACTCATTGCATCATTAAGATTACTCACTATCTGGGAGACATTTGCAATGATAATAATTTTATTTGGCAATTTTGAAGAATGATAATGGAGAATATTATTATGAGACAGCATTATTCGCCCATCATAAGCAATCAAATATTCACAAGTAATGAATACTGCATCATCCAATGCATTTAGTTCATTTGTATACGCGACTTTTATCACATTCAAAAAGTTCTGTAATTCTTTATCCCAGCAAAAAAAATTGTTAATACCCTCTATTTTAACAATCTGTTGTAAAGTTTTAAGAGCTTCCGCTTCATCTGCACAATAATTAAAAAATCCCCCGGAGTGCGTAAATAATTGCGCAAACTTATAGTCAAGGTCCGCATTTTTCAGCGAATCTCCAAGTTTTTCCAAACTCTGCTTTTCGTCTTCTTCAGGTTGGTTGGTAAGTTTGCTTACAATCCTCTTGAATAAATTCAACTTAATTTATTTTTAGTCAACTTTATACAAAAGTAAAAAATTAATTATATAGATTCTAAAAAACTGCCCTTAAATATGAAAAAACCTAGTAGTTTAAAACTACTAGGTTGTATTTTAATTCATTTTACTTAAAAATTAAATTTGAGTAGGACTTTCTGGTGCCTGAATTTCGTTTTCCTTTTCTTCTTCTTTTTCAGGAATAGTATTCGTAACAGGTTTTTCAGTCAACTCAGGATCCCATGCTCTTTTACCAAAGATTTCTTCTAAATCTTCCCGGAAAATAACTTCCTTCTCTAACAGTTTATTCGCCAAAGCATCTAATTTATCTTTATTCTCAGCAAGAATAGTAACTGCTCGATCGTACTGATTTTCAATAATAGACTTGATTTCAGCATCAATTTTAGTTGCTGTCTCTTCGGAATATGGTTTACCAAAAGAATATTCAGATTGCCCAGAGCTATCATAGTAAGAGATATTACCAATATTAGGACTCAATCCATAAATGGTTACCATAGCTTGAGCTCTTTTAGTTACAGTTTCCAAGTCTGAAAGCGCACCTGTTGATATATTATTGAATATTACCTGCTCTGCTGCTCTTCCTCCTAAGGTTGCACACATCTCATCCAACATCTGTTCTGTAGTAGTAAGCTGCCTCTCTTCCGGAAGATACCAAGCCGCTCCCAAAGAACGTCCTCTCGGAACTATAGTAACTTTCAACAATGGAGATGCATGTTCTACCAACCAAGAGATTGTAGCATGACCTGCTTCATGATATGCCACCCTTTTCTTTTCAGAAGGTTTGATCGCTTTATTCTTTTTCTCAAGCCCTCCAATGATACGGTCTACCGCATCAAGAAAATCTTGTTTTGTAACAGAGTCATGATTATTTCTGGCCGCTATCAATGCTGCTTCATTACACACATTCGCAATATCTGCTCCACTAAACCCTGGAGTTTGTTTTGCTAAAAATTCCCTATCAACACTATTATCCAGCTTAATTTTCTTTAAATGAACATCAAAAATTTGCCTTCTTTCATGTAATTCCGGAAGATCTACATAAATAGAACGATCAAAACGCCCTGCCCTCATTAAAGCTTTATCTAAAATATCCGCCCTATTTGTCGCAGCCATCACTATAACATTCGTATCTGTACCGAAACCATCCATTTCTGTTAACAGCTGGTTAAGAGTATTTTCCCTTTCATCATTCCCTCCAGAGAAATTATTTTTACCCCTTGCACGTCCAATGGCGTCAATCTCATCAATAAATATGATGGCTGGAGATTTTGCTTTTGCTTGCGCAAAAAGATCTCTTACTCTCGAAGCCCCAACTCCTACAAACATCTCTACGAAATCTGATCCTGAAAGAGAGAAAAAAGGAACTCTTGCCTCTCCCGCCACAGCCTTAGCAAGCAATGTTTTCCCTGTTCCCGGAGGCCCTACTAAAAGAACACCTTTAGGAATTTTACCTCCTAATTTGGTATATTTTTCAGAATTTTTGAGGAAATCTACTACCTCCTGAACTTCTTCTTTTGCCCCTTCTAAACCAGCAACATCTTTAAATGTCACCTGAATACGCTCTTTTTCATCAAATAATTTGGCTTTAGATTTCCCAATGGAAAAGATCTGTCCTCCAGGACCTCCGCCTCCGCCCATCTTTCTGAAAAGAAGGAAGTAAAACAATCCTAAAATAGCAATCCAAATCAATGCTGAGACTAAGATATCCGTGAATGGATTCTTCCCAACCCCATAATCTTTTGTCGTCTTAATATTCGGATTCGCCGCTTTTATTTGATCAAATTTTTGAAGAAAAAGCTGAAGATCACCGTATTTAACAGTGTAATCGGCCTTAGGAGCCATAGAAAAAGCTGAAAGTGGATCACTTTCTTTAGAATTTTTACTCACCATTGCTGTTTTAGCAGCTTGGGTAAGAAATATATCAGCCTTCTCAGTATCTTTATAAATTATAATATTTTGAATTTTTCCAGTCTGCATTTCTTTAAAGAAACCATCTTCGTCAATAGTCTTTGCACTGCTGTCACCCAAAAAGTTGGTCACAAAAAATAACAAAAGAGCTATGATCGCAATCGGAAAAAACCAGTTAAATCCTTTATTGTTCATTTATACTTTTTAAAATTTAAAATTCATTTTCGATTTTGGTAATCATTGCATCACCCCAAAGTTCTTCTATATCATAGTATTCCCGAACTTGTTTTTGAAATATATGAACGACCACTGAAACATAATCCACCAAAACCCACATAGCGTTTTCAGTTCCTTCAACATGCCAAGGTCTCTCTTTAAGGTCATTTCTGACTTTTTTTTCAACACTTCCTGCCAATGCAGCTACCTGTGTATTCGAGTTTCCACTACATATTACAAATGTTTCAGCTACCGAGTTTTCTATGTTTGAAAGGTCAAAGATCATAATATCCTCCCCTTTTACATCTTGAATAGCTTCAATGATTTTATCTAATAGTTCTTGTTTTTCTGCTGTTTTATTCATTAAAAAATACTATAATCTGCAAATTTATTGTTTTTTCTTTACTTTAACCTTACTTTTACCCCTTGAAATTCTTAAAGTTTTCTTAAATGAGTCAACTATTCTATCTCAAAGAATGTTCTTCTACTAATGACGAAATTTCAAAGTTTTTACTTTATAAAAATTCAGATTTCATAGCATTACATACTTTTAATCAGACCAGAGGCCGCGGCCAATACGGAAATACCTGGTATTCAGCTGCAAAAAAAAATATTGCATATACTTTAGCGGTAAGCACCCAAAACTTTGTCTACTCTGATTTTCTGTTCAATTATTATACCGCAATCCTTATACACGATTTCATTGCCAATTTGACTGAAGTTACCCCTAAAATTAAATGGCCAAATGATATAATCCTTAAAAATAAAAAAATTGCCGGAATTCTAATAGAAAAGAAAAAAATTAATCAAAAAGAATATTTCATAGTAGGAATCGGAATCAATATTCTTCAAGAAAGATTTGATGCTCTATCTAACGCCGGATCAATTTTCACGCAAACAGGAAAAGAAAACAGCCTTGAAGAGATTGCATTGAAACTTCATCATTATTTGGTAAAAAAATTAAAAGAAACCCCTTCTAATCAAATGATAATAGAACAATTCAACCTCCACCTATTTAAGAAAGACGAAATTTCCGTGTTCGAAATAGGAGAAACTAGACAAAATGGCATTATCAAAAAAGCCGACGAAGAAGGTAAACTATGGATAGAATTAGAAAAAGAAGGCATCAGTTCTTTTTACCATAAAGAAATAAAGCTACTTTATTGATTAGCTCTTTTAAGATATAAATACAATGCAACAGGTAAAAAAACAAGGTTCGGAAACCACATGGCTAAAGCAGGAGACAGACTTTTATTCTCTGAAACTATTTTTAACGCCTCAAAAGAAAACACAAACATAAAAGCCAAAGAAATACCTATCGCCAAATTAATTCCTAATCCTCCTCTTTTCTTTTGTGAAGAAAGTGAAAGCGCTAAAAAAGTAAGAATGATAATTGAAACCGGCATTGAAGTTCTTTGATACAACTCGTTTAAGTGAGAATTGAGATTGCTATTTCCTTTTTCATTTTCCCTTTTAATAAACTTAAGAAGCTCGGGAGTCGTTTTATTCTGCCCTAAAAGCTCGTTAGGAAATAGTTCCTCAGGAGCTGCACCATAAGTTTTTTTCAAGTCAAATCCATTCCGTAATGTTTCAGAATCATTTTTGTTTACTGTTTTTTCAACATAGCTATTTAAAACAAAATACTTTTTATTTTGATCCCAATATACATCTGAAGATTTAAGCTCATAAATCATTCTTCTATTTTTATCAAACTTTTGATAGATGAACCCAGACCCTCGCCTTTCCATTTTATTCCAGGAATTGATAAAAATATATTCTGTTCTACTTAATTGTGCCGTAACGGGAGCCGTTCCAAGAACTTTCTCTTTATTCCTTGCATTATAAGTATATGCTTCAAGTTCATTTTTTTTAATATTCGCCCAGGGTAGTACAAAATGATTAATAACCAAAGAAATTGAAGCAATAAATAATGAAGTGAGTAAATAGGGTCTGGCAAAACGATGAAAACTTGAGCCACTACTAATAATGGCAACAATTTCGGTATTATTTGCCATTCTAGATGTAAAATAAATCACAGAAATAAACACCAAAATTGACAAGAAAGTCATTACAAGGTTCACAATCCAATAGGGATAAAAGTGAACTAAAAAATAGGATAAATCAAGCTTAGGATCGATTAACTTTGCATTTTCAATTCTGGGTATCTTTTGCTGTACATCAATTACCAATACAACTATAGACAGCAATATAAGCATGAAACTAAAAGTTCCAAGATATTTTTTAATCACATACCTGTCTATAATTTTAAACATATTTTTATTATTTTAAAGTCTTTGTTTAAGTACCGGGACTACCGATTTTTTCCATTCATAAAAGTCTCCTGCTACAATATGCTCCCGGGCTACTTTTACTAAATCTAAATAAAATGCTAAGTTATGAATTGACGCAATCTGTTTTGCCAAATATTCTTTAGAAACGAATAAATGCCTTAGATAGGCCTTAGAATACTCTCTATCCACAAAACTGGTCCCAAATTCATCCAAAGGAGAAAAGTCCTTTTTCCATTTTTCATTCTTCAAATTCATGACTCCTTTCCAAGTGAAAAGCATTGCATTTCTTGCATTTCTTGTAGGCATCACACAATCCATCATATCAATCCCTAAACCTATTGATTCCAAAATATTCCAAGGAGTACCTACCCCCATTAAATATCTAGGCTTATCTTTTGGTAAAATATCTGTTACTTCATCGGTAATTCTATACATCTCTTCTTCAGGCTCCCCTACAGAAAGGCCTCCAATAGCATTTCCTTCCGCTCCAGCTTCTGAAATAACTTCGGCTGAAATTTTTCTTAAATCAGAATAAGTAGATCCTTGAACAATAGGAAAAAGCCTTTGTTTATGTCCATACAGCTCTTGATTTTTTTCAGTCCATTCAATACATCTTTTTAGCCAACGATGAGTAAGCTCCATAGAAGATTTTGCTTGATTATATTCACATGGATAGGGAGTACACTCATCAAATGCCATAAAAATATCCGCACCAATTTGTCTTTGTATCTCCATTGACTTCTCTGGGGAGATAAAATGGTAACTACCATCAATATGTGATTTAAATTTCACTCCCTCTTCTGTCATTTTTCTACTCTTTGAAAGTGAAAAAACTTGAAACCCTCCTGAATCAGTAAGAATAGGCCCATCCCAATTCATAAAATGATGTAGTCCTCCTGCTTCTTGCATAATATCCATTGTCGGACGGAGGTATAAATGATACGTGTTTCCCAAAATAATCTGGGCTTTAATATCTTCTTTTAATTCTCTTTGATGAACAGTTTTTACACTTGCTACAGTCCCTACAGGCATAAAAATAGGAGTTTGTATTTTCCCATGATCTGTAGTAATCTCTCCTGCCCTAGCCTTTCCTTGAGATATTTTTTCTATATTAAAAAACTTCATTTTTATCTTCTTATCTTCTTTAAATTGACTGTCAATGATACTTATATTTTCACAACCATTTCAAGTCTTAAATCCTTACTATTTTCCTATAGGAGGAATATTATTTTTAAGCCTTCGATCATTCACATATTTTTCTGCCTTAGGATCCTTTTTCAAAATTATTTTTTGAGCTTCGTCCACAATTCCATTCATCTTATTTTTCACAACATAATACCTGAAGCTCTCAATGAAATCATCCTTTTTCACCTTATGATTTTGGAGAATAAATCTTGTCCCTGCTTCTAAATTGGAATTTGTATACATATAGGCTACCTGATTATTTATTGATAAATCAGCCAATATTTCTGCCATTTGTTCTTTTGTCAACAGATTTTTGGGTCTGTCAATATAGTCACCACATGAAAATAAACAAACTAAAAAGAATGCCAATACTATTTTTTTCATAATTTGTTAATCAATGATTTCCATTTTAAGTTTAAAACACCCAATACTGCCTCATGGATAATTCCTCCATTCATTTTACTCTCCCCCAAAATTCTATTAGTAAAAATAATAGGAACCTCTACAATTTTGAATCCTTTTTTAAAAGCTCTAAATTTCATTTCAATCTGAAATCCATATCCTTTTAATTTTACATTATCTAAACCAATATCCTCCAATACTTTCCTTGAAAAGCATACAAAGCCCGCCGTTGTGTCATGAATAGGAAGACCTAAAATGAATCTCACATATTTTGAGGCAAAATAGGAAAGTAAAACTCTACCCATAGGCCAATTTACTACATTGACCCCTTTAGAATAACGAGAACCTATTACCATATCCGCATTCAAACATGCATCATATAATTTGGGTAAATCATTTGGATTGTGCGAAAAGTCGGCGTCCATTTCAAATATATAGTCATACCTTTCTTGTAATGCCCATTTAAAACCATGGATATATGCTTTTCCCAATCCATCTTTCACATGCCTTACAGACAAGTGTAAATGATGGGAAAACTTTTTCTGTAATTTTCGTACAATATCTGCTGTTCCATCAGGAGAAGAATCATCCACAACCAAAATATGAAAGTCTTTCTCCAATGCAAAAACTGCGGAAATAATATTTTCAATATTTTCCTTTTCGTTGTAAGTTGGAATAATGACTAGCTTTTTCATTTCAATTTGCAAAGATAGTTTATTAACCTTTTTATTTTATACAAAATAATCTATAATTTTGCAAAAAATCATTCCATTGCCACTATCGCAAAATTTTATAAATCATGTAAGAACACCTGAGAATAACGACTGGGTTATTTTCAGCTTGTTAGGTTGTATTTTTTTATATCTTTTTATGATGAATATTATAGAAAGGGAAGCTAATTTGAAAGATTTTTTATTACAAAAATATTTTAATGCAAGTAATAATCTCGCAAGTTGGATCATTACTTCTTGCGTTACTACGATAACTTCAGCAATTTTGATTTCCCAATACATTCCAACAGTTCCTCAATATATTGCCGAGGTACAAATGCTGGGATACCATATTAATAAAATTGGATATACTTTAGTTGTAATTGTCTTTTTCTATTTGACAAGATCAGCTTTAAGTTTCTTATTCTATCAAAGTATAGGAGATGGCAGAAAATGGCCTGTATTTTATTTTACTTCTACTAAATTTTATTTTATTCAGTCTTTTTTATTAATTATGGTATGTATAATACATTATTATTTTGCAATAGACCGCAGTAAAATATTCACTTATTACTTATTATCATTTGTTTTTGTATTTATTTTTAAGATTTTTTTCTACTTATTTCACAAGAACAATATTTTACCCGAAAAATGGTATTATAAAATTTTGTATATTTGCACCCTCCAAATAGCACCAATTTTGTTGCTTTGGAAATTATTATTTTTTTAATAAAGTCAATGATGAGAATAAAGTCTATATTGGTTTCTCAACCAGCGCCTAGTGAGTCTTCTCCATATCTGGATATTGCGAAGAAGGAAAAAATAAAGATTGATTTCCGTCCTTTTATCCATGTCGAAGGAGTTGACAACAAAGAACTTAGAACACAAAAAATTGATCTTACACAATATACTGGTATTATTTTCACCAGTAAAAATGCAATAGATCATTACTTTAGATTAGCAGAAGAATTACGTTTCACAGTTCCAGATACTATGAGATATATATGCCAATCTGAAGCCATTGCCAATTATTTACAAAAACACATCGTCTACAGAAAAAGAAAGATCAGCTTCGGAGAAAAAAATTTCTCAGACTTATTGCCTCTTTTTAAGAAATTTTCCACAGAAAAATATCTACTCCCTTCTTCCGATGTTTTAAGTCCGGATATTGTAAAGACATTAGATTCTGCAAATATTGACTGGACGAGGGCGATTATGTATAGAACTGTTTGTAGTAATCTAACAGATATTAATATTAAAGATTATGACATGTTAATATTCTTTAGCCCACAGGGAATTAAATCTTTACAACAAAATTTCCCTAATTTTAAACAAGAAGAAACTAAAATAGGTGTCTTTGGCAATACTACTTTAGCAGCAGCTGAAGAAACAGGGTTAAAAATAGAGCTAATGGCCCCTACAAAGGAAACACCTTCAATGACTATGGCTCTAGAAAAATATATTAAAAATCTACATAAATAGTTTTAATAAAATATAAAAAAACCGTCTTTTCTTCAATTAAGAAAAGATGGTTTTTTTTTAATTAAATTTGGATCACAATTAACATTCAATGAAAGCCCCACAAGCAAAAAAAATACAGAAAACGCTCGAAATACATCACAATAAAAGGATTGATAATTATTTTTGGCTTAATGAAAGAGAAAATCCAGAAGTTATTGAATACCTAAATGAAGAGAATGCCTATGCTGATTTCGTAATGAAAGATACTGAAGATCTTCAGGAGCTTCTTTTTGAAGAAATGAAATCACGATATAAAAAAGATGATGAATCACTACCTTATTTTTTCAATGAGTATTGGTATATGGTACGTTATGAAGATGGAAAAGAATATCCTATTTTTTGTAGAAAATACAAAAGCTTACATCATGATGAAGAAATCGTTCTTGATGTCAATATTCTTGCGGAAGGAAAAACCTTTTTTGAAACGGGAAGCATTGCAGTGAGTCCAAATAATCAATTAGCCTCTTTTTCATCAGACAGTGTAGGAAGAAGAATTTATTCTATCTATTTTAAAAATTTGAAAACAGGAGAAATACTACACGATGAAATTCCTAATACAACAGGAAAAGCTGTCTGGGCCAACGACAATGAACATATTTTTTATATCAGAAAAGATGATAGCTTACGAGCTTTTCAGGTTTACAGGCATAAATTAGGAACTCCTTCTTCAGAAGACATTCTAATTTTCCATGAAAAGGACGAAACCTTTGATGTCAATGTTTTCAAAACAAAATCTTTACAATATATATTCATTGCCAGCTCAAGCTCAATTTCTGACGAACATTGGTTTATTCCTTCAGATAATGTTTTTGCGGACTGGGCAGTTATACAGCCCAGAATTGAAGACTTAGAATATTCGGTTGAACATTATAAGGACGAATTTTACATTATTACGAACGCTCATGAAGCCACTAATTTCAAAATTGTAAAAACAAAAATTGCTAAGTGCGGAATGGAAAACTGGATTGATGTGATCCCTCACCGTCCGGAAGTACTGTTGGAAGGTTTTGAAATTTTTAAAGAATTTCTTGTTCTTGAAGAAAGAGAAAAAGGCTTATTACAAATAAAAATCATTGATGAGAAAAATAATAAATATCATTATTTACCTTTCTCAGATCCCACTTATACATCTTATATCGGCATCAATCTTGAATTTGACACTGAGGTTTTACGCTATGGTTACACATCCTTAACACAACCGAGCTCCACTTACGAATATAATATGCGAGAAAAAACCACTAAACTTCTGAAACAACAAGAGGTATTAGGAGGAAAATTCTTTCCCGAAAATTATATTTCCGAAAGAATATGGGCTAATTCAAGAGATGGTAAATCAAAAATACCTATTTCTTTGGTTTATCATAAAGATACAAAAAAGAATAAAGATACTCCCCTTCTCTTATATGGTTATGGAAGCTATGGTCATACTGTTGATGCCAGTTTTTCAAATGTAAGATTGTCAATTCTAGATAGAGGATTTATATATGCTATCGCTCACATTAGAGGAGGTGAATATTTAGGTAGAGAATGGTATGAAGAAGGAAAGATGTTATTTAAAAAAAATACCTTTTTTGATTTCATAGACGCAGGGAAACATTTGATCAAAGAAAACTACACTTCATCTAAACACCTATATGCTATGGGGGGAAGTGCAGGAGGGCTCTTAGTAGGAGCTGCTATAAATTATGAACCTAATCTCTTCAACGGAGTTGTAGCTCAAGTTCCTTTTGTGGACGTTGTTACCACAATGCTAGATGAAACTATTCCTTTGACCACAGGAGAATATGACGAATGGGGAAATCCTAATAATGAAGAATATTATCACTATATAAAAGAATATTCTCCCTATGATAATGTTGAAGCTAAAGCATATCCGAATATATTAATTACAGCAGGATTGCATGATTCACAGGTTCAATATTGGGAACCGGCAAAATGGACCGCAAAATTGAGAGAGCTAAAAACCGATGATAATATTTTGATTTTCAAAACTGATATGAGTGCAGGACATGGAGGTGCCAGTGGAAGATTTGAATCCTTAAAAGAAGAAGCATTAGAATTTGCTTTTTTATTAAAACTAGAAAAGGAAAAAAATGATTAACGAAGCAGAATACTGGAAAAAAATAGAACAATTTTTTGAAGACAACTTCCAAACGGAAAAAAATCCTCCAATTGAAACCTTGCTTTTTTTGATTGGGCTTCAGGAGCTAGGAAGTGGTCAACAAAAATATACGAAAGATGATAAAGTAAACTTAATTCATATTGCTGTTTGCAGGTTATTAGAACCTTTTGGCTATTATCGATTTACCCATTATGAAGATGGATGGCCACAATTTGAAACCATAGAGGATCTTCCCGAACTAAAACCCAATGAGCAAACACTTCTTATGAAAAAAGCAATTATTCAATATTTTCAGGATGAAGAGTTGATATAAAATAAAAGCTTGGATTGTATTTTCCAAGCTTCTTTTTATTCAGTATTTTAAAATCTGGCTTATTGATTGTTTAAAATTACTTCAAGTTGATTTAATCCCATTTTAAATCCCTCCTCAAAACCCATTTCTACTTGTTTTTTCATATCTTCTACAGTTGGGAAATGAATATTGACCGTCACTTTCGCTCCTTCTTCCACTCCTGTGAAGCCTATTAACCATTGAGCTTGCGGAAAATTTTCATTGATGGTTCCGTTCTCATCGCAGAACGCATCAACTCCATCAAAACTTCTATGCTCGGAAATCTCCCCATATTTTACTTGTGCATAGTGTCTTTCTCCATTAGGACCAACCATGGAATATAACCAAATCCCATCCTTCTTGAAATCTTGTTTCTTCGTCTCACATTTCCAAGGCTTTGGAGCCCACCATTGATCTAGCAATTCGGATTTAGTAAAATACTCCCACACTTTGGAAACTTCAGTGTTGTAAATTTTCATTACATATACACTGTTCGAATCAAAATCTTTGTTGAATATAATGTTTGATTCCATATATAATATTTTGTTATAGTAAAGTTACTTTTTATTTTTCACACTACTTTCATAAGGCAATTATTGAAGGAATTTATAAATAAATGTTAAAAAATACGCTTTTAAGAAAAATAACACAATTTTATGATTCCTTTTTTGTTTATTTAATCATAAAATAATTAATTTTAACATTCATTTTTATAAACAAATTTTAAAATAGAATAATGAATAATAAATTCATCCCAATAATTTCGGTGTTTATGACAATCTCACTGATTGTATTTGTTACGCTCCAATTTTATTGGCTGAAACGTTATTATAGTACGCTGGAACAGGATTTTTCAAACAAAGTGTATTCTGCTTTAGAAAGTACCACAAGAAATATTGCTGAAATTGAAGTTGACAAATATTTAAATCAAGATTATAAAGACTTTAGAAAAAATATACTTGCTAATAGTGAGTTACCTTCCTTAACGACCATTCAACAAGTAAAGGACTCAGGAACTCAGCGACAAATTATTTACTCTAAAAATATTATTGAGAAAACTCAGCTTCCCATTTCTCAAAAAGGAGACTCTATCAAACTAACCACCCTTTATACAGATGAGGCTGCTTATAAAATAAAAAGAGACACCACTAACAGGGAACTCCTTACTGCAGACATCAATCAAGATATTGAAAATGGAGATTATTCCATGAAAGAATATGCAAAAGTATATGGAAATAATTTGCCAATCACTAAAAGAGTGGATCCTAAAGTATTAGATTCTGTTATTTTTAAAGAACTTAAAATAAGAGGTATTACCGCAAAATTCGGATATGGAGTCACGGATAAAAATAGTAAATTGACCAATATTGTTAATAAGATTTATCAAGAAAAAAATGACAATAACACCTATAGTTATCCTCTTTTCACTGATACAAAAGAGCGAACATTATATACTTTAGTATTAGTCTTTCCTAAAAAAGAATATTCTCTAGCAATGAATAACTGGCCCATGTTATTGGGAACATTTTTATCATTGCTTACAATATTAGGAATTTATATTATTTCTATTAATTATATGATGAGACAGAAAAAACTTGCAGAAGTTAAAACAGATTTCATCAATAACATGTCACATGAGTTCAAAACCCCCCTCGCTACAATTTCTGTAGCAACAGATTCTCTTGCCAATGACAAAATAGCCACCAACCCAGAAAAAGTCAAATATTATTCCGAGTTAATTAAACAGGAGAATTTGAGAATGAAAAAACAGGTGGAAAACGTTCTTAACATGTCAAAGTTAGAAAGAAATGAGGTAAAGTTATTCTTAAAAGAAACCAATGTAAGAGAACTGATAAAAAGAACAACAGAATCTTTTAACTTAATTGTACAGCAAAGAGAAGGCTCTCTAACACAAGAATTTAATGCGAATAACTTTATATTTAAAATAGATGAATTTCACATCTCAAACATGCTAGTCAATTTGCTAGATAATGCTAACAAATATTCTCCTGAAAAGCCCGATATTAAGATAAAGACCAAAAATGAAGGAAATTGGTATGTGATAGAAATATCTGATAAAGGAATGGGCATGGAAACACAAAATAAGACAAAAATTTTTGAAAAATTCTTTAGAGAAGAAACTGGGAATATTCATAATGTAAAAGGACAAGGTTTAGGCCTTTCATATGTGAAAAAAATTGTGGAACTCCATAAAGGTCAAATTTTAGTTGACTCTCACAAGGAGAAAGGCAGTACATTCACGATTAAACTCCCAATGACTTAATATAACCAAATAACAAAACATAAAACAGAGTGAGTAAATCCATTCTTAATTAGCTAACTATTAATCAATTAAAATTATGAGCAACAGAATATTATTAGTAGAAGACGATCAGAGTTTTGGAGCCGTACTTAAGGATTATTTAACTATAAATAACTTTGAGGTAACCCTTGCCACAGATGGAGAACAGGGATTAAAAGAATTTACTGAGAATGAATTTGATATCTGTATCTTCGATGTGATGATGCCCAAAAAAGATGGATTCTCATTAGCAGAAGATGTAAAGAAGATTGATAAAAATACCCCTATTATATTTCTAACAGCAAGAAATATGAGAGAAGATATTTTAAAAGGATATCAACTGGGGGCCGATGACTACATCACAAAACCATTTGACACAGAATTACTTCTATATAAAATTAAAGCTATCCTTCAAAGAAGTTCCACATTAGAAAATGAAGAACAGGAACAATTTAAAATAAGCAATATTTTCTTTGATTCTATGCTAAGACAATTAAGAGTCGGAGATAAAGAGTATAAGCTTTCACCAAAAGAAAACGAATTATTAAAACTTCTGTGTATTCACAGAAATGACTTTATGCCAAGAGACCTTGCTCTAAGAAAAATCTGGAAAAAAGAAAATTACTTCACAGCGAGAAGTATGGATGTATATATTGCTAAGCTTCGTAAATTATTAAAAGACGATGAAGGATTAGAAATTATTAATGTTCATGGAGAAGGTTTCAGATTATTAGTAAAAAATTAATTTTAATTTTTGAGTATAAATATAAAATTAGCAAAACAATTGAAAATGTTTTGCTAATTTTGTTTAATAGCATTCGTGGATATGAAAAATATATATTTAAGTTTTATCGCAGTTTTAGCAGTAAATATTTCTTGTAAAAAAGATGAAAGAGCAACTTATTTAACTGAAGAAGCAAGCACGCAGCAACCAACCTCTCCTATCAATAATAGCCCTAAGACCTCACTTCTCAATCAACCCGGAATGCAAACAAGTACACCATCATCGGTTTCTGTTGCCCCTGGAATGAACCCTCCACATGGACAACCAGGACACAGATGTGATATTCCTGTGGGACAACCATTAAACAGCAAACCTGCTTCAGCCAACACAACACAAAACATAACGGTTAATGGGAATCAAACGCAAACTATTCAAATTGATCCGAATAGCATAAAACCTGGTAAATTAAATCTCGATAAAAGTGGAAAACCAATAAAAGTAGCCCCCGGAATGAATCCTCCACATGGCGAACCTGGCCATCGATGCGACATATCTGTTGGACAACCCTTAAATAGTAAGCCTGCTCAGGTAGCTCAAACTGCTCAAAATCCCCCGGCTTTACAACCTCAAGTTACAGAACAAAGTATAGCCATGGGAGAAAAACCTAAATTAAATCCAGCTCATGGTCAGCCTTGGCATAATTGTGCCATAAAAGTAGGTGAAGCTTTACCATAATTTTTGTAATTTTGCCATTGTGAAGTTATTTCAGATTTTGATTCTTACTTTTTGTCTTGGAGTTTTTTTAATTCCAAAAGGGCAATTCTATGTTCAAAATATGACAGAAACCTGCTGTAAAAGTAATCAAAAGTCAAAAAACTGTTGTAAAGAAGATCATTCTTCCCATAGCAAAGAGACTAACCATAAAAAAACTTCATGTAATGAAAATTGTTCTACACTCTGTATAACTTGCTATACTTTTATAGAAAGTCCTTTTTCTGAAAGCTTTTTCTTAGAGCTATCTTATTACAAAGCCAATAAAAATTTACAATTCCAATATTCTGATCCTCATATTTCTGATCGTTTAAAAGAAATTTGGCAACCTCCCAAAATAGCTTAATTAAATACATTTGAGTTCATTAAAAGACTAATGAGCAATTTTTTAATTAATCTAAATTTTAAACAAAATGAAATTATATATTTCCAAGATTATTCTTGGTGTATTCTTATTATCTATTCAATTTATATTTGCCCAAAACCTTTCTAAAACCCAATTCCAAGTCAAAGGAAACTGTGAAATGTGTAAAGAAAGAATAGAGAGCACAGCAAGAAAAGCAGGTGCAAAGACTGCAATCTATTCCATTAATAATCAAACTCTCACATTAGAAACTGATGACAATCTCATCTCTCCTAATACAATTCTTAAAAAAATTGCAGAAGTAGGTCATGACAATGAAAAGTTTAAAGCCAGTAATAGTTCTTATGAAAACCTCCCACCATGCTGTCATTATGAAAGAGATTTACAAACTTCATCAATAGAGGATTATAATCCTTCAAAAAAGGAGAATGAATTTTACGTAAAAGGAAACTGCGAATCTTGTAAAGCAAGAATTGAAAAAGCAGCAAAAGACGCCGGAGCAGATAATGCGGAATGGAATGCAGAAAAGCAAATGGTGACTCTAAATTTTGACCCAAAAAGAACTTCTGCAGATACAATTTTAAAGAAAATTGCAGATGTGGGCCACGATAATGAAAAGTATAAATCCAACGATAATACCTATAAAAACTTACCTTCATGCTGTCTTTACGATAGAGAAATTCCTTTTGGAAAGGCCAACCCAAAAGTCCATTTTGAAGAAGGAATAAAAACCGAACTCTCTGATCACATCACTAATAATCTCATAAATGAAACTCCACAGAACAATGAAAAGCAGATTGAAGGAGTGACAATAAATGGTTCAAAAGCATCCACTGTTCTAAATAAAAAGGAAGCCGGATTGGTTTTCAATATTGATAAAAAAGAATTATTAAAAGCCGCCTGCTGTAACTTATCTGAAAGTTTTGAAACCAATGCAACCGTAGATGTTTCTTTTAGTAATGCCGTAACTGGAACAAAACAACTGAAAATGTTAGGATTGGATCAAAAATATACAAGCTTAACAAAAGAGTTATTACCCGAAATAAGAGGTTTAGCATCGGCCTATGGATTAAGCTTCATCCCTGGAAGATGGATTGAAAGCATTCAATTGACAAAAGGAGGAAGCACAGTGACAAATGGCTATGAAAGCATCACGGGACAAATCAACACAGAGTTCTTAAAAAATGCAAAAAAGCCGGAAACTTCATTAAATTTATTTTCTGATTTTAATGGAAGAGCCGAAGCGAATATTACTAGTGTTTCGCCTATAAACGATAAATGGTCTCAAACATTTCTACTCCATGGAAATGGCACTTTTGGTAATACCGACATGAACCATGACAACTTCCTTGATAGGCCAAAAGGAACTCAGCTAAATGCAGCCTATTTATTAAATTACAATGATTTGGAAAAATCGGGCTTTGGTTCACATTTTGGAATTAATTTTATTAAAGACGAAAGAACATCAGGGCAAATTGGTTTTGATAAAAAAACACCTCAAGATACGCAATCTCTTTATGGGGTAGGGATAAATATTTCAAGATTTCAGATTTGGAATAAAACAGGATATGTTTTTAAAGGAAAACCTTACCAAAGCCTAGGCTGGATGAACCAATATATTTATCATCAGCAAGATAGTTTTTTTGGCTTAAGAAATTACTCTGGGCAACAACATACTTATTATTCAAATCTGATTTTCGAAAGCATTTTAGGAAATACTAATCATAAATATAAAGCAGGAGCCAGCTTCATGTATGATGGTTATGACGAGACTTATTTGACAAGTAATTTCAAAAGAAACGAAATTGTACCTGGTGCCTTTGCAGAATACACTTTGACAGGCCTCAAATACACTTTAGTTGCAGGCGCAAGAATCGACTTTCACAACTTGGCAGGCACTCAATTTACTCCCAGGATGAATTTTAAATATGATATTACCCCCCAGACTATTG
Source organism: Chryseobacterium potabilaquae (assembly GCF_902728265.1). Taxonomy (GTDB): domain Bacteria; phylum Bacteroidota; class Bacteroidia; order Flavobacteriales; family Weeksellaceae; genus Chryseobacterium; species Chryseobacterium potabilaquae. The sequence goes on from NZ_CACVBR010000034.1 coordinate 20,744, forward strand.
TAAGACTTTCTGCAGGGAGAGGTTTCCGAACAGCTTCTATTTTTGCAGAAAACCAACAATATTTCGCTTCAAACAGGAGTATACAAATTTTACAAAATGGAGGAAACATTTATGGTTTAAAACCAGAAATCGCCTGGAATTACGGAGTTAGTATACAACAAGAGTTCAAAATATTCGGAAGAAAATCCACCATTGTTGCTGATTTTTTCAAAACTGATTTCCAAGATCAGGTAATGGTAGACTTAGACCGTTCACCTCAACAACTTACCTTCTATAATTTAGAAGGAAAGTCTTTTGCGAATTCGTTCCAGACACAATGGGATTTCAGCCCTTTTAAAAATTTTGACGTTAGGTTCGCTTATAAATATTATGATGTACAGGCAGATTATATTGGAGGAAGAAGACAAATTCCTTTCATGGCGAAGAACAGAGGTTTTATGAACTTAGCCTATTCAACCCATAAAAATACCAAAGGGGGATTTTGGAGTTTTGACACCACCCTAAATTGGGTAGGAAAACAACGACTTCCAGATACGTCCACAAATCCCGAAGAGTTCCAGCTTCCTCAATATTCTGAATCATATGCTATTTTAAATGCACAGATTTCACGGAATTTTAGTCAAAAAATAAGAGCTTATTTGGGAGGAGAAAACTTAACATCCTATTATCAGAAGAATGCCATTGTTGATTTTAAAAATCCTTTCGGAAACTATTTTGATGGAGGGATGGTATATGCTCCCATTATGAAAGCAAATCTTTATATTGGAATAGATGTGACTTTTTAATATTAATAATACCCTCTTATAAAAATATGAAGCATGGTCATGATTTAATATAATTAGACCATGCTTTTTCGTATCTTTAATTTTAAAGTAAATTCATGCTCATAAAAAATCTGATTTTTGAAGATCACTACAAGAAACTAGGATTAGAAAATTTTTCAGAAGAAAATTTGGAAACGATTAATGGAAACAGGTTTCGTTATGATATCAAAATATTTTTTATTCCTGCTAATTATGAACTCACTATCGACTTCACTCATTTTAAAACAACAAAACCTACTCTCTTTTTCATAACCAATCAACATTTAAACATTAAAAAAGGAAAAGAAAACGCAGTTCTTTTATATTACAACAGAGACTTTTATTGCATTCAAATTCACGATAAGGAAGTCGCTTGTGATGGATTACTTTTTCATAATATTTTCGAAATTCCTTTCGTAGAACTTAATGAGGAGGAGAGCTTTATTATTAAAAATTTACTTCAAGGTATAGAAGATGAATTGGAATGGCAAGACTCTTCAGGCGAAGAAATGATTAGAACATATTTGAAACAAATTATTATACGAGCTACCAGAAAATGGAAAAAACAAAATCTAGAATCGCAGCGCCTAGAAGTTCACCATCATGAATTGGAAACTTTCAGAGATTTTAGTCGATTACTAGAAGTTCATTTCAGAGAAAAGCACAATGTGTCGGATTATGCAGAACTACTTCATATCGCACCTAAAACACTGACTCATAAATTCAAAAGTTTAAAACTTGATTCTCCTAATCAATTTATTATTAACAGAATTCTACTGGAAGCCAAGAGATTATTATTTTATACTGATAAACCCGTCAAAGAAATTGCCTATGACCTAGGGTACGAAGACCCTGCCTATTTCAATCGTCTTTTCACTCATAAAACAGGAAATACACCCATACATTTTAAAAAAAATTACACTTTGGGAAAAAAGTACAATAGTTAAGGTTTTTTATCTATTGAAATGAGTGAACAAGTAGAATACCTTTGTAATATAAAATATCAATTAATATAAACAATAAAAAAACAAACATTATGAAACGTAACGCAACTGCCGTTTGGAATGGTAATATTAAAGAAGGAAAAGGGCACATCACAACTCAAAGCACCACATTAAACCAAACTCAATATTCCTTTAATAGTCGTTTTGCAGACGGAGTGGGAACTAATCCTGAAGAACTATTGGCTGCTGCCCACGCAGGGTGTTTCACAATGAAACTGAGCGCAGAACTTTCTCAAGCTGGCTACACACCAGAAGAATTAACTACAAAATCGGTAATTACATTAGATCCGAATATTGGAAAAATCACAAAATCTGAATTAACTCTCACAGCAAAAGTACCCGGAATATCAGAAGAAGAATTCCAGAAATATGCTAAAATTGCAGAAGAGGGATGCCCAGTAAGTGCGGCTTTCAATTTTGAAATTACGTTGGAGGCTAGCTTAGCTTAATATATAATTTATGCTTTAAATCTGAGTTATTAAATGAACTCAGATTTAATTTTAAAATAAAATATACCGAATGGTATATTTTTGTATCTTTGTATTATAATTAATAACTGTACATGTCAAAAGCCGAAAAGACAAAACAATTTATTATTGAGAAAACAGCCTCACTGTTTAACACCAAGGGCTATACTTCTACATCCCTTTCGGACATAGCAGAAGCAACAGGCTTAACCAAAGGCAGCATCTACGGAAATTTCGAAAATAAGGAAGAGGTTGCACTGGAAGTATATAAATATAATGCTGGTTTGTTGAAGAAAAGCATGTCCCGTTCTTTTGGAAATGAATTCTCAACGACAATGGATAAACTTCACGCATTTGTTTCTTTTTATAGAAAAAATTGGCATTCAGTATTTTTAAATGGGGGTTGTCCTTTGATGAATGCTGCAACCGAAGCCGACGACACTCTCCCGGACTTAAAATACCAAGTCAAAAAATCTTTTGAAGAATGGATTTTTAAAATAACTAATGCTATCATTGAAGGTCAACAAAATAAAGAAATAAGAAAAGATATTGATGCAGAAGAATACGCATCATTATTTATCATGTTAATAGAGGGAGGAATTTTATTATCAAAAACGACTGGAGATGAGAAGTTCTTATATCAAGCTTTAGACAAGACACTCCATATTATAGACCATGAATTACAAATTCTTACATCATAAACTTTACCTATGGAAACAAAAAAAGTGGCAATTGTAGGATACAATCGAATACCATTTGCCAGAATTAATACCGCATATTCAGATAAAGGAAATCAAGATTTATTAGTTTCAACATTAAATGGATTGATTAAACGATATAACCTTGCAGGAAAACTCCTTGGAGAAGTTGCTGGAGGAGCAGTAATAAAACATATTTCAGAAAGTAATCTAGTCAGAGAATCCGTCATGGAGACTTCTCTCGATCCTGCAACGCCTGCATGTGATCTACAACAAGCATGTGATACAGGGATTGAAGCTGCGATTTACATCGGAAACAAAATTGCTTTAGGGCAAATTGAAAGCGGAATTGCATGTGGAGTTGAAGCAATGAGCAATATTCCTTTTGAATCATCACCAAGATTAAGAAAAGCTCTATTAAAAGCCAATAAAGAAAAATCAGTTTTTGGAAAACTAAAACAATTATTAGCCCCACAGTTGAAAGACTGGATGCCCATTCCATATCCAGGTCAAGAACCAAAGACAGGCTTGGTAATGGGGGGACACACAGAAATTACGGCAAAGTATTATAAGATTTCCCGAGAAGAGCAAGATGCACTTGCTTTAAAGAGTCATCAAAATATGACAAAAGCCTATGATGAAGGATTTTTCAACGATATGATTACACCAGCTTTTGGATTGAATACGGACAATAATCTACGCCGTGACACCAGCTTGGAAAAATTGGCACAACTAAAACCGGCTTTCGACAAGCAAAACGGAACCTTAACAGCTGGGAACTCCACTCCTTTTACTGATGGTGCCTCTTCCATTTTATTGGCGAGTGAAGAGTGGGCAAAAGAGAATAACCTTCCTATTTTAGCCTATATTACTTTTTCGGAAGTTGCAGGGATTGAATATGTTGAAAATAAACAAAACTTATTGCTTGCGCCTGTTTTTGCTGCAGACAGAATGTTAAAAAAAGCAGGAATGAGTTTAGAAGATTTTGATTATTATGAAATTCATGAAGCATTTGCTGCACAAGTATTAGCGACTTTAAAAATTTGGGAAAATGATGATTTGGCCAAAAAGTTCGGCATAGAAAAAGCATTAGGAAAAATCGACAGAAATAAATTAAATGTAAAAGGCGGAAGTCTAGCTGTAGCACATCCTTTTGCAGCTACTGGAGGACGTATTATAGGAACATTGGCCAAACTTATGAATGAAAAAGGAAGCGGAAAAGGATTTATTTCCATCTGTGCTGCTCGTGGACAAGGTGTAACGATGATTTTAGAAAAATAAAAATATGGATAGATTAGAGCAATTAAAACAGTTTATCGGAAAAGAATTTGACCAGTCTCCATCTCCTTTTATGAAATGGTTGAATCCGGTTATTCTTTTCGTAGAAGAAGGACATTTGGAATTTGAATATAAAGTAAGATCTGAATGGTTGAATCCAGTTGGAAATCTTCATGGTGGGGTTACAGCTGCCATTATAGACGATATCATTGGGGCCACAATGTTCTCTTTAAATGAAAGTTCTTTTATCACCACAATAAATAATGTCATCGATTATTTTTCAACCGCAAAAGAAAATGATCATATTGTAGCCGAAACTAGAATCATTAAAAGAGGAAAACAATTTATAAATGCACAATGTGAAATATGGGACGCCCAAAAAATGCGTTTAATTGCGAGAGGAACATCCAATTTATTCAAAATCAATAATTAAAAACAACAAAAAACATTAACAAAATCTTATTGAAAAAATAAAACGGTAATTTCACAGAATTTTAAAAAGATAAATATGCACATATGAGAAGAGTTGTCATTACAGGTCTGGGAGCAGTAACTCCCTTAGGAAACAATGTCGAAGAATTTTGGCAAAACAGTATAGATGGAGTAAGCGGAGCAAATAAAATCACTCATTTTAATACTGAAAAATTCAAAGTACATTTTGCTTGTGAGGTTAAAAATTTTGACCCAAAAGTTCACTTAAATCATAATGAGATTAAAAAAAGTGATTTATTTTCACAGTATGCCATGTATTCAACAGCAGAAGCTCTTAAAGATTCCGGGCTTGAACTAGATCGTATGGACCCTTTTGATACTGGGGTAATTTGGGGAACCGGACAAGGTGGAATGTGGACATTTGAAAGTGAAGTAACCGATTTTACAAAAGGCGATGGAACACCTAGGTTTAATCCTTTTTTCGTTCCAAAATTTATTGCAAATATGGCTTCGGGAATGATTTCTATGAAGTATGGACTTCAGGGAATTAATTACACAACGATTTCAGCTTGTGCAACAGGAAATACAGCATTAATGGATGCTTTTAATTACATCCGTTTAGGAAAAGCTAAAGTAATCATTAGTGGAGGCTCAGAAGCGGCAATTTCACCTGCTTCCATTGGAGGCTTCTCTATCATGAAAGCCATGTCAACAAGAAACGATGATTTTACCACAGCAAGTCGCCCTTATGATACTGACAGGGATGGCTTTGTGATGGGGGAAGGTGCAGGAGCGCTAATTCTTGAGGAATATGAGCATGCAAAAGCAAGAGGAGCAAAAATTTACGCAGAATTAGTAGGAGCAGCAATGACCGCAGACGCCTATCATATGACTGCTCCTCATCCCGATGGAGTGGGAGCAATCAAAGCAATGCAACTGGCATTAAATGAAGCTCAAATTAATATAGAAGATATTGATTATATTAATCCTCACGCCACATCTACTCCCATGGGAGATTTGGTTGAATTAAATGGAATTACAAAATTATTTAAAGGGAGTAAAAACCTGGACATTAGTGCTACAAAATCAATGACTGGTCATTTATTAGGAGCAGCAGGTGCTGCAGAGGCTATTCTCTCAATTAAAGCAATAGAAAAAGGAATTATTCCACCTACTATAAACCTTCATAAGATTGATGAAAATATTCCAAAAGATATTAATATTATATTTGGAGAAGCTAAAGAAAAAAATATTAATTACGCTTTAAGTAATGCTTTTGGATTTGGAGGACATAATGCCACGTTGGTTTTTAAAAAGTTTAGCAACTAGTATTTTACAATCCAAGTGATATAGATTATAAGCAATAAGATCCTCAACTTAGATTAAAAATAAAAGCAGTCAAAAAAAATTCGACTGCTTTATTTTATGCTTTCAACCATTCTGATTTTGAAAGATAATTCTGATCAGGATAATAAATGAAAAGACAATTTCTTCCTTTTATAGTATTAATGAGTGGCTGTGTAAGATCTCTCGGAACGGCGGGACATCCCCAACTTCTTCCTATTCTTTTATGGATTGCAGCAAATTCATCACTTACATAATCTGCTCCATGCATTACAATTGCTCTTCTATAAGCGGCATCATTAAAGCCTTTATCCATGCCCAGCAATCTTAAAGAATATCCGTTATCACCATTGTAGGTGGCATCCGTAATATAAAAACCTAAACTACTCTGAAGTGAACTATTCGTATTCGAAAAATTGGTGGCAAATTCCTCTCCCGTATTTTTTCCATGAGCAACCAACGAATTAAATAAAACAGTTTTGTTATTCAAATCAATTACCCAAAGTCTTTTTGTATTAGAAGACAAAGAAAAATCGCATACTGTAAGTAAATGCGAATCCGAATTAAGCAAACCAGCTTTCTTTAAATTTTCAAAACCTAATAAGGCTTTAAAGAAAACTTCTTCATTAAGTTCATGTCCCTGTTCAAACGTTATAGACTTGTATAATCCTTCTGATGAAGATTCCACCATACTAGCAGTCTTCTCAGTTGTCGTGGCTACTCTTTCAATTTTTTTCGTACTTATTTCATTCCTTACTATTGCCTTTCTTGGAGACAAATAGAATGAAGTAGTTACCATGTAAACAAAGCCTAATAGGCTATAAAATCCTTTCATTCAATATTATGTTAAATCCAATTGAGTCCGCAAATATATAAAAACATAATTACCAACATGTTATAAATTCGAAAATTTAACTCAATTTAAGAAAATTTAACTCGCTGATTTGATGAATAATACAATTATTTTTGCGAATCAGAAACGAATTCTAGGCTAATCGAATTCATACAATATCTTAATCCTGTAGGCTTTGGACCATCCTCAAAAACATGCCCTAAATGCGAGTCACATCTTTTACAAAGGACCTCTACTCGATCCATACCATATGCAAAATCTCTTTTATAATAAACCCCTTCTTTATCTGCCTCAAAGAAGCTGGGCCATCCACAACTACTGGTAAATTTTGAAGTCGAACGAAATAGATGATTTCCACAAACTGCACAATAATATTCTCCAACCTCATCAAATTCATTGTATTTTCCTGTAAAAGGTCTTTCCGTTGCTGCTTCTCTCGAGATCATATACAAATCCGGAGCTAGAATTTTTTTCCATTCTTCATTGGAAATATCCAATTTTGTTGTATCTGTTCTGGAATAGTATGGATTGTTTTTTGCTTCTATATTTTCCATAAGATTAGTTTAATAGGTTGTAATTTTGAAAATTGGTTGCAGATAAATTAACAATAATATTGAAAATAAAAGTTCTCACACCAAATGTAATACATTTCAGAATATGAACGATGAAGCAAAAAGAAAACAATTAAGAAAATATAAAGCATTTGCCACCGGTCTATTTCTATTAATGGCAATGGTTTTTATAATCACAACTATTCTCCACAAGACCAATGATTCCCATTGGGTTGGCTATGTTCGTGCCTTTGCAGAGGCAGCAATGGTAGGAGCCTTAGCTGATTGGTTTGCAGTAACGGCACTATTCCGCCATCCTCTTGGTTTACCAATTCCTCATACCAATCTTATTGAAAACAGCAAACAAAGACTAGGAGATAATTTGGGAAATTTTGTCGTTAGTAACTTCCTATCTCCTCAAAATATAAGACCCTATATACAAAAACTGAAAGTCTCAAATTTTGTGGGAGAATGGTTGGGAAAAGATAAAAACCAAGACGCCTTACTCAGAAATATTTCGGATATTGTATTAGATATTTTAAATAAACTGGATGATTCTGCGGTGAGTCATTTCATTAGCAAAAAGATATATGAAATGACCGATAATATTAAGTTAAATGCCATGTTGGGAAGTGGGATCAATTATCTTTTGGATAAAAATGATCACCAAAAAATGATTACCAATCTTTCCTCTCAAATAAAAAATTACATACTGGAAAATGACGAAATGATTCAGGATCGTGTAAAAAAAGGAAGTTATTCATTTATTCCTGCTTTTGTAGACCATAAAATTGCCGATAAAATCGTACATGGACTTTCAGATTTTTTCAAAGAAATTGAAGAAGATCCTCACCATGAAATAAGAGCCTTGATTACCCAAAAGATTTACGAATTTTCCATAGAATTAAAACAAGACCCAAAATGGGAAGATGAATTTAAAAATATTAAAAATGATCTTTTAAAGAACAATAAATTAGACGAATATTCGAGTGATATATGGAGTTCTATTAAGAATACTTTAATAAAAGAATTGCAGGAAGACAGCTCTTCATTAAAAAATTATATCATAAAAAACCTAAATGAATTTTCCCAAAACCTCAAAACGGATGAAAATCTTCAAAAGAAAATAGATCATTGGGTACGAGTGACAGCCTATAAATATATCCTTAAAAATACCCACCAATTCGGCATTTTGATAAGTTCCACTGTAGGAAATTGGCAAGGAAAAGACTTAAGTGACAAATTAGAATTAGAAGTTGGAAAAGATTTACAGTTTATTCGGGTCAATGGAACTTTAGTTGGAGGGCTCGTAGGATTAATCATCTACACAATTGCTCATTTCTTTTTATAAAAAAGTAAAACCCTATTGATTTTACCTTATATTTAATTTATTTTTTATCGTGGTAATCTACTTGCTCTTTTCAAGAGCTCTTTATTAATTTCATTAATCAAGTCTGGACCTTCATAGATAAAACCTGTGTATAATTGAACTAAACTAGCTCCTGCGTCAAGTTTTTCAATTGCATCTTTTGCAGAGTGAATGCCTCCTACTCCAATGATAGGAAATGCTCGATTGCTTTTATCAGAAAGATATTTGATCATTTTTGTACTTCGTTCACGGATTGGTTTTCCACTTAAACCTCCATTTCCAATTTGTGATAGAACTTCTGGAGATGTTTTAAGCCCTTCTCTATTTACCGAAGTATTGGAAACAACCACTCCGTCGATTTTTGTTTCAGCAATCAATTCAACAATTTCATCCAATTGATTATGATTTAGATCGGGAGCAATTTTAAGTAAAATAGGCTTTTGAATGGATTTAGATTGATTTATTTTCTTGACATCTGTGATTAATTCACGAAGATACTCTACATCTTCAAGTTTTGCATGGCTTCCCACGTTTGGGCAGCTCACATTCAGTACAAAATAATCAACATAAGGATGAAGCCCTTCAAAACAATCCAAATAGTCTTTTGTATAATTTTCCGGGAGTGTATCGGTATTTTTTCCAATGTTTCCCCCAATGATAATTTTACCTTTGTTGGATTTTAGTTTTTCAATAGCGGTTTCAAGGCCTTCATTATTAAAACCCATTCTGTTGATAATTCCCTCATCTTCAATGAGACGAAACAGTCTTTTTCTAGGATTTCCAGTCTGAGCTTTTGGAGTCACCGTTCCAATTTCTACAAATCCAAAACCAAGATCTCCCAATTCGTTGTACAAGGTAGCATTTTTATCAAAACCAGCCGCCAATCCTACAGGATTTTTAAATTTTAGTCCAAAAACTTCTCTTTCAAGACGTTTATCTTCAATAGGCTTGGGGAAAAATAACTTAGTAAGAAATCCAAAATTCTTAAGTATCGAAAAAGTAAAATGATGAACATCTTCCGGATCGAATTTAAAAAGAATCGGGCGAATGAGCGATTTGTACATGCCTTGTTTTTGGGATACAAAGATACTGAAATATTTTATTTGATTGGAACTCATCCGCTCCATTAAAATCAGTGATAGAAAAATTCAATGCTTCCTTATAATACTAAAAAAAGCCGTAAAAACCCAAAACCAAAGTGACAGAATATTCTCAAATACAAATTCGAAAGCTAATTATTATAAAATCATTCTCAATAAAAATGGAATTTGTTGAAGCTATAATTTCTAAAAAATAAGTAAAAACAGTTTTTTAGCTGCTTTTTTTGTTGAAGCTCATGGATTTGGGATCCAAATTCCTATTTTTGCACTTCAGACGTTAAAAAATTATGGCAAAGCAAGAAGATGTTTTCAAGAAAGTGATTTCTCACGCTAAAGAATATGGTTTTATTTTCCCTTCTAGTGAGATCTACGATGGTTTATCCGCTGTTTATGATTATGGACAAAACGGTGCCGAATTAAAAAATAATATCAAACAATATTGGTGGAAAGCAATGGTACAGCTTAACGAAAATATTGTAGGTATCGATTCGGCAATCCTTATGCATCCCACAACATGGAAGGCATCTGGCCACGTAGACGCTTTCAACGATCCATTGATTGATAACAAAGATTCTAAAAAACGTTTCAGAGCTGATGTTTTAGTAGAAGATTACTGTGCTAAAATTGAAGATAAAGAAAATAAAGAAATAGAAAAGGCAGCCAAAAGGTTTGGGGATTCTTTTGATAAGGCTCAGTTTGAAGCCACTAACCCAAAAATTTTGGAATACCGTGCAAAAAGAGAAACAATTCTTTCAAGATTGGCGAAGTCTTTAGAAAATGAAGACCTTGCTGACGTAAAAGCATTAATTGAAGAATTGGAAATCGCTGATCCTGATACCGGTTCTAAAAACTGGACAGAGGTAAGGCAATTTAATCTTATGTTCGGAACTAAATTAGGAGCTTCTGCAGATAGCGCAATGGATCTTTATTTAAGACCTGAAACAGCTCAAGGTATTTTCGTTAATTTCTTGAATGTTCAAAAAACTTCCCGACATAAACTTCCTTTTGGTATTGCTCAAATCGGGAAAGCATTTAGAAACGAAATTGTTGCGAGACAATTTATTTTCAGAATGCGTGAGTTTGAACAAATGGAAATGCAGTTCTTTGTTGCACCAGGAACGGAACTTGACTTCTACGAAAAATGGAAGCAAACTCGTCTAAACTGGCACTTAGCTCTAGGATTAGGAAATGAAAATTACAGATTCCATGATCACGAAAAACTCGCTCACTATGCTAATGCAGCCGCTGATATTGAATTTAACTTCCCTTTTGGTTTTAAAGAACTGGAAGGAATTCATTCAAGAACAGACTTTGACTTGAAAGCCCACGAAGAATTTTCCGGAAGAAAACTTCAGTTTTTTGATCCTGAAAGAAACGAAAATTATGTTCCGTATGTTGTGGAAACTTCCGTAGGTTTAGATAGATTATTCTTAGCTGTATTCTCTCATTGTTTAAAAGACGAAGTACTGGAAGACGGTTCGGAAAGAACAGTTTTATCATTACCTCCAGCTTTAGCGCCAATCAAAGCTGCTATACTCCCATTAATGAAAAAAGATGGTTTAGCAGAATATGCAGAAAAAATCTTCAACGACTTGAAATATGATTTCAACCTATTCTATGAAGAAAAAGATGCTATCGGAAAGCGCTATAGAAGACAAGATGCCATAGGTACTCCTTATTGTATTACTATAGATCATGATTCTCTTACAGACCATACAGTAACCATACGAGATCGAGATACAATGCAACAAGAAAGAGTTCCTGTTTCAGAGCTGAGACGAATAATTGATGAAAAAACAAACTTCAGAAATTTACTTTCTAAAATATAGATTAGAGCCTTGAGAAATCAAGGCTTTTTTTATACATTTTTTTTGAATAGATTTGTTTATAAACTATAACCTTTGAAATTATGTGGCTTATTATATTACAAAGCTTTTTGATTATACTCATCTTCTCCATTATATTGACTTATATTTTGGGATATGGCTATCTATTCAACGGGATCTCAAAAACCTACCTAAGAGGCAAAATGAGTGCTCATATTGATGATGGAAAGTTTTTTTCGAACCATATTATTGAGACAAAATCTCCAAAAACTTGGAAAAAATCTTCAGAATACAATAGAAAAGAATTACCTAAAAACATAGTTGACGATCTCAATCAATCTCATACGGCAGCTTTCTTAGTTATCAAAAATGGAGAATTGATTCATGAGCAATATTGGAATGGTTATCATCAATCGTCAAAAACAAATTCTTTTTCTATGGCAAAAGCAGTTACCGTCATGTTATTTGGAAAAGCATTAGAAGAAGGAAAGATTAGCAATATTGACATTCATTTTTCTGAATATTTTGATGAATTTAAAACTAAAGGGCTAGCAAAAAACTTAACCTTAAAAAATTTGGCTCAAATGGAATCCGGCTTAGACTGGAATGAAGATTATAAAAATCCATTTCTTCCAAATGCTAAAGCTTATTATGGGAAAAGTCTCAATAAAGCAGTTTTTACACGAAACTTTAAAGAAGAACCAGGAACTCAATTTGAATATCAAAGTGGCTCTACACAGCTTCTTGGTTTTGCAGTAAAAAAAGCAATAAATCAATCTTTAGCGAGCTACTTATCTGACAAATTTTGGATTCCATTGGGAATGGAACACAATGCAGAATGGAGTACGGATGAAAGCGGTATGGAAAAAACGTATTGTTGTATCCATTCTAATGCTAGAGATTTTGCCAAATTAGGTCAATTATTTTTAGATAATGGTAAAGTTGGAGACCATCAAATTTTAAATCTAGATTTCATTAATCAAATGAGAACCCCCACCCAAAAATCGGAAGAAATATATGGGATGGGGCTTTGGATCAACAATGATAATCCAGTAAAACATTATTACTTCTTAGGACTTCAAGGTCAGTACATTATTATGGTTCCAGAACACAATATGGTCATTGTAAGAACGGGCAGTTATAACGACTTACTTAAAAATGATCGAGGAAGACCAGACCAAGTAAAATTCCTCGTCAATGAAACTGTAAAATTATTTTCATAAACAATGGAAAGATATAGTCCGAGAATTGATGAATATATTGAAAATTCTCAAGATTTTGCAAAGCCCGTTTTAAACTATATTCGGGAAACGGTTCATGAATTCTGCCCAGATATAGAAGAGGTTATAAAATGGAGCTTCCCACATTTTACTTACAAGGGAAAAATTCTCTGTGCTATGGCTTCCTTTAAACAACATTGTACATTCGGATTCTGGTTGGAAAAAGAAATGAAAACTATGATGGAGATCACCCAAAATATAGAGAAAAGCTCCATGTTCAGTTTGGGTAAAATAGCCAAAGTTGAAGACCTTCCTTCAAAAATTCTGCTCAAGCATGCTCTCCAAGAAGCAATGGAGCTTATAGAAATGGGAGTTACCATAAAAAAAACAGCTCCCTCCAACATAGATCCTGAAATTCCTGATTATTTTAAAATGGCTCTGAACCAAAACAAAGGAGCCTTAGAAATTTTCGAAAAAGCTTCACCATCATTCAGAAAAGAATATATTAATTGGGTTGTCGAGGCTAAAACAGAAAGCACAAAAAATAAAAGATTGGAACAGGCTATAGAGTGGATTTCAGAGGGTAAAGGAAGAAATTGGAAATATGAAAAAAAGTAATTTCCGTCATATTTCTCTTTCTAAAATTAATGAAATCTAAAATTAGCTTCGGGAAGGATATTATTTTTTAAGAACGCTTCATATTCCGGAGAAAGTTTTGCCCTCCCAAAAGTATTATTCCCACTCATACTTCCAAGCCGAACTTTATCTTTACCAAATTTTTTATTCAGCGCATCCATTGCCTTCATAGCTGGCAAATGTTGGTTTTGAGTATCTTCTTCAAATAAATTGATCTGCCTTTCACTCTCGGGAACAAAATCATTGACAATCACTCCTGCTCTTTTATAATAAAATCCTTCTCGATAGATATTTTCAAAAAGCTCATTTACAACCTTCCCCATTAAAATGGATGAGTTTGTAGGATTAGGAAGAATTTGGGTAACCGCATTTTTATATTCGGGTAAATCTTTTCTAAAACGATTGGTTTGTACAAAGACCGTAATCATTTTACAACAAGTGTTTTGCTTTCTTAATTTTTCAGAGCAATACATTCCAAAAGTCTCCACACGTTCACGGAGATCTTCTTTATTAGCTAACATTTCCATAAAACTCCGAGTAACGGCTATGGACTTCTTAGGAGAAGGAGTATCTAAGTCCAATTGACGAATTCCTTTTAATTCATTAATCATCCTCACTCCATGAATTCCCATTACTTTACGCACCCACATTTCTGGTTTCTGAAGTAAGTCCCAAGCTTTATACACTCCGTGATCTTGCATTTTCATAGAAAGCTTACGTCCTATTCCCCATACATCACCAATGTCTAACCATTTTAAAGCTTTCTCAATTTTGTCAGGAGTATCTAAAATATACACTCCTTCAAATTTCTCTGGATATTGCTTTACAATTCTATTCGCTACTTTGCATAATGTTTTTGTAGGAGCAACCCCGATACTTACAGGAATATTTGCCTGGCTTTTTATAGTATTTCTAATTTCAAGACAATAGGTAAAAATATCAATATACTTAAAACCCGTTAAGTCCAAAAATAATTCATCAATACTGTATACCTCATGATCCATAACATAGGATTTAGCAATATCAATAACTTGCTGACTCTTGAAATTATAAAGTTCAAACTTAGCGGAAAGTACCTTTACATCATACTCTTTAAAAAGGTCTTTATATTTGAATGCCGGAGCCGCCATGGGAATTCCTAAATCTTTAGCCTCTTTACTTCGAGAAACAACACATCCATCGTTGTTAGAAAGTACTACAACAGGCCTATCTTCCAAAGAAGAATCTAATGTCCTTTCACAAGAAACAAAGAAATTATTACAGTCGACTAAAGCATACATGACAAAAAATCAAGCATTTATAGAAGCAAAATTATAATTTTTACAATAAAAAATAACATTTAATTTGAAGTTTAACACTCTATTTAACTCATTGATTTTTAATTTATATTTTATTTTAAATACGTCTATTTTTGACTCTTGTATGAGATAACTTTGTTTTTAAAAATAAAATTTCAAAAAAACGAGAAAATCATTTTTCTCTTGTATAAATAACGATATGCATCCCTTGTTTCTCCTATAAATACAATAAAAAATCAATGAAATTTCACAGAAAAGAAAAGTTATTTCATATTACGTCAAGTTTTGCCGTTCTGCTATTTTACTTTTGTTTCATACACAGTACCAAGAGCAATTAACAACAAGAGTAGAACCAATAGATTTTTTTACTCAAAAATCTATTGGTTCCTCTTATCTAAAATGGCAAAATTTATTTTAAAAAAAATTAAAAAAATCACATGAAGAAAACAACCATTCTTTCTTTAGATGGTGGCGGAATAAGAGGAATTGTCACCTGTATTATTTTACGCTACATAGAAGAGCAATTACAATATCACGATAATCCCAATGCAAAACTGGGTGATTATTTTGACTTAGTTTCAGGAAGCAGTACAGGAGCATTAATTGCTTGCACGATCTTATGTCCTGATGAAAACCGAAAAGCAAAACATTCCATTCAAAAGGGGCTAGAATTATATGCTGAGAAAGGAGGCAGTATATTTCAGGTTTCTTTTTGGGAAAAATTGATCAATCCATTTGGATTATTGAACGAAAAAATTTCTCAGGAAACACTTGAAAAAAATTTAAATGACTTTTTTGGAAATTTAGAATTAAAAGAATTAATAAAACCATGCCTCATCACAAGTTATGATATAGAAAACAGAAGAGCCAAACTTTTTAACTCTTGCAAAGCAACTATAAGTACCGATAATTTTTATGTAAAAGATATCTGTCGAGCTACATCCGCAGCTCCTACTTACTTTAGCCCTGTACAAATAAAATCAATGTATGGGCAAATTTTCAGTCTAATAGACGGTGGAATGTTTGCCAATAACCCCGCATTATGTGCTTATGCTGAAGCAAGGAAAACACCTTTTGCCGAAATTTTAAAAAACCATCAAAAGGCCAATTATCCCACAGTAAATGACATGCTCATCATTTCTATTGGGACGGGCATAGAATCACGATCATATTCTTTTAAAAAATTAGAAAAATCAGGAAAAATAGGTTGGGTAAATCCTATCATTGATATTTTAATGTCTGCCAATGCAGAAACAGTGGATTATCAACTTTCTCAAATGTTTCAAACATTAGGGCAAAGAAACCAAAAGAACTACTATCGATTAAATCCATCCTTGAAAAATGCATCTCCCGCTATGGATAATGTAAGAAGGGCCAACATTGAAAATCTTATACAAGCGGGACTCAGCTATATTGACAATAATAGGCAAGTCTTGAATCAAATTGTCCAAAAACTCATAAAAAATAAGATATAAGTTTTTTTGCTTATAATCCATATATATAATATTAAAAGCTTATAATTTCCATGCTATTTTATCTACAAAATTTTATAAAATTCTTAAAAAGCGTCGAGTTTTGACGTTTACGTATCCTATTTTTGGGATAGAAGCAGAGAAATTGGTAGAAAAAAATATCAACAATTTGATTTAAATAGGCATCAATACTGAAATAATAAAATAGGGAAACACCTAATCGGCCTAGTAGCCACATAAGTGCTAAAACGACCAACTTTTTTGAATGTATGAATTTCTTATCCTAAATTAGGGAAGAAAACTAATGAAACAAATTTGGGATGATGAAGAATTAGTAAAATACTAGTCACTTAATTACCAAGAGCTGGAACTTCTTAAAACAAAACCACAAAAGCACCATTTGGCTTTTTGTATGCAATTGAAATATGGCCAGTATCATGGTGCTTTTCCTGAAGGTAAAAGAGAATTTCCCCAACTCCTTTACAATATGTTTCCGATCAGTTAGATATTTCCGATAATATATTTTCCTATAAGGGTTATCTTAAACAAAAGTACAAAAAGCATACTGAAAATTACGTAACATTATGTTTATACGTATTTTATAATTAAATTTTCTACATGGGAGAAAATGAAATACCAATCGGAAATATCTACAGAGATAATTTTTTAAGGAGTTTGTGACAAAAAAGGGGTTAGGGAAATGACTCAATTGTTTTAATTAAAGTAATAATTAGTTGATTTATTTTCCCGACGAAGCACTTAAAAATGTTTTAGATTTTGATCTTGAATAAAGTAAGATAAAAAATAAAGCATCATCTGCAAAATGAGATGATGTTTTCCAAACCATCAATAATTTTGTGCCTTTTTAGCAACTAATACAGGCTCAAAACTCCTTTCATCATTTCTTGGAACTTTAATTTCACACTCTTCAAAAGACGATTTTATTTTCTTACTGCCGTGTCCATTTCGGTAATTTCCAGAGATGGACTTTTGATGTTTCTCATTATCCCGGTTAGAATCCAACTCGGCATCAAGCATATGTTCTAACGCTCGTTTGTGTAGATCTTTAAAGAATGAGGTTAAATCTTTTCCATCTTGAAGGATTTGTAAAAATCCTTGTTGCTTAGTAAATCTTCTTTTTCAATCATAATTATCTAATGGTTAAAAATAATAAAAATTATTTCCGTAAAATTTTTTGAGCTTTAAGGGCTCATAAATTTAATATATGGTCAAAATTACCAAAAATATTCCCGTTATTCCCTCCTGTTTTTGATATGTTTAGCCGTTACGATTTTCAATCTTTCCTTCTAGATCCTCAATAATACCCATCAAGCAAAGGTAATACTGTTATTGACTATTTTACAGATTCTACAAAAAAGGGATGAAATAAGAAGTTTTAAATTTTTATAAAATCAACAAAGAACACCTTTCTATTTTATCATTTTCGAAATTACGACATTCTCAATTTAATTAAACAACTGAAAATCAGAGCAAATTGCATTTTCATCCTAATCCATAATATACATTATGTTAAGTGAGATGTAGTGTTTATTTTGTCCATATTCATTAAAAGCTTAATCAACTGGAAAGAAAAATGGTATAAGAAAGTTCATACCATTTAATTCAGATGCAAAAATTTTAAATAAAATTACCCTGTAAGGAGAATAAGACGATATGAACATTAAGTGTATCACTGTATGATGATATAAATATATATAACTTATTCTTGTTGGAAGGAAAAGTCAAGAATAATAGAACAAACCTGTGATAAGTATGTTTTATTCTAAAATAAATGATACTGATTTCAATATATTTCTCTAGGCTCTTTTGAAAATATCAATAGATTTTCTTACAGCTATCAAATATCCTAACAATTTGCCTCTTTACTAAATTTTTTCAGCGTTAAAAAATGCGAGTGTAACGCGGATAAAAAGCTCTTATTTTCAATGTAAGGCAAATTGAACTCTATGGCAGTCTTCTTCACAATAATAGAAATTTCTCCGTAATGTATATGGCAGACTTTAGGAAAGAGATGATGCTCGATCTGCCTATTCAATCCACCAAGGAAAAATGCCGCGAATTTATTATCCGTTGCAAAATTCGCCGTTGTACGCATCTGATGCTCTGCCCAAGCCTCTTCCATCCGGCCGTTTTCATTAGGTATAGGGAAAGTGGTATCTTCCACAACATGGGCCAACTGAAAAACAAGTCCCATTGTCAAGCCTTCGGCAATATGTAAAAACATAAAGCCTATTAGAAACTGCCACCAGCTTATATCCATTACCAAGAGCGGCAATATAATAAATAGAAAGTAATAAAGTGCTTTATAGAAAAATAAATTGAAATACTCCACCTTAGGGTGTTTGCTCTGGCGAGCACCAATTTTTTTCTTAAAAAATTTCACATAATCCTTACGAAAAACCCATGACAGTGAGGCCAAGCTATAAAGAGGAAAGGCATACCAATGCTGGTATTTCTGAATGCTATTCACTGTACCTTCTCTAGCAATACGGATCAATCCTGGTGCAACCTCAATATCCTCATCGTGCCCGGGAATATTTGTATACGAATGGTGAACCACATTGTGGGTAATGTTCCAAACGTACGGATTAGCGCCAATCAGATTAAAAATGAAACCAAATGCCTTATTCACTTTTTTATTACCGGAGAGCGCACCATGTATAGCGTCATGGCAAACATTGAACCCTACAAAAGCACTAAACATGCCTAGTACAGCAGCAAGCAGTAAGAGCATCCCGGCAGGGAACAAGCTTGTAATGATCACAAGGTAAATTCCGATGAACCCGGCAAGGAAAAATATAGTCTTGCCCCACATATGGACATTGGCATGTTGACTTAATTGATTTTGAATGAAAAACTGATCTACTCTACTCCTTATGGTTGTATAAAAATCAGAACCAGATGTGGATGGGAATTTTATTTTTTGTGACATAAAAATTATATTTGATCCCCTAACGCGAACAAACAGATATGCTAAATCGGGTGTTGTAATAAGAAGACTATTGAATTTTCCGGCATCTTGCCGGATGTATATAAATATAATGTATTAAACGTATTAATTGTTAGTTTATTGTAGCTGTATTTAACAATATAAATTTTAAGTTGTTATTCAACTAAATAACTGCATCCAGACGAATGTACAAATATGTCTTTACTCCCATTTGAAGGAGAAATAAATCCGAAGCCTTTTACTTCGTTAAAAAATTTTACTGGGCCTTGTTGCATTGTAATTATTATTAAAATTGTATATGATAATTTATGAATTTTACAGTTTTATTATTAAAATATCCCCACAGGGATGGTAAAACCTATTAGACTCTGGATTTTTTTTAAATCCATGTGCTCGTCCGCCGTGCAGAATGAAATTATCAAACCTTCACTTCCTGATTTTATCACTCTTCCACTTCTCTGAACATACGTTTGGGGAATTGTCGGAAGGTCATAATTAACTATATATAATAGTTGTCCTAAATTAATTCCCTTTGCTTCAATATCTGTAGTGATCAAAATTTGAATCTTTCCACTTCTGAAATTATCCAGCACCTCATTTTTATCGATCCTTCTTCTGTTTCCATGAATAAATCCCATACTGATCCCTGCTCTTTCAAGCTGTTCCACTAGCTCGTCAGCAATATATTTGCTATGTGTGAAAACAAGAACTTGCTCCATCTCGCGGTTTTTAAGCAGATCTATCAGTAATTCTGATTTATCTCTTTTTTCAACAAAATACACACATTGCGAAATGCTTTCTATCTCCACTGGTCCTGCCTCCGTTGAAATCTCTACAGGGTTTCTGAGGAATGTTGAGACAGCTTTTTTTACATAATCTGAAGTTTTTGTACCAAAGACCAGAGTCTGTATATTTTCAGGAATTAGTTTCTGTATATTTTTTATTCTATTATTTAATGTTTTTTCAAGCATTTTATCTGCACCATATAAAACCAGAATTTCTAATTGGGAAAAATTGATTGCCCTTTTTTCAACAATTTCCAGTAGTCCTTCGGGAGTCGCCACCAACAAATCTATTCTTCTTTGAAAGGCGGAAAGCTGACTTTCAGCCGATTCTTCAACATTAATGCGAAATTGTAAAAGAGAGAGGTATTTACTACACCACTTAATTCTTTCTTCAATCTCAACAGCCATTTCATTTGTAGAAGCAATTACCAACACCCTGATGTTAGTATGACCGGTAGGGTTTCTACCCAACAATTGTGATATGGAAATTGCAAATGCGGCTTTTTTTCCGCTTCCTTTCGGAGCAAATACCAGCAAATCTTTTCCTTCTAAAATACTGGGTATTATAGCATCCTGTATATCAGTGGGTTGTGAATATCCTACTTCCGTAACTGCGCGGATAATTGGATTGATTAATCGTAAATTTTTGAAACTTATCATACATTTTTGCAATTCCCGCTCTTTTTTCGGAAAGTACATTTCTAAAGAATTAATTACATGGGGTAAGGAATTAATATTAATTCTCAATGCTTCTCTCAAGCATAACTTTTTCCCTTAAATTAAATAGCTTAAAATAAAACCTGCTTTAGAGAAATTAGTTGATAATGAGGCAGGTGAAAAAGCAAAACTAAATGATAAAATCTGATTTAAATTATTGCATAATAGTAGAGATCTGCTTATAAATACTCGATAAAGCTACAATAAAACAATTTAACAAAAATATAATATAATTAACTGATTATCAAAAATATATTCATACCTTATGCATATAATCAAATTGTTTGCAACGTGCGGATGATTTTAAATTCCCAGCATATGCCAACTCCCGCAATCCATACACAGCCTTTCTCTCAAAAGTCAGATAATCATCAATCTTCTCAGGTCCGGATAGCCTATTTTATCATGATACACCATAAGCCTGAAACCTTTAAGGAAATGTTTGAGAAAATCTACAGCCGTGATCAGTTTTACCTGGTCCATATTGACAAGAAAGCAAAAGAAGAGTTTACTGAAGAAATTCAGATGTATCTGGTCGGTTTTCCCAATGTGTATATCCTGGAAAGCATGAGTATTGTCGCAGGAGGTTTCAGAATGATTCAGGCAGAGCTGAATGCGATGGAATATCTTCTGAACGTAAGCGGAGAATGGGATTATTTCATTAATTTAAGTGGTGAAGATTATCCACTCAAATCACAAAATATTATCCGCCAGTTTCTTACTTCCAATAACGGCAGGAACTACATTTTCTTTTATGACCAGAAATTTTACAGACCTGATACGTTCCAGAGGATACAAAATCATTTTACAGAACTTACTCATAAAATATCTTCCCTGATTTATAAAAGAGAGTTTATGGAGGGCGTTACCCCTTACATTGGAGGGAAATGGTTTATTTTCACTAAAAAAACCTGTGTTTTTCTGACCAACAATAAAAAGGTGATGGATTTTGAAGACTATTATTTGCATACCCTGCTACCGGCAGAATCATTCTTTCAGACCGTTTTGATGAATACTGTTTTTAAAGATATTATTGTCAATGATGATAAAAGGGCATCCCTTGAAAAAAAATATTTTAATAAAAATCAATATTATACTGAATTTATAGAAGCTCTCAAAACAAGTAATCAGCTTTTTATCAGAAAAGTAAATAATGAAACGAATCAAAACATCATTAAATACATTGATGAAACTTTTCTTCTCCCTTTAACCAATGTGGACGAGATAGCAAGAGAATTAAAGCAGGATGAGCGTGACAATAAGTGGTCTTAAAAAGCATCTTTTATTGGGTAATGATGGGCACAGAAAACCAATTTTATTAAGGCCTTTTAACTCTTTTAACATTCTAAGAATGTAGCATCCTTTTCCAGGGTGATATTGGCATTCCTAATATAGAATAAAGCAAAAAACGGTGAGTAATAGGCCCTTCTTAAAATATTTTTTTTTCTGAGTTCCAATTTGCTCTTTGGATACTTAGTTAATTTTTTCATCCGAGTTTTATTGTAAATCATGTTTCTTGATAATCTCTTTTTCAAAATATTTTTGTTGTGTTATAAGGGAAATAAGATATTGTCTTAAATCTTTTATCGTGATATTTTTCTCTTTCTCAGAAAAAAATA
>NZ_CACVBR010000035.1 GCF_902728265.1 Chryseobacterium potabilaquae
AGAGAAGACACCTGATCATATTGCTTTGGTGTATGAGGATGTAAAGTTAACGTATAGAGAACTTAACGAAAGATCAAACCAATTGGCTCATTATCTTTTAGAAACATACAAAATCCAGCCTGATGAACTCATTCCCTTATGTTTAGAAAGATCGGAGCAGATGCTGATAGGAATCTTAGGAGTTTTGAAATCAGGGGGAGCGTATGTTCCTATGGATCCTAATTATCCTATGGATAGAATAGAACATATTCTGGGAGATACCAAGGCCAGAATGGTACTTGTTGAAGAAAATACAAAAGACAGATTATATGAGTACAAGGAACTAACAGCTACAGAAACAGAATCTTCAAACCTGAGTATTATAAGTCTGGATTCTTCAGAGATGAAAGCTGAAGTGAGTACTTGTTCTACGGACAATCCGAATGCAGAAGTAAGTTCAGGTGATTTATCGTATGTTATTTACACGAGTGGAACAACAGGAAAGCCAAAAGGAGTGATGATCGAACATAAGAGTGTGGTTCGTTTATTCAGTGCTACAGATCACTGGTATGGATTTACGGATAAAGATGTATGGAGTTTATTCCATTCGTATGTTTTTGACTTTAGTGTATGGGAGATGTGGGGCGCCTTGCTTCATGGAGGAAAGCTATTGATTCCTAGTTTAGAACAAACCAAAGATTTATATTTATTTTTTGATGTATGTCATAGGGAAGCAGTAACGGTATTAAATCAAACTCCCACAGCATTCTATCAATTTACAGAAGTGGCTTTATCTAAGGATGTAGAACTTTCTAGCCTTCGTTATGTCATATTCGGAGGAGAGGCTTTGAACTTTGCTTCTTTGGAACCTTGGTATGGTCGTTATTCTGAGGCTCCTCTTTTAATCAATATGTATGGAATCACTGAAACTACGGTTCACGTTAGCTATAGACCCTTAGATTCAGAAGAATTAGGAAGTGCTTCTATCGTAGGAACTCATATTCCGGATCAACGTATTTATGTATTAGATGAGTATTTACGTCCAGTACCCGTAGGAGCCGTAGGAGAATTGTATATAGGAGGAGCCGGTTTATCAAGAGGTTATTTGAATCTTGCTGAGCTTACCTCAGAGCGTTTTCTCTTGAATCCTTTCCAGAGTGAAGAAGAGAAGTCCATAGGTTATAATGATCGTATGTATAAGACTGGGGATTTAGGGCGTTATCTTTCGGGAGGAGATTTGGAATATATAGGCAGAAATGACTTCCAGGTAAAGATACGAGGGTATAGGATAGAGCTTGGAGAGATAGAAAACGCCTTATTGAGTTATGAAGGTATTCGTCAAAGTGTTGTACTGGCAAAGGAGAATAGTTCAGGCTTGAAATACTTGGTTGGCTATTATGTATCGGATGTTGCGGTGGATCATGAAGACTTATCTGTGTATTTATCAGGATTACTTCCAGAGTATATGGTTCCTTCTGTGTATGTTGATTTAGAAGAGCTTCCTCTTACAATTAATGGTAAGTTAGATCACAGGGCTTTACCTGAACCTAACTTCACAGGAGATAAAGAATATATTGCACCAGAAACTTCTCTTCAGCGAGATCTGGCAGCAATCTATAGCGAAGTATTGGGTTTACCTGTAGAAAGTATCGGTTTACACGATGATTTCTTCCGCTTGGGAGGAAATAGTATTATGGCTATTAAACTGATTAGCAAGATTCATCAAGGATTGGGCTTACAGGCCAGTGTAGCGATGGTGTTTAGCCATAAAACCATCTTTGGATTAGCAGGTGCACTTGAAGGTTTATCAATTGATATTGTAGAGATGATCCGTCCTATAGCGGTTCATCATCCTGAGCAGCAACTTTTATCTTTTGCTCAGGAGCGTTTATGGTTTATTGATCAATATGAAGGAGGAAGCTCTGCGTATAATATTCCTATGGTTTTTGGCTTGTCATCACAAGTTGATCTTAGCATTTTAAAAGAATCTTTTAAAGTTCTTCTATCAAGACATGATATTCTACGTACCTTGATTTTGACCAATTCAGAGGGAATAGGTTATCAGTATGTGAGTAATGAGGAGTTTAATATTAAAGAAACTGATGTATTTAACTCTAGAGAATTAGAAGATCTTATCTCTCAAGAAATCACTAGGGTTTTTAATTTGTCCCAAGAACTTCTTATTTCCGTTCAAGTATTTCATGAGAAAGAGAAGGCTAAAAATAATAATGATTATATCTCTTATATCAGTATTGTAATTCACCATATCGCCTTTGATGGCTGGTCTAGTGATATCTTTTTAGAAGAGCTGGGTGTTATCTATAGGGATTTGTTATCAGGTCATCCGGTTTCTTTACCCTCGTTACATATTCAGTATAAGGATTTTGCTTTATGGCAGAGATCTTATCTTCAAGGTGAAGTATTAGATAGACAGTTGAATTATTGGAAGACTAAACTTTCTGGAGTTGAGTCTCTAAATCTTCCTTTAGATTATGCTCGTCCTTCGGTTATTTCTTATGAAGGAAATACGGTACATTTTAGTATCGCAGATACTTTAGGTGAAGAACTTCGATTCTTGTCTCGAGATTTAGGAGTGAGTTTGTACAGTGTGATGCTAGGAGGTTACTATTTGTTATTATCCTCTTATTCGGGACAAAAAGATATTGTATTAGGCACTGTGGTAGCGAATCGTCATCATGCAGGTTTAGAGGATCTGATCGGCTTTTTTGTGAATACATTGGTTCTTCGAGAAGAGATTGATTATGGAGTATCAGTAAGAGATTTTATTTTGCAAGTTTCGGATTCAGTATCTCAGGCTCAGATGCATCAGGATGTTCCCTTTGAGAAATTAGTAGAAGAGTTGGGAGTGGTTCAGGATGTATCCCGTCATCCTTTGTTCCAGGTGATGTTTGGTTTACAGAGTTTTGGAAATGAAGTAAAGCAGAAATATGGAGATGGCTCTTTGTTTCATAAATTTGAAGGAAATGTTTCTTATGATGTAGCCAAGTTTGATTTAAGTGTTATGATAGATGATGGAGATTCTCTGTCAGGAAGCTTTAATTATGCTACCCATCTATTTAAAGAAAGTACGATTGATTATATGATTAAGACGTATGTATATCTTTTAGAACAGATGGTATGTCATCATAAAGAAAGTGGTTCAAAGTTACTGCTTGAAGACATATCTTGGATAAGAGAAGAAGAGCATAGGGGAGATGGAATCTTCTCCAATCTTTTGGACACTTATTCAGAATATGACACAACTGCTACCCTTCATGAGTTATTTGAGAGGCAAGTAGAGAAGACTCCTGATCATATAGCATTGGTGTATGAAGATGTAAAGGTAACGTATAGAGAGCTTAATGAAAGATCCAATCAGTTGGCTCATTATTTATTACAAAACTATCAAATCCAATCTGATGAATTGATAACCTTATGTTTAGAAAGGTCTGAGGAGATGTTAATTGCAATCTTAGGAGTCTTGAAATCAGGCGGAGCGTATGTTCCAATGGATCCTAATTATCCCATGGATAGAATAGAACATATTTTGGGAGATACCAAGGCTAGAATTGTAATCGTTGAAGAGAATACAAAAGACAGATTATATGAGTATAAGGAACTAATAGAAACAGAATCTTCAAACCTGAGTATCATAAGTCTGAATGGTTCAGAAATGAAAGCTGAAGTGAGTACTTGTTCTACGGATAATCCAAATATTGAAGTGAGTCCGGAAGCTTTAGCTTATGTAATTTATACCAGTGGCACAACAGGTAAGCCTAAAGGAGTAATGATAGAGCATAGGAATATAAATAGATTTATCCATTCTAATTTTACTAAAATAGGAGAATCAGATAATGTTTTAAGTCTATCGAGTTATCAATTTGATGGATCTATTTATGACTTCTTTTATCCTCTAGTATATGGAGGTAGTATAATCCTTTCAGATAAAGAGGAATTTCTTAATCCTGATGGTCTAAATGTTTTGTTGGAAAAGTATGCTATTACAAATTTGTTTATGACAACGGCTTTATTTAATATTGTAGTTGATTCACATTTATCCGGATTGACAAGATTGGATAGTCTTCTTTTTGGAGGAGAGCATGTATCAGTGAAACATGTGTCTAAGTTTAGAGATTTATATAAAGATACGAATTTAGTGCATGTATATGGTCCTACCGAATCTACTACGTTTGCTACCGCATATTCTGTTAATGTGTGTAATGAGGGATATATAAATTCAGTACCTATTGGATGTCCCATATCTAATACCACCACCTATGTTTTAGATGAGTATTTACGTCCAGTACCAATAGGAGCTGTAGGAGAATTGTATATAGGAGGAGCCGGTTTATCAAGAGGCTATCTGAATCTTCCTAAGCTTACTAAAGAGCGTTTTCTATTAAATCCTTTCCAGAGCAAAGAAGATAAAGAGATAGGTTATAATGGGCGTATATATAAAACGGGAGATTTAGTACGTTATCTTTCTGAAGGAGATTTAGAATATATAGGTCGTAATGACTTCCAGGTTAAGATCAGAGGGTATAGAATAGAGTTAGGAGAGATAGAAAGCGCTTTGTTGAGTTATGAAGGTATTCGTCAAAGTGTTGTATTAGCTAAAGAACATAGTTCAGGATTAAAATATTTGGTAGGTTATTATGTATCGGATACTTCATTTAATCCTGAAGACTTATCTGTATATTTATCAGGATTACTTCCGGAGTATATGGTTCCTTCTGCTTATGTTCATTTGGAATTATTCCCCATGACACTCAATGGTAAATTGGACCGAAGAGCCTTACCAGAACCTAACTTCACAGGAGATAAGGAATATATAGCACCAACAACGGTTCTTGAAAAACAATTAGCAGAGATTTATAGTGAGGTTTTAGGTTTACCAGTAGAAAGTATAGGTATCCATGATGATTTCTTCCGCTTGGGAGGAAACAGTATTATGGCTATTAAACTGATTAGTAAGATTCATCAAGGATTAGGCTTACAGGCAAATGTAGCAATGGTGTTTAGCCATAAAACTGTCTTTGGGTTAGCAGGAGTACTAGAAGGTTTAGAATCAGGAGTTAGTGAAATGATCCATCCTATAGCGGTTCATCATCCTGAGCAGCAACTTTTATCTTTTGCTCAGGAGCGTTTATGGTTTATTGATCAGTATGAAGGAGGAAGCTCTGCGTATAATATTCCTATGGTTTTCGGATTATCTTCAAGGGTTGATCTTAGCATTTTAGAAGAGTCCTTTAGAATTCTTCTGTCAAGACATGAGATTCTACGTACTTTGATTGTAACCAGTTCAGAGGGAGTAGGGTATCAGTATGTGAGTAATGAGGAGTTCAGTATTAAAGAGACTTATGTAGAGAGTTCTAAGCAGTTAGAAGATCTTATCTCTCAAGAAATCACCAGGGTTTTTGATTTATCTAAAGAACTTCCTATTTCAGTTTGTGTATTCCATGAGAAAGAAAAGACTAACACTAATAAAACAAAGAAAAAGCAGGATAACCAAAATAAGAGTGAGATTACTTCTTATATCAGTATAGTTATTCATCACATTTCTTTTGATGGTTGGTCTAGTGATATCTTTTTAGAAGAATTACGTGTTATCTATAGGGATTTGTTATCGAATAATCCGGTTTCTTTACCCTCGTTACGAATTCAATATAAGGATTTTGCTTTATGGCAAAGGGGTTATCTTCAAGGTGAAGTATTAGATAGGCAGTTAGAATACTGGAAAGGTAAGCTTTTAGAAGTAGGACCATTAAATCTTCCTTTAGATTATCCTCGTCCCTCAGCTATTTCTTATGAAGGAAATACAATACATTTTAGTATTTTAGATACTCTAGGTGAAGACCTTCGATTATTGTCTCAAGACTTAGGAGTTAGTTTATACAGTATAATGCTGGGTGGTTACTACTTGTTATTATCCTCTTATTCGGGACAAAAGGATATAGTATTAGGCACTGTGGTAGCGAATCGTCATCATGCAGGCTTAGAGGATTTGATAGGCTTTTTTGTGAATACATTGGTCCTTCGAGAAGAGATTGATTATGGGGTATCAGTAAGAGATTTTATTTTGCAAGTTTCAGCTTCAGTATCTGAGGCTCAGATGCATCAGGATGTACCCTTTGAGAAATTGGTCGAAGAGTTGGGAGTAGTTCAGGATGTATCTCGCCATCCTCTATTCCAGGTAATGTTTGGCTTGCAGAGTTTTGGAAGTGAAGCAAAGCAGAAATATGGAGATGGCTCTTTGTTTTATAAATTTGAAGGAAATGTTTCTTATGATGTAGCCAAGTTTGATTTAAGTGTGATGATAGATGATGATGGGAAAAGTTTATCTGGAAGTTTTAATTATGCTCAAGGATTATTCAAGGAAAGTACGATTGATCATATGATTAAGACGTATGTATATCTTTTAGAGCAGATGGTGTCTCATTCAAAAGATAATAGATCAGAGTTAAAACTTGAAAACCTCTCTTGGATAAGAGAAGAAGAGTATAGTGGGGATGGAATCTTCTCAGGTCTTTTGGATACTTATTCAGAATACGACACAAGTGTTACAATTCATGAGTTATTTGAGAGACAGGTAGAGAAGACTCCGGATCACATTGCTTTGGTGTATGAAGATGTAAAGTTAAGTTATAGAGAGCTTAATGAGAGATCAAACCAATTGGCTCATTATTTATTAGAACATTATCAGATTAGTCCAGATGAACTCATTCCTTTATGTTTAGAAAGATCCGAGCAGATGCTGATTGGAATCTTAGGGGTCTTAAAATCAGGGGGAGCGTATGTTCCCATGGATCCTAATTATCCTATGGATAGAATAGAACATATTCTGGGAGATACCAAGGCCAGAATGGTAATCGTTGAAGAAAATACAAAAGACGGATTATATGATTATAAGAAATTAATAGAAACAGAAGAAGAAGCTTTAGATATCATAAGCTTGAATAATTCAGAAATGAAAACTAAGCTTAGTAAGTGTTCCAATGATAATCCAAATGCAGAAGTAGGTTCAGGTGATTTATCTTATGTTATTTACACCAGTGGCACAACAGGAAAGCCAAAAGGAGTGATGATAGAACATAAGAGTGTGGTTCGTTTATTCAGTGCAACAAATCACTGGTATGGATTTACAGATAAAGATGTATGGAGTTTATTCCATTCATATGTTTTTGATGTGAGTGTATGGGAGATGTGGGGCGCCTTACTTCATGGAGGAAAATTATTGATACCCAGTGTAGAACAAACTAAAGATTTATATTTATTTTTTGATTTATGCTATAAGAATAATCTTACTGTATTATGTAAAACCCCTACAGCCTTTTACCAGTTTATAGAAGTGGGTTTATCTAAGGATGTGAATCTTTTTAAACTTCGTTATGTCATCTTTGCAGGAGAGGCGTTGAACTTTGCTTCTTTGGAACCTTGGTATGGTCGCTATCCTGAGAGTCCAAGTTTAATCAATATGTATGGTACAACTGAGACTACAGTTCATGCGAGTTATAGAGTGCTTGATTCGGGAGAGTTGGGGAACTCCTCTATGGTAGGAAAAAGTATTCCGGATCAACGGATTTATGTGTTGGATGAGTATTTACGTCCTGTACCCGTGGGAGCCGTAGGAGAATTATATATAGGAGGTTCGGGATTATCAAGAGGTTATTTAAACCTTGCTGAGCTTACCTCAGAGCGTTTTCTATTGAATCCATTCCAGAGTGAAGAAGAGAAAGCAATAGGTTATAATGATCGTATGTATAAGACTGGAGATTTAGGCCGCTATCTTCCGGGAGGAGATTTGGAGTATATAGGTAGAAACGATTTCCAGGTAAAAATACGAGGTTATAGGATAGAATTGGGAGAGATAGAGAATGGTTTATTGAGTTATGAAGGGATTCGTCAAAGTGTTGTACTGGCAAAGGAGAATAGTTCAGGATTGAAATACTTAGTAGGTTATTATGTATCGGATAATGCAGTTAATCATGAAGACTTATCTGTGTATTTATCAGAACGTCTTCCAGAGTATATGGTTCCTTCTGTGTATGTTCATTTGGAAGAGTTTCCTCTTACGATTAATGGTAAGTTGGATCGCAGGGCTTTACCTGAACCTAACTTCACAGGAGATAAGGAGTATATCGCACCAACGACTGTTCTTGAAAAACAATTAGCAGAGATTTATGGCAAGGTTTTAGGTTTACCATTAGAAAGTATCGGTTTACATGATGATTTTTTCCGCTTAGGTGGTAATAGTATTATGGCTATTAAACTGATCAGTAAGATTCATCAGGGATTAGGTTTGCAGGCAAGTGTAGCGATGGTGTTTAGCCATAAGACTGTCTTTGGATTAGCAGGAGTACTGAAAGATTTAGACTTAGAAGGAGGTGATATGATCCGTCCTATAGCGGTTCCTAATCCTGAGCAGCAACTTTTATCTTTTGCTCAGGAGCGTTTATGGTTTATTGATCAGTATGAAGGAGGAAGCTCTGCGTATAATATTCCTATGGTTTTTGGATTATCTTCCAGAGTTGATCTTAGCATTTTAAAAGAATCTTTTAAAATTCTTCTATCAAGACATGATATTCTACGTACTTTGATTGTAACCAGTTCAGAGGGAGTAGGATATCAATATGTTAGTGATCATGAACTTAGTATTAAAGAGACTTATGTGGAGAGTTCTAAGCAGTTAGAAGATCTTATATCTCAAGAAGTTAATAGAGTTTTTGATTTATCCAAAGAACTTCCTATTTCTGTTTGTGTATTCAATGATAAAGATGAAGTAACTTCTTATCTTAGTATAGTCATTCATCACATTGCTTTTGATGGTTGGTCTATCGATATATTTTTAGAAGAGTTATTATCTATCTATCAAGATTTGCTAACGAATAGTTCCGTTTCTTTACCCTTGTTACGTATTCAGTATAAAGATTTTGCTTTATGGCAACGGGATTATCTTCAAGGGGAAGTATTAGACAGACAGTTGGATTATTGGAAAGTTAAGCTTTTGGAAGTAGAACCTTTAAATCTTCCCTTAGATTATGCTCGTCCCTCAGCTATTTCTTATGAAGGAAATACAGTACATTTTAGTATTTCAGATACTTTAGGAGAGGAACTTAGACTCCTGTCTCGAGATTTAGGGGTTAGTTTATACAGTGTAATGCTGGGAGGATATTATTTACTATTATCTTCTTATTCGGGACAAAAAGATATTGTATTAGGTACTGTTGTGGCGAATCGTCATCATGCAGGTTTAGAGGATCTGATCGGCTTTTTTGTCAATACCTTGGTCCTTAGAGAAAAGATTGACTATGGAGTATCAGTAAGGGACTTTATTTTGCAAGTTTCGGATTCAGTATCTGAGGCTCAGATGCATCAGGATGTTCCCTTTGAGAAATTGGTCGAAGAGCTAGGAGTAGTTCAGGATGTATCCCGTCATCCTCTATTCCAGGTGATGTTTGGACTGCAGAGTTTTGGAAGTGAAGCAAAGCAAAAATATGGAGATGGCTCTTTGTTTTATAAATTTGAAGGAAATGTTTCTTATGATGTATCTAAGTTTGATTTGACAGTGATGATAGATGATGGAGGAGATTCTCTGTCAGGAAGCTTTAATTATGCTACCCATCTATTTAAAGAAAGTACGATTGATCATATGATTAAGACGTATGTATATCTTTTAGAACAGATGGTATGTCATCAAAAAGAAAGTGGCTCAAAGTTACTGCTTGAAGACTTATCTTGGGTAAGAGAAGAAGAGTACAGTGTAGATGGAATCTTCTCCAATCTTTTGGGCTCCTATTCAGAATATGATACCACGGTTACGATTCATGAGTTATTTGAAAGACAAGTAGAGAAGACTCCAGATCATATTGCTTTGGTATATGAGGATGTAAAGTTAAGTTATAGAGAGCTTAATGATAGATCAAACCAATTGGCTCATTATTTACTACAAAATTATGAGATTAAGCCCGATGAATTGATCCCTCTATGTTTAGAAAGATCGGAGCAGATGCTGATCGGAATCTTGGGAGTATTGAAGTCAGGCGGAGCGTATGTTCCGATGGACCCTAATTATCCCATGGATAGAATAGAGCATATTCTGGGAGATACTAAGGCTAGAATTGTAATAGGAGAAGAGAAGACTAAGGGTAGACTTTATGAATACACGAGTTTAATGGGCAGAGAGGGAGAATCTTTAAATATTATAAGCTTGACTACTTTAGACATGAAAGGTTCACTGAGTGCTTGTTCCAGAGAAAATCCGAATACACGCGTGAGCTCGGAAGCTTTATCGTATGTCATTTACACCAGCGGAACAACAGGAAAGCCAAAAGGGGTGATGATAGAACATAGAAATGTAGTTAATCTAATCGAGCAGCAGTCTATTCTATTTAGCTTGAATACAGTTCATTCTTCTTCAGATCCACAGAAAAGAGCATTATGGTATGCCAACTATGTTTTTGATGCTCATGTGTGGGATGTTTATTGTTTTCTTGCGTTTGGTCATTGCTTACATCTAATAAATAAAGAAATACAGAAAGATTTAAGTACATTACATAGATATATAGCTGAAAATGCTATACAGATAGCTTCTATTGCTCCTGTATTACTTACGAAAGAGTTAATCTTACCATTGGATACCCTTATTGTAGCAGGAGACATTACCCATCCTGATGTAATGGAGTGTTATACAAAGGAAGGGGTTGATATTGTTAATGGTTATGGTCCTACCGAGTCCACGGTATGTACTACTTATCATCATTACCATGAGGATCATAATCCTCTAAATATAGGTCGTTCTATCTCTAATATTATAACATACGTTTTAGATGGGTATTTACGTCCAGTACCAATAGGAGCTGTAGGAGAATTGTATATCGGAGGGGCTGGTTTATCAAGAGGGTATTTGAATCTTCCTGAGCTTACTAAAGAGCGTTTTCTGGTTAATCCTTTCCAGAACGAAGAAGATAGAGAGAGAGGTTATAATCGTATATATAAGACAGGAGATTTAGTACGCTTCCTGGCTAACGGGGAAATAGAATATATGGGCAGAAATGACTTCCAGGTCAAGATCAGAGGGTATAGAATAGAGTTAGGAGAGATAGAGAACAGTTTATTGAGTTATGCAGGCATTCGCCAAGGTGCAGTTTTAGTTAAAGAACATAGTTCAGGATTCAAATACTTAGTAGGTTATTATGTATCGGATGTTGCGGTGGATCATGAAGACTTATTCCTATACTTATCAGGTCTTCTTCCTGATTATATGGTTCCTTCTGTGTATGTTCATTTAGAAGAGCTTCCAATGACACTCAATGGTAAATTGGACCGCAGGGCCTTACCAGAACCTAGCTTCACAGGAAATAAGGAATATATAGCACCAACAACAGTTCTTGAAAAACAATTAGCAGAGATCTATAGCGAGGTTTTAGGGTTACCAGTAGAAAATATAGGTTTACATGATGACTTCTTTAGATTAGGTGGTAATAGTATTATGGCTATTAAACTGATTAGTAAGATTCATCAAGGATTAGGTTTGCAGGTGAGTGTAGCGATGGTGTTTAGCCATAAGACTGTCTTTGGATTAGCAGGTGCACTTGAAGGTTTATCAATTGATATTGTAGAGATGATCCGTCCTATAGCGGTTCATAGTCCTGAGCAGCAACGTTTATCTTTTGCTCAGGAGCGTTTATGGTTTATTGATCAGTATGAGGGAGGAAGCTCAGCGTATAATATTCCTATGGTTTTTGGGTTATCTTCCAGGGTTGATCTTAGCATTTTAAAAGAATCTTTTAAAGTTCTTCTGTCCAGACATGAGATTCTACGTACTTTAATTGTAACCAGTTCAGAGGGAGTCGGGTATCAGTATGTGAGTAATGAGGAGTTTAATATTAAAGAGACTGATGTATTTAACTCTAAAGAATTAGAAGATCTTGTATCTCAAGAAATCACCAGGGTTTTTGATTTATCCAAAGAACTTCCTATTTCAGTTTGTGTATTCTATGAGAAAGAAAAGAATAATAACCATGAGCTCAGCTCTTATATCAGTATAGTAATTCATCACATTTCTTTTGATGGTTGGTCTATCGATATATTTTTAGAGGAATTAAGAATTATCTATCAAGATTTATTATCAGGAAACCCGGTTTCTTTACCCTCGCTTCCTATTCAATATAAGGATTTTGCTTTATGGCAGAGATCTTATCTTCAGGGAGAAGTATTAGAAAAACAATTGGATTATTGGAGGACTAAACTTTCGGAAGTAGCGCCTCTAAACCTTCCTTTAGATTATGCCCGTCCTTCGGTTATTTCTTATAAAGGAAATACAATACATTTTAGTATTTCAGATACTCTAGCTGGAGACCTTCGATTCTTGTCTCAAGACTTAGGAGTTAGTTTATACAGTGTAATGCTGGGAGGTTACTATTTGTTATTATCTTCTTACTCGGGACAAAAAGATATTGTATTAGGCACTGTGGTAGCGAATCGTCATCATGCAGGCTTAGAGGATCTGATCGGCTTTTTTGTTAATACACCTGTCCTTCGAGAAGAGATTGATTATGGAGTATCAGTAAGGGACTTTATTTTACAAGTTTCTGATTCTGTATCAGAAGCTCAGGTGCATCAGGATGTACCCTTTGAGAAATTGGTAGAAGAGTTGGGAGTAGTTCAGGATGTATCCCGTCATCCTCTATTCCAGGTGATGTTTGGTTTGCAGAGTTTTGGAAATGAAGCAAAGCAGAAATATGGAGATGGCTCTTTGTTTCATGAATTTGAAGGAAATGTTTCGTATGATGTAGCCAAGTTTGATTTGACAGTGATGATAGATGATGGAGGAGATTCTCTGTCAGGAAGTTTTAATTATGCTACCCATCTATTTAAAGAAAGTACGATTGATCATATGATCAGTACATATATTTATCTCTTAGAACAAATCGTATCTAATCAGAAAGGTAGTCACTCTGAATTACAACTCCGAGATTTATCTTGGGTAAGAGAAGAAGAATATAAAATAGAAGGAATGTTATCCGATCTTTTGGATGCTACTATAGAGTATGATTCTACAGTTACGATTCATGAGTTATTTGAGAGACAAGTAGAGAAGACTCCTGATCATATTGCTTTGGTGTATGAAGATGTAAAGTTAACGTATATAGAGCTTAATGAGAGATCTAACCAGTTGGCTCATTATCTTTTAGAAACATACAAAATCCAGCCTGATGAACTTATACCTTTATGTTTAGAAAGATCGGAGCAGATGCTGATTGGAATCTTAGGAGTCTTGAAATCAGGAGGAGCTTATGTTCCGATGGATCCTAATTATCCTATGGATAGAATAGAACATATTCTGGGAGATACTAAGGCCAGATTGGTAATTGTTGAAGAGAATACAAAAGATAGATTATATGAGTACAAGAAATTAATAGAAACAGAAGAAGCTTTAGATATCATAAGCTTGAATAATTCAGAAATGAAAACTAAGCTTAGTAAGTGTTCCAATGATAATCCAAATGCAGAAGTAGGTTCAGGTGATTTATCTTATGTTATTTACACCAGTGGTACAACAGGAAAGCCCAAAGGAGTCATGATAGAACATAAGAGTGTGGTTCGTTTATTCAGTGCTACGGATCACTGGTATGGATTTACAGATAAGGATGTATGGAGTTTATTCCATTCGTATGTTTTTGATGTGAGTGTATGGGAGATGTGGGGCGCCTTACTTCATGGAGGAAAGCTATTGATTCCTAGTTTAGAACAAACTAAAGATTTATATTTATTTTTTGATTTATGCTATAAAAATAATCTTACTGTATTATGTAAAACCCCTACAGCCTTTTACCAGTTTATAGAAGTGGGTTTATCTCAGGATGTGAATCTTTCTAAACTTCGTTATGTCATCTTTGCAGGAGAGGCCTTGAACTTTGCTTCTTTGGAGCCTTGGTATGGTCGCTATCCTGAGAGTCCAAGTTTAATCAATATGTATGGTACAACTGAGACTACAGTTCATGCGAGTTATAGAGTACTTGATTCGGGAGAGTTGGGGAATTCTTCTATGGTAGGAAAAAGTATTCCGGATCAACGGATTTATGTGTTGGATGGATACTTACGTCCGGTACCCGTGGGAGCCGTAGGAGAATTGTATATAGGAGGGGCTGGTTTATCAAGAGGGTATTTAAATCTTGTAGAGCTTACAGAGGAGCGTTTTCTATTGAATCCTTTCCAGAGTGAAGAAGAGAAAGCAAGAGGTTATAATGATCGTATGTATAAGACGGGGGATTTAGGGCGTTATCTTCCGGGAGGAGATTTGGAATATATAGACAGAAATGACTTCCAGGTAAAGATACGAGGGTATAGGATAGAATTGGGAGAGATAGAGAATGGGTTATTGAGTTATGAAGGGATTCGTCAAAGTATTGTACTGGCAAAGGAGAATAGTTCAGGGTTAAAATACTTAGTAGGTTATTATGTATCGGATAATGCAGTTAATCCTGAAGACTTATCTGTGTATTTATCAGAACGTCTTCCAGAGTATATGGTTCCTTCTGTGTATGTTCATTTAGAAGAGTTTCCTCTTACGATTAATGGAAAGTTAGATCGCAAAGCTTTACCTGAACCTAACTTCACAGGAGATAAGGAGTATATCGCACCAACGACTGTTCTTGAAAAACAATTAGCAGAGATTTATGGCAAGGTTTTAGGTTTACCATTAGAAAGTATCGGTTTACATGATGATTTTTTCCGCTTAGGTGGTAATAGTATTATGGCTATTAAACTGATCAGTAAGATTCATCAGGGATTAGGTTTACAGACAAGTGTAGCAATGGTGTTTAGCCATAAGACTGTCTTTGGATTAGCAGGAGTACTGAAAGATTTAGACTTAGGAGGAGGTGATATGATCCGTCCTATAGCGGTTCCTAATCCTGAGCAGCAACTTTTATCTTTTGCTCAGGAAAGGCTATGGTTTATTGACCAGTATGAAGGAGGTAGTCATGTGTATAATATTCCTATGGTATTTGGATTGTCTGAAGATATAGATATGAGAGTTTTAAAAGAGTCCTTTAGAATTCTTTTATCAAGACATGAAATTCTACGTACTTTGATTTTGACCAATTCAGATGGAATAGGTTATCAATATGTTAGTGATCATGAACTTAGTATTAAAGAGACTTATGTGGAGAGTTCTCAGCAGTTAGAAGATCTTATATCTCAAGAAGTTAATAGAGTTTTTGATCTTTCTAAAGAACTTCCTATTTCCGTTCAAGTATTTCATGAGAAAGAGAAGGCTAAAAATAATAATGATTATATCTCTTATATCAGTATTATAATTCATCATATCGCCTTTGATGGTTGGTCTATCGATATATTTTTAGAAGAGTTACGATCTATATATCAAGACTTGTTAACGAATAGTTCCGTTTCTTTACCCTCGTTACGAATTCAATATAAAGATTTTGCTTTATGGCAACGGGAATATCTTCAGGGGGAAGTATTAGACAGGCAGTTGGATTATTGGAAAAATAAGTTAATAGGATTAGAGGCCTTACATCTTCCTTTAGATTATGCCCGTCCTACACGGCTTTCTTATGAGGGCCATACAGTATGTTTTAATATTCCAGAGAGCTTAGATGAAGACCTTCGATTGTTGTCTCGAGATTTAGGAGTTAGTTTATACAGTGTGATGCTAGGCGGTTACTATTTGTTATTATCTTCTTATTCGGGACAGAAGGATATTGTATTGGGAACAGCAATTGCTAATCGCCATCATGCAGGTTTAGAGGATCTGATCGGATTTTTTGTAAATACCTTAGTCCTTAGAGAGAAGATTGATTATGGAGTATCAGTAAAAGACTTTATTTTGCAAGTTTCAGATTCTGTATCAGAAGCTCAGATGCACCAGGATGTTCCCTTTGAGAAACTGGTAGAAGAGTTAGGAGTAGTTCAGGATGTATCTCGTCATCCTCTATTTCAAGTGATGTTCGGATTACAAAGTTTTGGAAGTAAAGCTAAGCAGGAGTATGGAGTAGACTCTCTTTTTCAACAAATTGAAGGAAGGCTTACTTATGATGTAGCCAAATTTGATTTAAGTGTGATGATAGATGATGATGGAGAAAATTTATCAGGAAGCTTTAATTATGCGATCGGTTTATTTAACGAAATTACGATTGCTCATATGATTAATACATATGTATATCTTTTAGAGCAGATGGTATATCATCATAAAGAAGTTGGTTCAAAGTTACTGCTTGAAGACTTATCTTGGATAAGAAAACAAGAATATGGGGCAGAGGGAATTTTAGATACCTATTTAGAATATGATAGGACAGTTCCGCTTCATGAGTTATTTGAGAGACAAGTAGAGAAGACTTCGAATGATATTGCTTTGGTGTACGAAGATGTAAAGCTAACGTATAGAGAACTTAATGATAGATCTAACCAATTGGCTCATTATCTATTACACAATTATAAAATTCAATCGAATGAACTCATTCCATTATGTTTAGAAAGGTCAGAGGATATGCTTGTTGCCATCTTAGGAGTCTTAAAATCAGGCGGAGCGTATGTTCCTATGGATCCTGGTTATCCTATGGATAGAATAGAGCATATTCTTAAAGATACCAAGGCGAGATTGGTAATAGGAGAAGAATATACTACTCAAAATTTCGTTGAATTTAATCTTAGTGTTATAAGTTTAGATAGCCCAGACATAGAAAACTCACTCAATAGCTGTTCCACAGAAAACCCAAATACAGAAGTAAGTTCAAGTGATTTATCTTATGTTATTTATACCAGTGGAACAACAGGAAAACCAAAAGGGGTAATGATAGAACATGGTGGGGTTGTGAACTTGGTTTCTGATTTATATTCTCGTTATGACTTAAATAGCGCAGATGTTATTCTTCAGTTTGCTAATTATGTTTTTGATGCCTCTGTTGAACAAATGTTTTTGGCTCTTTTACATGGGAATACTTTAGTTTTGATCAAAGATAAAAGCTACTTGAATGAAGAATTATTTTTGAAAACGCTTTCTGATCATAAGGTATCTTATATGCATTTAACCCCTTCCGTATTAAAAGGGATGGATGTCACAAAAGTTAAGAGTTTACGAATATTAAATTCAGGAGGAGAACATTTAGCTGATGATTTATATAATCGATTACAGAATAAACAATTTAGACTGGTCAATTCCTATGGCCCAACAGAAACAACAGTTACTTCTATAGTTAATACGGGAAATGGCTTTAATAACATAGGACGTGCTATAGCCAATACGACAACCTATGTCTTGGATGAGTATTTACGTCCAGTACCCGTAGGAGCTATAGGAGAATTGTATATAGGAGGAGTTGGTTTATCAAGAGGTTATTTGAATCTTGCTGAGCTTACAGCAGAGCGTTTTCTATTGAATCCTTTTCAAAGCGAAGAAGAGAAAGAGATAGGTTATAATGATCGTATGTATAAAACAGGAGATTTAGTCCGTTATCTTGCTAATGGAGATTTGGAATATATAGGCAGAAATGACTTCCAGGTTAAAATCAGAGGATTTAGAATAGAATTAGGAGAGATAGAGAATGGGTTATTGAGTTATGCAGGTATTCGCCAAGCAGTAGCCTTAGCTAAGGAGAATAGTTCAGGATTCAAATATTTAGTAGGATATTATGTGTCCGATATTCCAGTGAATTATGAAGACTTATCAATGTACTTATCAGGATTACTTCCGGAGTATATGGTTCCTTCTGTGTATGTTCATTTAGAAGAACTTCCTCTTACGATAAATGGAAAGTTAGATCGCAAGGCTTTACCGGATCCTAACTTCACGGGAGATAAAGAATATATTGCACCAGAGACTTCTCTTCAGCGAGATCTGGCAGCAATCTATAGCGAATTATTGGGCTTACCTATTGAAAGTATCGGTTTACATGATGACTTTTTCCGATTGGGAGGTAATAGTATTATGGCAGTCAAATTGATTAGTAAGATTAATCACCAGTTAGGAGTCCGGATAAAGGTGTCTGATGTTTTTCAAGGAAAGACGATTGGAGTATTATCCTCAATTATTATTATCTCTAAGCCGGAATACAAACCGGTAGTCTCTCTTAATAATGCAAATACTAAACCTAATATGTTTATGATTCACCCAGGAGGAGGGGGTTGTGAAGTGTATCAATCACTTGCAGATCAATTAGATGGGGATTATCATTGTTATGGCGTAGATTCTTACAATTTGTATCATGAAGAAAAGATAGATAACCTCAACCATTTGGCTATGTATTATCTTGATCATATAGATAAAATACAAAAGGAAAGCCAACAGGAAGAGTATATTTTATTGGGATGGTCTTTGGGAGGTCAGATTGCGTTGGAAATCGCTTCAGAATTAGAAAATAGAGGTTGTAAAAACATTAGAGTTTATTTATTGGATACGATTCTCAAGCATTCAGATTCCGAGTTGATGAAATTGAATATGATATCCTTTTCAGATGAAGCTATCAGTCAAAGATTTCATGTTCCTGTGGATAGTGATTATTTTATACAGGCTAAAAATTTACTGATGACAGAGCTTCTGATTGATGAGCAGAATATTTCTACTCAATTGAAATACACAAAGACTATACTGTTAAAAGCAATGCTGAAAGGCAACTTAGAAAATCAATTGCTAGCAGAGTATTTACATAAACTAGCTTATAATAATGTGGATAAGATACTTGAGGATCAAAATCTATTAAAAGTATATCCTATGAAAGCGTCACATCAGACGATATTAAAAGAAGAACAGGCTATCATAGATATTATAAAAGTAGTGGAAGTTCCTAGTTCTGTAGATTAAATACTTAAAGTATTTACGAGATCATTTTACTGAAATGATAAATAAACATTAAGTTCAGGCTTGGATCATTAAGATCTGAGCCTAACTTTTATTTAATTTAATAATAATAACGACCCGAAATTCAATTTATTTAAGTTAGATTTTTAAAATCTATTAGAGTGTCTATTTACTTCTACTTTATTTGTGTTCTATTGTATTGCTATTGAGTTTTTTCCTAATTGCCCTCATAGAGTAGTTTAGATAAAATTAAATATTTCATGGTTGTGGGACTATAGTTTTAATTATAAATTATTAAAATTAATTTTATACTGCACCAGAAACAATAGAACGAATCTATTAGTAAATCATTTTTAAAACCATTTTTTACCTCTACCTTTAACATTCAAATAAAAAATATGGGTTCGTTACAAGCACAAGCGTTTTACAAAATTTTTAAAGAGGAAAGTGAAATTCCAGAAGAATATAAAGTCCCGGAGATCCATCAAAGAGAGTACCTTCTCAATGGTGAATTAGTTGAGTGGAAAGGAGAAGTTACTAATATTTATTCACCCATTTGTATTCCTACAGAAAATGGTTTGGAAAGAAAACTATTAGGAAGTGTTCCGAATACAGGTCCGGAGGAAGCGATGGAGGCACTAGAAGCTTGTGTGGAAGCATATCATGATGGATTAGGAGAATGGCCGATTATGTCAGTAGAGGAACGTATTAAATGCATGCAGAAATTTGTGTATTTAATGATTCAGCAACGGGATTTAATCATTAAATTATTGATGTGGGAAATTGGTAAAACGTTAGCTGATTCTACCAAAGAATTTGATCGTACGGTGGAATATATTAACCAAACAATTGATGCTTTGAAAGATTTAGACCGTGAATCTTCACGTTTTCAACAAGCGGAAGGGACTATTGCTCAGATAAGAAGAGCTCCACTTGGAGTTGTATTGAGTATGGGACCATTCAACTATCCACTAAATGAAATTTTTACGACACTCATTCCGGCTTTGATCATGGGTAATACTATTTTATTTAAATTACCTAAACATGGTGTTTTAGCTCATTATCCATTATTAAATGCATTTAAAGAAGCCTTTCCAAAAGGAACTGTAAATACATTGTATGGAAAAGGAGCGGATATTATTACACCTATTATGGAAAGTGGAAAAGTAAATGTGCTAGCTTTTATAGGATCCAGCAAAGTAGCTAATGGGCTGAAGAAGCTTCATCCTAAAGTGAATCGTCTAAGAGCTATTCTGAGCTTAGATGCAAAAAATGCAGCCATTATTACAAAAAATGCAGATTTAGAAGTTGCTGTAAATGAATGTATTTTAGGAGCGCTTTCTTTCAATGGGCAAAGATGTACAGCTCTTAAATTAATATTTGTTCAAAAAGATATTGCTGAAGAATTTACTAAAAAATTAACAAGCGCAGTGTCGGAAATGAAAGCAGGCCTTCCATGGGAAAAGGATGTGAAAATTACTCCGCTTCCTGAAGTTAATAAACCTTCTTATCTTAAAGAGTGTATTGAAGATGCCCTATCAAAAGGTGCTAAAGTTTTAAATGAAGAGGGAGGTTATAATGAAGCTTCATTTGTTTTTCCGGCAGTTGTTTACCCGGTGAATCATGATATGAAATTATATCATGAGGAACAATTTGGACCGATAATACCCGTTGTTCCTTTCGAAAGTATTGAAGAACCTATAGACTACCAGATAAGTGCTTCGCATGGAATGCAGGTAAGTATTTTTAGCCAAGATCCTTCAGAAATAGCAAGTTTGATTGATCCTTTCGTAAATTTGGTAAGCCGTGTTAATATTAATTGTCAAGCGCAAAGAGGCCCTGATGTTTTCCCATTTACCGGAAGAAAAGATAGTGCTGAAGGAACACTATCCGTTTTTGATGCACTTCGTTCTTTTTCCATTCGATCTTTAGTGGCAACTAAGCTTACAGAGTCGAATAAAGCATTATTAAATACAATTGTTAGAGAACATGATTCTAATTTTTTAAGTACAGATTATATTTTTTAAAATAATAGAAATATAAATCCCTCAATGCTCTTTATAAATAGGATTGAGGGATTTTTATATGAGTTCTATATTGTAAGCTTTCGAAAAGAGCATTTTTATATCTCTATAAGTCTTTGGATATAGGAGGGAATTGTTTCGTTTTTTTCTCTCCCCCTCAATCTCATTAATCACCCAGTCTAGCTGAGGGTCTTTGTTTTCAATAATATCTTGCATACTTTCTGTTATTGCAATATCAGGAATAACTCCTCTTTTAGTATTAGAAAATTGGATATTGGGTTTTACAAGAAGTAATCCGATAGGTAAATTAATCTTAGAATGAGGAAGTTTTTGATAAGAATAGAACCCAGCTACTGTTCCATCGTTTGCTCCTCCAGTTTCTTCACCGATGAGTATCACTCGTTTATCATTTTTAAGCTTAGCCGTAATAATAGAAGATGCAGAAAAACTGCCTCCATTAATCAATACAAAGATTTTCCCCTGAAATGCATCTTTATTAGGCTTGGTAGGCTTGTCCGCTCTCATTTTATAATACACTGATCCATCTTTTTTATACGTACTAAAGCTTTGTGCAAAAAAATAAGTAGGATAAAGAAGGCTTTTAAAAATATACTGAAAAGGATTACTTTTTCTAAAGTAATTTGTTTTTAAAGGAGTTGATGTAGAATTGACCTGAGAAGGTTTTATTAATGAAAAAGATTCAGAAGTAAGATAAGAATATAAATTATTAATTTCATATAAAGAACCTCCATAATTATTCCTAATGTCAATAATAAGGTAGGAGGAGTGAGCTGTTTTAATTTTTGAAAAGGTCTCCTTATAAAATTTACTCGAATAATCTTGGGAAAAACT
Organism: Chryseobacterium potabilaquae; assembly: GCF_902728265.1. Classification (GTDB taxonomy): domain Bacteria; phylum Bacteroidota; class Bacteroidia; order Flavobacteriales; family Weeksellaceae; genus Chryseobacterium; species Chryseobacterium potabilaquae. Next base: position 21,673 of record NZ_CACVBR010000035.1, read on the forward strand.
TTTTATTTTAATATACGCAATAGTTTTATCCGTATCTAAAAATTTAAAACTTCGATTATAGGAATCACTTAATGGAACATAATCATTAATTTTTCTTTCTGCGGTTCTTTTTTCTTGTGCTTTATCTTTTTTGATCTCTTCTTCCGATTTGGCTTCTCGCTTTAAGGTGTATGTTTTTTTCTCATGGTTATAAAGAGTTTTAATCGTAGCTTTCTCATTAAAACCATATTCTGCAGTATAAAAATTAAAAAATACATCTTTCAGAAAATAAGGCTGAAAGGTATTATTGAGTCCATCACTGTTGATTAATTTTTTATATTTTTTGATGTATTCTGAAACGGGAATATCATTAATAGATAAAATTTCGGTTCCGGGTTTTATATTTTCTATAGAGTCATTATTCTTTATAATGTATAAATGGTCATCTTTTATATAATATTCAAATCGGCTGAATATTCCTTTTTTATGTTCAAGAGCTTTAATTTCTTTGTGGGTGAATTTCTTTCTTGGAATTCTTAATGCAAGATGCCCTTCCCGAATAGAAGCAATAACAGGTTGTAGTTTGAAATAAAATTGTATAGGAGTAAGAGGCTTGTGAAGGGTTTTCTTTAAACTATCAAATTTAAAATCCAATTCTTCTTTGGAAATATACCAATATAGTTGAGGATGCATTTCCTTAAGCTTTGAATAGGAAAAATCTACATCTTCTTTCATTTGATCAGGAGATATACAAGTAGTTCTCTGTTCATTATATTTTTTGATGGAAATACATGAACTTAGACCAAAGAAAATAATTAATAAAATTAATATTATTGGATAACTTTTCAAAGTTTTTTGCGTTTTTTTTAAAACAGCTAAGTTAAAAATATAAAATTATATCATAAATCAAACGTAATATAAATTATTCTGAAAATATTATAATTTTAGTTAAAAAATACTATTTCATGCGTTTTTGATTTCTAATTGATGATAAAAGTCAATACATTTGATGTGTATTTTTTAAAACGAATGATGTATTCAATAATTATTATAGTTATTTTGATAATAGCAATATTTTATATTATTATCAATCAAGAAGTATTTGGAGCAGAGCCGAAAGGGAAAAGACTAAAAAGGGTTCAACAATCAAAATTATACAAGAATAAACAATTTCATAATCTTAGTTTTACACCTTCCATTGCAGAAGGCCATAGCATGCCTAAAGTGATGTATGAATTCTTTTTCGCGAAAAAAAATCCACTTTTAAAGCCGTTAAAAAGTATTCCCTCAATTCATACAGACCTTAAAAGTATTCCAAAAGATACAGATGTTTTCATTTGGTTGGGGCACTCGTCTTATTATATCCAGCTCAATGGTGTTTCTTTTCTGATTGATCCTGTTTTAAGCTTGTATGGCTCCCCATTTAAATTTTTTAATAAAGCATTTGCCGGTGCCGATATTTATAAACCTGAGGATATTCCGAGTTTGGATTATTTGTTGATTACTCACGATCATTATGATCACTTAGATTATCCGACAGTAAAAGCCATAAAAGATAGAGTAGGAAAAGTCATTTTACCATTAGGAGTGGGTGCACATTTGGAAAAATGGGGATATAAAGAAAATCAATTAATTGAGGAGGAATGGGGAACAGAAGTTATGTTGAAAAATAATATGAAGATTACTTTTACCCCTGCAAGACATTTTTCGGGAAGAACAATGAAGAGAAATATCACACTTTGGACCTCTTTTGTGTTAGAAACGCCAACCCGGAAAATATTTTTAGGAGGGGATAGTGGCTATGATACCCATTTTAAAAAAATAGGAGATCAATTCGGACCATTTGATTATGCCATTATTGAGAACGGGCAGTATAACGAAGCATGGAAGTATATTCATGCATTACCGGAAGATGTGGTTCGGGCAAGTATAGATATCAATGCAAAAAATATAATACCTGTTCATTCTTCAAAATTTGCTTTAGCATTACATGCTTGGGATGAACCTTTAAAGAAAGTAACAAGTCTAGGTGAAGAAGAAAATTTAAATATTTTAACTCCAATGATTGGAGAACCTTTATATTTAAATGAATCAGAACATCAATTTAGAAAATGGTGGGAGGAATAATATAATTTTATGCATGCCAGATTTCTTTGTATCTCTTAGGATGATTTTCAAACTGTTGTCTTACAAAATCACATTCAGGATCAATCATTAAATTTTGTTCCTCAGCATAGCGAACCAACTCATCCAAAAGCATTTTAGCATATCCTTTACCTTCACGTTCTTCGTTAAGCTTTGTATAATATACAATTAATAACCTTCCATCAATTTCTATGGACATATAGCCTTCTTTTTGATTATCAATTAATATCTGCAATTCATCTTGATAGGGCGATATTTTAAATTTTATATTTTCCATAATGTGAGATCTTGGTAGTTAAAATATAGTTTGGTAGAAATTTATGACACTTAAAATTACAAAATTTAAATTTAATAAAGGTATCTATAGGATATACATTGACAAAATTCACATTTTTTAATGGTTCAATGATTAATTATTTAGAACTTTGGTAGCTAAAATTTTGTCAATTCTATTTCCATCTTTATCAATAATTTCCAGGACTAAGTTTTCAATAGTAATGGTGTCTCCGGTTTTAGGAATTATATGCTTATTATGGATGAAAAGTCCTGAAACACTTATGAAATTCTTCTCAATTTCTTTTTCGATTTCAAGGTGGAAATATTTTTTAAAATCATAAATAGAACATTTTCCGTCAATAAGCCATGAATTTTCATTCCGTTTAATAATATCAGATTCCTTATCAAAACCATCAGGAATATGACCTACCAAATCATCCAGAATATCATTTAAAGTAATAATTCCTTTGGTAGTTCCATATTCATCGATAGTAATAGCCAAATGAGATTTGTTATTTTGAAAGTTTTCCATCAGCGGATATATAAAAGAATTTTCACTCACGAAAATGGCCTTTCGTATATGTTGCCTTACATTGAATGCGTCATGATCGAGATCAAATAGATCACGCATTTTTACTATTCCAATAATATGATCTATATTATTTCCATCCGTTACGGGATAAGTGGAAAAAGAACTGTTTTTTATTTTGTCTTTTACGGTTTTATAATCATCATCGGCATCTACGGTAATAATTTTTGATCGATGAGTGGCGAGAGAACTTACTTTTCGTTCCCCCAGTTCAAACGCATTCTTTAATACATCATGTTCCTTTTCTTCTATTATACCTCCTTCTTTTCCTTCTTTAATGATGGATTTTATTTCTTCTTCAGTTATGCTTTCTTTTTCATCATTTTGGATTCCGAATATTTTTAGAATACCTTCATTAGTGATAGCCAATAACCAGACAAAAGGAGATGCTATTATAGACAGCCAATACATAGGTTTTGCAATAAGAATAGCAATTTTTTCGGGAAACTTTAAACCTAATTTTTTCGGAATCAGTTCTCCAAAAAGAATAGATAAAAAGGTAATGAATGAAACTATGATTATTGAAGCTATGCTGTGAGAATATTCCGGGAAAAAACCAAAATGGGAGATATATTGCGAAAAATCTGAAGTCAGACGATCTCCTGAATAAATCCCTAAAAGAATTCCAATTAGGGTAATTCCAATCTGAACAGTGGATAAGAACTTACTAGAATCCTTAGATAATTGTAAGGCAATCTTTGCATTAGAATTATCTTTTTTAATTTCAGCTTCGAGTTTAAAATTTCTTGTGGATACTAAAGCCATTTCTGACATGGAAAAAATGCCATTGAGTATGATAAGTAGAATGATAATTATAATTTCCATATCGAAATAATAGGTGAAGGTGTTGTATAAATATAGATAATATTTAAAATGTTTTTTATGTATTATTTAATTTTAACAAATATTGGGAGTGTAATATTGTTCTTTGGCATTTTAATTGACATGTCAGATTATAGTTTAATTTAGTAACTAAATGTTCCGAATTTTACCTAGTTATGTCTCTTACATAAACCAATTTTCAACTATATATTCAATTGTAATGATCGATTTTTAATAGTCGGTCATTTTTTATTCTTTTAATATTGTTTGAATTCTATATCACAATTTTCCAATTCTTATTATAATTTTGTATCTATAAATTTATATCACAAAAGGTCCTGACAATGAAATAAATGAGTTTTGGATCTTCTACTGATTATAGTTTTTATGACAAAATTAAATGATAGAAATGCACTCTCTTAAAAACAAAAATCAATTTATTGCTACTATTTTAGCTTTTGCTGTAATCCCTATGTCTGGGTTGGCAACAGATATTTATCTACCTTCCATGCCAAGTATGGCAACAGAATTACATCAGCCCGAAAGTAATATCCAACTTACCCTATCTATTTTTTTAATCAGCTATGGAATAACACAATTTTTTGCCGGGAGCATTATTGATTCATTTGGGAGATATAGGGTTTCATTAATATCACTCGCTTTATTTGTTGTTTCTTTCTTTATTACAGCCACTACTCAAAATATCATGATAATTTATGCAATGCGTATTTTACAAGGGATTTTATCGGGTTTTGCTGTCGTTTCAAAAAGAGCATTTTTTGTAGATGTTTATGAGGGAGAACGTCGAAAACATTATCTGAGTATTATGACGATAGTATGGTCGGTAGGGCCAATTATAGCACCTTTTATCGGGGGATATTTACAAAAGCATTTCGGATGGCAATCTAATTTCTATGTACTAGCAGTATATAGTTTACTTTTATTAATATTAGAATTTATATTCTCTGGTGAAACTTTAAAATCTAGAAATCCATTTCATATTGAATTTTTAATAAAAGAGTACGAATCTATGTTTCGTGCAAAAGATTTTTTTTACGGAATGTTGATGTGCGGATTGAGCTATTCTATGGTTATGTTCTTTAATCTGTGTGGATCTTTTATTATTGAGCATAAAATGGGATATTCCGAAGTGATAGCAGGATATGTTTCCCTTGTGCTGGGATTTGCTTGGATGATAGGTGGATTTTTAGGGAAAGCATTAATAAATAAGACATTTCTGCCTAAAATTAGATATGCCAATATGGTACAATTAGCTTTAATATTAGCCATGTTTCTTGCATCATATTTTATATATAACATTTTTAGTCTTGTTATTTTTGCATTTTTAATCCATATAACAGCCGGATTTATTTTTAATAATTATTTTACTTATTGTATTGGGCGATTTCCAAATTCTGCAGGACTTGCAGGAGGACTTACGGGAGGTGTTGCTTTCATCATTACATCAGCAATTAGTTATGGAGTTGTAGCACTAATAAAACCGGAGATACAATTAGAAGTTGCAGAGGGATATTTTATAATGGGAGCGTTAGGATTCTTAATTGTAAGTATGGTTAGAATAAGAAAGGCACATACATAAAAGGTCTGTCATAATATTGATTATCTTTACATATCCAATAAGGAGCAACTTACAATATGAAACGTTCAGGAACCGCAGATTTACCCCTTCACTATGGCAAAGTGCCGCCGTGGTTATATGAACGAATGTCTATTTTGGGACTTTCCATTATAGAAGTAATTTTAATGGATTATGATAAAGATGAAGTTCTTCGTAGATTAGCTGATCCATTTTGGTTTCAGAGCTTTGGAGCTGTCTTGGGAATGGATTGGCATTCCTCTGGAATTACTACTTCCGTAATGGGAGCTTTAAAACGTTCTATTAATCCTAATTCTCAAACTCTTGGAATTTACATATGTGGAGGAAAAGGTAAATTTTCCAAGGATACTCCTTTAGAGCTAATGCAGATTGCTGATAAAACAGGATTAAATGGAAATGAATTGGTAAAAGCGAGTAAGCTTTCAGCAAAGGTGGATAATACAGCCATTCATGATGGATACCAACTGTACTTGCATAACTTTATTTTAGCAGATAATGGAAATTGGAGTGTAGTTCAGCAGGGAATGCATGAATCCGATGGAACAGCGAGACGATACCATTGGCACTCAGAAAATATAGTATCTTTTGTGGAAGAGCCTCATACTGGGATAAATGGTATATCAAGAGGGAAAATTTTGAATCTTACCGATGATAAAGCAAAACAAACCAGAAAAGGGATATTGGATATTTCCCATACAGATTCTATAAAAATAATGAGTGATTTTTCACGATTAATTCTTCCAGCACATCATGATGTGAAGGCTAGCGATGTAGACCTAAAGCGTCTCGGAGCCCTTTTATATGTAACACGTGAGCAACAACCTCAAAATTTTGAAGACTTATTATTATTGGAAGGCGTAGGCCCTCGAACGATGCAATCTTTGGCTCTTGTAAGTGAAGTGATTCATGGAACTCCAGCAAGATTCACGGACCCAGCAAGATTTTCTTTTGCTCACGGTGGAAAAGATGGACACCCTTTCCCTGTGCCCACTCAAATTTATGATGAAAGTATTGATATTCTTAAAAAAGGAATTGAAAAATCAAAACTAGGGAACTCTGATAAATTAAAAACATTAAATAAGTTACATCAGATTGTTACTGCTACAGAAAAGGACTTTACTCCTAATTTTGACATTCAGGAAGTTATTGAAGAAGAAAGACAGACTTCTTGGAAATATGGAGGCAAAACTGTTTTTGGAGATGCACCAAAACCATCAAATCCCAAAGCAATTCAATTATCATTATTTTAAAAGAGACTGAAAAATGTAAAATATGATAATTTACTTATTGATTTTATTAATATTTTACATGAATACTCCAATAAATACTTTATTTTTAGAGAAATAAAATATGTGTTTGATGAGTTATAAAGCCTTGGACATTTGTTATAATTTTTCATTTTTTTTACCTGAAGAACTTGATGAAATATTTCACGCTCACGAAAAAGTGACATTTCAAAAAGGAGATTTCATTCTTGAGGAAGGAAAAACCGCAAACGAATATTATATTCTGGAAAAAGGTTTGGTCCGTTCATTTGTAAATGATTTTAGTGGAAATGAGGTTACCACCCATTTTTTTGTGGAAAATGAGGTGATTATTGAGGTTTCTTCTCTTTTTCAAAGAATTCCAACACAAGAAAATATTGTCTGCATAACAGATTGTGAATGTTGGAAATTTAATTTCGAAACTTTTCAGAATTTATTTCATAAAATCCCTAATCTAAGAGAATGGGGGAGAGCTTGGATGTCACATCAACTTTTTGTTTACAAGCAACGTTCTGTAGAAATGTTTACTCTTTCAGCAACAAAAAGATATCTGAATCTTTTGGAACAAAAACCTCACGTTATTCAGTGTGCTCCCCTAAAACAAATTGCTTCATATCTCGGTGTTACAGATACTTCTTTGAGTAGAATTCGTAAAGAATTGGTTTCACATCCAAAGAAAAACTAAATCTTGTCTTATGACAAGTAGATTCTCATAACAACTAGGTAATTTTGAGTAAAAGTTTAACACTAATAGTTGCAAAATGGGAATCAATCAAATCTATGTAAATCTTCCTGTAAAAGATATCCTGGAAACGAAAGAGTTTTGGGCTAAACTCGGGTTTTCTATCAATGATAAATTTTCAGATGAAAATGCAATTTGTGTGATAATGAAAGAAGACCAGATCTATGCCATGTTTTTGAAAGAAGAATATTTTCAAACCTTCATCAATAAACCAATTGCGAAGGGAAATACCACACAGGTCTTTTTCGCAATTGGGGTAGATAGTCGTGAAGAAGTTGATCAACTCGTGAAAATTGCCCTTGAAAATGGAGGTTTACAATACGAGGAACCTCAAGATTATGGATGGATGTATCAAAATTCATTTTTGGATTTAAATGGTCATGGATGGGGAATAACCTATTCTGATATTTCTCAACTTCCTGAAGAATAAAGGGTAATCAAAGGTTTTGCACACAAAACCGGTACCATAGAGTCTGCAGTATATTAAATGTAAAATATTAATTCAAACAAAATGGACACACCAAAATCAAAAAAATTAGACATTATTATTCCTGCTTTTAGAGGCCATAGTCAGAACTTTTTGATGGCTCTTGACGGAATTTCGGAGGATGATGCAGTGAAAAGAGTGGAAGGAAGAACCAATCATATCGTTTGGATGGTGGGGAATTTCCTAGATATGCGTTATGCTATGGGGAATATACTCGGGCTTCAAGAAGAATTTGAGTATAAAGATTTTTTCTTTCAAGGGAAAGCGTTGGATGAAAATTTACATTATCCTTCTTTGCAAAACCTGAAGGCTGATTTTCATAAAATTTCACCTTTGGTATATCAAAAGTTACTTGAAGTTTCAGATGATGAACTAGATAAAGCTTTTCCTATGGGAATGAATATTGAATTTTTTCCCGAGACTGTCTTGAATTTTATAGGAATGTGTATCGGTCGTGAAGATTATCTATGCGGACAAATTGGGTTGATGAGAAGAATTTTTGGATATGAAGGAATGAAATATGATTTTGATAAAGATTTAAAATACTAACCCATGAATCAAGTTGATAAAGGCTTTAAGTATGGTAACGGAATTCAGATGTACTATGAAATTTATGGCTCAGGAAAACCGTTGGTTTTAATTCATGGCGGAGGCTCTTCAATTGTATTTGATTTTAAAGAAGTTATTGAAAGATTGGAAAATCAGTTTCAGTTGATTGGTATTGATTTGCAAAATCATGGAAGATCTGAACATCGTGATATTCCGGAAACATTTGAACAGGATGCTCATGATGTAATAGCTGTTTTAAAAGAACTAGACATTAAGAAAGCTTCCTTTTGGGGATTTAGTAACGGAGGAAATACGGTGATGCAAATTGCACATCTTTATCCTGATGCTGTTGATAAACTTATCGTAGCATCGTCATTTTTTAAAAGAACAGGAATGATAGACGGTTTTTTTGAAAGTATGCAAGATGCCACATTAGAATCTATGCCCGAAGCGCTTAAAATTAATTTTCTAAACCTAAATCCTGATTTTTCAAGGTTGGAAAATCTTTTTGATAAAGATAGTAAAAGAATGCAAACATTTGAAGACTGGGATGAATCCATTCTGAAGTCTATTAAATCTCCAACACTATTTATGGCAGGGGATAAAGATGTTATGAAACCTGAACATGTGGTTGAAATGTGGCGCTTAGTAGAAGATTCACACCTATTAATTGTCCCGGCGACTCATGGTTCTTACATGATGAGTGATTTAGAGGGGACTATTGATGAAGACTTAATAGACTCGACAGTTAATGAGGTAAAGAAATTTCTAAATATTTAATGAGAATAGGTTGCTATACCCACTCAATATATTTCATTATAAAATAATTAATCATAAATATTAAAATAACGATCATGGCTAAATTAAATCCATACTTGAATTTTGATGGAAAAGCTGAAGAAGCTTTCAACTTTTACAAATCGGTATTTGGGGGAGAATTTCTTGGAGAAATTCATAAAATGGGAAATGCACCAGGAACTGAAAACTTATCCGATGAAGAAAAGAACAGGGTGATGCATATTGCATTACCTATAGGAAATGACTTGTTAATGGCTTCGGATATTGTACCTAGCTTTGGACAGAATCTTAAAGTGGGTAATAATAACTACGTTTCTATTTTCCCGGAATCAAAACAAGAAGCAGATAGGCTTTTTAAAGGACTTTCCGAAGGTGGAAATATAGAAATGCCTATTGAGGATCAGTTTTGGGGTGATTATTTTGGAAGCTTTCAAGATAAATATGGTGTTCATTGGATGGTGAATTATAATGAAGAATACACAAAATAATCTTATATTTAAACTAAATTATAGAAAGGGGTAGCAATATGGATGAGCTACCCTTTTATTCCACTATTAAAAATAAAGTATATGGAACCTATTAAAATTGATATTACTATTTTGGCCCCTGTCCAAAAAACATGGGATTATTTTAATGAGCCCAGGCATATTACAAAGTGGAATTTTGCTCATGAATCATGGCAATGTCCGGCATCTGAGAATGATTTGAGATTGGGTGGGAAATTCAAACATCGAATGGAGGCTAAAGATAAAAGTTTTGGATTTGATTTTGAAGGAATATATGATGAAATTATTACCCATAAGAAAATCAAGTATCATATGGAAGATGGACGAAAAGTTGAAATAACTTTTGAGAAATTGGATGATAATACAACAAAAGTTACGGAAGTGTTCGACCCGGAAAAACAAAACTCTTTAGAGATGCAAAGAGAGGGATGGTATGCTATTCTTGATAATTTTCATAAATATGTTGAAAATCACTAATCTCCCTTACTGTTATGATAAACTTAATAATAATGGCGAAATGTTTGAGCTCTATTTGTGACGTTAATCATAATAGAAAAGAAGATTTTTTGAAAGGAGTAATTGCCTTGCCGGCAAGGAGAGCTTTGGAAAAAGAAAAAATAGATTCTTTGGAAAAACTCTCAGATTATTCTGAAAAAGAGATTATTCAGTTTCACGGCGTAGGTAGGTATACCATTGAAAAACTAAAGATGTATATGAAAGAACATAATGTCTCTTTTAAAACAGAAAAATTTATAAATAAACAATAACCTATATATTGAGGTAATTTATAAAACTTAAATTATAGCGTATGAATAACGATATTTTTCCATGCCTTTGGTACGATGGAAATGCAAAAGAATCTGCTGAATTCTACTGTGAAATATTTGATGGACAAATCACTGCCGACACACCCGTTGTAATGAATATTGAATTGTTTGGACAAAAGCTTATGTTGTTGAATGGGGGCCCTCATTTCACAAAAAATGCCTCAGTTTCTTTGATGGTGATTTGTGAAACAGAAGAGGAAGTACAAAATTATTGGGATAAACTATTTGATGGAGGAATGATTTTAATGCCTTTGGACTCTTATTCTTGGAGTAAAAAATATGGATGGATTCAGGATAAATATGGCGTTACGTGGCAAATTTTTTTAGGAGAAAAGTTGACCAGCCAAAAAATAATCCCAACATTAATGTTTATTCATAAAAACAATGGAAAAGCATTGGAAGCGATGGAGCTGTACACGAAAACGTTTCCCAATTCTAAAATAGGAAATATATTGAGATATGGAGACGGAAGTGAAGGACACCCTATTTCTGAACCTGCTGAAAACATTCAGCATGCCCATTTTGAAATTGATGGGTATAGCTTATTTTGTATGGATAATTCTTATGATCATGCATTTGATTTCAATGAAGGAATTTCAATGGTAGTAATGACGGATGATCAGGAACAGACAGATCGCTATTGGAATATATTGACTTCAGATGGGGGAAGAGAAAGTATGTGTGGCTGGCTTAAAGATAAGTTTGGATTTAGCTGGCAAATTGTTCCTAAAAGGTTAATTCAGCTAATGAGTGATTCAGATCCACTAAAAGCACAAAAAGTCGTCCAAGCGATGATGAAAATGCAGAAAATTATCATTAGGGATTTAGAGAAAGCGTATTCTTCTTAGGTTTTCGGCTTAGTGTTTGATGCTATTTAGAAAAGATTTGCTTATGAAAACACAGAACAAGTCAGAATCCAAGTCAAAAGTCCCTAAAGAGGGAGTATTCCCTGAAATTATTCGTGAAAATTATATTGGAAGTCAAAAACTGAGTGGTAAAAAAGCATTAATTTCCGGAGGAGATAGCGGAATTGGTCAGGCAGTTGCCGTTCATTTTGCAAGAGAAGGAGCCGATATAGCTATCATTTATAAGGAAAATGATAAAGATGCAAAGGAAACCAAAAAATTAGTAGAGAAAGAAGGCCCAAAATGTATTTTATTGAAAGGTGATATTTCAATGAAAACCTTCAGAACCGAATGCTTAAATAAAATTCGAAAAGAGTGGAAGGGATTAGATATTTTGGTTAATAATGCGGGAGTTCAATTTCCCAAAAATAAAATTGAAAATATCTCGGACAAACAAATCCAACAAACATTCAATATTAATATCATTTCAATGATTGCCCTTACAAGAGATTGTATATCACTACTTAAAAAGGGAGGAAGGATCATCTGTACAACATCAGTAACTGCGTATCGAGGAAGTGATCATCTTATAGATTATTCATCAACAAAGGGTGCTATCACAACATTTATTCGTTCTTTAGCGGTAAATTTAGCTGAAAGAAAAATCCTTGTGAACGGAGTGGCTCCCGGACCTATTTGGACGCCTCTTGTAAAAGAAACTTTTGAAAATCTTTCTACATTTGGAAAAGATAATCCATTAAAAAGGGCAGGACAGCCATCGGAGGTAGCTCCAGCCTATGTTTTTCTAGCTTCGGAAGATTCTAGTTTTATTACAGGAGAAATCATTCATGTGAACGGAGGGGATTTCGTAGGAGGTTAATATGGTAATACTGATAACTATGGAAACATTAATTTTTGAAATTCAAATACATGCATCTCCTGAAAAAGTATGGAGTATACTTTGGGATGATATTTCTTATAGACAATGGACTACCGCTTTTACGGAAGGTTCATTTTATCAAGGGACATTGAAAGTAGGAAGTATAGTTAAGTTTTTTGATCCTCAGAACAATGGTATGTACAGTAGGGTAGAGAAAAATATTCCCAATAAAGAAATGAAATTTTTACATCTTGGTGAAATTTATGATGGAGTAGAGGTTCCTCAAGATTGGGGTGAAGCAACAGAAGCGTATATATTGGAAGAAAATGAAGAGGGAACGTTGCTAAAAAGTAAAATTAATACCTCTGATGAATTTAAAGGTTTTTTTGAAGAAAAATTTCCAGTAGCATTAGAGATTGTGAAAAATCTTTCGGAAATTCAATTGTAAAAATAGGTATTTAAAGACTTAAATCTATTTTTGAATTAATGTCAATTGCAAAATTTTAAAATATGGAAACATTATCTTATGAAAAAATAATTGATGCTCCCTTACAGAGAGTTTGGGATGCCCTGTGGGGAACTGAAACATATAGTGAATGGACAAAATTTTTTGGTCCAGGATCTAGTATGAAATCAGATTGGAAAGTAGGAGGGAAAACGTATTTTGTGAATGCAGAAGGAGAAGGAATGGTATCTACGATTGATACTTTGGATCAGCCTAACCAAATTATTTTTAAACATTTAGGAATGATCGATAAACAAGGAAATGAGGATACCCAAAGTAAAGAAGTTATGGAATGGAGCGGGTCATTTGAAAAATATATTTTAATAGATTTTGGAGGTAAAACTAAATTGCATGTTGAGGTCCAAACAGAAAAAGACTGGAAAGACCATATAGATAAAGGATTTATAAAAGGATTGGAAGTTGTTAAAGAACTGGCTGAGAACTCATGAAGTTATTAATCATTCTTTTTACAGCATTTATCCTAGCTTTATTGGGAACGAAAATTTTTCAGGGAAGCTGGGATTTTTTATATTCCGGAAACTTTGGAATGACGGTTTTTATCATATTTACAGGATTAGCACATTTTAAATTTCAAAAAGGAATGAAAATGATGATTCCCGATTTTATTCCTTATAAAATGTTTTGGGTATATTGTACAGGCTTTCTGGAAATTGCGGCAGGAATTGGCTTAATGATTCCTTCAATTCGAGAACTAACGGCAATACTCCTAATTGTTTTTTTTATGTTGGTTTTTGTTGCTAATATAAACTCATCAAAGAAAAAAATTAATCTTTTCAAAGCAGATTTTTCTGGACCAGGAATGGATTATCTATACAAAGAAAGAATTCCTATGCAAATTATTTTGATAATTTGGACATGGTATTTTGGAATTTACTTACACTAAATTAAATATATATTTATGAGAAATAACTTATCTTTATTTTAAAAATAACCTTTATTGATAATTTAAATAAAACATGAGTTATGAATATAAATGTAAAACTTTTAACAATTACCCATATTGTAGTATCCACAATTATGATAGAAGCACAAACTTCAACAACAAAAGCGTTGCCGGGGGATCCAACACTTCCATCCTCCAAAGAGAATCTTGACAAATTAATTTCTTATGACAAAGGAAATTTTAAATATAAAGTAGAAGATTATTTTGCACGACCAAAGGCGTCTCAATTTAAAATTTCTCCAGATGGAAGTTATTTATCTTATAAAGAGAAAGATCAGGATAAAAAAAATCATGTCTATGTAAAAGATTTGAAAACAGGCCAAATAACAAAGGCTTTGGTAGAAAAAGATGATCTGATTAGAAGCTATGGTTGGTTAGATAAAAAGCGTCTTTTTTACACACAAGATAAAGGAGGTAATGAAAATATTCATCTGTATGCAGCAGATATCGATGGGGGGAATTTAAAAGATTTAACTCCTTTTGAAGGAATTACATTAGGTTCGGTAAGACTCATTAAAGATACTGATTTTGTTATTGTTACTATGAATAAGAATAATAAGCAAATTTTTGAACCTTATAAGATAAACTTTAAAACAGGAGAAATGACTCAACTTTATGAAAATAAAGACGTCAACAATCCAATAGATGATTATCTTTTTGATAAAGATGGAAATTTAAGAGGATATATAGTCCTTGAGAATGGTCTTACAACCAAAACATATTATAAAGATTTACAGACAGATAAATATAACCTTCTTAAATCAACAGATTGGAAAGATACTTTCAGTATTATCAGATTTAATGACAACTCCAAAAATAAAGATGAGGTGTATGTTGTTACCAATTTGGATAGTGATAAATCTAGAATTATTCTTTACGATGCCAAGAAAAATGAAATCATAAAAGAAGTATATGCTAATCCGGTATTTGATGTCAGTTCTATAAATGTGTCCGGGAAAAATAGAAATTATGAACTTGATTATGTGAGCTACAATGGGATTAAGAGTGAGACGATTCCAATGAGTGATTTTTATAAGAAAGTTCATACTAAATTACAATCAGAGTTTGTGGATAAACAGTTCTTTGTTGTGTCCGCAGATGATAATGATAATAAACTTTTAGTTATTGTAGATAGTGATAAATTATATGGAAAATATTACGAATACGATACTAAAACTCAAAATATAAAACTTCTTTTTGATCTTATGCCTCAGCTTAAGGAAGAGGACATGGCAGAAATGAAACCGATAGAATTTAAGAGTAGAGATGGTTTGACTATTCATGGTTATATTACTTTGCCAAAAGCAGCTTTAGAAGGTAAAAAAGTTCCATTAATTGTTAATCCACATGGAGGACCTCAAGGGATAAGAGACGATTGGGGCTTCAATCCTGAAACGCAATTATTTGCAAGTAGAGGCTATGCTACTTTGCAAGTTAATTTTAGGATTTCAGGAGGTTACGGAAAGGAATTCCAAAACTCGGGTTACAAACAAATTGGAAGAAAAGCGATGGATGATGTAGAGGACGGGGTGAAATATGTGATTGAGAAAGGCTGGGTAGATAAGGATAAAATTGCTATTTATGGAGGTAGCCATGGAGGGTATGCTACTTTAATGGGGCTTATTAAAACTCCAGATTTGTATTCTTGTGGAGTTGACTATGTCGGAGTATCTAATATATTTACCTTTTTTGAGTCCTTTCCGGAATATTGGAAACCTTATAAAGAAATGGTAAAACAAATATGGTATGATCTTGATAATCCTGAAGAAGCTAAAATAGCAAAAGAAGTATCTCCCGTGTTTCAAATTGATAAAATTAAAAAACCATTATTTGTAGTTCAAGGAGCTAATGATCCAAGAGTGAATATTAATGAATCTGATCAGATCGTGAAGGCAATGCGAGCCAAAGGATTTGAAACACCATATATGGTAAAGTATGATGAAGGTCATGGATTTGGAAAAGAGCCTAATAGAATTGAATTATATAAATATATGATGGGGTTTTTTGCTCAGAATTTTAATAAATAATAAATTACTACAAACCTAATAGATTATATCGATATTCGTAATATCGATATTTTTTTGCTTTTAGGGGGATGATATTTTAGTCTGGTATGTTTGTTGTACTAAGGCGACAAACACAAATGATGAAAAAAAATATTTATGTAGTACTTTTTGTACTACTCTATTTTTTGTTTCCCATATCCCTGAAAGCAAAAACTAATACGTTGGTTCATTTTAAAGAATCATTAGACTCTATCTTCGATGCATTGCAAACTAAAAATTATAATGATATTAAATCATTGTTTGCTTTTAATGCTAAAATAGTAAATTTTCCTTCTGGACAAAATGATGTAATTATTCCTCAACTTTTAAATGTATTGCCCACTCCAAGTGCCTATGTTTTGAATAATGTAGAAATTGAAGACAACAATACCTTAATTAAGGTGGATTATGTTGTTAATAAAAAAAAGATGACGGGAAGTTTTATATTTGGTAAAGATCATAAAATCATTTATTGTGATATTGTAAGTGATGATAAATCATTTAGCAAAAAATTAAGTACTATTAAAGCAGTTCCGAATGGTTTTAGAACCAATTTTTTGATGGATAGTAAGCTTATTTATGTGAAAGCAATTCTTAACGGTAAAGAAGAATTATTTTTATTAGATAGTGGCTATTCTGATATGATTTTGAATTCCGATAAAATGGATAAGAGGGATTTAAATTTTTCCAATAGCTCATTGTATGGAGTAGGAGGTAAAGGACATCCTGTTGAAACCACAAGAATTAATATTTTTAATTGGGGAGGGAGAATTAAGAAATGTAATTGTGAAGTTAAAGCAGCACCCCTATCTTATTTGAGCAAAGATAGTATTCAGCTAGCGGGTATTATTGGCTATGATATGATAAAAAATAGTCAACTAACATTTGACTATTCAAAGTATATTCTTAAAGTAGATTTTCATAAAGATTCAGATAAAGAAATTTCGGAGAATGGTAATCTTGTTATGAAAATACCATTTAAATTAAAAGGGCATTTACCCGTATTTCCTGTAGAGATTGAGGGTAAAACCTATAATATGGGATTAGATACTGGTGCTACTACTAATTTAATGAGTAGTAAGTATTTATCGAATTTAAATAGTTCTCTTTATGATATGGGTGAAAATAAAGTGAAGGGGTTTAATGGAGTAATTCATCTTAAAAAAGGTAAAATTTCAGAGACTAAAATTGGAAATATTAGTTTTAATGATATGAATTATAGCTTTAATAGTGAAGTCTCTAAACAATACAATGTAGACGGTGTATTAGGGTATGAATTCTTAAAAAAATATATAACAGTAGTGGATTATAAATCAAACGAAATTCGTTTATATGAAGGAAAATAAACTTTTTTATTATTATATTTAATTATGGGTAACGGGAAGCACATTGTGCTTCCCGTTTTTTAATTAATTTTCAGAGAGATAGTAGCTATACGTAATGAAAAAAAAATTAAATTTATTAAAGTAAAACCAAAAGCATAACCGTCATATCAATATGGAGGTTGTCGAAAAAATAACAATGCCACAAGAGGAGAAAGAAAATATCATTTCACAGGCCGTATCTAACTACGGAGGTAAATTGATGTCGTATATTCGTCCTAAAGTGAAAAATACAGAAGATGCAGAAGATATTCTGCAAGAAGTATGGTTTCAATTTAGTAATCTGACTAATCTCTCCGAAATTGTGAATATTGGAGGGTGGTTATATAGGGTAACTGCAAATAAAATAACAGATCGGTATCGTAAAAAGAAAACAGAAAATCTTGAAGATTTTGTGTATGAAGATGAGAATGGAGAGTTTTCTATCAAGGATATATTATTAATGGATGATACGGCAGGGCCTGAAATTAAAATGTTTCAAGATGAAATTTGGAAAAAGTTGTTTGATGCATTAGAAGAGCTACCGGAAAAGCAAAGGCTTGTCTATGTAGAAAATGAATTGAATGATAAGACACTTCAGGAAATAGCTGATGAGCAAGGTGAGAATATTAAAACCATCATCAGTAGAAAAAATTATGCTGTGAAGCATTTAAGGAAAAGACTGAGACAATTATATGAAGATTTAAATAGTTAGTAAAGAGTAAATTATGAATCATAAACACAAAAAAGGCTGGATTTTGTTTTTAGTATGTCCACCATTAATTTTTCTGGGAGTCACGTGGATTGTGATGGCTCTCTGGAATTGTGTTCTTCCTGAAATTTTGAGCGTAAAATCAATAACATATTGGCAGGCCATGGGAATATTGATTTTAAGTAAAATTCTTTTCGGAGGCTTTCATTTTGGTAAAGGAATGAGAGACTTTAAAGAAAGAAAAATGAAAGAAAAAATGGAAGGGTTATCTCCGGAAGAGAGGGAGAAGTTTAAAGAAGTTTGGAGAAACAGATGCGAAAGCGGGTTTTTTAACAGACGTCAAAGAAATAGTGAATAATTTGAAATTTATATAAAAGTAGTAAAGTAAAATTAAAAATTATTCGTCTAAATAAAAAAAAAGTAGTGAAATTTAAAATTTTGAAAAAATGAAAAATTCAGTATTAAAAGGTGCTCTTGGAGCATTAGCCGTTGTGGGCGTAGCATTAGTTGCTAAAAAAGTAGCACAAAGAAAAAAGTTTATGAAAGGTATTTTTGATGAGTATGGAATTAAAGAAAAATCACCTTTCGGTCTTGCTGATAGAATTAGGGAGATGAACGATGAACAATATCAAGAACTTAGAGGGAGATTTAAAAAAGAATTTGCTTCAAGATGTTGCCGTAAAGATGATGCTTGCAAAGCGTAGATCGTAAATGAAACTAAATTGAAATTGTTAATTTCGGGGCGGGAAGCTTTGCTTCCCGCCCCGAAATATTTATGATGTATTACAGTATAATGTTCTGTATTTTAT
>NZ_CACVBR010000036.1 GCF_902728265.1 Chryseobacterium potabilaquae
CTTATATAGAGAATGGGCTCAACTATCATACCTACACATTTAATCTTATACGGAGTAACTCATCAGACGATTCTCCATTAGAAAATCTTGTACTAACACCACTCCCTGATGGAACTTATAAAGAACTGCTTGTTTCTTACAATCTCACCAAGCAAGAAAAACTAACATTACAAGCAAAGGGGTATGTGAACATAAAAAATAAGGTTACTATAACAGAGCTTTCAAAAGGAACCTTTACTCCGATTTCAAAAGGAGCAGGTATGACAACTTGTGGATTTGTAGAAACATATACCATTAGAGGTTGTAGTGATGTTCACAATGGGGTTTCGACACACAATGAAAATAACACTTCTGAATGGGAAAATTGTAAGGCAGATAGAAAACCAGGAGTGCATATGACTATGACATACCGATGTGATTTTATCAGTGATACTAATAATCCTGGTACAGGAGGCGGAGATGGGAGTAGTTCAGGAAACGAAGGAGGGACTTATGTTCCCGGTGGGGGATCCTCAATCCCTTGCAATGGAAATGGAATTGCTACAGGACCTTTTGATCCTACAGAAGATGTAGGAGATGGAAACTGCACAGGAATTCCAACAACTCCAACCGTAACGTTAAGTACATTTTTTTTATATGTAAAAAGCCTGCCTTCGGATTTAAAGGATATGATTAATGATCCTTCAAATTCAGATTTTTATGAGGAATTAAAAAATTACTATGATGCTAATAGCAGTGAAGATTCAAGAAAATTTATCACTACCGTTTTAAAGTCGAGCCTTCCTAATACTATAACGGCTGCCCAGTTTAAGAAATGGTTTTTGGATGGATATAGTCAAACATTTCAAAAGAATATTTCTTTATTATCTCCTGAAAAGATTCAAGAATATATAAGAATCAATAAAGAAATCGAGGCCTCCCCATATGACGAGGAGTATATAAAAGAAACGAATGAAGCGTTTGTCGCTTTTACATCGTATGCGGATATTAATACAATGACGGATGCACAAATTGAGTATGTACTCAATAATAATTGCTGTGCAGGCTTGCTCATACAAAATTTTGTCCATGAAAAAGTAAGGCTGATATCTGCAAACTATTTACATTTGCGGAAATATTATCCATCGTGGAGTAAAGGAAAATGTTTTTGGGAGGCTTCCAGAGAAACATTTCAGCTTTTATTGGATGTCATAGGTGTGGTCCCTGTTGTAGGAGAGGTTGCCGATCTTACGAATGGATTAATCTATACAATTAACGGAGATGGTCTTAATGCTAGTTTAAGTTTTGCATCGGCAGTACCTGTTGCAGGATGGGGAGCAGTAGGAGCAAAGTTTGCTATCAAAACAGTTGCTATTGCAGGAGGGGGCAAAGTTGCTCTGGGAATGATAAAGGGCACAAGCGGACTTATTACATTCGGAAAAGCCTCTAAATTACGGACTGTTATGAAATTGACAGATGCAAGTAAACATGCTCACCATATTATTCCAAGAGCATTATTCAAGCATAAAATAATACAAGAGGCAGCTAAATCTAAAAAGGCATTTCATATTGATGAAGCATTAAATGGAATAGCAATAGATAAATGGAGAAATACGAATCACCCAAAATATAATGACAAAATTGAATTCAAATTGACCAATTATATGGAAGAAAACCCAACTGCTAATCCTGATGAATGTTATGAGTTTTTAATGAATTTAATTAATGATATAAAAATAGTTGTTAACAATAACCCAACTCTTAAATTACAGGACTTACCTTTATAACTATGAAATACTATTTAATAAGACCTAGCTTACAAAAAAAGGATTTTGGTAAATCATATCCCCAAGCTCAAGACGCAATAGATAATGATCGAGACCACTCCAATCATATAGAAAAGAATTTTGGAAAAAAAATAGATTTTGACCCTCTAGCGTGTTATCCTATCATAAATAAAAAAGGGCGCTTAACTGATTTCATTGGTTCTGTAGTCAACTTTGGCAATTTGCAGATAAGCTCAAAATTAAAATCCATTATTGAAAAATATACGAGTGAAGGGATACAGTATTTCAGAAATACAGTACTGCATAATGATCTGGAATACTCTAATTACTGGCTTTTGCATCCTTATCAGTTTGATCAGGAATACATTGATTTTGGAAAAAGTGAAGTTATTCACCAACAAAAAAAGAAGGAAGGAGGAACAGTTCCTGTATCTGTTATGGTTTCATCGATGGAAGATTTTACATATTTAAGTGAAAAGGCTAGAGAAAAAAATGAAATGATGAATATTGAAAAGCTTTCTTTAAAAGAAAACATCATCATCAAAGACTTCTTTGTCCTTAGACATGTTTCTGGCGGTATGTTCTATGTTTCGGAGAAACTAAAAAAAGAAATTGAAGAAGCAGGATGTACAGGGTTGGAATTTAAACCCAGTTATTTATCATATAATGAATGGATGGCCCCAAATGGAGAGAGGGACAAAATATATGGTAAAGTATAAAGGAACACTAATATTTTCTCAATATGAAATATTATTTAATAACTGAAAGTCAGCGAAAAAAAGATTTTGGGGAATCTTTCCCCCAAAGTCAAAAAGCAATACATTATGATCGAGATAGCCCGAATCATATAGAAAATAATTTTGGAATAAAAATAGAGTTTAAACCTATCATCTCTTGCCCTATCGTAAATAAAAAAGCAAGAATAACAGATTTAATAGGTTCTGTAAGTAATTTAGGAAATTTACAGATAAGTACAAAGCTAAAATCTGTTATTGAGAAATACACAGGGAAGGGCATACAGTATTTCAGAAATACAGTACTGCATAATGAACAAGAATATACAGACTATTGGCTATTACACCCTTATCAGTTTGATCACGAATACATTGATTTTCAAAATTCGATGATAAAATATAAAAAAAAGGCTGACGATTATAAAACATCACGTAAAACTAATATTGTCTTTCTGAGTCTAAATACTCTACAAGAGTTCGAAGGATATAAAGAGAAAGCAAGAAAAAAATTAGAAACAATTACTATCGAAAAGCTCTTTTTAAAAGAAAATGTAATAAAAAAAGATTTCTTTGCTCTTAGATATGTTTTTGGAGGGATGTTCTATGTCTCGGAAAAGTTAAAAAAAGAAATTGAAAATCAAGGATGTACAGGATTAGAGTTTCAGCCCAGTTATTTATCATATTATGAGTGGCGTACAGAAAGAGAAAAAGTATATGGAAAGATATAAATCAAAATTTATCTCCCAAATCAATTAATTTAAAGCTTCCTATCAAAGGAAGCTTTTTTATCATAATTGTTAACTAGTAGAGGAAAATTATTTTTCTAAGTTTTATACCTTTGTCAATCATTTCCCAATACAATATATATATGAAGCTACCCACGGAGTTAGATGATGAATATATCAATACTGTCCTTTCTAATCTTTCATTAAAAGATATTCCTGATGAGCAGTGGAAGCTGATTGAAGGTTTTGATAACTATGCAATTTCCAGTTATGGTCGGGTAAAAAGTCGCGAACGTCTGGTTCCTCTACCTAATGGAGGAGAGCACAAGATATTAGCTAAAATTATGAAACCACCAGTTTTTAGATATTATAACAGGCATCTAAAGGCTCACTTTTATAATGTAAGATGTAATCTCTCTATTGAGGGTAAAGTATATGGGAAATCAACTGCTCGTTTGGTTTATTATCATTTTGTTGAAAAATTTGATGTGGAGGATCTTTCATTTCGTATATCATTTAAAGATGAAAATCGGTTTAATGTACATTTCAGCAATCTTGAAAAAGTAACCACCATTGAGCTTCGTAATAATGTACTGAATAAGGGTAGAGGAAAAAAAGGAAATTATCAGCAGGCAGTTCATCAATATAACGTTAATGGTGATTTTGTAGCTAGTTATGAAAATATTTATTCTGCAAGCAAAACTTTAAAAATTAACCATACTCATATATTAGCTGTTATCAACAAAAAAAGAATTACCGCCGGAACATTCCGATGGTTTACAAAAGATTATATACCAACTGAAGAAGATTTTATACCAGAGAAAAAAAATAAATCAGGAAAAATATTTAATACGAGTCTTTGGAAAAGGCTGGGAGAACCAATCATTGATCAAAACAATCCTCCTGCCTGCATGAATCTATCGCTAAAAGATCTTCCCGGTGAAATATGGGAATCGATTCCTAATCTTAAAGGTTATTTTGCTATTTCCAATAAAGGAAGAATAAAGCGGTTGAATTCTTGGAGTGAGAAAAAAAATAAAACTTTTTTGAAAGAGCGTATCATTTCTCTTTTTCTAGCCACCTATTCTGATACGAACTACTATCTATATACTAATTTAAATCACAAAGGAGAACGGACGCAAATAAGGCTGAACAAATATCTTTATTATTGTTTTGTCAAGAAATTTGATCTGAATAATCATTCACTGGTTGTAATTAACAAAAATGACCCCTTATGGAATATTGATATTTCAAAACTAGAACTACGTTCCTCCGCTTATCATCTAAATAAAATTAAAGTAATTTAACTAAAAATATAAACTTAAAAAATGAATTCTTTTGAATTAAAACTCCAACTTTTTTACTAGCTGAAGAACCCACTGCCATAAATCAAGAATATATTTCTAATGAGGTATAGTTTCAAAAATGGCATTTTTGAAAAGAATTTAAACAGTCATTCAGTAGAAACCGTATTGGGCAAAAGAGAAATTTATAAACTATTATGGAAATTTTAGATAATAATTTAATATGCATTTTAACAACTATTTCATTTATAACAGGAATTTCATGCCTATGGTTAGCCTATGGTAAATACATTATTTACAAAGATGGAATCATGACTGGAGACTCGGATGAATCATTACAATATTTTCAATCAATAGTGTTATTTATTGGCGGACTAATTTTGTTAGGTGTTTTCATTTATAACATTTTTGTCCTAGATCCTTTAATTTAGATTCTGAATTATTTGACTATTATCTGGATTAGTACCATTAGAAAGCTTCTTGGTCCAGTGACCACATAGAAGTTCAAAATGTCCAACTTTTAATCGAAAAAACGTACTATTTTCAATATTTTCAGAAAATTCTTTTTTGATGTAATTGTAGAAAAAGACAACTTTCAGAAATACGACATTGGAGGTGATTTTGGAAACTTAAAGGTTTCTTGGGATGAAAACTTTGGTCTAGATAAAATTATTGAGGAGTTCTGCCATGTATTCAAAATTTTGTAATCTTTAAATTATAAATTATGGAAGATCGAAGATTTGAAAAAATATTAAAATTTTAACCTGTTTCTGTTAAATAGAACAATATCGTAACTATCTTAATTAGGCGAATACATTAAATTTAGGATCAAAGCGTTTAAAAAAACATTAAATTTGCAAACTAAATTATCATTAAATAATGAAATCAGAAAAGCCTAAAGATATATCAAGACAATATAAACAGTCTACTGTTAGGAGACTTGATACTCTTTCAGGTAATGAATGCGCTGAACCTAATTGTACTAGAAAATTAGTTTCTGTAGATGGGAGCAGTATTATTAGTAAAATTTGTCACATTGAGGCAGCAAGTGAAAACGGACCTCGATACAATGCTTCAATGACTCAGGATGAGCGTCGAGGATTTGATAATTTAATTTTATTATGTGATGAACATCACACCATAATAGATAACAGTGAGAATGTTAAAAATTATCCTGTCGACTTATTAAAATTTTGGAAAGCTAGTCATGAAAAAAAGATAATGGAATTAATAACAAGTAAAAATTTGTTATCAAAATATCCATTAGCTCTTAACAAAGTTATAAATTCAATAGGAAGTAATATCGGTGAAATTCTTTCTTTGCAGGATACAGAAAATGCCCCTAACGCAGAGAATAAAATCTTACATAATAATGTTATTAGGTATGATCAAACCATACGTGAATTTGCATTATATCAAGGTAAGCTTAATAAAATATATGAAGAGATAGAGAAGCAGGGATCAACAAAAAAAGAATTAGTCCTATATAATATAAAAAGTACGTATCTTGAAATAAAAAAAGATTACCCAACTTTAGATGATATTAGAAAAAATGCCGATATTATCTTTGATAAAGTTATAGAAGATATCTGGGAAAAAATTCATAATGCTCCGAATAAGCTTGATGAATTTGATCAGGAAACGATTGACTTTAGTCTAATGATTGTTATCATTGATGCATTCATGAGATGTAACATATTAGAAGAACCTCCAAAAATTTCTTAAACATGATAATAGATAAAAATATTAACCCAGAAAGAGATTTATATTATTTAGGAGGAAAACTAATTGAGGTTCTCTCGAAGAAGAAAAGCAGTGAAATTGATTATCTGGAATTATATGGTCTCTTTAATAAAAAAGAAAATGTTTCTATCAATTTATATTCACTGACTTTAGACTGGTTGTTTGTATCAGGTGCTATAACAAAAGGACAAAACGGGAAAATAAAAAAATGTTTTTAAAAGAACTTACAATAGAAAACAAATTTGGTAAAATTCGCACAATCGAGTTTAAAAAAGGATTAAACTTAATTGTTGATGAAACAACCGAAAAAGATAGAAAAAGTACAGGTAATAACGTAGGTAAAACAACGGTATTGAGACTTGTAGATTTTTGTCTGGGTTCTGATGGTAAAAATATTTATCAAGATAGCGAATTCAAAGATCAGGAAAACGTTGTTATAAAAGACTTCTTAACTAATACAGAGGTTATAATAACGTTAAGAATTGACAATGATTTTGACTTTCCTTCTGAAAGGATCATCGTAAAGAAAAACTTTTTAAAGCATAGTAAAAAGCTACAAGAGTTAAACGGTGAAAATATTAAAGATAACAAGGAATTTGATCTACTACTAAAGAAACTAATTTTTAAAACTGATGTTGAGAAGCCAACTTTCAAACAAATTATTTCGAAAAATATAAGAGACGAAAAAAATAAACTTACGAATATTGTTAAAGTTTTAAATCCATTTACAAAAATGGAAGAGTATGAGGCTCTTTTTCTTTTTTGGTTAGGTATAAATACAAATACACATAATCAAAAAGAACTATTAGGTAAAGAAAAAACCAGAGAGGAAAATTACCAAAAGAGGTTAAAGAAAGAAGGTGAGCTTTCACTAATCGATCAACAAATCGAACTGGTAAATTCCAAAATAAAAGAATTTCAAGATTTAAAAGCCAAGTTTAATTTTAATGAAAAATTTGAGCAGCAGATTAATGAACTAAATGAGGTGAAATTATCTCTTTCAAAACTTTCAACCGAATTTAGCAGGCTCAACATGAAAAAAGAGTTGATTGTTGAAAGTAAAGAAGATTTAGAAAAGGAAAAGACCAATATTGATGTAAGTCAAATAAAATTATTATATAATAAAGCATCTAAACTTATTCCTTCATTACAAGTTTCTTTTGAAGAAACTGTCCAATTTCATAATGCTTTGATCGATGAAAAAGTAAAATTTATCGAAAAAGAATATCCTAGTATTTTAGAAAAACTAAAAGATATAACAAAGCAAATTGATACATTAAGAAAAAGTGAAAGAGAACTTTCTGAATTTATAAGTGCATCTGAATACAACGACAGCTATGATTCAATCTTAAAAGAACTTAATTCATTGTTTGAACTAAAAGGTTCTCTCGAACAACGTAAAAAATATTGGATAACTTCTACTGGCAATTTGAAGAGAATCACTGATGAATTAGATCCTATAAATACGGAAATTAACTCGAAAGATAATATTATTCAAAAAAGAATAACATTATTCAACAAATACTTCACCAAGATTTCGAACAAACTTTATGGAGAAGAGTATTTACTAAGTACTCAAAAAAATGATAAAGGCTACGATCTTATTGTAACTAACATTGAAGGAAATCCAAGTACTGGTAAAAAGAAAGGACAAATAGCAGCATTTGACTTTTCATACATTGAATTTGCCGAAGAAATTGAAATCAATTTCGTAAACTTTATAATGCACGATCAATTAGAAAATATGCACGATAATCAACTTAGTACTATTTTAATAGAGTTAGCTAATACCATTAACTGTCAGTTTATACTTCCTATTGTAAGTGATAAAATTCCACAAGATTTGCAAATTGATCAATATATAATTTTAAAGCTTTCTGAGAATGATAAGCTTTTCAAGATATAATCAAGACTCTTTCATGGTTTCGTCGAGAATTTTTACTTTAAAAACATAAATATTATCAAATAATAATTAATATCAATCCAAATAATCTCAAAAAACGATCCATTTACGAAGAATGTGGATCAACTTAACATAATGCAAGTTATTGCCTAGGGATGCAAATGTAATTTGCTCTGATTTTCAGTCATTTAATTGAATTATGGATTTCATAATTGAGAAAATGATAAAGTAACAACATATTATTTTCTAATTTTATAAAAATTTATTACTTTTTGCTTTATCTCATTTTTATAAAATCCGCAAACATTTCGGTAATTTTGCTTAGGTTGGTAATTAGTTATTATCTTTGCTTGATAAATAAATTGAAGAATTAGATAAAAAGTAATATTAATGGATAAAAAAGATCCCTAATTTTGAGAAACGTTTTGTTATTTTCTAATTTTGCAAGGATAAAGCTGTCATATCAATGGGCTAAAAGAAAAGTAGCAATAAAAGAACCGATTTTATATCAAATTATGGAGTCTTCGCAAGAAAATAATTTCTTTCTTTAGTGTATACTTTACACGAATGGCAATAAAAAAACTATAGTCTTCTGTTTGAAGACCTAAAAACAAACTATTTACCAAAGAATTAATTAGATTCATTATCATACTCATCTTTTAAAAAAGTAAATTTGATTATTGCTCATTAAAACTAATTTAGAAACTATACTTCATTAGAAATATATTCTTGATTAATAATTACTTTGTATTTTCTGGCTTTTACGAAAGTTATTCCCTCAATATATAATTCACATGATGATTCAGGATTTAAAACATCATCTCTATTTTGATAAAATTCATTTTTAATCTTATAAGATAAAAAAAAAGCACTTTTCGAAACTATCTTAATATTACTAATCTTAACGGGAGCTATTGATTTATTATAAACTTCTACTACTATTTTAGTATACATCGAATATTGATTGGTGACATTATTCAATTTCAAATTGTGCTGCGGAGAGATGTAAATATCAAGCATTAAATAAATATATAAAAATTTTTAATAAGACTCTTTCTACGAAGAACTTTATATTAAAAGTTTTTTTTAAGATTTACTCTGGATACTTTTTCGGATTTTGCGATGTGTGAAAAATAGCTTTAATAAGTATGAGTTTATTTACTTCATCTAATGTATAAAAAATAATGTAGGGATATTTCTTTAAAGATTTTATTCTATAATTTTGATGAAAAATTTGAAAGAATAGTGTTTTTTGAATGTCTAGTAATGTACTTTTTAAATCATTAGCGAAACCTTTTGCCACTCTATTTGAAACATGGTCAACATAATACAGAAAAGCCTTTTCAAGATCTTCCGCAGCTTCAGGGGTAATTACTACCTTATAGGCCATGCTTTCTTTCTACGTTCTGAATCATTTCAAAAGCATCAATATAATTTTTTAATGGAACTTTTTCCTGTCTTTTCAGATATTCTTTATGCTCATCAGTTAGTACAAATCCATCTTTCGCCTCTTTTTCCATTAGACCTTCAAAATATCCCATTACTCTATCTAGCACTCCTTGTGGTGCTGTTTTTAACTTTTCAATAAGAGTTTCTAATTTTATGTGCTGATCCATAGATACAAAGATACTAAATTTTGCTTTTTCAAATCAATTAAAGAATTACTAATGTGAAAAAACAGAATTTTTTTAAAGTTATTGGTTACTATTAAAATGGATTAATATTTACAATATAGATACCTAAAGAATTTAAACGACCAATTTACAGCAAATAACTTTAAAAAAATTCTGTTTTTATTTAATCCTGAACTCATCTGCTTCTTTTATACCCCTCCTCATTACTCCTTTCCTTTTGATATACAGACTGTATTACTAAATTTTCTTTTTCTGCAACTAATCTATTCCTCAAATAATCATTAAGATCATTATTCTCACCCTTAGAAAGATTATAAAAAGGCCGAATATCTTTAATGTTGTTTTTCATTAAATCATTTAAAATTTTTTCTGTCGCATAGTCTCCTGCTTCATCTCCATCCAGACAGAGAAATATTTGCCGTGGAAAATTTTGAAATTCATTAATGAATTTGTCAACATTTGTTACAGAGTTAAGACAAACTAAGGTTCTATTATTACCTTGATCATTATTTTTTTGAAGCTGAATGAATGAAAGCATATCCGTCATTCCTTCAAATACAATTACTTCATCTTCTCTTCTTCCTTTGATCACTGAAATATCACTTTTTCCAATCTTAGTTTTTGCTAAGGAATTACGTACTTCATGACCTCCTGATATATTCTCTATAGCAATACCGAAATATCTTTTTCCCCCTATTATATAATGGAGCTGCTGTGTATATTGCTGTAAAGTATCTTTTGAAATTCCTCTTTTCTCAAAATAAGAAATAAGTTTATCATTATTAGGAATTGTAGAATGAATAACTTTAGCCTGATTTTTGGGTTCAGAGCTACCAGAGAGTTTTAATTCAGGTTTCAAAATATTATTATCCTCAATATGGACTGAGAAATCTTTCAAAAACTCTAAAGCTTCTCTCCATGATTTATTTTCAATATTCATAACGGCTTTAATAACTCCACCACCTTCGCTATTTTTAAAATCGTAATAGCCGGAATTCGTTACTGAGTATTTATGATCCGGAGTTCTAAAGTAAAAATCATGTCCAGTTTTCCGATCAAATTTAACCCTTCCTTGATTTTCAAGGTAAATGAAATAATCCATAACGGAAACCCTATTTTCAATTTGATTTTTTAAGAGTTTCAAAAAATCTTCACTTTCGCCTCTCCGCCTATTCATTTTTTCTCTGCTTTACAAACGTATTGAAATCAAAAATCTCTTTAGCTTCTCTATCCCATTTCGCTCTTGGGATGATCTGAAGAGTTACAAATATATCTTGTGTCTTATTATAAGAGTCAATCCTTTCTATTCTTCCCGAATAGTCTTTATCTATATGTTTATAAAGCGAATAAGGTAAAATAGTATCTGTAGGATACACATAATATCGAGTAAAATTCTCCGAAGAATTAATTTCAAAACGCTTGTATCTTTTACCAAATAAAACAGTATCTGCTATATTTTTTCGATAACCGTAATTTGGAACCCAATTTTTAGTAAAAATAGCTCCTCACTTCTTTTCATAGACTGATTGTGATTTTTGAAGTTTTTTAAGCTCGGAAATAATCATTTTATTTGAATTTTCATTCCCTAGATTATAATACATCGAATCCTGAATAAAATTAATAGAACTTGTCACACCAGGAAGAATATGATCCGGAACCAGCTCAACAATGGAATTACCAGAATAATTAATCCTAGATACATGAAAATTTTGCATTTTCTCCAAATTCTTTGAAGCATTGAAATATACATTAGAAATAATGTCTATGCCCCCTTTTTCAGATCTTATTTCTTTTCTACAGGAAATAACTACAAAAAGAAAAATAATACTTGAAATTATAAAAGTGTTTTTCATATTAACATAGATTTATAAAAAAAATGGCAAGCTTATAAATTACAGCTTACCACCATATATAAAATGTGATAAACATTAAGTGTTATATACTCCTTGAAATATTATGTTCTTTTATATTACTCTTTTGATGTTTATTATCAACATCTAAACCCAACAAAGGTTTGTTAGTGTTAATCCTATTCATATCCTGGTCATAAAGATTTATATTTTTATATTGAGGATTCAAAACAGCCTTACCTTCTACTACCCTATCTTTCAACTCAAATTTCACATTGACTATATTTCCTTTTTCCAATGATTTTATAGCATTTTCCTTGTGTTCAGGCTTATCAAAAACTAAATGAGCTCTCTCAACAATTTGCCGAGTATAAATTCCATAATTTTTATAAAAATTCTGAAATTGATAATTATCTTTTTCTGTTTTAGGCTCAACAAAATTTAGCTTTGTAAAAACAGGCTCATTCTCTCCGCTTTTAGGATTGAGTAATTCTATTTTTACGGATCTCCCCTCTAATAAATTGATGGCTTCTTTAACGGTATAGCTATCTTCTTTATGAACTGGAAAATGATGAGAAATTCTACTCCCTTTTTCATTAATAAGTTCTCCATGATAAGAGTTTATAAAAACTTTTCCTTGATCAGACTTACGAAATTCCAAGGTAATATTAACAGTATTCTCCAATAAAGTTTTGTCTGACAAAGCATTGATGTGAAACTGTTTTTCGTGAGAATTAATTCCTATTTCTAGATCTTTATAAAGCTTTTCATTTTCTCCAAAACCAAGATACTTCATTTGATATTTCAGATACTCAAGTTCATCAAATTCTTTATTTTCTAAGGTTGTCTTCATTCTATATGATTTTTAATTGTTATTTTTTTTGATTTTATACAAGGAATCGCCCTATCTTCTAAAGCTTATCGAGTTTTGAAATTCTTCTTGATGCTCATCCTCCTTCCTGTGATGAGTTTTCTGATATATATTTGGATCATTTACTTCCAATTGAGCTCCTCTATGTTCTTCTTCAGTTATTAGCTTTTGGTTGATTGTAAAACTATTTACAATACTAATCTCCTTTGAAACAATATTAAGATCATGAGTAATTTCTTTAACCATATTCGGAAACTGATCTATTTTTTCCAAAAAGAGCTCTTTGAGTCTTAGTAATTCATTTTTGTAACGATTGGTTTCTTCAACGTTATCTTTTTCAATAATCAATTTAGTAAGCTCTGCAGCGTTTTTAATAAAATCATATTCCATTATTTTATTTGTTTCTTTATCCAAAACATACGCTTTCTTTTCCACAGAAAGTTCCTGACTAGAAATAGTTTTGATATCACTATATTCAATAAATTTTGCACTATTTTCTAAAAGCAACGAAAGATCCTTATCTCTTTCGTAAATATTTATATTAAGACGAGAATGTCCATCAACTAATTGAAAAGTAATTCTATCTTTTTCATTATCAGCAATAATTATTGAACCTTTTAGAAACCCCTGAATGTCATGGGCAGAAAGTTTTTTCGTAAAAGAATTATCAGATTCAATAATTCCGAATTTTTTTAAATCATCTATTGGTAAAGTACTCGTTATCATAATAAGTAGAAATTAAATTATTTATCTTTATAAGATCATTAAGAAAATAAGAAGGATTAATATATTTTCCCGTCTTTTTAACTGCAAAATGAAGATGCGGTCCTGTAGAGTTTCCTGAGTTTCCACTCCTACCGATTATAAAACCAGCCTTTACCTGCTCTCCTACTTTATAGTAAATTCGCGATAAATGTAAATATGAGGTTTCAAATGTCCCGGCATGCCCTATTTTAATATAGTTACCTCCTCCTTTTACATCCCATCCAACCTCCTTTACTATGCCATCTAATACAGAATGCACATCCTCATAATGGGCTTTTAAATCAACACCATTGTGCATTTTCTTTATTCTAAAAATGGGATGCATTCGCACACTATAAGGAGATGTTATTTCCAATCGATGCTTAAGTGGCATACATATTTTAGGGTATGATTTTTTCTTTTCGTTTTTTATAAAATCTATTTCTGTATAAGGCTTGGATATTCTTACAGTATTTTTCTGTCTCTCCTCTTTTACATATTGCAAGAGTGAATCTTTAATTTTTTTGAAATTATCAATACCTTTCTCTTTTTTTGTTTCATTATAGTCTATGATTAAAGATTTTAACGTATCTATTTCTTTTTTTAAATCTGCTTTAGTAGCTGTTCCAAATATTTTTTTCCAGATCGTTCTATTGGGAGTTTTTTTTATTTCTGGAAAATTATCGGTATTTATCTCTTGTTTTTTAAACCCTTCTACTTTTTCTTCAATTTTTTTAGCATAAACAAGCGTATTAAACTGCGCTGATAACATCACACTACACAATAAGAGGAAAAATGTATATTTATAATCTTGGTTGAAAACGTTCATAGCATTTATATTTTAATCATTTCCCCAACAATTAACTCCACTTCCTTATTAATTCTTCTGAAATTAGTCATCAGAACTTCACTCTTTCTATTATTTCCTTTTTTGTCTATGAAAGAATAATATTTAGGTATTTTGAAATAGTTTTTCTCTTCTTCTTTTATTTCGGAGAGACTTAGATTGATCTTCCCACTTATGGCTGAAGTTTTATATTCTTCAGTGTCATTTTCCTCTCCTTGAGCCACCATTCCCACCATTTCTCCAGTTCTTAATGCTGCTATTTTTCCTGCAGGAATCATATAATCCATTTTTTCATTAATACTGACCGTTGTTCCTTGTTGAGATATAGATTGGGAATATGTTTTTTGTTTGATTTTTCCAAACATTTTTTCCAACCAATCCAATGTATTTTTATCCCTTGCTGAGCCTGATAATACATTTCCGACTATAGAAGAAATGGTATCTGCAATTTCTTTTTTATAAAATTGCCGAAGTTGGGGAAGTTCCTGTAATCCCAGTAAAACAGCAACTTTATTACTTCTTGCAGTAGCTACTATATTATCGATTTTATGAATATAAATCGTTGGAAATTCATCCGCAATAATACCTCCCGGTAAATTATGTTTTGTGTTAATTAACCTTAAAATTCCGTTAAGTATTGAAGAATACAATGCAGAATTAATATCTTGTGTTCTTGGATCTGAAGCAAGGATAATGATAGATGGGTTTTCTTTGTCAGTAATTTTCAGTTCCACTTCATCTCCTGAAAACACCCAAAAACTTTCTTTTGTTGCTAACCTAGAAAGTAATATTTTTAATGTCCCAATCTGACCTTCTAATTGATCGAATGCTTTATTATCATAAGCCGTTTTAAAAGGAGATAATAAAGATTCTAATTCCTCATGCATAAATAAGGTATCAAAAATTTCTTTGTAACTTCTATTCATAAAAGACAGAATATGGGGTAAATCTGAATATTTTCCATTTTCATACGTAGCAAAAAAATAAATGCATGAAGAAAGGAAGTTAATTGCTGATTGCGTAAAAAATTGCTCAGATCCTCCTCCGGCACCTGCACCTCCTTTTTGAAGCGAAGAGACCATAGATTCTGCCATTTCCTGCGCCTCTGCAAGTGTCTGAATGTATTCTTTTTTAAAAGGATTAATCCGCTTTGACTTTTCTACCTCATTTAAATTAATTACATGAAAATCATGCTTATAATTAGCATCTCTACTTTTTTTCAAAAGATAATAGTAGTAGGCAATTTGCGCAAGGTCAGGGTATTTAAAATCGTAAATACAGAGACAAAAGCCTTTGGTTGTCAATTGCCGTATAGCAGGATTAATAATCCCAAATGATTTCCCCGAACCTGGTACTCCGATAACCATAGTTCCTCTAAATGGATTTAGATTGATCCATCCATTATTCATTTTCTTATTATATCTGAAGATATAGGGAATATTTATACTAGTATTAGTTTCTACCAGCTCTTGATTTTGATCAAAGCTCTCTTCTTCCACATTCCATCTGTCTTTCCCCATTTTTTGTTTCATATACTTGGAAATGTTATCCGCTCCTACTTGTGTTATAACAGCTCCAACTAAAGATAAAATTCCATAAATTATTTTATACAAGCTTATTCCATGAACAATTTCAAATAAATTATTATCTATAGCAGGAATTAAAATAAGAACTCCAAACATCATTCCCACACCTAAAATAATAGGAAAAATGATCTCTTTTACTATATTCAAATCCCTTTTTTTCTTGGCCTTCGTTCCTGTTGCTACAAGGGCAATAAGTAGAAGTGTTGCCAACTTTGCATGTATGGGAGGATAAAAGAATCCCATTTTAGCAAAATTGTCTAATAATTTGGAAAGTACAGGAATTTTTGCATGCAGAAAAAATAATATCGCACAATCCATTACCACGATGAAATACACCATCTTTTGGAAAAAACCATAAATTTTGATTTGATGTTGCTGTTCTTGCATTTTTGTAATAATTAGACTTAATTGATTAGAATGTATCTGCTTGTAAAATATCAGAATATTTGATTTTCATTTCTACAGTCCTACCAGATATAGGCTCTTCTGTAAGTTTCATGACCATGACTTTACTATTCGGATAAGTAAATTTCTTGAAGACATAGATATTGTGAAATTTCTTTTTGAATTGATTTTGATGATATAATTGATAAACAGGCTTTAATTCAATACTTTGATTATTAGTAGCCTTATAAATCTTTTTATCTTCAATGGAGAACTTTAATCCATCAGCATTATAGGCTAGATTAGATTTATTCTTAAATGTAATATCTAAGAAAATATAATCACTAATTACATATATATTATTCAGCTGAACAGAAAGCTTGAAATCATTCATCTCTCGTAAGGGATTTTTCAAGGTCTTTTTTTTAAGAATATCCATTGAAAAATTGTAAAGCTCCTTGCTAGAAAATGTCATCTTAGAATATTCTAAAGGTTGCATATCTTCAGGCTGAATCTGTATATTAGTAATAATACTATGAGTATCTTCATTATTATAGTTAATTTTATACTGAACCATGAAAGATTGTCCTACAACAGTAATGATTCCTAATTGAGCTTTATTAATCGTAATAGAAGAATTATCTTCATTATTTTTATTTACAGCAGTAATTTTTACTCGGGCAATATTTTCAGCTGGCAAATCACCTGTAAGGTTCTCTGTGGATAAATCAACAAATTGAATAGGCTCCGGAGAAATAATATGAAGACTTACTCCATCTACTATATTGAGCTGTGGAAGGTCCATCATACTTCTTACTGGAGTTTCTGCTTGTGCATATATATAAGTTGTTCCCAAAAAAGCTATTGCAGTGATAAGTGTTTTCATATTATTAAGGATTTTCATTTTTTTTAAGCTCCTGATCATTGATTAAATAGATGTATGAGTTATATTTTAGTTTTGCTTTATTTTTTCTAATGAGATTAGAAATAGTCTGGGATGCAGAACTGAAAACATTGGAAAAAATACTTGTAAAAAAGCTTTTTGAATCCATTTCCATCGGTGTTCCTTGAATAGAGTTGTTTCCCAGCTGTCTAAGCATCTCCCTAAATTCACTTTGTGGAACATACATTCCTTGCATCCCGTCTATGTCATATACGGATAGATTAATGGGTAATATTTCTCCATTATTAAGTATGGAAACCACGTTTAGATTCACTCTTTGTAATGTAAAACCTGATATTTGTCCATAGAGAAGAGTTCCTTTAGAAATTCTATTTTTTCCTACAAAAATATCTTCAAGAAGACGAAACCGAATTCTGCTCCCCAAGTACCCATTACTATTTTCATCAATAACAGCCTTCACAAAATTGTTATCCTTTTCTTTGGATACTGTATTAAAATTATTATTTAAACCTGATTTACTTACTTTGAGAGTTGTATTTAAGAAAGCTCCTAAACGTTCTTTATTTTTTTTGAGCCTATCTTCAGCTGCGTGTTTCGCTAAATACTTAGGATCCCTAGCTTTTTCTAAAGAATCCATCATAAGCATTTGTTTACGAAGAGTTTTTACAGGATCGTCCACTTCATCTTTCAAATAATCCGTATTTACATTCTTAGCTTTAGATAAATTTCTTGAATTCGGAGAAAACTTCTCAGAATTCTCACCATTTAACATTTTTATAAGTTCCGCAGAACGTTGATAGTCTTTTTCATCATTATCATTTGCAATGTTTGTTGCCTTATAGTAAGACCTATTGGTACTATTTCCTGGACTCGTATATTGTTCTTTTCTTACCGCTGTTAAAGAATCGATATAGCGTTTTTCCCTATAGTTAAGATTATCAGAATAAAAATTGAGACTATCATTTTCCTTCTCCAAACCATCCAACATTGTTCTGTCAGTTTTTTTGGCAAAAAATGTATCATAAGCATCATTTTTAGATAAAATAGAATCTTGTGTTTCTCCTAAAGAAATTGAGAGTTCTTCTTTTAATGTATTCTCTTTGGATTCAGAACCCAAAAACTGAGTTGCCTGATATCCAAAAAACATGACAAAAGGAAACGCGATCAGAGGAAAAATATATTTAGGTTGCTTAAAATTGAGTTTTTTAATATCCACTTTTTAATTGATTAAATTGATTATACAAATAGTCAATTCTTAGACTGTCTGCTTTTGTTAGACTCGTACTATCTCTTTTCTCCTTATATTTTTTTAGTTCTTCTACAATCTTTCCCATTTCAATTTCATTAGATTTTACTTTTTGCTTAGCAGAGGGGGCTGAATAGATTGGAGATACAGCAATTGAATAATTAAATTTTGTTGGAAAATAGAAGAATTGAATAATGGAAAATACAAATGAGAAAAACAGGAATATCATTACATACTTATATACTTGTTTGGGATGTGCATAAATCCAATTCTTAATGGTTTCATATTTTTTTCTCATGCTTAAAAAGAACTATATTTTGATTCACTTGAAATTTCAGAATTATCTATTATCCTCCAATTTTTTAATAATACTCCATGAGGATTATGAGGACTACGAATGATATCTTCAAAATAACCTTCAGTAATCAATTTTCGAATTAATACGGACGATTTTCTGTTAATTATTTCTTTTCCAAAGTAGACAAACTTCTTTCGTTCTAAATCTATTTTTATAGAATCCGATTGTGTGGTAACCATTGAATTGGAAGAAATAAGCTGATTATAAAATCCTTTTTCTCTTAAGTTAGCATATTCTTTCTTACCGCTATCATCAATCAAATAGAGCGACTTTTCTACATTTTCCTTGATGTACTTGTCATCAGGAGCAAGGGTGAAGAAAAGTCTATGATATAATTCTACTTGGGATTTGTATTCAACAGGGCGATTGAGCAATTCATCTGTTTGCTTTACAAGCACTGGAACTCCATTGTCAATAATATAAAGAGACTTTCTAGAATCTTGGACCAACTTATAAGCAAAATAAAATCCTACTATGACTATAAAAATCGCAAATAGAATAGAGGCTATTGAAATGGCTTTGTTTACTTTTATCTTTTGTTCAATATTTTTTACCAACATATTATTTATTTTTGTTATTCATCCCTATTTTAGACCAGCATTTTTGATAACTGTTGGCAGCCCTCGCGTTTTAATAGCAATAGCTGTTTTTCCAGTAGCTGTGGCTGCACC
Source organism: Chryseobacterium potabilaquae (assembly GCF_902728265.1). Classification (GTDB taxonomy): domain Bacteria; phylum Bacteroidota; class Bacteroidia; order Flavobacteriales; family Weeksellaceae; genus Chryseobacterium; species Chryseobacterium potabilaquae. The sequence continues at coordinate 19,271 of NZ_CACVBR010000036.1, forward strand.
TGCTATTTTTCCTCCCGCATTCTTCATTTTGCTCATTACTCCTGATCCTCCAGCAGAAACGATAGCATCAGCAACATTAGGGGTGATCAAAACTCCAATTCCAGTAACGACATAGGCTACACAAGGAAATAATACGGTATGAATCATTCCATTCGCTCCAATATAAGCTGCCAACATATCATAATCCGTTACAGTCCCATTTTTAATTAAGAGATCATAACGATCTATTTCCATTTGATAACCTGCTAGAATAAGCTGTTGACCTATATTAATAATGGTATAGGCGATGAAAGTATATAGATTAATGTTGATGAATTTTGATATCCAATTGGTCAATGCACTCTCAAATCCCGGAACAATTGCCATCCCCACAGCGATAGGCCCTAATGAAATAAGAACATAGCTCCAAATTTTTTGAATAAAGAAAATAAAGTAAGTACATACTCGAAGGGTAGCTAATGCAATAGCTTCTAGAAGTTCAGCCACTAATTTTTGTAATTCAAAATTCATTCTAATATTCCATTCTTTAATCGGAGCTAAAAGCTTATCCATACTTTCCGAAAAATCAAACCAACTATCATCCGCTTTTTCTCCCATTTTATCAATAGCTTCCTGCTTTGCATCCTCTCCTGCCTTTTTCTTGATAAGGGCATCTAATAATTGAGAGTGCTTTTCAAATCGTTTAATTCTGACATGATTAACTTCCCTTTCAATTTCTCCAAAAATCACCTGAGAAGGCTCTGCTAACTTTTGGAAAGGATATTGTATAAGGCTTGTGAACCCCGTCCAATAGATAAGTATAAACCCAATAAAAACAGGTCTCAACATCGGGGTAATTTCCCATTCTCTATCACCAGATTGCATCTGCCATCCCATATATCCCAAATAACATAATGCACCAAATCCACCGATTGATCGGCCAAGCATACTGGCAGCTACAGCATTATCGCTCACTTGTGTATCTAATTTTGTAAAGACTTCCATGAACCACTTCTCAAATGCTCCATCTCCTTTCAAAAATTGCAAGAATTGCTCATACCCCGTATGAGTTTGCCCAAACATACACACCGGAAACAACATAGCTACTATGCAAATTGTCAGAGTGAAATATTTCATTCTCATAATTAAAATTTGTATTTATATTGCTGCATAATATCTTCTACTATTTCTTTATCCGTTCTTACCATAACAACCTCTTTACTTTTATTTTGGAATTTGTCTAATAATTTTTTGTAGTTCAATAGTATACTGGTTTCATTATTAAAGCTTTTCAATTCATACATCCACTTTCTCCATCCCAGTAATGTTTCATGATACATAAGAAAACGTTTTCCTCTTGGCATATCTACCGATCTTGATATTTTATATTTATCTTTTAGTAAATCAAGCTGCTGTTGAAGCCTCTCAATAACACCTGTGCTTTTTAATGTTTGATAATTCTCATTATTTTTTAAGTTCCATTCTATGTAGGTCTGAGGATGATCTGGGAATTTTTTTAATGGAGAAAGCATTCTTTTATAATAAAGAAGCCAGAGAGGATCTGCATCTACAGTGGCTGACGTCCAATGAGATAAATCTTGCATATTCCTTTTATATAAAGTATCTACTTCCATTTTTATCTTCTCGCCTTCTTTTCTTTGCATTTCAACTTCTGCAAGACGCTGTACTTCAATTCCGTTTGGTTTTAACGGACGAATATCTGCTCCTTCTTTATATGCTCTATTTCTTGCAGGCGAAAGCATACCCCAAACCGTAGAGTAAGCGAAATTAGTTTGAACTCCCAAAACCCATTTACCATACGGACTCCAATCTCCCCATCTTTCAAAAACCATTCTTTTATGCTGAGCAACAATTGCCGGATCATTGAGTCTTTTAACCATTTGAGAAAAATTTTTATTTCCTATAAACAAAAGCATAAAAGTCAAAAGAAATTTATTGTGTAAATTGCTTTTCATAAGAACTAATATTTAAGAATACCATATTTGGAAATAATATCTTTTACAATTATTTTATCTAAATTGATGTAATTGTTGAGCCCTGGAATCTGATAGATATAAGGTGTGTTTTTAGCATTTTTTAATACCAAATTGATATAAAGGATTGTCCCATTTATCAATCGAGCTTTGTCAAAAACCTTCCTCAAAAGAAGTTCTCTATCATAAGGGTCCATTAAAAAATCATTTCCTTCCTTTAATATCTCTTCCGAAATGGTTATTTTTAGATTTAAAACCTCTTTTTCTATTTGAACATAATAATTTGTCAGTAACACAGCATATTCGGTTTTTTTTGAAATAAGGAGTAACATTTCTCCGGAATTTTGAACAATCTCCCCAAAATACTTATGGAGGTACTTTAATTGCTTTCCTTGTTTAATGGCTGAATTCACATTGACAAGGTTATCATAGATATATTGCTGTATCGCTACAACTTGAGCAATCTTTGCCTTGACATCATTATACAGTTGCTTTTGCTTTTCATAAGAGTTGAAAAATAGTTTGTCACTTTGTAACCTAGCGGTCTGATTTTTTGTCAACTGAGCTAAAAGTTTTTCATTAATAACTACTTGTGCTTGTTGACCTTTAATAGAAATACTTCCGATAAAAACAAAAAATAACATACATCTATACATTTTCATCATTAAAGAGTTTTTATACTGGTAATAATATCTTTTACTACTTGTTTATCTCTATTGACATAGTATTTGAACAGTATATTTTGCCATTGAAGTTTCTCTTTGATATCTTTAATTTTCATAAGAATATAAGTGGAAGTTTTATCCAGATTTTCAACTTCTTCAAGAGCATAATCTAACAATATTTTCCTTTCAGACTTTTCCATCTGATTAATAGCTCCGTAGGAAACTATAATACCTGTAAGTAGCCTTATCACCATCTGCAAATCATCTACAAATTGTACTTGCATAGGAAGAGCAACTACTATGGAATAATTTGCCGTATTAATTTCTTCTATAATCTTTTCTTGAGTCTTCTTAATTCGATCCGCATCTCTCGAAATAGTAATCCCCACAGGAATAGCTTGCATTGCCAATGAGACTACTCTTAGTCTGTCCTGTATTTTAGTTGTTGTTTCTTTCAGCCTACTCCATTGCTTTTTATTCTCGACCTCGGAAAAAGCATTGGTAGTTTGCCATTGCCTCATCTCCTTTTGTCGCTCATACTCTTGCATGGAATGACGAATTTCCTGGTTCATCATAGGAAAAGAAACATTTTCTTTTTCCCATGGTGGAGTTGAATTCCCTCCACTTGAGATCAAAAAAGCACATACAATGGGCAGTGCCGAATAAAGAGCTGCATATTCCTTCATTATAAATCTTTTTAGAAATTATATTTATACTTATCCATTATACTTCTAACAATATCTTTATCGGTATTTATATAGCCTTGAAAAGGATTAATTGCATTCCAAAAGCCCAATCTCTCTGCTCTTTCTATATTAAGTTTTATAGTAAGAAGCCATAATTTCAGTTTTTTAACATTCTCGGATATATTAAAAATAAGTCTGTAACGATCTCCAGCGGTAGCAAGATTGAGCTCTCCAGAAGCTAAAATATCAGATACATCCACTCCTACTCTGAGAATCTGTTCATAGGCCTTTTCACTAGCTTGTGCTCCAAAAATGCTGAATTGAGGATGTATTGTAACAAGATGGGTTATATCCCCAGAATATTTTTTACACTGAGCCAAGTCTTCATAAATTTGTTTGACCTGAATTCCATTTTGTAATGTTCCAGAGGTTTCCCTTAATCCTTTCAGAATCTTATTTTGGATACTGTTTGCTACCACCATTTGAGAAGCAACCCACGCCTGAGCTTGTTGTAGTTTGGTTTGCTCTTCCACTGTTTTATTTTGTTGTTTTTTTAAATTATCAGAGTATGCCATTAAAGCAGCCGTAGTAGTAACATCTACATAGGTGTTTTGAGCATATGCCATACTACCTATAACTATGAGATAACAAATACTATATTTTTTCATATTCATAATGAAGTGATCTGTTTATGATTTCATCAAGTTTCTTTTCTTCGTCTTGCATTTTTTGAATGATGATTTTTAAAATATTTTGTCCCTTATATTTCATATTAACATAAAAGCTCATAGATTTTCTATCTAATGGCTTTTTATATAAATTGATAAAAGCAACCATATTTTCAAGACTATCCTTAAATTCTTGTAGGTTTAATACAAATATTTTCAATGCATCATTATAGTTTCCATATTTCTTCACATAGTATTCAATAGCCATTTTTTCAGGTTTTTCAGTGGTATAAGTCAAATATTGTTCTAAGGAAACTTCATTACCATACACTTCTCCTTTTGATCCACGTTTGAGATAAAATTCCTTAAACCTGGCTCTTCCGTATTTGTTATTCAGATTATTGATAGTAAAGATTTTATTTTGTTCAACCTTATTTAGAGAAAGAAGCGCTGCAATCCTATCAAAGTTATCTTTAAACTTAGTTTGATCCAGCAAGATAAATGTATCGGAGTTATTAATGATACTGTCCTTAACAACACTATTTCCGATAATATCGTCCAATTCTTGAGTAACCACAATAGCCTCTCCCCAGAATTTCCTTACCGTTTTATAGAGATACAAAATATATCCCCCCATTAGTTTTGATGCAATTGCCTTCCATGCCTCCTCTATAATAAGGGCCTTTCTTCGATCTTTTCGTAAACGCATTTTTTGAATAAATGTGTCCATAATAATAAGCGTCACAATAGGAAAGAGCTTAGGATTATCTTTCACATTATCAATTTCAAAAACAATAAATGATTCATCAAACAATGTATTATTTGCACTTTCATTGAGTGTTGTCCCATATCTTCCGCCTTTATAAAAATCCTTCAATACAAATAAGAAAGTCCTGAGATTAAATTCCTTTTCTCTGATATTATGCTTCTTATTGTTTAAATAGATAGGCAAAAAATGACCACAGTATTCATAAAAGCTGTTGAAAGAAAGTTCTGAAACTGATAGCTTTTCCTCTAATTCAATTATTTTTTTAATAATTATTTTTCGTATGGCTATATCCCATTCTTCAACCGGTTCACCCTGCTTAACAATATCATTTGATTGTATGAGTATCAAATGAGCTTCATCATATACTCTTCTTTTATTTTCATCAATCAATGTTTCATAAGCTTCAAATATCCGATGGAAATTTTCAGGGTTATATTCTGGATTATCAATATTGGAATCCGGATGGTAAAACCTAATCAATTTTCTGCCATTTTCTTTTATTTGCTCTGTGGTCGCATTAAAAGGGATTTCCAAAATATCATAATACGTTTTAGACTGCTGAAGCTCTCTATAATAATCGGCATGTATATCTTCTTCATGAATATTATATTTTTCCAAATGAAGTATGAGCTCATCGGAACCTTTATCTTCATACCATTTACTGCCTGAATTAAAAAATTGATGATAATAAGACATTAATACATTATCTAAAATAGATTTTTGAGCAGAACTCATCGGAGCATCTGCACCCTGCCAAATCAGAAAGATAAGATTGGTTAGAAACTCTATTTTCTCAATATTAAATTCCTCTTTTTTAAGAAGAAAAGGATTCATAGTAATAGGATTCTCTTCAGTATATTGAATATATTTTCCTCCCTTATAACTGCATGTACCGGAATAAGAATCTCCCGTATCTACTATTACCACATCATAATTATAAGTCAAATATTGCTCTATAATGTTATTCATCAGAAAAGATTTTCCGGAGCCAGAAGGTCCAAGGACAAATTTATTTCTGTTATTGATCCTTCCTGTTTTCATGGGTAAATCTGCAGGGTCAATTTTAAGAGGTATACCTTGACGGTCGGTAAACCTTAAATAAAAATTGGAATCCTCATTTATACTATAGCTTTCTTTAAAAAAAAAACAAAGCGCTGCTTCGCTAGTTGTCATAAATAAATCATATCCTTTTAATTCTACTGCATTCCCGGGCAGACAACATCGCAGCAGCTCTAACTGGTTATAGGCATTTTTTGAAACAACTATTCCTTTAGTAAAAAGTTTACTTTCAATGAATGACTGCGTGTTTTCCATTTCCCCTTGTGTATTAGCAGAAAACACTATAGAAAAATGAGCATTTACAATCAATTGTCCATCGGTAGCGATATGATGAAGCAAGGTTTCTATTTCCTCTGCAATAATGGCATTAGAAGGAGCATTTTTAGAAACGCCCTCATGCTTTTTCTTTTTCTTATCTAGATCCCTAAGTTGCTCGGCTTGAAATGGGATAGTTAAGATTTGGTTATAAACAATAGTTCTATAATCTTCAAGTTCATTGATAAAACTGAAATTATCCACCGCTGTATCAGAAGCAGAACCATTACCTCCAAGCATGGAGTAAGGTTCAATTTCAGAGGGTAATTCTATGTTTTCAACATCCACATAAGATATCGTTTTAACAAATTGATCTCCAATTCTTACATATTCATTTGTGGATTGTATATTATCAAATGTTGGAATTTCCCCAAACTGCATGGAAAGAATTCCATTAATGTAATATTCAAAATCTCTCTCTCTCAAAAATTGTGGTTCACAATTATATTGAGATAAAAGCATGAAGATTTTTTGACATTTATCTCTAAGCTCCTTATAACTTTTTTCAGAATAAGTGTATCGTTTCTTTTTTTCTGTATCAACTATATCTGTAAATAATAAAAGTGTATCTATCGTTTTATACATTCTACCATCAAAATGCTCAGAATATTTTTGTTGCAGGAATTCTTCGGATGTTTCAGCTATATATTTCTTCTTGCTAAAGATGTCAATTTTTTGAACAATATGGTTCTCCCCTATAATTGAAACGACCTGAGTAAGTACAGCATGAAATTGGAAATAGTTATCAGGATCTGCAGAATATTGTTCCACCATATTTTTAATTTTAATCCCAATAACTGGATTACCATATTTTCCAATCAAAACATCAAAGTTCCAATTATGATCTCTTCCATAATCATATCCTATAAAAGGAATATCAAAAATTTGTTTTTTCGTTTTCATTTGTTTTTATTTTTTAAATGGGATATTTTAATTTTAAATTTCTTGGGGAAAATATGCAATTCTCTGTGGTTCTTTGTCTTATTATAAAGTCCTTTTTTATCTTGTTTCTTATAAATACCTCCTATCACCAAACCTCCAAGACCCAAACCTAGAATCGATCCGAAAATCCCTAAAAAAGAAGATAATATTGCTGCACTTATGAAGCCTCCGACTACTGTTCCAACTGCTTGATAGATATATTTATCTTTTAGGCCAAAGAAAACAAGAGGTTTTTTAAGCCCCTTGTATAGATAGTATCCCATTTCTATCCAAAGAAAGAACTAACAAATTCAGGAACAATAATTAAAAACAAACAAGCACCACCCCAACCCACGACTTCTTTGTTGATATCCTGATCTCCATTACTCCATTTGTTGTAAATTCTCACTCCTCCAATCAATCCAACAACCCCACCTACTGCCATAATAATGAGCTTTACCGGATCCCAATATTTCTTGACTTCTACCGCTGCATTAGTTAATGCTGCAGCTCCTCCTTGAGCAAATATTGGGGTTATTGCTAATAACATCAACGCTGTTGTTAATATTCTTTTGGTCATCTTTCTTTTATTGAATTTTGAATTCATAGTAGATAAAATTTAAATATTTAAGATTAATTTGTTTTTGATTTTACATAATAGATTGATATACTTTATATCCATCAATATTTGTAATAACTTGTACATTCGTTTCTGCTAGGTTTAGCATTTTTTTCCATTTTCCTTCAAAATTATTTTTCTCAATTTCTGAGCTCTCAGCTCTTTCTTTTGATAGAACATTTTTCTCTATTTCGAAAGAATCAATACTTTCCTCGGCCTCAAACTTTTTTCTCCAAACATCTATATCTGGCCTTTCTTCCAAAATTGTAGGGTCTTGTGATGAATACTCAAGCTCTTGATAATTAAAAGAGTGAGGAGTATTAAGGTTCTCTACATCCTCGATTTCAATATTTTGAATATCTTCTTGGCTTTCTTTGGCAATGTCTGAAATAGAGAATACTTGTGATTCTTCAATGCTTGATACATTTTCTTTTTTCAGAAACAAGTCGTATACTATATTTCCTATATAATACACGATATAAAGCCCAATAACTATGATTGTGAATTTTGCCATGCTTTATTTATTCCTTTTGGGTTTACTCCTTCTTTTTATCTATAAGTTCTGCTGCTAATTTTCTGAATTCCTGTTTTCCAAGAGCGTATCGCATTCCTAAATCAATTACTTCACTCATACTCAAATCATAGGTTTTAAATTTTCCCAATTCAATATGCAGGTCATTATCCAACATTATCATTCTGTTTTTTCTATTTTTCTTCAATGTATTCCAATCGAGCACAAACTCCTCAATATTGATATTGTTATACTTTCTTTCCAGAGTAATGTTAAAGGGTAATTTGTAACGTCTCATTAATATGATTTAAGAGTTCATTAAAAGGTTTTTTTACAGCATACTTTTGTTCATAAGTAAGCCTCCTTGTATCAATTGTTTGTAAACAATTTCTTTTGAATACCGGATCTTTCAACAAAAGGCCATATTTTGTCAGCTCATCATCCATTCCCTCTTGATTTAGATATTTATATCCTTTATCATATTTTGATCTAATGAATACTCTCTCTGCTTGGCTTTCAATAATCCCCAGTAAGTTTATAAAGACCAGGGTAGATTTAGTGGAAACATCCGAATATTCGAAAGGAATAATTATAAAATCACTGTAAATAAGTAAATCACTATATTTTGCATCCAATGTTCCCGCCAGATCAAATAAGTTGATATCTTCACTTTCTTTTAGTTGAATAAGTCTTTGAAAATCAAAAAATGGACATTCATCTTCATCTTCAACTATTTCGACATCATACAGTTTTTGAACTTCTGATTGTTCATCTTCTTTCCACTTATAATAGAATGATTTTTGATAATCAAAATCAAAAACATTAAGCTTTCGTTTAGAAAATGAAGAAATATAATTAGCAAAAGCAATGGCAAGTGTCGTTTTGCCTGTTCCTCCTTTTTGAGTTGCAAAAGTGATGATCATTTTATTTCTAATTTTTTATTTCCTCTTTTTACGTCTCTTTTTAAATTCGTCTTCATTTGGATCCTTTGCTACTCCCGAGCTTTTCATAAATTCATTTAGCATTTCTCCCGCAATCTGTAATATTTCGTTTTTTCCCAATCGATTTTTTTGATTCTCTGTTAATTCATTTCCTTGATCTCCCTCTGAATTAATAAATCTTTGATATTCATTTTCTCTAAGCAAAGTTTTAAGCTCTGAAACATAATGATGTTTAGTGTGCAGAGTGTAATACTTTCCAGTTTCTGTTTTAATCATCTGTATATTGGTATTTTTACATTCTACATTTCGAAAGTCTCTAATGAATTCTTTCGTATCCCTTTGAACCTTTCTATAGGTTTCCAGGTCTTTTCTTCCTTTATTTTCAAACAGCATAAATTCTTTTACTTTGTATTCACAATGATTTTTATTAAAGAAATCTGAAAGAACTTTCTTTGTTTCACCATTAGGCACATTGTAATCTTTTATAATTTCAAAAAGTTTTTTATCTATCTTATCAGAAGTAAATTCAAACAGTTTATCCATTTTCATGAGCTCGCTTCCTTTATATATTTTCTCAGATTTATAGTCAATTATACTATATCCGAAAGGGATTTTCCCCTCACTACTGTGAAACACTATATCAATTCCAAAAACATCTCTTAATTTTTTCTGAAGCTCTGACTCAAAATCTATTTTCATTGCCCCATTTATCTCTGATTTTTTTTCAAATAATGAGATTGATTCTTTAAATTCCCTACCAAACATTCGAGCTCTATTATCTTCGACTCTAAATACTTTGTTAGAATAAATATCCTTGTATTTACTAAGTATGGTTTTAATTTGCCTTGATCTACTATCATTTTTTATGTGATCAAATACAATCTGACTTTGATCAATAGTTTTTTCCTTTACACCATTCTTTAAAATGTCCAATGCATTTTCATTCTTATTACTTCTTACTAGTTTGTAACCATTTCTTTCCAGAAGAATTTCTAATTGTTTGGTAGTTCCTATTTTATAGCTTAATAGCTTTTCGAGCTTATCTTCTACCTTATATCCATATAACTTTTCAATGCTATTATTTAACACTTTTTGGGCTCTAAGTTTTTCATAACTGTCATTTAGTTTCTTACCAGTCTCTCTATCTACTCTCGTCGAAACAATATGAACATGATTATTATCTGTATCATTATGAAATACCACAAGATAAGGTTGGTTAGCATATCCCATTCCCTCCATGAAATTTTCAGCTACCTTGGAAAGCTCTTCTTTAGAATTCTGTTGAAATTTTGTCGAAATAACACAATGAAATTGAGGTTTTTTAATTTTTTGACTTTTTGAAATAGATTTAAAATAATCTCGGACTTGCTCCTGGCTACTCTTCTCATTAATAAAAGAAGGAAAATTTTTCATCTTCATAAGTTCTCCAGTTCCCTTCCCAATCTTTTTCTCATTGTATTTCACTCCATGAAAGTCTGCACTCGAAGAATTTAATATCTTAACTATCATTCGCTAACAATGAATAAATTCTTTCAAAAATTTCATTTTGCTGTTTTCTCAAATCCGAAAGCAATATCAATTTCTCATTGAAAGTTTTAACATCTGATATGCTGATAAATTTTTGACCATTTACATATCTTGCCACTTGATTAATATTATTTTCAATTTTTGCAAATATGTTATCTTGTTTTTCAATGAACAACAATACTCTTCTTCTTTCATCATCCATTATCCTATTATCAACTGCATTAATTATTAAACTAGTTAGAGAGATATTTTTCTTCCGGCAAATTGATTTCCATTGAGATTTTTGAGATTTTTCAAGACGGATAAAGATTCTTGCTTTTAGATTATCTATTTTTTTATTCTCAATACTTTTTGCCTTTTTTTCCATGCTCGAAATCTTGTAGCAAAGTTTCTAAAATCTTCTAAAACATGCAATATCAAAAGGTTTAATGATAACACTTGATCATAAATGATCACATTTGATAAATAAAAACTTATATAGATGATAGTCAATGATGCTTTTTTGGTCTTTTAAAAGCCTAAAGTCTATTTATAAAAATGAGTTCCGAAGTTTTTACCTCTTTTTGAAAAAAAGCAAGATGTCTTCTGGATGCTCAACTTGAAAAAGTTGTGCGTACAAAGACACATCTTGCAACAAATTTTGAATTTTTATTTTAGAAGGTTAGATTTTTGAAATTCATAACCAATATTTAGATAAAAAACTGAAAATCAGAACTAATAAGACAATAATGAATCTAAAGCTTTTTTGCAGGAATTGCAGAGAAGAAACAGCCAGTACTTTCTTGAAATATATTTATACTTCAAATAATTTATATATAGTATAAAACATATATAATATAAATATATGCTCTCATATATACATTAAACAAGCAACTAAATAAAAATCAATATATTAAATACCCACACCATATATTATTTTTTACAGGTTAACTATCATACCTTGTGCTATTTTTTATAGGTTAATCATTATACCGTATGTTATTTTTTACAGCCTAGTCTATGAAACCCTATATTATTTTTTACAGGCTAACATCATACCTTGTGCTATTTTTTATAGGTTAATCATTATACCTTATGTTATTTTTTACAACTTTAATCAGTATACCCTACGTTATCTTTTACAGCTAGCTTATGAAACCTTATAGTATTTTTTACAGGTTAGCTTAATAAGCTTATATAATTTACAAATAAGGTTTATCATAAACTAGACTTGTATGAAAACTTACTTAGGAAAGTTCAGAAAACGGGTAAAAACCTCTATAAAATGAGAATATCATCGAGTAAGTGTTTCTTAATTACATTAAATCCCGTCAATCATGAGAGAAGAAATTATTTTGAAAAATGTATATGATTTTAATTGACAAATTATACTACCCAAAATACCAAAAAAAGGTATTTATCCCCGTATGATATTAAAGAGAGAACTAAAGCGAAATCATCCTAAACATACAATGTAAATTTACAATATATATCACCATATATTGATTTGTTTTATTTTTATCTTTGCATACTTGATCAATATAGGCTGTTAGACTACAGGACTGTTGGAGCTAATAGCATATAATAACAAAAATTTATATTATTCGGATAAAAATAAAAATATGAAAAACCTATCCACTCTACAAAAAGAAGCTTCTTTAAATATCATTTATCAAGCAGATATCCACTGGATTTCGTATGTTCAACCTATTGCTTTTATAATCTTTGGCTTTGTTGGAGTTATTGGACATATATTAAAAATATTTATATTATTTTCCATTTTCTTTGCATTTCTGTTCATCAAAGGAATTACTCATTTTCTTCAGAATAAAAATACCTTTATATATGTCTATCATAAACATCTCACATTTTCAACAGGAATCCTGGGGAAAACCATCATCGATATTTCTCTTGATAAAACTGAAGGTATTAAAGTATTTCAAAATGTTTTGGGTAGAATATTGAACTTCGGTACTTTAACTATTACTACCGGAGATGTCACATATTCTTATAAGATAAAAGATCCAATAGGTTTAAGAAATGCTATTATGGAACAAACTAAAAAAATTGCAATTACCGGATAAGGGCATAAAACATAAAAGGAAATTATAATAAAAAAGAATTAAGTTCTTTATTTTATATTTCTCTTTAATACTAAAATACCTGTACACAAAAAAGAATAATTTAGGTTATCGATATTTACTTACTATTTTTGACTCTATGCTAATTAAAATAATTTCTGGGGGTAAAACTGGGGGTAAACACACAAAAAAGCCCCTAAAATAGGGGCGATTAGTGACCGCAGAAGGATTCGAACCCTCACTGTCGGAGCCGAAATCCGAAGTTCTATCCATTAAACTATGCAGCCGTTTTGTGAGTACTATTTTTATATAGTACATTCAATTAGAAAGTGATCTTTACTCCTCCCAAAATTTGTGCACCTAAGACTTTATAGCCCTTGTACGTTTGGTATTTTGAACTGAGAAGATTATTTCCGAGCGCAAAAATACTGAAATTTTTGTGAACTTTATACTCTGCTGAAAGATTTATATCTGCATATCCTCCTACTTTGTCATTCATATTTTCAGTAGATTGATAAACCATCCCATTTTGAGCCGTTGGATCAGAGACTCCTTCTATGAGATAAGAATTTGTCGTTCTGTCACTTGCAAATATTCCTTTAAACCCTAACAACAATTTTTTATCAAGCATTGTATATTTAGCACCAATACTCGCCGTAACTAATGGGACGTTATAAATATTTTCATAGTTTTTCAAATCATACTTTGTAAACTTTACTTCCCCATCTAAAACTAAATTAGCCAAAGGGAAATATTGAACGCTTCCTTTTATATCACTTACATTACCATCATCATAAACCGCCGAAAAGGTGTTAGCAAAATTGTATGCTGAACGATTTAAAGTATACATATTATCAAATAAGCTATTAGCTTTAAAGAACATAATATCCTTCATTTTTCCATATCCGGCAGAGAAATCATACTTTAACGTTTCATCAATGTCTCCTTTTAGCCCAAAATAAAAATGATATTTGGTTTGTGTAGGCCTTAAAAACTGGTCAGAAAGGATAAAAGGATTTGCTTGTAACATTTCTGAATACGTATTCAACTTTAAACCCCCATCTACTCCACCATAAAATTTAAAACCATTAGCCGCAGCAAGTTGAAACTCTGCCTGTGGAAACCAATATGTTTTATTATTTTTTATTTGACCGTCCCAAAGATCACTTGAGTTCTTAGCATTTAAAAAATCAAATGATGATCCCAGCATTAAATAAGATTCTCCTTTTCGGAAAGTAACCTTGGGTGTTAGACTTGTATTAAAAAAATTTGATGAATTTTTATCTCTAATGGCAAAATCCGTTTTTATTGTTTCTAAGCCCACTCCTAGATCTGCATTAAGGCTTATCCCCGAACTTCCGATATCAATAGCATGTTTTGAAAAATTAGCTAAAATAGAGGCCTGATTTTCTTGCGCATCAAAATGATCTTTTAAAAATAAAGACTTTACTCTTACATCATTTAGAATTTCATTTGAGTAAAAATCATAATATCCATTGACCTTAAATTGATTCACTTTTTGTTTCAAATCAATGTCAGATGAAGGCTCGAGAGCATAAATACCATAATAATTATAATTATCTATTCCGTATTCGGCATTCACATTAAATTTCCCTTTATCGCCATAAGAATTAAGAAATGCTCCTAGTGTTCCCGAATTTTGTTTGGAATTCCACATATATTCCTTTTTTAAGCCCTGAGTGGAGAGTACATGAACATCAGCTCCCACTTCCAGTTTGTTTTCAAGGGTTTTGGAAATATTAGCATCACCTAAAATTTTACCATAATTTCCCATTCCAAACTGAAAATAGTTATTTTGAGCTGCACCATCAAATTTTGGAGCTATATCTTCTCCTTGAATAGTAGAGGTCTTAAAATCAGAAGATGCCGGAACATCTGTAATGTTATATTTTACAGGATTCTGAGATTTTTCTTCAGGTGGATAGTTTTTAATTGTTTCCACAGAAGTCTTCTTCTTTTCAATCTTCTTTATTTCAGGCTCTCTTTTTTTATTAAGAATAAGTTTCTCTTCTTTAATTTGGGAAAACGCAAACTGCGAAATCCCTAAAAATAGTATAGATAGTATTTGAATTTTCTTGTTCATCTCTTCTTTATTTGAAAAATATATGGATATTTATTACACATCAATAGTGTAACAATGAACACTCATTGTACCTATTATCAATGCTTTTCCCCAGTCCGAATATATTATTCCCACAGGATACAATTATTTTTAGCTTTACTTTTTAATGGTCTTTTTAACCTCCTTAGCTTCTGCTACAATCTCAGGAAAATCTTTATAATTTTCAATAATCTGATCGCACGTATAGCTAGCCTGATAATTATCTTTTAACCCTACATAGTTCTTGGCCATTAATACCAACGCTTTGGCTCCCCAATATTCTTCAGAAGCATAATTGTTAGCAAGTTTAAAGATGGTTTCGTTAGAAGATTTAAAAGCCTTTCCTTTATTTTGATAATATGCTTTGGCATACAAGGCTTCCGCAGCTACCGAAATATTAGAAGATTTTTCAAGAGAAGTAAATGCCGTTTGTGCCTCTTTATCTTTTCCTGAATTCATAAGACTTCTTGCTTTGATTACTTTTGCTGTTTCAATAACTGCAGAAGAGTTTTTATTATTAGCAATCACAGCATCTGCCAATTTCTCGGCTTGTGAAAAATTCTTCTCATCAGCATATGACTTCATTAATTCTACATTGGCGTAGTTTCTAATATTTACATTAGAAGAATTTTTGAGAGTTTCTAAATATTTTCTTGCTTCCGAGCTATCCCCTTGTGCAATATAAATTTGTGCCAGACGAGTCTGTGCATCATCTTGATAATCATTTTGGACATTCGCTATTTCCTGCAAAACTAATAAAGCCTTTGTCGTATTTTTAGTTTGATAATAACTTTCTCCCAATTCATATTTGGCCTGATAAAGACCTTCTCCTGTAGGATTTTGCGTTAAATACTTTTCATAGTAAGTAATCGCACTTTTATAATCTTTCTTACTAAAATATTGTTTTGCTGTAGAAAGGTTGATTTCATCAATTTCAGCAGCATCAACGTTGATACCGATATTTCTTGCAAAGCTTTCATATCCTGAAACATCTCCACTTTTTGTAAAGAGAGGCTTCGCTGCCTGAACTATCTTCTCAGCATAGGCTGTATTTTTATATTGCTCACCCAGAGATTTCAACTCGGATAAAGCTTTATCATTCTGATTTTGATCAATGTAATTTTGAGCTCTGTATATAGAAGCATTAGCTACTAAATCTTTATCAGAAGAAGTTTTAATTACTTTTCCAAAAAAATCATTAGAATCAGCATAATCATCCTGTGCAGCATAGGCAGTTCCTATTTCATATTGAGCATCATCATAATATTCAGATCCCGGATATTTGGATAAAAGATTTTTTAAATTACTGATCTTGGCCTGAGTATCTCCTTTAAAGCCAAAAGCCATTGCCTTTTGATATAAAGTATAATCAGTTGCATCTTCATTTTTATCATAGATCGCAATTGCTTGATTGAGATCATTATTTGCATAATAAATATCTGCTAAACGAAGTTCTGCATCATTTTTAAACTCCGTTTTTGGATTATTTAAATATTGCTTAAAATAGGTAGCTGCTTGATCAAACTTTTTACTTTTAAAATAGGCGTACCCTAAATCGTATGGCAGCTGCTGTTTTTCAGGAAAACTTTCAGACAACAATTTTTCATATCGCACAATCGCTGAAGGATAGTTCCCTTTTTGATAATACACCTGTGCTACCCAATATAAAGCTCTATTGTGAAATTCTTTATTAATATTGAATTCAAGGCTTCTCAAAAAATATCTTTCCGCTTCATCATAGTTCCCTTTATTGAATTCTTCAGTCCCTAATAAATAAGACACTTCCTGATCCACTTTATCAATATCCGGAGAAGAATTTTGTAGTCTATCGATAGCATTCAGAGTCTCTTTGTAATTTCCCGAATATAAATACGATTTAACCAATAGTGATCTCATTTCCGCTATGTTAGCATCATTAGGATTTTTATTGATATAGTTTTGAATAACCACTGAAGGATTTTCAAATGGATTTCCGATATCATACCCTAATTTTGCATATTGCTCATGGGCCAGTTTTTTTACTTTTGCATCATAATCCATCTGATAGGAAGATCGAAAAGCAGATAATGCTTCTTGTTTTTTACCTACCGCTAAATATGCATTTCCTAACTGATAATAAGCATTTTGTGCCAATGCCGAGTGAGAGTTAATAAGTTGATTATAATAAGAAACCGCCTCGTCGTATTTCTTTAATTGAGCAGCGACAAACCCCATTTCATAAAGATCATTCTCGGAAGGATTCTGCTGGACAGCTAAATAATCTTTTAGATGCGGATATGCTCCATTATAATCCTTTTTCATGAAATAACTTTCTCCAATAATCTTATGAACCTCTGCTTTATATGAGTCTGAAATATTTTCATTTAGCAAAGCGTTTCCTTCAGAAATTGCTTTATCATAGTTTTTTTCATTATAATATAGCTGAACATAATAAGGTCGTACTAATTTGGAATACTTATCTTGATCTTTTATAGAATCAAAATAATGGAAAGCCTTATCATTTTGCCTATTGGCATAATATAAATGTCCTAGCATATAGGCTATATCACTTTTTTGAGATCCCTCTGCTGTTTTATAGGCTTCTTCCAGAGCTTCTGTTGCTCCTTTAGAATCCCCGGTCATGAATTTCGCATACCCAAGCTTGAGAATATATTGGGTATTCTCTTCTTCTGATAATTGGTATTGATTCACTTTTTTCAAAGTTTCCAATGCCTTTTCAAAATCTTTTTTAGCCAGGTAATAATCTGCTAAAGGTAAATTAGCCTGAGCAAAATAAGCAGAATTTGGATATTCTTTCATAAAAGCCGTTAAGCCTTCCTCTGCATGATTTTTTTGCAGAATAACCCCAATTACATTATCAAAAAATTGGGCAGCTTCTTTTCGTGACTTAGACAAATTTTGATTGTAAAAATATTGTCTTGCGTATTCATATTGAGAAGCATTATATATTTTAGTTTGATAAAGATTTTCTGCTAGATCAAATCTATAGTTTTCTTTTTCTATAAAGTATTGAGACTGTTGAGCCTCGAAAGCTCCAAAATAGAGAACTGCAGTCGCTAGGAATATTTTTTTTGATTTCATTCTTTATTGGAATAAAAAAATTAGTCTATAATAGCAACGAAAGTAGAGAAAAGATATTGCTTAAACAAGTCTATACAAGGTATATTGAAAAAAAATGGAAATTTTAGCTATTTTTTAACATACTTTTATAATAATCATTACTTTTGTTTTTTTTCAAACCTATATATAAATTTACACACTTAATGAGTCAACTTTTTAGAAGAAAAAATTATTCGGAAACAGATACCTCTACCCATCTTTTAAGGGTTTTGGGGGTGTGGGACATTGTCTTTTTTGGCATTGCAGCCATTATTGGAGCAGGAAGTTTCAGTAGCTTAGGAGAAGCCGTTTTTAGAGGTGGACCCGGAGTTATTTTACTTTATATGATTTGTGGTTTTGCTTGTGGTTTTACGGCGCTTTGTTATGCAGAATTCGCGAGTAGAATCCCTGCTGCTGGTTCAGCTTATACATACGCCTATGCCAGTTTTGGAGAACTGATAGCATGGGTCATAGGCTGGGCATTGATTATGGAATATTCTTTTGGAAATATATACGTTGCATTTTCTTGGTCAGATTATTTCACAAGCTTTTTAGGACGACTGGGAATGCATATTCCTGATTATCTTACGTGTAGTTATACCGAAGCTAAAAAAGCTTTTATGAGTGGATCTGAAAACAGAGAACTCATTAATGCATGGAAAACAGCTCCATTAATGGGAAGCCTGAAATTTATTGTTGATATTCCGGCATTGGTCATTAATGGATTAATTACGTGGCTTTGTTACATTGGAGTTAAAGAAAGTAAAAATTTTAATAACTCTTTGGTAATTTTAAAATTAGCTGTTATTATTTTGGTTATTCTTATTGGCTTCGCTTACATTAATACAGACAATTGGACTCCTATAAGTGTAGAAACCGGAACTCCTTCCTTTATGCCTAATGGTTTTGCAGGAGTAATGAGCGCTGTTTCGGGGGTGTTTTTCGCCTATATTGGCTTTGATGCCCTGAGTGTTCTTTCAGAAGAAACCAAAGACCCTCAAAAGACTTTACCAAAAGGAATGATTATTTCATTGGTTTTATGTACTGTTATTTACATTGCCTTAACCCTGGTACTGACAGGAATGGTGGACTATAGAAAATTTGACGGTGTAGGCGATCCTCTTTCTTTTATTTTTGAAAAGAGCAATGCAAATGTTGCCTGGATGGAACTTACGGTTTCTTTTGTCGCTATTGTTGCTATTACTACTGTTTTATTAGTTTTCCAAATGGGACAGCCTAGAATTTGGTATGCAATGAGTCGTGATGGATTAATGCCTCAAAAATTCCAGGAAGTACATCCAAAATATAAGACCCCGGCATTTGCGACCATTATTACCGGAGTCGTAGTTGGTCTACCTATCTTGTTTACAGATAAATCATTTATTTTAGATTTTACCAGCATAGGGACTATTTTCGCTTTTGTACTGGTTTGTGCAGGGGTATTATTACTTCCCGCGAAAGAAAAAATAAAGGGTAGATTTCACCTTCCTTATATTAACGGTAAAATTATCTTTCCCATCATTTTCATTGGTGGATTAGTGGCATTTTACTTTTGGGAACCAGAGTTTTTTCAGAATTTAATGAAATGGAATGATCCAAAAGAAGGAGAATTCAGAGCATCAATTTTCTTTTTTATTCTTATAAACATAGCCATTTGTATTTTGACTTTTATAAAAAACCTATCCTTAATACCATTAATCGGTCTAAGCTCATGTTTATACCTTCTTACGGGAATGAGTCACGAAAACTGGTTCTGGTTTGGAATTTGGTTTTCTATAGGCCTGGTCATCTATTTCGGTTACGGTTACAGAAATAGTAAATTATCTAAAAGTTAGCATAGAAACTTTCACATATAATAAAAGCAATACTATATTCGGTATTGCTTTTTTATTTTCACTAATACAATAATATTGGAAAAGTTTTTGCAGTAATTCTTTAAAATAAATTAAAATACCATCACCATGTCTGAAAGAATAAAAACATTCAAAGAGTTCTATCGGTTTTACCTTACTGAGCATAGTAAAACCGGAACAAGAATCCTACACTTTATAGGAACTTTACTCATCTTTTTTGTTATAGGATACGTTATATATTCAGGGAAAGAAAGATTTTTGTGGTATATCCCGATTTTCGGATATGGCTTTGCATGGATCAGTCATGCGCTTATTGAAAGAAACAAACCAGCTACCTTCAAATATCCATTCTGGTCGTTGATCTCGGATTTTAAATTATTTTTTGAATTATTAATAGGAAAGCAAAAGTTTAACACATTGGATAAATCTCAATGATATTGAAAAAACAACTATTCATTTACTCTTGAAACAAAAACGCCTCCATATCTTCATTAATACCTCTAATTTTTTCGATAAATTAAATCAATAAAAGAATAAAGATGAAGTAAAAATAATTCGGCATAGTAATTGCCGCCATTGAATATAAATGATACTTATGAAAAATATAATACATATGGTGAAAGGGGGGATTTTGATGATCGCCTTATTTGCAATCACGCAATGCACTGCTTCAGCCAATACTGCTAAAGGAGATGATAAAACAATGATGATGACTGTAGGCCCTCAAACAGTTGATTGCACTGGAGTTGCTCCTATGAAATGTCTTCAGGTAAAAGAAAATCAATCTGGAAACTGGATGAATTTTTATTCTACTATTGAAGGATTCACTTACGAACCGGGATATGAATATGTATTAAAAGTAAAAACAGAAAAAATTGCAAATCCTCCTGCAGATGCATCTTCAATAAGATACATACTTGTACAACAAGTCTCTAAAACAAAAAAATAAGCTTTAAAGTATACTTTATTTGATTAGAAAAGAAGCCGTCTCATTTTCCCTGGGGCGGTTTTTATTTATAAACTACACATATTATTTTTTAGGATTATTTTTTTGATTAGAAGTGTATTTTTATGCCACTTTCTTTCTTAAGTTGTGTGCTAAAGCAT
>NZ_CACVBR010000037.1 GCF_902728265.1 Chryseobacterium potabilaquae
CACTTCTTGTACTACAGAGAGTTTAAAGGATAGGCTATAGTCTTTTTGACTACGTTTTACATACTGATTATTAAGATCTTTCATAACATTACTGTTTTTGTGTAACGCTATGTTAGGATCAGACATTTAAAATAAATAAAAAAGGCTCAGATAATGCTGAGCCTTTTTTATTTATGATCGATTTGAATTTATTTATAAAATTTGATCCAGTGAGAAGTGGAATATTTCACTCATTTCTTGAACTGTAAATAATAAACATACTTGTATGTTAAGGCTCTTTCTGTAATATTACAAATGCCGGAAAGTGATCACTATATCCTCCCGTAAATTGATCTCCATTCCATGATCTGAATGGATATCCTCTGTAGTTTCCTTCTTTATTAATCAAATAAGAAGGCGCATATACTTCAGCTTTGTAAATCGAGTATTCACCGGTTACTTGGGGGGAAATAAGGTTTTGTGAAACAATAATCTGATCAAATAGATTAGGAGCGTCTTGGTATGCTAAGGATGCTATTCCTTTTTTGTATAAGGGGTACATCAAATTCAAATAAGGATTCAGTTCGCTTAGATCTTTAGGGCTTGCGACTGCTTTCAAATAATTTTTTAAACTTGAACTTACGGGATCATCATTAAAGTCTCCCATTGCAAAAAGTTTTGTTGAAGGATCAGCTATTCTTATACTATCCATCTGTTGTTTTAATAATGCAGCAGCAGCATTTCTTTTAGGCAATGAAATGGCTTCGCCTCCTCTTCTAGAGGGCCAATGATTCATAAAGAAGGCTACTTTTTCATTATCTAAAAGACCAGTAACCACCAGAATATCTCGGGTATATTCTCTTTTCCCGTTTTGATTGTAAATTTTTAGTTCTTTTTTCAATGAATTGGAGGGGATAAATCTTGTCTTTTGATAGATTAAAGCTACATCGATACCTCTATAATCATATGAATTATAATGGATAATACCATAGTCGTATTTTGCTAAAGTAGGTTCTTTAATGAGATCTTCAATGACTTGCCGGTTTTCTACTTCTATAAGTCCGACAACAGCCGGGGGAGCTTTTGTATATTTTGAACCAAGCTCCGAGATTACTTTGGCCTCATTCGCAAGTTTTGTTTTATAAATTTTAGTGTTATAGTTTTTTGAACTACTGGGAGTGAACTCTTCAGAACCTCCTTGGTATTTTACGACCTTTTTTCCTTTTAGTAAATCGTCATTCCATTCTCCACTATATTTTTCTGCATCTAAAAACTGTATGGAATCTATGGGAATACTTCTGTGAAATGCAGGATTTTTTTTGTCTTTGGTTCCATCTATATAGTCTGCTGATGCTATCGTGTCAAATAGATTTTCTACATTTAAAAAGCCAATAGCTGCTACTTTTCTTAATTTTCCATGTTGGGCAGAAATCATTATTGATACAATAATGAAGGAAAAACTTAAAAAATTTCTCATTGAGTAGTAAGATTAATTAATCGAAAGTTCTTTTTTTTAACTTGTTCATTTTTAAATATATGCAAATTTATCACGGTTTAATAATGATTATTATTAGCATAATGTAAAATAAGTGCAATGTTAAGAAAAAATAGTGTTAAAAAAGTGGTTAATTGTAAAATTTGACTAATTTTGTGCCCCAAATGTTTAATCTATTGAAAATTAATATAAAAAGTATTTGAAAAATATATACTCATGATTAAAAAACTGTCATTAGTCTCTTTATTTACTTTATTTCCAGCACCCTATTATTTTGCACAGACAACAGTATTTGCTTATCTAAAGGATGCAGAAGGGAAACCTATAGAAAGGGCGGAAGTAAATTTGAAAGGGAGTGAGGAAGATGTTACGGCAGACAAAATTGGATATTTCCAATTTGTGGATATAAAGCCGGGACATTATCAAATGATGATTACGAAACCCAATTATGAAACAAAAATAATGGAGTTTGATGTAATCGATGATGAAAAAAGAAAAGATTTAGGTAATGTTACGCTATATCCTGCTATTATAAATGCAGATCAAGGGCTTACCATTATAGAAAATGAGGATGATGAGGATGGTCTCAATGGGCAGTCTTCTACTGTGGGGCTTTTACAATCTTCTCAAGATGTTTTTAGCAGGATTGCCGCTTTTGATCTTGGCTTTTATTGGTTCCGTCCACGAGGTATTGATGGAAGATCAGGAGAAACGATGCTCAATGGTATTTCGATGATTAAATTAGATAATGGTAATGTGGATTTAGGGAATTGGGGAGGACTTAATGAAATAACAAGGTATCCTGAAATTTCAGCCAATCATTCTCCTTCTGAATATGCTTTTGGAGGTAATACTTCGGTTATTTATAAAAATACAAAAGCTGGTGAGTACAGAAAAGGTTTTCAAGGAACTTATTCTATAACCAATAGGAATTATAGAAATAGAGGATCATTAAGGTATAGCTCAGGCATGAATAAAAAAGGGTGGGCCTTTACCCTCATGGGAGCTAGAAGATGGGCAGAAGAGGGAATTCAAGAAGGAACATTTTATAATGCCTATGGTACTTATTTGGGAGTAGAAAAGAGACTCAATGATGAACATACTATTACCTTTAATTTTATAGGAGCTCCATACCGACGCTCTACGGCTAGCCCCAGTACGCAAGAAATATATGATTATCGAGGAGTGCATTATAACTCTTATTGGGGATATCAAAATGGAAAGCAAAGAAGTGAAAGGATAAGAAAAGGATTTCAGCCGATCTTTCAAGTTCAGGATTTTTGGAAAATTAATAAGAAATCAAGTCTATGGACTTCGCTTTCATATCAGTTTGGTAAAGATAGAGGTTCACGATTAGATTGGCAAAATGTACAGAATCCTTCTCCAGCGTATTATAAAAATTTACCAAGCTATTATGATTCATTAGATCCTAATGCGTCAATTATGGGGCCTATTGGAACGATGACAACTGCTCAGGATGCTTATCAAACTTCATTAGCAGCTTGGTCTTCGGGAGATCGGGGTATTACCCAACTGGACTGGGATAGGTTGTATAGAAGAAATACACAGCAATCTTCTAAGAATTATTATGATCAGCTAGGGAAAAGAGCTTTGTATTATCTTGTAGATGATGTGAGTGATGATAAAATATGGAATATTGCTACTCATTTTATTCATAATTTTAATGACAACACAAAACTCTTACTCAATGCCTCTTATCAAAATTATCGATCTGAATTGTATAGAGAGGTAAAAGATCTTTTAGGGGCTGATTTTGTTTTAAATAAAGATCCTTTTGCGGCAACTAATCAGCCGGGAAAATCCGGATTATTTAATGAGGGTGAAGAAAATGTAACGAAAAAAGTCGGAGATAGGATGACTTATAATTACATTTTTAGAAGACAGGAATTTAAAATTAATCCTGGCTTGAAATTTTCAGCAGGAAGGTTTGATATTTTTATTTCCGGAATGGCAGGGTATTCCAACTCAAATAGAGAGGGGCTCTTCAGTCATTATTTATATAAGAATTCAAAAAGTAAAGGACAAGATTACAGTTTCTGGACTTATGGTATAAAAGGACAAATGATCTATAGATTGAATGGGCGGAATTTCTTTGTATATAATGGAGCGAGTTATTCTCAAGCTCCTTATCTAGAAGATATTTTTATTACACCTAGAGTGAATGGGGCAGTGGCTCCCAATATTCAGAATATGGTAGTGAATGCTAATGATATTAGCTATGTGATTTCGAGTCCGTTTTTTAAGATGAGATTAACTGGATATCTTATTAATACTAATAATGAAACTTCTGTTCAACGATTCTTTGCAGATGGCATTCAGCTAAGTACTTCAGACGGCCAAGGTAATGAGACATCTGTTCAGAGTGCATTTGTAACTCAAATAATGACGGATGTTAAGAAAAGAAATTTAGGAATTGAATTGGGTGTGGATGTAAAAGTTATTCCTACTCTTTCATTACAAGGTTTAGCTAGTATGGGCCAGTTTACGTATCAGAATAATCCAATTACCTATTTTGCCTCAGATGCGGCCGGGGAATTTGCTAATGGCTTGTCTTATATGAACGTAGGAAAAGCATATATCAAAAACTATCGTCAAGGGGGAACTCCTCAAAAGGCTTATTCTTTAGGACTGAGATATAACTCTCCAAAATATTGGTGGTTTGGTGCTAATTGGAATTACTTTGATGATAATTATTTAGATCCCTCTGCATTAATTAGAACAGAATATTTTATTCAAAATAAAAATTCTTTTACTCCTTTCGTTAATTTGACACAGTCAGAACTAAGAAGGGTTTTAGAACCTAACAGACTTCCTTCTTCTTTCTTTTTTAACGTTAATTTAGGTAAGTCTTGGGTTATTGGAAAATACTATGTTTTGGTATCGTCTACAGTCAATAATATTCTAAATAACAGAAAATATATTACCGGGGGATTTGAACAAACAAGAAATGCTAAATTTCCAGATTTTGCAAAGGATATGGATAGGGAATTTACCTTGTTTGGTCCCAAATACTGGTATACACAAGGACGCTCTTATTTTGTGAATGTACAATTTCGATTCTAAAACCATCTAAAATCACGTATTAAAACTCTAAAAATGAACATAAAAAAACACTTAAATTTAATAACGGCAGTTGTATATGCCATATCATTCATGATGTCTTGTGTACAAAAAGATGAATGGGAAACACCGCCGATTAAATGTGAAAATAAATTTTCTTCTACTAATACTACTTTAGCTGAATTTAAAGCCTTAGCTCCTTCTTCGGGCTATGTTTTGATTACAGAAGATAAAATTTTTGATGGGTATGTAGTTTCTTCTGATGAAAGCGGTAATTTCTATAAAACGATTTCTTTTCAGGATAAGCCGGAAAATCCTACCGCTGCACTACAGATTGAGGTTAATAAATCAAGTAACTATGCTGATTATCCTGTAGGCGCTCATATAAGAATTAATGCAAAAGGTCTTAGACTGGGTCTGGATAGGGGGGCTGTTAAAATAGGAGCTGTTGATGAGTCTTTTGCGATTGGAAGGGTTCCGGAATCGTTGGTGAATAGATATATTTCGGGGGTTTGTAATGGAAATGGGTTAGATGTGGCGATAATGAAGCCATTGGAATTGGCAAACCTTAAAGTAGCCCAAAATGCTAATTATATTAATATGCTTGTAAAAGTATCTAATGTTCAATTTTCTTCTACAGAATTAGGGAAAAAATATCTTGATTATGAAGCTGGGGCAGGAAAAGATACAGATAGGAAAATTGTGGATGAGTTTGGGAATCTAGCTGTGATTCGAAACTCCGCATTCTTTAATGCCGGATCTACCTTGCTTCCCAATGGAAAAGGTGATCTTACTTTTGTGGTAAATCGATATAATTCTTCATGGCAAATGTTAATAAGAAATTTGGACGATGTTAAATTTTCTGGGAAAAGATTCTTTTTTGAAGGTTTTGATGGAAATTTAAATGATAATTGGTTTACAGTCAATATTACAGGAGAACAAATTTGGAACATTCAACAGTTTGGAAATCCTAAGCCATGTGTAGTAATGAGCGGTTTTACAAATATTAATAATGCTAATGAAGATTGGCTTATTTCTAAACCGATTTCTTTGGAGGATTTTTCTACAGCAGCACTATCATTTGAAACCGACGGAAGATATAATGGTAAGCCTTTGGAGGTTTATATTACGGATAATTATACGAATGATCCATTGACGACGACTTGGACTCCTTTATCGGCTATTTTAGATACTAATCTTAGTGCATTTAATACTTGGACATATTCCGATGATATTAGTTTGGATGCTTTTGTAGGAAAAAAAGTCTCCATAGCATTTAAATATACTTCTAGTACAGCAGAGGCTACCGCTTGGCAATTGGATAATGTAAGAGTGATTGGGAACTAAAGAATAACAATACAGATAAATATAAAAAAATAAGCCGTCTCAATTTTGAGACGGCTTATTTTTAGTTTAATTTTTTAAAAAGATACTTCATTGACCTCTTTTCCTCTTTGAAAATTCATTGTTTTCTGACTTCCTTTGTAGGCAATATTAACGAGGTTAATTTGCTTTGGAAAGGCACTTAGAAGTATTGTGTTCTTTATTTTTAAGGTATTAATATCTGAAACGCCACCGGTTTCAAAATATACCCATACTGTTTCTCCACTTACCTGACTTCCCGTAAATGTTATAGTCTTGGGAGAGCCATTGATGTACACATCAAAATTATTGTTTACATATTTTTTTACCTCAGCTTCAAATCCAGCAGTGTTAGGATTAATCTTTATTGCATCTGAAATATGATTAGTATTCATTTTTGTGGTGAACTTCAATGTCTTACTACCATCTATATAATCCACTTTAGTCATTGAAGAGAAAAAGTCTACATACGCGAAACTCATTAACACCAAAAATGTTAACATCACTGTTATATATAAAAATTTTTTCATCTTAATCAATAGATTTACGATCATCTTTGTCAATTATAATTCACAAATAATATGCCAACTAAAAGTTAACGTTAACAGAATATTTATCATAAAACGCTTTAATGTGCTCTACAGCCTCATCTGCAGTATCTACAACTCTATAAAGAGCTAAGTCTTTTTCTGCGATCATTTTCTCTTTTAGTAAAGTTTCTTTAAACCAATTGAGTAATCCTCCCCAAAATTCCGAACCCACTAGAACAATTGGAAATTTTCCTATTTTGTTAGTTTGAATTAATGTCATTGCTTCTGTAAGTTCATCTAACGTACCGAATCCGCCTGGCATTACTATAAACCCTTGGGAATATTTGACAAACATTACTTTTCTTACAAAGAAATAATCAAAATTCATAGAATAAGATTTATTAATGTAAGGGTTAAAATGTTGTTCAAATGGAAGGTCAATATTGAGTCCAATCGATTGACCTTGTGCATTATGAGCTCCTTTATTACCCGCTTCCATAATCCCGGGGCCTCCACCCGTAATAATCCCAAAGCCTATTTTAGTGATTTTTTCAGCAATCTCAACGGCCATTTCATAGTATGGGCTTTGAGGCGCTAATCTTGCAGATCCAAAAATGGAGACGCAAGGGCCTATTTTAGCTAATTTTTCATAACCATCTACAAATTCAGCCATTACTTTAAAAACCATCCAGCTGTCTTTGGTTATTGTTTCATCCCAGGTTTTTTGTCTGAAGCTATTATGTAGTTTTGTTTCGTTAATATCGAATTTAGGGTTTACTAAGCTTTCATCTCTAGTGCCATCAATTTCCATTTGAAATTATTTAAAATATTTTTCAGCTTCTATTACAGATTCGGGTCTACCCACATCTACTAATATGCTATCATGTAAAAAACCATGTATATATTCTGTTTGCATAAGGTCTAAATATTCTTCCATGACGGAAAATTTACCTGTTCTTTTTATTTTATTAAAAATAGTAGGATTTATACAATGAACCCCACTAAATGCCAATGCTTTAAAACCTTTATTAAATTCAGCAAGTCTTTGTTCTCCGGTTTGTATATTTAGCCATCCTCTTAAAACCATCTCCTTATTAAAAAGTAATTTTCTTGAACTTTCTCTATCAGAAACGGCTAAAGTAGCAAAATCATTCATGTTTTTATGATATTTAACCAATTCATTGATATTGAGTGAGGTTAGTATATCTGCATTCATGATTATAAAATCTTCTCCATGATCTAGGAATCTTCTAGCAAAAATCAAACCACCTCCAGTTTCCAACAATTCATTTGTTTCATCAGAGATTTCAATATTACAATTAAAGTTGTTATTCTTCTTTAAAAAATCAACAATTTGACTTCCAAAATGATGAATATTTATGACGAAATCTTTAATTCCAAAATTTTTGAGATAATTTATATTTCTTTCTAAAAGAGGAATATCATTTACTTGTGCTAAGGCTTTAGGGTGGTTATCGGTAAAAGGCTTTAAACGTGTCCCTTTACCTGCTGCGAAGAGTAGAGCTTTCATTATATAGGATAGATAATTGATATTGTAAATTCTATTGATAGATTACTTGTATTCTTTAGAAATAATCATTTATGAATTTAGCTGGGGTTGTTCATCATGATGAAGAGTGATTTCGGTGTCTACGGGATATTTTTCTTTAATAAATTCTGCAATCTTTATGGCAGAATAGACAGATCTGTGCTGCCCTCCGGTGCAACCAAAATTGACTTGTAGATGTTCAAAGCCTCTTTCTAAATAATTATCAATGTTAATGGAGATTATATTTTTAACCAATTCCAAAAAATTGGGCATTTCGGTTTGGGTTTCAAGATATTGCTGAACTCCCATGTCGTTTCCTGTTTGACTTTTGTATTCTTCGACTCTTCCAGGATTCAAAATTCCCCGACAATCAAATGTAAAGCCTCCTCCGTTTCCAGAATGATCTTTTGGTATTCCTCCTTTTTTATATGAAAAACTATGTATATCGATGTGTAGCATTGTATTATTTTAAATTATATGAAAATTATTAGATATTGAATGTTATGGGTGACTCTCTATATATAATATATTTGATTGGAGATCAACTAAGAGTTTAGGATATCTTTGATTTTTAATTTCGTTTTTTCAGTATTTAGTTGGAGTATTACTTTTTCAAGTTCAGGATATTCTTTTATGGTTTCCCAATGATACGCAAACTTTGTTATATTTTCAATTCCTATTTCAATACTTTCAATAAAATGAGATTTTCGTTGAATCAGGCCTCTAAAGCCATAAGCTCCTAAAACTTGTAAAAATCTCATCATTTGAATGGGCTTGATTGAATTTCTTAGTTGTTCTTGTGATTCTTTATGCTCAAACTTTTGAATATAAAATTCCAACATTTCATTTTTAAAAATCTCAGAAAAATTGGCTTTAGCCTGAAAAAGAAAAGAAATCACATCATATATGAAAGGGCCGTACATTGCACCTTGATAATCAATGAATGAAATTTCATGATCTTTACTAACCATAATATTTCTAGCTTGAAAATCTCGGATCATCAGACCTTTAGGTTCTATTTTTTCAATAAGGCAGGTTATTTTTTGGAACTCTTTTAGGAGAGTGGATTTATGATAATCAAGTTCAAGAATATCCACTACAAAATTTTTAAAATAGTAAAGATCATGCATGATAGGAAACTGATCATAAGCTTCATATTCAAAAGTTTTGCTATAATCTATTTTATCCTTGGTTTGAATCTGTAAATGAAATAGTTTTTCTAAAGTTTGACTTACTAAGAGTCTGACGTTATCACTCAAACCTTGTTCTGAAATAATCTCAGATAGTGTGTTCTCACCTAAAAAGTCTTGTATATATATATTCCTATCCTCAGAAATTGCTAGAACTTGAGGGGTGTTAAGCTGAAGTTGAGAAAAAATTTGAGAAAAATAAAAGAAGCTTTCATTTTCTTGAATATTTTCATTGTAGGTAATAATATACTTTTTATCGTCTGTAATTGCCAAGAAATTAATCCTTGTGGAACCACTTTGAGGTAACTTGACAAGCTCAAAAGGTTTTCCCAAAAGATATTTCTCTAAAAATTGTTGCGCGTATACGGAATTCATAGTATGTAACAAATATAGTAATTTACGAGTGAATTTTTATCTTTGTATTATGCTAAAAGATTTTAGACCAGTTTTAGGTATTTTATTGCGCTTCATCATTGTTTATTTGGTGTTGCTTTTTTCCTATCAGTTCTATTTAAATCATTTTAAAGAATTTGGATTAGATCCTTTTTCAAAAATAATAGCTGAGCAAGTAAGCTATCTTCAGAATTGGTTAGGGTATCCCACGAAGCTTTATAATGATGTTCCCCAAGAGCAAGTATGGTTTTATGTAAAGAAGAGGTATGTAACAAGAATGGTTGAAGGATGTAATGCTGTTTCTGTAATGATTCTTTTTGTCTCCTTTATTCTTGCTTTTTATAAAGGAAAAAAAACTTTTATTTTTTTAGTTTTGGGTCTTGCTTTACTTTATATTATGAATGTATTGAGGATTGTAGGGTTGAATATTGTAGTAAGGGATTATAAAGAATATGGAAAGATGTTTCATGATTATATTTTTCCTGCAGCTATTTATGGAACTGTTGTAGCTCTTTGGTTAATCTGGATTAAATTTTTTGCTTTGAAACATGAAAATTCTTAATTGGTTTTTAATTATTGTAGGCATTGTTGGCCTCATGAGTGTAAGGGTTTTTGAGGATACTATTTTTTATGATCCATTCCTGAATTATTTCCATGAAGCTAATAAAAATATTTCTTTCCCTGAGTATACATGGGGAAAACTGATTATTAGTCATTTGTTTAGATTCGTTTTGAATTTATTTTTTTCTTGCCTTATTATACAGTGCCTATTTAGAAATAAAGAATGGACTATACAGGGTGGAGTATTATTAATCATAATATTTGGAATCACTTTTCCCATTTATCTTTACTGCATTTATGATAGATTTGATCTAGGTTATCTTTTTTCTTTTTATATGAGACGTTTTGTTATTCAACCTTTAATTTTATTGTTGATTGTTCCTATGTTTTATTATAGAAAACAATTGCAGGGAAGGGGTAAGGGATAAACTTAAAAGTTTTTAAGTATCAATAACGAATCTCTGAATGTGAGTAATGCTATTCTAGGGAATGTTTTTCTACGTTAGTTACATTTTCGGGAGTCCATTGAACTCTTTTTACAAATTCTTTTTCTCTTACGGGGCAATCTTTAATTTGGCAGAGGCTGCAAGAAGTAGGTTTGCAATCATCCATATGAAAATTAAATTCAATGCTCCGATTAATTTTTTTTGCCAATAAGACAATCATTTTTTCCATTTCTTTATGAGCATCCCTTAAAGGGTAGTACCAAGGAAGGGTAATATGGGCATCAATATGTAGAGATGAACCAAATTGTTGTATTTTCATATTGTGGACATCTATCCACTCTATTTGTCTGTTTGCCTCAAGGATTTTAATAATTTGATTTAATAGCTCCGGATCTTGTTCATCCATAATTCCACTTAAAGATTTTCGAACAATCTTGTATCCAACGAATATGATATAAACACCAAAAATTAGAGCTACAGCGGAATCGAGCCAATATATTTTTGTGAAGTATACAATAATCAAACTTACTACAACTCCCAATGTTGTCATGGTGTCAGATTGCAAATGCTTTCCGGATGAAATAAGCACAAGGGAATTTTCTTTTTTTCCTTTATTTATTGAAATGTACCCTAATAGATAATTAATAATAGCTGTAGCTGCAATAATCCAAATACCTAAATCTAACTTGTTCAGGACTTTCCCTACAATGAGACTATCTATGCCTTCATAAATAATCATGATCCCTGCCATAGCAATTAAAGCTCCTTCAATACCCGAAGTAACGAATTCTACTTTTCCGTGTCCATAAGGATGATCTTCGTCCTTAGGCTTTGCAGCTAGATATAAGGAATAAAGTCCCATAAATGCACTAATGACATTTACAATACTTTCCATGGCATCGGAAAATACGGCATCGGAATTAGTAAGTTTCCAGGCAACGATTTTTCCAATGAAAAGGAGGATTCCCAAGAAAGCAATGAGCTTTTGAAAACCAATTTTATCTTTACTATTTTTTTGAATATTCATAAGGTTTGGCAAAAAAAAGAATCTCAATTATGAGACTCTTTTTTATTTTGTTAGTTTATACTAAGTTATTTTCTACAATGTACTCTGCGATTTGGACTGCATTAGTTGCGGCTCCTTTTCTTAGGTTATCTGCGACTATCCAGAGGTTAAGAGTTTTGGGTTGTGAAAGATCCCGCCTTATTCTTCCTACGAAAACTTCATCTTTTCCTTCCGAATATAAGGGCATGGGATATTGGTTATTTTTCACATCATCCATTACGACTACGCCAGGAGTTTCAGATAGAATTCTTCTTACTTCCTCAAGATCAAATTCATTCTCAAATTCTATATTTACACTTTCTGAATGGCCTCCTTGTACAGGTACTCTTACTGCGGTTGCTGTTAGATTAAATGTATCGTCTCCTAAAATCTTTTTAGGTTCTTTCATTAATTTAATTTCTTCTTTTGTATAATCATCATCTCCAAAAACATCGCAATGAGGAAGCGCATTTTTAAAGATTTGATAAGGATATACTTTAGCAATCGAATGATCTCCGCTTATTTCCGAGTTTAATTGATCTACTGCCGCTTTTCCTGTTCCTGTTACAGATTGATAGGTAGAAATGATAACTCTTTTTAAATCATATTTTTTATTCAAAGGTCCTAGAACCATTACGAGTTGAATAGTAGAGCAGTTGGGGTTTGCAATGATTTTATCTTTTTTTGTTAAAACATTTGCATTGATTTCAGGGACTACCAGTTTTTTATCTGGATCCATTCTCCATGCGGAAGAATTGTCGATTACAGTTGTTCCTACTTCGGCAAAAAGAGGTGCAAATTCGAGAGATGTTGCCCCACCGGCAGAAAAAATAGCAATATCGGGTTTGGCAGCTATAGCGTCTTTCATGCTTACAATCGTAAATTCTTCCTGTTTATACTTCACCTTATTACCTACAGATTTTTCAGATGCTACTGGAATTAATTCTGTTATCGGGAAGTTTCTCTCTTCGAGAACTTTCAGCATTACTTGTCCAACCATTCCTGTTGAACCTACTACAGCTACTTTCATTTTGATGTTGAGTAATTTTTAAGTTAATATATTATGCCCCAAAGACTTTTGCCCAAGGGAATGCAAATGCAAATAAACCAACTGCAATTAGTCCCATAATTACAATTGCTAAAGAAATGGAATCACTAGATTTTACTTTCTTATTGATGATGGTCATCAATATAGCTGCGACTAACATAGAAAATGGATGTTCCACGTATTGGAATCTTAAATCAGCATTTTTCATTACAGCACCCATATTCATTCCTTTGGTGAAGTTGATAATGAGCATAATAATACCTAATGTAAATTGGATGTGAAAAAACATCATAGTGAATAAGGTAATTTTCTTTAAGAAACCATTTACTTTACCACTGAAACTAAACATTGTAACTAAAAGCGCAATAATAAATAATGCCACTAAAAGAAGTTCCAAATACCCAAACCCTTTGTGCGCATTAAGCAAAATCTTGTAAAAATCCATAATTCTATTTTTTTCTAATACGCAAATATAACAAAAATCCCAGCGATAAGCTGGGATTTAGTATCTTAAAATCTTAAGTATCTATTAGAATTTGAAGGTAATATTAGCGGCCCAAGTTCTTCCAAATCCAAAATATACTTGGTTACGAACGTCAATACCTTTATAGTTTGTGGTATTAGTAGCATCGTTATATATACTTGTTCTACCTTCTGAAATGTAAACAGTATCTAATAAGTTATAAATATTAGCACCTAAAGTCAGAGCATTTTTATTAGAAAAAGTAAATGTATAATTTGCTCCTAGATCAAATAGATTATAATCCGGTAGTCTTAAAGTTCCTTTTTGTGCGGCCTCAGGTATTGCTCCTGTAGTCATATTGATCATAAAATCATTTACATTGATTTGAGAGTATAAGTCTCCGATAAATCTCCAATTTGCATTAATTTTAAGACCTTTTACAGGCTTTAATACAGCCCCTAATGAAGCGGTTAACTGTGGAGCATCACCCACTTTTGCTTTGTCTAGAGCTAGTGTAGCAGTATTGACTCCATTTTGTATAGTGATAGGCTGATTATTGTCATCGAATACAGATCCGGATGCATTCCCTTCATATTTGTAATCACCCCAAGAGAACATTCCTTCAAGATCAAGAAGCTTTCCAACATTGTAGAATAATTCAAGCTCTGCTCCGTAATGTACTTGAGTAATTCCGGATATTTCAGCATATGCATTTTGAATTTGATTTCCAGAGATATCTGTAACAGTAAGTCCTGTTCTTCTTTGGAATCTATCTCCCCAAGATGTTCTAAATAAATTTACATTTGCTTTAAAGTTTGCTGAACGGTATCCATAACCTAGTTCTGCTCCAAATATTTTTTCGTTGGTTAAATTGGGATTTAATACCTGGCGATTACTTGGGAATACACCATTGAAGAATGGTTGTCTAGAATAATATCCAATATTACCAAATACATTATGATTAGCATTGATATTATAATTGATTCCCCCTTTAATATTGAATCCTAATAAATCCTTATATGGAGTTCTTCTATTTACAACTTCTCCTGCAGGTGTATTGGGTTGTCTTGTTACCCCATCAATAATCCAATTGTCAATTCTTTGGAAAGATTGGTTAGAAATTGCTCCCTGTACGAATGCTGATAGGTTGTCGTTAGAGTATTCAATTTGTCCAAAACCTCCATACCAAAGTACTCTACCATCATAGTTTCTATTAACGATTTGAGATTTATCTTTAATAGCTTTTACAAATGGATTAGCAGATGGAACAGTCTCCTGAGTAGATGTAGCGATATAGCCATTTGGTTGGTTAGCATCTCCTCTTTCTTGATATCCATTAGCTCCCAGTAAGTTGGTTAAGACTCCTGGGTGATATCCATAGTAATATCTTGCGTCTATACCTACCGAGAAGTTCCAATTTTGGTTAAGCTTGTGGTTGAAGTTTGATAAAACACCATACCAGTCATGAGAATTTATATTTGCTCTTTGGGTGATACCATTGTTACTTCTATTGATTCCGGCACCTGCAGGGAAAGCATTGTTTGCTCCAAAGTCGGCAACATTCCCTCCTTGGTTCCATTTTACAATATCATCCCATCTAATAAGTCCATCTGCTGTTCTTGGAAGCTGGCCATAGTTTGTATTTTTACCATTGATGGAACCTAATATACCTGTTCCACCACCTCTACCCCAAGAGCCATATAGGACAGTAGACAATTTTGAACTTTCTGAAATTTTATAATCCCAGTTAAATGATGCGATGGGTTTCGAATAAAAGTTTCTGTTGGTAGAAAATTGTCTAGCTTTACCATCTGCATCTGTTAAATATCCCCAGTTTGGATTATATCTTCTATTAGGATCATCAATCCCATTACCATATTTAATAAAGGTTTCTATACTGCTACTAAAGTTTTGGTTATGCCATTGTGGAGCCCCTGTGAATGTAAATTGGAAGTCATGTTTTTCGTTAGGCTGAAATCCTACTGCGAAGTAATAGTTATAACTTTCAAAGTCTGTTCCGTCCACGTACATAGCACCGGCAGTTCTACTCATTAAGAAAGAGGTCGACCATCCTTTCGCATTTTTACCTGTATTATAAGAGAATGCAGTTTTGATGTATCCATTATTAGCTAACCCCAATGTAATGCTTCCTTGCTTCTTCATGTCAGCAGATCTTGTTAACACATTGATTGTTCCTCCTACGGAAGGAATGGCTAATTTTGAAGAACCTAGCCCTCTTTGTACTTGCATTGTAGAAGTTACATCGGAAAGTCCTGCCCAGTTTGACCAGTATACGGCTCCGGTCTCCATATCATTAACCGGCATTCCGTTGACCATTACGGCGATATTTTCATTTCCAAAACCTCTAATTCTGATTGAAGCATCACCAAAACCACCACCACCTTTTGTAGCATACACCGATGGAGTTGTATTTAGAATTTCTGGAAACTCTTGGTTACCCAATTTTTCTACAATTTGTGCTGCTTTAATTGTGGAAACTGCTACAGGTGTTTTTCTATCTTTAGCGATATCTGCAACTCCTGTTATTACAACTTGTTCAATGTCTTTAGATCTTGTGTCAACAGTATCTTGAACTTGCTGTGCATAATAAACGCTAGCTGTAGATAAGGTTATTATCGCAGTTAGCATTGATTGGTTGATTAATTTCATAATCGTTAGTAATAGTTAGATTTAAATTTTACGCAAAAATCGCAAAATTAATTTTAACTATTATTAACTAAATGTTAATTTTTAAACATTATTTTTGTGTTTTATATTTCTGATTATCAGTATGTTGTTGTTTTGTTTGAATTCATATGAAAAAAAACAGATTGTTGAATTTTTAACAGAAATGAGTTATTTTTATTAAGAATGTAATGTTATTTTATGGCTTTAAGACTTAAATCAATATTTTGAGCAGAATGGGTAAGTGCGCCTGCTGAAATAAAAGTGACTCCTGTAGTGGCAATTTCTTTCAATTGTTCTCGTGTAATTCCTCCAGAAGCTTCCGTTTCGCATCTTCCATTTACCATTTGTACAGCCTGTTTCATTATTTTTACATCCATATTATCAAGCATTATCCGATCTACTTTTGCATTGATTGCTTCTTGTACTTCGTCAAGGTTTCTGGTTTCAACTTCGATTTTTAATTTTTTCTTATTTTTTTTGATATAGTCTTTAGCCATATTTACAGCATTTGTAATACTTCCGTTATAATCAATATGATTATCCTTAAGCATGATCATATCATAAAGACCATATCGGTGATTAGTGCCTCCTCCAATCGCAACAGCCCATTTTTCGCATACCCTAAAATTTGGTGTTGTTTTTCTAGTATCTAAAAGTTTGGTTTTTGTACCCACTAACCTTGCATCCCATTCGTGAGTGAGTGTCGCTATACCGCTCATTCGTTGCATACAATTCAAAACAAGTCGCTCTGTAGATAGAATAGATCTGGCATTGCCTGTAACAACAAAAGCGATATCTCCAGGCTTTGTAGTTTCTCCATCTTTAATCAATCTTTCTATCTGTAAGTTTTTGTCGAAAGTTTTAAAAATTATTTCCGCTAATTCTACACCTGCTAAAATACAATCCTGTTTTACCAAAAGCTTTGCACTTTGCACTAAGTCTTTAGGGATGGTAGAAAGAGTAGAATGATCTCCATCTTGGATATCTTCTTCTAGTGCATTTTTAATAAACGTTTTGAGAGCCTTATCTGTTACGTAACTTGGTCTTTTCATTTAAGCTAAATCTTTATTGTAAAATGCTCCCTTGTTTTCAGTCATATCCATGGATTGGATAATGATTAAGTGAGCAACGGTTGTCAAATTTCTTAATTCCGATAATTGTGGAGAAAGAATAGAGTAATGGTATATTTCATCAACAGCTGCTGCAATTTCCTGATGTTTTTGTAGTGCCATACTGAGACGACGATTACTTCTTACGATACCTACAAGGTCACTCATCATTTCTTGCAATTGTTTTCGGAGGTAGCTTATAATTACCATTTCATCCATGATTTTCATTCCTTCTTCATCCCATTCCGGAACCGCTTTTAAATCATCAAAGTTAAAATTATTTTCCTTGAGAAGGTTTACTGTTTTCATAGCAGCATTATGTCCAAAAACAAGTCCTTCAAGTAGAGAGTTTGATGCCAACCGATTCGCTCCGTGAAGTCCGGAATTAGTACATTCACCTACAGCGAACAAATTATGAATAGAAGATTGTCCATCTTTATCTATTTCGATTCCTCCCATTAAATAATGGCAGGCGGGAACTACAGGGATCAATTGTGTAAAAGGGTCAATTCCTTCTTCTCTACATTTTTTATATATATTAGGGAAATGCTCCAGAAATTTTTCTTTATTCATTTGCCTGCAATCTAACCCCACATATTCATCTCCGGATATTTTCATTTCATTGTCAATTGCTCTTGCAACAATATCTCTTGAGGCGAGTTCTTCTCGATCATCATATGTATGCATAAAACTTTCACCTCTTTTTGTTTTCAATTTTGCGCCATCTCCACGGACGGCTTCAGAAATTAAGAACAACATACCATCCATTTTGCTATATAAGGCGGTAGGGTGAAACTGATAATATTGCATATGGGAAACTTTTCCTTTGGCTCTGGCTACAAATGCAATTCCATCTCCTGTTGCAATAGTAGGGTTGGTAGTGTTTTTATAAACATGCCCGGCTCCTCCTGTAGCAACTAATGTTATTTTAGAGGTTATTTTTTTGATTGTTTTGGTCTTTTCATCTAAAATATATGCACCATAACAATGAATATCTCCTTCGTTTAATTCTTTACCTTTAATATGGTGTTGTGTGATAATATCAATAACATAATGGTGATCTAAAATTTCAATATTGGGACTATTTTTAACCGTTTCTAATAACGCTCTTTCAATTTCAAAACCGGTAATATCTTTATGATGAACAATTCTATTTTCTGTGTGTCCACCTTCTCTTCCTAAGGCAAATTCACCATTTTTCATATCAAATTTGGCTCCCCATTCTACGATCTCATTAAATCTTGCTGGAGCTTCTTTAACAACCATTTCTACAACATCGCGCTTATTTTTATCGTCTCCGGCACGCATTGTATCTTTAATGTGTTTTTCGAAATTATCATTTTTGAAGTCAGTAACCACAGCTAAACCACCTTGTGCATATTTTGTATTACTTTCATCTTCATCAGATTTTGTTACTATAATTATTTGTGAATCTGGAAGTTGTTCAGAAACTTTAATGGCGTAGGAGAGTCCCGATATTCCGGAGCCAATTACTAATACATCCGCTTTTATCATTATGCTTACTTTAAGTACAATCGTCTAAATAATTACATAAATTTAAACAATTTTTCGTTTGGTTTTCTTACTTTTTTCATATGTTGAAAAGTATCTTCTTCCGAACGGTAGCCTAATGCGAGAGTAACGGTTGCTTTTTCGATGTTGGGGTTTATTTCGAGAATTTCTTCTATCATATCATGACGAAATCCTTCCATAGGACAAGTGTCTACATTTTCTATAGCAGCAGCATACATTAAATTAGCCAAAACGATATATGATTGCTTTTCGGCCCAATTGAAAATTTCATCTTGTGTTTTTTGAGTAATATGTTGATTAATACTTTTTTTAAAGGGGTCAAGAGTTTCTAATGGGGTATCTCTTACCTCAGAAATATGTTTAAAATACCCCTGAATATAACTTTCTTCAATTATTTTTTTGGAAACAATTACCATGAGATGTGAGCATGTGGATATTTGTGATGGATTATAAAAAGCAGGAACTAATTTTTGCTTCATTTCATTACTTTCAATCACAATTATTTTATAAGGCTGAAGACCTAGTGAACTGGCAGATAGTCTCCCTGACTCAAGAATGTTAAGTAATATATCTTGAGGAATGATTTCTTGATTGAATTTCTTTACAGAGTATCTTTTGCTTAAAGCTTCCAAATAATTCATATTACAAATGTAAGAATTGCGTACAAATAAAATAGGACTACCCTAAAATTATCTCTTTATAATACAAGAAAATCACTTTAATTAATAAAGTGATTTTTAAATATTGATGATGTTTTTCTGGGTATTATTCTCTATTTTTCACTAATATCCATCCGGAGTATTTAAATGGTGTATTTTTTTTGTTATTCTCATTCCAGGTTACAGAATACCAATAGTTTCCTGTAGGTATTTTTCTTCCGGCCATTGTTCCGTCCCATCTGTATTTTGTAGATTTATCTCCCTGGTGAATTTTAGCTCCATATCTATCGAAAATACTAAATACTAAATTTTGTTTGCCTGCTAAAGCTGAGTAATCAATCACATCATTTATTCCATCTCCATTCGGAGTAATTAGGTTGACTAGATTAGGAACGACCACTGTAATATTTATAGGTTCACAATCATAACTGTCTTTTACAAAAACTTGATTATCCCCTCTGGTTACATTTTTAAATATATTTGAATCTTGCCAGTTAATATTATCCATTGAATATTGATAAGGAGGAGTTCCTCCTGTGGTATATATAGTAATAGTGTTGTTTGAAATGTCTACACTTGTT
The DNA here is from genome assembly GCF_902728265.1 of Chryseobacterium potabilaquae. GTDB lineage: Bacteria > Bacteroidota > Bacteroidia > Flavobacteriales > Weeksellaceae > Chryseobacterium > Chryseobacterium potabilaquae. The sequence continues at coordinate 19,713 of NZ_CACVBR010000037.1, forward strand.
ATTACGGGTTGCTCAGACGGATAAATAGTTACTGTTTGTGTTGTAACACATTCTCCCTTTTTTAATTTTACCCAGTAAATTCCAACACTCGCGTTAGAAATTGAGCTTGTTGTGGCTCCAGTATTCCATTCGTAAGAGTCGAAACCAGCCCCTGCGTCTAATGTTGTTTTATCTTCTATACAAATGGTTTTATCTTTTAATAGATTTGAATAGGTAGGTGGAGTAACTTCCAGTATTACTTTTGCTATAGAGTAGCAACCATTCCCATTAGTTACACGAATATATATTACCCCATTGGGAGCAATATAGTTGTTAGGATTATTGATCTCATTAGTACCATGAAGAGCATCAGCTAGAGAAGGATAATATTTTTTAGTTATACCATTTTGTCCAGTTACTGAAGCTGTTGTAAGGTTGAATAATGCTGTTGATGGGTTTGATTCTATAAAGCACGAGATAAGTGTTGCTTCCCTTACCACTACAACTGGAAATAGGTTTAATGTAATTTTTGCTGTATCTATACAGCCTTGGGGAGTTGTGACTTTTACATATATGGTAGCTGCTGGCGAGGTATAAGCGGTTGGATTAGTTATTTCGTTTGTATTATTATTAAGATCATTTAGGGTAGGGTAGAACTGTTTAATCACTCCTGTGACATTTGTAATGGGGGCAGCTGTAAGATCAAATGTAGCGAAGCCTGCACTGTTATTTTCACATCCCGTTAACACAGCGTCATTGGCGGAAAACGGAGACGGGTTTAATTGAATGATTCCATCTCCGTTATCACATAGGGTAGAAGAAGGATCTCTTACAACGACACTGATTGTTGTATTACCTGAATATTGAAAATTGTTGGGATTAGCAATAAGAGTTCCTGCATTATAATAGGAGAACGTATAGTTTGAAGGATTATTGACGAATTGGTTTTCATAAGAAGTTAGATTTACAAAATCATTTCCTGATACGGGATCAACGCACACAAAAGGAGTGACGGTATTGGTAAGGATAGGAACTTTGTCAATATAGATTTTAGCATTTTTAATAGAGTGCCTTGCACTTGCACCACCCGTTGCTGCAGAGAAACCAAAATATCCCTGTGTCATACCGATTGCTCCACCAGATGGGGTAAAAGATTGATTGGTAATTAGTGCGCCATCGATTCTTATCTGTATAATCCAGTTGGTGAGATTGTTTGGGTCTGTTTGCCCATTTACTTCCACATGTCTGTAAGTAGATCCTACAAAAGGTTGGGAAGAATTTAAATCGGGAGAGTGAAAAGTACTTCCTAATGTATTATTAAATTCAATATTATTATTTCCAGCCGGAGTATCATTGGTACCATATAATACGTGGACCTTGCTCATTTGCCCTTCAGTTGTATTATTAAATATATCAAAACCCACCATTAATCCATTCGCGTTTTCGGGAATTCCAAGGCCACCCCCAGAGGTAAAACTTGTCGGAGGATTGGCAAGATACCAGAATGTAAAGCCATCGCCTCTACCGTATTGTGTTGTTCCGTTTCCATCAATTCTAAAATCAAATTCTACCTTCCATTTATCGCAATATTTGAGATTAATAGGAGTGGATAATTTTATAGCGCCATATTGTCCTCCAATGTCTGAGGTAAGTTGTACAAAATCTCCGGGAACATTTGTGCCCGAGACAAGGTCCCAACCTGTCGTTATAACAGGACTTCCTGTGAGCTGGTAAGTTTGTGAAGATAATTTTGCAGAAAAGCTGATTAAAACGATAAAAAAATAATTGAATAAAGATCTTTTCATTTGAAGCGAGTTGGTTAAGTTATTAATTTATAAATAGAGTTTTATATGTAAAAAGGGATTTAATAAGCTAATTAATAATTGCTATTCTTAAGAAAAATCACTCCGATTTTGGAGTGATTTTGCTGTAATTGTTATTCTCTGTTTTTGACAAGAATCCAACCTGAATATTTGGTTTCAGTATTGTTTTTATCATTTTCATTCCATGAGATAGTGTACCAATAAGTTCCCGTAATGATCTTTTTGCCAAAAGCGGTTCCATCCCATGTGTAATTTCTTATTTTATCTGCTAAATATAATTGATTTCCATATCTATCATACACTGTAAATACAAGATTTTTCTTATAAGAAAGAGCAGAATAATCAATATAGTCATTTTTATTATCGCCATTAGGTGTAATTGCGTTGATGAGGTTGGGGACTGTAATTTGTACCTGAGTAGGCTCACAATTGTAATCATCTTTGACAAATACTCTTACTTCTCCTCTCGCTAGTCCCGTAAATATATTTGAATCCTGCCATTTTACTCCGTCCAATGAATATTTATAAGGAGGCTTTCCTCCGGTTACGTTTACAGTAATAGAATTGTGAGTGATATCAATATTCGAAATAACAGGTTGTAAAGAAGCTTGTATTCTTATTGTTTGAGTGGTAATACAGTTACCTGTTTTGAGCCTTACCCAATAAATTCCAACAGGAATATTTTGAATAGATTGCGTAGTGGCTCCAGTACTCCATTCGTATCCGTCAAATCCGGCGCCTGCATCTAAATCTGTTTTTTCGTCAATGCATATTGTTTTGTCTTTCAGTATTTTAGAATAAATAGGAGGCAGGACAACTAGGTTTATCTTGGTAATCATATAGCAATTCTTAGTATCAATCACTTTTGCATAAACCACCTTGCTTACAGATAGATAAGTAGTGGGGTTCATAATTTCATTAGTGCCTGCCATTGCATCAGCGGCTGATGTATAATATTTTTTTATTGCTGTACCATCGAATGTGATATTTGCAGAATTTAAATCAAATACGGCATTTGTCGGATTATTATCTGTAAAGCAAGATTCTATAGTGTCTTCACGCACAGGAACTAATGGATGTAGATTTAAAGAAATTTCTGCATTACCTGTACATCCCTGAGGAGTTGTCACTTTTACGTATACTTTTCCAGGCGTAGAAGAATAGTTGGAAGGGTTGGTAATTTCATTGATTCCGGCCGTGAGATCGGCCATTGTTTTGTAAAACTTTTTTGTGACTCCACTTACATCAGTAACGTTTGCTGACAAAAGATTAAATATAGCAGTTCCTATATTATTGTTATTACATTCTGTAAGGATTATGTTTCTGGCATTAAAGGGAGCGAGAGACAACTGTATTGTTCCGTCAGCATTGTCGCATAATATACCTGCATTATCTTTTATAACAACAGTTACTGTGGTGTTGGTATTATATTGATAGTTTGTAGGATTGGTAATAGGAGTTCCTGAAACAAAATAGGAAAAAGTATAATTATTTGGATTAGTAACAAATTGAGAATTGTAAGACGTTAAATTAACTGTTCCATAGCCGGTATTTGGATTTGGACAAACAGACTGAGAAGAGGTGTTTTGTAAAATCGGAACTTTATCAGTATAGATTTTTACATTTTTAATGGAATGTCTCGATCGGTTACCTCCAGTTGAAGCTGAAAAGCCGAAGTATCCAATGGTCATTCCGGCTGCTGTGCCTGAAGGCGCGAATGATTGATTGCAAATTACGTTGCCGTCAACTGTTATTTTTATGATCCATTCAGTAGGAATGTTGGTGTTTACTTCGGCTGTTACTTCAACATGTTTGTAGTTGGTACCTTGAAAAGGAAGCGTTGTATTTAAATCTGGTGAGTGAAATGAACTTCCGGGTACATTGAAAAATTCAACATTATTGGTGTCCGTTGTATTGGCAACTTGCCCATATGCTACATGGACCTTACTCATTACAGTTGCTGTAGTATTGTTGTAAGTGTCAAATCCTACGATAAAACCAACAGCATTTTGGGAAACTCCCAAGCCTGATCCTAATACACTTGCTATAGGAGGATTAGCAAGATACCAAAATGCAATACCATCTCCATTAGCGGTTTGATTAGAATCCATTCTAAAGTCAAACTCTACCCTCCATTTATCGCAGTACTTTAGATTGATTGGGTCGTTTAGCCTAATTGAACCAGATTGATTATTGGTATCGGGGGTTAACTGAATAAAATCTCCCATTGATTGGGTGGGGGAAACCATCGTCCAACCTGTGGTGCTTATGGGGTTGCCTGTAAGTTGATATGTTTGAGAGATTAGTTCTTGTGAGAAACAAAATAAAATGAAAGTAAAATAAAACAGTAATTTTCTATTCATTGAATTACACATTAAAATTAGACGCGTAAAGATATTAATTCCTATGTAATAAATGTGTATTTAATGTTAATTTTACGTAAAAATGATTTTGTTTTCAATTAAAAATGTTTTAATTAATGAAATTTATAATATATTTCCATATAAATTAGATTAAATTCAAACTTAAAAAAGAGAGTTTTTTTCTAATGTTTCGAAATATGTATCAGGTTGTAAATCAGAGGAGTTGGAGGCGGCTACCGCAAGCTTATCACAAAGTTCATTTTCGAAATGTCCAGCATGTCCCTTTATCCAATGCATCTTGGGATTATATATATTATATAAATCAATAAATTGTTTCCATAAATCGGGATTTTTAACATTTTTCCATCCCCTTTTTATCCATCCCGCTATCCAATTTTGGTTAACTGCATCAGAAACATACTTGCTATCCGTATATATATGGATTTCGTTTTCCGTTGACTTGAGCTTTTCCAAGGCTGTGATGACGGCCAGAAGTTCCATTCTGTTATTGGTGGTTTTACGAAATCCTTTTGAAAATGTTTTTTGGTAATTTTTTTCAGGAACACGCATGAGAATACCATACCCTCCTTTTCCGGGATTTCCACTGCATGCCCCATCCGTGTATATTTCTATTTTCAAATTTTAGATATTAAAATATAATTTTCAAAAAGCTACTCACAATTTGTATTTAAAAATGACTAAAATGGAAAGTCATCATCATCAAAATCATTCATAGAAGATCCTGAAAGTTGAGAATTATCTGGAAGGTCAAATGCAGCGCCTGGTTGAATAGTTGTTTTTATTTTTTCAAATCCAGATGGTTCTCCTGAAGCTGATCCCGATGAGTAACCACCAGATGCTCCCATATCAAAGGCGGCTTCAACGTCCCCAAATTTTGCAAAATGTTTAAGAAATGAAAGCCTAACATCTGCTGTTGCCCCATTTCTGTGTTTTGCAATAATAAGTTCGGCCTGATTTTCCGTTGAGGTTTCTTGCCCTTCATCGTCATTATCCCAAACTGCAATTTTATAATATTCTGGTCTGAAGATAAAAGAAACGATATCGGCATCTTGTTCAATAGCTCCCGATTCTCTCAAATCTGAAAGTTGAGGTCTTTTTCCTGGTCGCGTTTCTACTGTTCTAGAAAGCTGGGAAAGTGCAATTACCGGAACATTTAGCTCTTTTGCAATGGCTTTTAGTGATCGGGAAATCATAGAGATTTCCTGTTCTCTGTTTCCTGTCCCTTTTCCGCCGCCACCTGCAGTCATTAGCTGTAGGTAGTCCACCATAATAAGCCTTACTCCATGCTGCATTACTAATCTCCTGCATTTTGCACGGAAATCAAATATGGAAAGGGAAGGTGTTTCATCAATATAGAGTGGAGCATTTTCAAGCTCAGAAACATTAGAGAAAAGCCTTTGCCATTCATCATCGTCGAGAGTTCCCTTTCTTAGTTTTTCGGAAGATATTTTAGTTTCAGAAGCAATCATTCTAGTGATTAATTGGACAGAGGCCATCTCAAGTGAAAAAAGTGCCATAGGAATTTTATGTCCTACTGCAATATTTCTTGCCATGGATAAAAGAAAGGCTGTTTTTCCCATTGCAGGACGTGCCGCAATAATAATAAGATCTGAATTTTGCCAACCACCTGTTTCTTTATCTACATCTCTGAAGCCTGAAGGAACTCCCGAAAGTCCTTGCTTATCTTTCAGAGATTTGATGGTATCAATAGCTTGTTTAACTAATGAGTTGGCAGTATCAAACCCTTTTTTAATAGTTCCATTGGTGATTTCAAAAAATGATTGCTCCGCTTTATCTAAAAGTTCAAAAACGTCTGTAGACTCTTTATAAGAGGCGTCAATAACATTGGCAGAAACATTAATTAAACTTCTTAAAATATATTTTTCAAGAATAACACGAACATGATATTCTATGTGGGCAGAAGAGCTGACCCCCATCGTAAGATCAATAATATAATGATCTCCACCTGCTTGATTCAGTTTACCCTCTTTTTTTAGGTCCTGAATGATTGTCATTAAATCCACAGGGTGATTGCCTTCATATAACTTTAAAATAGTAGAAAAAATGATTTGATGTCTAGGATCATAAAAAACCTCAGGAGCAAGTAGATCGATAGAGTAATCAAGTCCTTTTTTATCTATCAAAAAAGTACCTAGGACAAGCTTTTCAAAATCTATTGCATTAGGAGGCATCTTTCCATCAGCAATTGAAAGTTCTTTTGCAAAGTTTCCATGTGTAAGAGATGATAATGTTTCTTTCTGCGCCATAATGCAAAGATAGTTGTTTTGAAAAGTAATTTAAAAATAGTAATTCATATTTTGTTGTTAATAACTGATATAATGTTAGTAATGAAGAGTGTTTTTTTATTGTTAATAAAAAAATCACCTCAAATTTTTGAAGTGATTTTAATGGAATATATAGTTAAAATTATCTTGATTTTACAAGTACCCATCCACTATACTTTGTTTGCGTATTGTTTTTATCATTTTCATTCCATGTAATGGTATACCAATAAGTCCCTGTAATGATTTTTTTACCAAACGCAGTCCCATCCCATTTGTAATCTCTATTCTTGTCTGCAGTATAAAGCTTATTACCATATCGATCATATACTATAAACTCTAGGTTTTTCTTATAAGCCAAAGCGGAGTAATCTATATAATCATTTTTATTATCACCATTAGGTGTTATTGCATTAAGGAGATTAGGAACGGTAATTTGTGTATCTACAGGAATACAATTGAATGAATCTTTTACATATACTTTTACTTCTCCTCTTGGAAGACCTGTAAACACATTAGAGTTTTGCCAGGTAATACCATCCAAAGAATATTGGTAAGGACCTACTCCTCCTGTTACATTAATTGTAATCGTATTATTAGTAATGTCTATACTACCAATAACGGGTTGCTGAGAAGCATATACTTGTACTTGTTGTAACGTAAAACAAGGGCCTGTTTTAAGTTTTACCCAATAAGATCCTACTCCTACGTTAGAAATGGACTGTGTTGTGGCACCGGTACTCCATTCATATTCATCAAACCCTGGACCAGCATCTAAAGTTGTGGTATTTTCAACACAGATCGTTTTGTTTTGTAGAATAGTCGATTTTACAGGAGGTAAAACTTTTAATGTAATTTTAGATATTGCATAGCAGTTGTTTTCAGTAAAAACTCTTACGTACACATCTGTATTTTGCGAAATATAGTTTGAAGGGTTGTTAATTGGGTTTGTCCCACTAATTGCATTAGCTAGCGTAAGATAAAATTGTTTGGTTACTCCCGTTGTTAATGTAGTTACATTAGCCGTATTAAGATCAAATGATGCTGTAACTGTATTGGATTCAATAAAGCAAGACTCAATAGTGGCATCGTGAGCATTAGATACAGGAAAGAAATCCAAATTAACGGTCGTATTTCCTACACAGCCTTCTGAAGTCTGTACTTTTACATATAGTGTTTTTACACCAGATACATAATTGGTGACATTTGTTATAGCGTTTACATCTGCATTAAGATCAGCTAGTGTAAGATAAAATTTCTTTACAGCATTAGGCTCTGCAGGGTAGACATTTGCTGTATTAAGATTAAAGGTACCTGTACCAGCATTATTGTTATTGCATGCATAAAGGGTCACTCTTTCAGGGGTAATGTCGCCTTGCTTAAAAGTGAATTTTCCGCTTTGAAAACATCCATTTGCGGGATTGTCAGGATTGGTTAAGTCTTCATAGATGATTCTATAATAGAATATTTCTCCTGCGTTTACAGTGGTCGTTGTAATTGGAGCGTTTCCTGTAATAGCATCATTAGCATTAGTATGGTAGGTGATAGTAAAGCCCGTATTGCCATTTAAAATTCCATTTGTAAGAGTGGTAAAATTAAACTGTGATGGTAAAACGCATTTTACTATATAGTTTGGATCACTTGGATTTGCTGCCGGAACTCCTGGGACAATAAATGGATTAGGTGCTAATGTAGTATCTGTAAAAGCAGAAGTTAGGGTTGCTGTTCCACTCCATGTTAATGAGAATCCATTTGCAGAATTACTATAGTTATCTACAATCAAATAATATGTTTCACCTGCAACTACATCCATATAGGGCTCAAACCACTGGCTATTAGAGTCTGTCAATTCGAGTCCTGTATTTCCTGTTGGTGAGGCAGGCGCATAGTTACATCTTATGGCATTCCCCAAATTGCTGCAGTCTGTATTAGGGCCAAATACCGCAAAATCATAATCATCATTGTTCACGTTTGAGTCAATGACAAAAGCTAATGTTCCGGAGGTTGCAACGGTGAATTTATACCATACGGAAAAGTTTTCGTCACTTGCTAAACAGCTTATGGATGACAGATCCTCTTCCACATCTCCGTGGCCACTCGGGGTATATGAGATATTAGAGTTTCCACATACTGGAATTGATGAAACACAATCCGATTGCGAAAAATATAATTGTGATAAAAATAAAATAAAAAGGAGTAGTAATTTTTTCATTCTAGTTAAGCTTTATAAAATAAAAGTAAAGAAAATTCTTTATATGAGAATACTAATACATTAAATAATAGAATTTATCAATGTAAAAAACCGCCTATACTAAAGCGGTTTTTTCATATGATATAATTTTAATCTCTGTTTTTAACCATTATCCATCCTGAGAATTTAAAAGGAGTATTCTTTTTGTTATTCTCATTCCAAGTAATAGAGTACCAGTAAGTTCCTGTAGGTATTTTTTTGCCTCCAACAGTTCCATCCCATTTATAACTATTTGACTTATCTGCTTGGAAAAGTTGACTTCCATATCTGTCAAAAATAGTAAATGTCAAACTTTGTTTACCTGATAATGCAGAATAGTCAATCACGTCATTTATTCCATCTCCATTTGGAGTGATTACATTGATAAGATTAGGGACAACAATATTTATTTCAATAGGATCACAGTTATAAGCGTCTTTTACATATACTTTACTATCTCCTCTCGGTACATTTTTAAATACATTTGAATCTTGCCAGTTTATGTTATCCATAGAATATTTATATGGAGGAGTCCCTCCTGTAACATACACTGTTACTGTATTGGTTGCGATTTCTATATTTGAAATTACTGGCTGCTCGGTAGGATAAACTTTTACAGTTTGTGTGGTAAAACATTCTCCTGTTTTTAGCTTTACCCAATAAGTTCCCACTCCTACATTAGAAATAGATTGAGTAGTTTCTCCCGTGCTCCATTCGTAAGCATTAAATCCGGGACCTGCATCCAGGGTTGTTTTATTTTCAATACAAATAATTTTATCTTCAAGAACATTAGAATAAATAGGAGGGAGTACAATTAACGTCACTTTTGCTACGCTATAGCAACCATTGGTGTTTATTACTTTTACATAGGCAACACCATTAGGAGCAATGTATGTTGCTGGCGTCATAATTTCGTTAGTACCATCAACAGCATCGGCTAAGGAAGGATAATACTTTTTAGTCATATTATTCTGTGAATTAACTGGGGCTGTAGTAAGGTTAAATAATGCCGTAGAAGGATTAGTTTCTATAAAACAAGATCTTAACGTTGCGTCAGTTACCGTTACAGTTGGAAAGAAATTTAATTTAATTTCCACGATATCCTTACACCCATATTGATTTGTTGCTTTTACGTAAACAGAACCAGCAGGAGATGTGTAGGTATAAGGATTTAAAATTTCATCAATACCGTTGTTGGCGGCCGCAAGTGATGGATAATATTGCAATGTATAAGATGGGTCCGCATTAATGCTAGCTGTGGTAAGATTATATAGTGCCGTTCCTGTATTATTGTTACTACATTCTGTAAGTGCTGCGGGAGATAGTTTAAAAGATCTATCCTTGAACTTTATTGTTCCAAATTCTCTACACTGATTTAAAAAACTTGTAGGGCTGTTAGGATCTACATAGGAAATAGCATAGCTATAATCAGTGTTTGTATTTACAGAGATAGGCGTTGTAATGGGATTGATATCCTCCATGGCATCAGCTCCACTTCTATAATACTTGACTATGAAATTAGAATTTCCATTGAGGATGTGATTTGTTAATGTTGAGAAATCAAAATTTATAGGATTACCACATATATCAATTTCTCCATTTTGACCAGGTTCCAAAAACGGATAAGGTTGATAAATTTTGGAAGAATTATAGTCAAATGGAGTAAGTAATGTAGCTGTACCTCCAAAAGTCAAAGAAAATGGTGCTACGTCAGTTGAAAAGTTATTTAATAGTAAATAGTATACTTCACCAGGTGTTACATCAATATATTTTACAAAGCCATTACCGCCTGCTCCTTCCGAGGTATCTGTTGCCGTCAAGCTAAGACCAGTCAACGGGGGTGTAATGGAAGTGCCTAACGAAGCATATGAACACCTTAGTGGGGGAGCATTTACATTTGCACAGTCATGACTAGGGCCATAAAGGGCAAAATCGTAATCAATATTATTAGCTCCGGGGCCTGTAGGGGTAACTAAAAATGTCAACGTTCCTGGGGTTTGTATACTGAAAGTAAACCAAAACGAATTACTTTCACCGCTTAAACAACCTCCTGATCCGGCTTCTGCGACTGTTCCCGCCCCATTAGGGGTCATAGAAATGTCTGCGTCACTACATATGGGAACTGCGGTAATACAATCTTGTTGGGCAAAAAATGTTTGAGAAATAAAGAAAATAAAAATAAATATATATTTTTGCATATTGTAGTCAATTTTAAATTTTAATCCAAAGATTAGTTGTTTTTAAGTAATTGTTTGCCCCAATTAGGTGCAAAACTATCTGAAGATTTGTATGTTTCAAAATCCTTTGAGGCCTTTTGATATAGGCTTTCAGAATCTTCCTTATCTGCAGGGTTGGTTTGTTGAGCTATTTTCGCTTTTAAGAGAGTTAATCTTGGATTATTAGTAGAAAGTGCTTCTGCTTTAGATAGATATTCAGAAACAGCAGAGAGATCTTTTTGAACACCTGAAGAAGAGTCCAATGATATTTTTTGAAGAGCAATCAGTCCTAAAAGGATCTGAATTTCTGAATTGTTAGGTTGTGAATTTATAGTACCATATGCATATTTTTCTGCAATAGCAATTGATTCCTTAACAGACTGTATAGAATTTTTCTTTATTAATAAATCATTCTTTAGATAAAGAGCTACAGCGGCATAATAATAAGCTTGCCAGGGTTCAGAAGTATGACTTTGGGTAAATTTTTTAAATAGATTATTGTAGTCATTTTCTGTTTTAGCTGTATTAAGTTGTAAAACAAATTGCTGTAAGTTCTTGTCTGGTATTGCTTGCGCATTAGCCCAAAATCCGGCCATGAGCAAACAAAAAAAGAATAAAGTTTTTTTCATAAGGGGAATTTTTATACAGCAAATATAAAAAATTATTAACGATGAATTAAATAAATTGTTATATATTTAAAGATTCCCTATCTATAGACCTCAATATTGCATTTTTCTTAGCTTAGGATTTGTTATTCCTACGATCATCGCAATAAGAACAGTCATGCTCCCTCCAAAAACTACCGAACGTATTACACCAAGGAGTTTTGCGGTTAATCCACTTTCAAACTGCCCCATTTCATTACTTGACATGATAAAAATTGAATTAACACTTAAAACCCGTCCCCGAATATGATCAGGGGTTTTAAGCTGGACAATTGTTCCTCGAATAACAACTGATATACCATCTAGCATTCCACTTAATACCAAGAACATAAAAGAAAGCCAATAAAGTTTGGATAGACCAAATCCAATAATGCAGATGCCAAAGCCCGCAACGACAGTAAGTAAAATTTTTCCTTGATTTTTTCTTAAAGGAATGATTGATAATATGGTTATTATGCACATTGAGCCAATATCAGATGCAGCGTTTAACAATCCAAATCCTTCAGCTCCTACATTTAAAATATCTGTTGCAAAGACTGGGATCATAGCAACTGCCCCTCCAAAAAGAACGGCAAACATATCTAGACATAGAGCTCCTAAAATTTCCTTAGTTTTAAATATATACATAATACCTTCACGCATACTTTCTACTACATTTATACTTTCTTTTTTATATTCAGAATATTGTTTATTTAATTGCCAGAAAAATAATGAAGCTATAAAAATTAATAAAATGATGACTACTAAGGTCCACTTAATACCGAAATATCCTATTAAGAAACCTCCTGTTGCATGCCCGCAGACAGAAGAAATTAGAAAGGTAGCTTGGTTTAATGTTATTGCATTTGGGAGGTTTTCTTTTTTTACAATTTTAGGAATCATGGAAGGGAGAATAGGGCCAATAAAAGCTCTTATAATTCCTGTAAAGAAAATTACGGCATAAATAAAATAGGTAATTTGATGTCCTGTAAAGTGCATTTCAACTTTCAGGAATGAAGGAATGAGCAGAAGGCTGATCAAAAAAATGTAAGCATAATTACAAATGAGTAAAAGTTTCTTTTTTTCATTCATATCAATGACATGACCAGCATACAATGCACAGCTTACTGCCGGAATGACTTCTGAAAGACCTATTAAACCAATTGAAAAGGGATCTTTTGTCAATTCATATACCCACCATCCTAATAAAGTTGCGAGCATTCTGAAAGCTAAAACAATAAAAAATCTTCCTGTAAGAAGATTTCTAAATTCAACATTTTGCAATGTTTTTAAGGGCGTAAAAGAAATCATGCGCAAAAATAGCCTTAAATAATTTATTTATGACAATTTACATTTTGATTTTTGAATGATAAATCAAATAACGAGTAAAAGATAATATCTATTAATCAGCTCTAGAAGCACTAATTACCAAAGCAGCTACTCCGGCAGCCCCAATAACTACAGCCCCAGCGGTTGTTCTTGCTTTTCTGGTATCCCGCACAGCAGCTACATCGGCTTTAGGGATAATGATTTGTGTACTATCTTTTTTTCCTGCTGTTCCTATTAAGTTATCACCATCTACATTACGGAATAACATTTTTTGATTTTTTGATCCATCCTTCATCATGATGACATATGTTCGCCCTGCAGCAAGGTTGGAATAATCATTTTTTGAAACATCTTCAGTGTATTTTGTGGTAGCACAAGATGAAATAACGAATAAGGAAGTAAGTAAAGAGGATTTTAAAAGTAGAGATGCTTTCATTATTGTTGTTTAGGTTTTCAAATTTATAATTTTTTTTGAATATATGTTTTGGGAATGAATAAAATATGTTTATTTCTTATAAAATTCTAATAAATCTGCAATTTTTCTATCATTAGCAAGTCTTGGAATTTTATTTTGACCTCCTAATTTTCCTTGAGATTTTGCATATTCATGAAATGCGGTTTTTTTTAATGTTGTGATGTGCAGTTTTTCAAGAATATTTCCAGAAATAAGATCATCATAATAAGTGTTGCGTTTTCTTAATTGTTTATCCAACTCATCTCTGAAGTTTTCCAAGTTTTCAGGTTCTTTTTCAAACTCTATAAACCATTCATGATGAGGTAGTCCTTCGTATGGGTTTACTTGGGGGGCAAGATGGAACTCTGTAATTTGTGCAGGATACTTTACTAAAGTAACTTTCATTGCTTCTTCTATTTCATAAGCAATCACATGTTCCCCAAATGCGGAAGTAAAATGTTTTGTTCTTCCGCTGACCAAAATTCTATGGGGGTTTTTGTCAATGAACCTTACTACATCACCAATTGAATAAGCCCACAATCCCGAATTTGTAGTTAAAATTAAAGCATAATCTTTATTGAGCTCAATATCTTTTAATGTTAATCGTTTTGCATGAGGCTTGCCGTATTCTTCTAAAGGAATAAATTCATAGAATATGCCATGACGAGTTAAAAGAAGTAACCCTTCCTTTGTGTAATCATCCTGAAATGCAAAGAAACCTTCTGATGCAGGAAATGTTTGTATGATATCTACTTTCCCGCCTAATAGTTCTTCCATTTTGTCACGATAAGGTTCATAGTTTACTCCACCTGTAATGATCAATTGAAGATGAGGGAAAATTTGTTTTATTTTCTTATTATGTTTTTCAACTAATTTTTCAAAATACATGATTAACCAAGGAGGAATTCCAGAAATGAGCGTCATGTTTTCATTCTCTGTTTCCTCGATAATTTTATCAATTTTAGTTTCCCAATCTTCTATGATGTTAGTTTCCCAACTTGGAAGCCTGTTCTTTTGAAGGTAACTTGGAATATGATGCGCTACAATTCCTGAAAGCCGGCCTGTTTTTATTCCATATATCTCATCAAGTGTTGGACTTCCTTGTAAGAAAATCATTTTTCCTTTTACGAAATCCGCATTGTCTTTTGCTGCAATATAATGAAAAATAGCACTTTGGGCTCCTTTGATTTGATATGGCATACCTTCTTTAGATATAGGAATATATTTAGAGCCTGAAGTTGTTCCTGAAGTTTTAGCAAAATATTCAGGCGTTTCTATCCAAAGTATATTAGCTTGCCCTTTTTTTACTCTTTCAATATAAGGTTTTATATCTTCATAATCGGAAACTGGGACTTTCTCCTGAAATTCTTGAATGGTATGAATATTTTCAAAATCATGTTCTCTTCCAAAAAGTGTTTTTTTTGCAGTGTCGACTAGGGATAGTAATACCTCTTCTTGATCCTTTGTAGCATTTTTTTTGAATTCTTCAGCTTTTTGCACATGTTTTTTTGCCCAGATAAGTGCTGCTTTTTTCTTTAGGAGATTTAACATGCTTCAAATTTATAAATTAATGAAGAATTTAATAGTATGTTCTTATCTATATAATAAAAAAACCGAGGAGAATTTCCATCGGTTCTTCGAAATTTGATTATGAAAATAACAACTATATGTTGAGTTTATTTGTTTTCTTTATATCTTTTGTCTGGAGTTCCGTCTTTTTTTAGTTTTTTATTGTCTTTGTACCTTTTATCAGGAGTTCCATCTTTTTTCATTTTTGCAGCAGGTTTTGCTGTTTTTGATTCAGAAGTTTTTACTGCTTTGGTTGTTGGTTGAGTATTTGTACTTGTAGCAGGCACAGTTTGCTGAGCAGTAGCAAGTCCTAGTCCTAGTACTAAAGACATTGCAGTTAATAGTTTTTTCATAGAATTATTTTATTTTGTTATTCAAAGTTATACAAAAACTGAGCTGAAATTTTTTGTTTTTTGAAACTTAACTAAAGTTTATTACAGCTTAAAAAAAAATTAAATGAATTGATAAAAAACAAAATCTGCTTCTTCTTTTTAGAGGAAGCAGATTCTAACATATGTATGAAAGCTGGTTTGACATGTATATTCTCAAAAACATGCTTTGCCGACTTTTAGGTGAGAAGTATATATCATTTTTTCGATGGTAATTATTTGAAATTTATCACTTTGATTATATGCTATTTTAATGATATTTCTTAGGAAGTTTTGAATTATAAATCTCAAACACCATGCCGTTCAATTTTTTTGATTTATTTTTAACGTTAAATTATAATTTTTAACTTTTTTTTGTTGTTATTGAATGTTTTTCTAATTTTTAATAAAATATGAATATAATGGGAAAGAGACTTGTTGAATGTGTTCTTTGAAATGAAATTCACCTCCGTTTAAAATAAAATTTATATCTAAAGAAGTAATCTTAAAATTAAATAATAGGATAGAATGCAATATAAAAAAAGCGACAATTTTAAATTGCCGCTGAGTATATAACTTATTAATAGTTTTTACTAATTTGTATTGCCATTTTACTTTTTGTTACGATCTAGGCATAGAACATGCAGTCGGATCAAGAGCTTTCCATGTTCCTCCATTGATTGTATTTGATGGATTGTCGTAATACCATAATCCACGGCATAGTGTTCCTTCTGTAGATCCTACTCCGGCTACACCTGTGGTAGCTGTATTGTAAATCATAAATCCATCATAAAAGAATGGATAATTTTCTTCTTCGCCAAAGTTTCCTTGAGAAAAAGAGGTAAAAGTACTTAAATCCGCTCTTGGGAATATAAGCCCTTTTCCAATATTTGTTGTACCATTGTAACTTGGGTCGGAAGAAGCGTCAATAAACGCTGAACTATTGGCCGCTGATGCAATAGCGGTACTATTGGCTATTCTTACTTGCCCATAAAAATAACTTCCCATTACTAATAATACTAAATAAGTAATCTTTTTTACACTAATGAATGTGTTTTTCATGTTTAAATATTTAATTGATGAATTTTATCTGTTTTAAAAACCAGAAGCCCAATCCCATAATCCATTACCTATATAGATAAATGATCCAGAATTTTCTTTTGCTAACTGTTTGTTTATTGGCATAGATGCATTTCTTGGCTGTGGCAAAATATTCACTGGCATATTTCCTATGTTTGAAGCCATAATTATTTTGCCTACGGTAACACCTGTGGTGGGAAGAGTTAATGTCTGACCAGCCGTATTAATATTTAGCTTAATATAATCATCTGTTGCTAATGCAGTATAACTTGCCGTTTTTTCAGTTGTTACATTAAAAGTGCTTGAGCTGGAACTTCCTGCTATTTTCCACTTGGAAGTTGGGTTGTCATAATAATAAAAACCAGAGTTTTTAATATCAGAGGTTTTACCTGTGCTTCCTACTCCTGAAGAGATAAAAACTAAAATTCCATTCTGAGCTGCTCCATACGCAGCATCTTTTGCTGCTAATTCAGTTACGGTAAAACGAGGCACTAACATTCCTTCAGGGGTAGTTGGAGAGGAGCTACTTGTAACTTCTAAAGTAGATTGAGGGGTGTTTGTATTTATCCCCACTTGTCCAAACACAAAAGAACTTGAAGCAATAGCTAACGTTGCAATAAAATTTTTTTTCATCATAATTGAGTTATTATTTATTCTATAATAATTGTTGTGTTTATTTTATATCTATGTCACATCTGTGGATCTGTAATGGCTATTACAAATAATATAAATGTGAATACTTAACATGAATGTAAATGGCTAATTATTTATTCCTAACACTTATTTTGTGTATAGAATGCCACCAACGTGGATGGACAAGTCTCTACTTTATTTTAGTGTATATGTAAGAATAGTGGATAGATAATTGTATTTACCCAAGATAGATTGAGAAGCATTTTTTTTCATAAAGTGTTTTTTTTGTAGTAATAAAATTACATTTCTTTATACTCAGTATCAAAAATGAAGCCAATTTATAGATTGAAGAAAAATTTGAGTTTAATAAGATACTAATTTTCATTAAAAATATGCCCAATGGCTTATCTTATGCCCTGTTAAAAAAACAAAAAAGCAATGAACATTCATTGCTTTTTTATGTTTTAGTAGAGTGAAATGTACACTCTTGCCCGTTTTCACTTTAGGGGTATAATACTTTTAATAACTATTATTATCTTATTTTAGAATATTGTTAGGGTTAGCTTGCTGTTTTAGATTAGTAAAGGTAGGATTAGAGCTCTTCGGAATAGAACAGGCAGTTGGTTCAAAAGGTCTCCACGTTCCACCATTAATAGTATTGGAAGGATTATCATAATACCATAATCCACGACACAAAGTTCCTTCTGTAGCTCCTACTCCCGCGACCCCGCTGGTAGCTGTATTATATACCACAAATCCATCATAAAAAAATGGATAGTTGGTTGATTGGCCAAATGCTCCTTCCGAGAAGGATGTAAAAGTGGCTAAATTGGTTCTTGGAAATAATAATCCTTTTCCAGTATTGGTTGTAGCATTATAGCTGGGATCTGAAGAGGCGTCAATAAATGCTGAACTATTAGCAGCTGATGATATGGCAATACTATTGGCTATTCTTATTTGTCCATAGAAATAACTACTTACTAGGAATAAGAATAAATAAATTATCTTTTGAATGTTAACAGAGGTGTTTCTCATTTTGATGTGTTTTATTCATTAAAATATTTTTTTATTTGTTATTATGTAATGAATTTATAATAACAAAATTTATAATACTATTGCAAAAAAGCATTTTTTATTAAGAGAGTATACCGACGCTTTTACTCGTCGGCATACTATGTTTTATAATTCTAAGAAATAATTTACTTAGATAGTATTTTATTCTTGTATACATCGGATGGGAGCGCCCACGGAGCGTACTTGTGGTTGATTACCATTACCACTTACACTGGAGGTAAAATAAAACATATAACTCATTGTGGATCCTGACTCATCAACGGCCCAATAGTCACCCGTTACACCACGGCCTGCTAGTGCTCCTTGTCCTGCATTAGTGCCGCGATAGCCAGCAGCTGGGAATACTAATATATTTCCATTATTTGTACATGTGAATTGTTTGGCCGCTCCAAAATTTGTAGGATCATTTGGTGAACCGGTGCTAAAAGTTCCTATGTTACTTGGTGTATTACTCGTATTTAAAATTGCCCATTCTGAAGATGTAGGTACTCGGAATCCACTAGGGCATGGATCGTTTACTGTTTTTGATGCTGACCAAGATCCATTAGGTGCTGTTGAGGAATCCCAGCCAGGTAAAGCGCCTGTGGTAGAGTATGCTGTTGCTACTGGGGATATTCTTCCCCATTGGTAATAATTGCCGGCAGTGGCTTGTGTAGGTACATTAGCGGGTTGGTTTATGTCTGCTCCTAAGTTATGAGTCATCCATGCTTTACTAGATCCACACATTACAACTTGGTTGCCCCCGCCACCTCCGCCACTACCATCTACGATTCTGGTAAATGTACAAGTTTGTCCTTCCAGAGTGAATGTAAAGCTTGCTGTTCCTGCCGCTGAAGCGATTCCTGTAATAATAAGATTAAAGTTTCCGGCTGTGCCATTAGCTAGGGTTCCTGCCATTAGAGTGGCTGTTAGGCCAGTAACTCCTGTAGAAGGTATGGTTTGGCCGGGATAACTTGCTCCGTTTCCTGCAGTATACTGAAAAATATTAAATTTATCAGATCCAAGTACCGGCGTACCTTGTACAAAATGTCCTCCCATAGGAATTGTCCCTGCACAATCGAATTGAAAAGAAGGAGGAGTTACTGTACATAAATCGGGGCGTACAGGTTTCCATGTTCCTCCATTAAGAATGTTGGAAGGATTATCATAATACCAAAATCCACGACATAATGTACCTTCTGTAGATCCAACTCCTGCTACTCCAGAGGTGGCAGTATTAAACAAAATAAATCCATCATAAAGAAAAGGGTAATTGTTGGCAATGCCAAAAGGAGCTTGTAAGAAAGCCGTAAAGGTTGTTAAATCAGTTCTTGGAAATAATAATCCTTTTCCAATATTGGTTGTGCTATTATAACTTGGATTTGAAGAAGCATCAATAAATGCCGAGCTATTAGGGGCTGAGGAAATTGCAATACTATTGGATATTCTTATTTGGCTATAAAAATAATTTCCCAATATTAAAAATGAGAAAAAGAGTATCCTTTTTATACTAATAAATTTTTGTTTCATTTTCTGTCTGTTTAATTTGTTAATGAGTTTTTTATTCAGAAATCCAATTCTATGGGGAATTGTTAATACTTACCATTTCTATAAATTATTTTAGTTTTTGTAGTAATACATTTTATTTAAGTTATAAGAAATTTCTATCTCTATACTATTTGTGGTAGATGTAGTTGTATTAATCCCCATCTATCCACGTAGAGGATTATTTGATATTATTAGATGTATAGCTATAAATTGCTTATTCATGATGATTTTATTTTTTTTAAGTTCTAACAAAGATTATATGGGTTGTAGAGAATTATTTTTTATGTCTACACAGAATAATAAAAAATAATACATTTCCTTAAATTGGGAATTATTATTCCGGTAACACAGTAATTAGTTATTCTAATGATCTGTATATACATGGAATAAGACTCGTTCAGTTACAGGTGTTTAAAATTTTGAGTACCTGTTAGCTACTAAGAATTGTAATCTATACTCTAGAAAGTATGATATTTCTTTAATGACTTATTTATGAAAAATAGGATTTGTACTAATTTCCATATGCGTACATAAAAATTAAATGTTTAAATAGATTTTATTTTTCATAGTAAGGTGTTTTGTCTAACAAATATATAATTTTTTTTTCATATTTAAATTTTATATAGTATAGGATTTTAATGTTAATTTTTTTTCATATGGAATGGTTTTTATGGTATCCGTCTCACAACTGAGGCGGATATTTTTTTGGATACCTCAATAGGATTTCGTATATTTATATTTGATAATCAGATATTTGCTTATGAATTTCAAGCATTATAACCAAAATCAGCTGGTT
>NZ_CACVBR010000038.1 GCF_902728265.1 Chryseobacterium potabilaquae
ATATCAAATCCACTCTGCCAAGAAGTAAAGACTTCTACTAATTCTTCTTCACTTACGTCTCTACGATCAAGTATACTCAAATCAGGAGATATAGCTTCTTTTCTATACTCTTGAAGATAGCCATGCTTTGTTTTAGAATAATATAGCCGTAAGGCATCATGCTTCTCTACTAATTGTAGGAGACTTTGTTTTAATATATCTATATCCAATTCAGGGACATGAATCATAAAGGACTGATTCCAATGATGGAAAGAGGTAAAATGTTCTCCCAACTCTACTTCATGGAAGAACCATTCCTGAATCGGTAATAATGAAACTTCACCTTCTAATATTCCCTGTTCTGTAATAAGAGACAATCCCTCTTCATCCCTTCTACTTTCTAAGAGCTCAGAAAGATGATACACTGTTCTATAGGTAAAGACTTCTTTGACACTTAAGGATAAGGATAATCGTTTTCGTAAACGACTCACGAGTTGGATACTGATGATACTGTCTCCTCCCAAGCGGAAGAAATCATCATGTAAACCGATACTTTCTACAGGTAAGCCCAATACTTCACTATAAATTGCTGCCAAATCTCGCTGAAGAGAAGTCTTTGGTGCTATATATTCCTTATCTCCTGTGAAGCTAGGTTCAGGTAAAGCCCTGCGATCCAACTTTCCATTAATCGTAAGAGGAAGTGATTCCAAATGAACATATACAGAAGGAACCATATACTCTGGAAGTAATCCTGATAAATACACAGATAAGTCTTCATGGTTTACTGCAGTATCCGATACATAATAGCCAACCAAGTATTTCAAGCCTGAACTATTCTCCTTTGCCAGTACAACACTTTGACGAATCCCTTCATAACTCAACAAAGCGTTTTCTATCTCTCCCAGCTCTATCCTATACCCCCTGATCTTTACCTGGAAGTCATTCCTCCCTATATATTCCAAATCTCCATTAGCAAGATAACGGACTAAATCTCCAGTCTTATACATACGATCATTATAACCTATCTCTTTCTCTTCTTCACTCTGGAAAGGATTCAATAGAAAACGCTCCGCTGTAAGTTCGGGAAGATTTAAATAACCTCTTGATAGTCCTGAACCTCCTATATACAATTCTCCTACTACCCCAACTGGAACAGGACGTAAATACCCGTCTAAAACATAAACTGTCGTATTAGTAATAGCTTTACCTATGTTATTAGAGCCATTTCCAGCATTAACCAGAGAAGTAACTGTTGTCTCTGTAGGGCCATAAGAATTAACTAATTTGAAATGATTATTTTGTAGTTTATTATATAAATCATTAGGCAAATGTTCTCCACCAGAATTTAAAACACGTAAGCTATTAATTCTTGTTACATCAATAGTTTTTAATACCGAAGGGGTCAAATGAATATAGGAAACTTTATGATCAGAAAGAGCCTGTAGAAACAAATCTTCATTTAGATAACTCTTATCTTTGGCGAGCAGTAAAGTATTACCATTTAAAAGTGCCAACAATATTTGCTCTACCGACGCATCAAATACATAATTGGCAAACTGAAGAATAACATCTTCACTATTGAGTTGATAACGGGAGTATAAATCGGAAACTAGATTTACAACTCCACTATGTTCTATCATGACACCTTTAGGTTTTCCTGTTGTGCCACTAGTGTAAATAACATATGATAAATCTGATGAACTAACTTCAGTTAACGGGTTTTCTTTGGAATAGTCATCAAGTCTCTCTCTCATCTCTGAACTATCCAGTCTAAGAATACTAAGATCAATAGTATCAGATTTGAATTCATCAAGTTTATCCTTGGTTCTCCCTTCTCCAATTACCACTCTTGCCTTAGTATCTCCCAAAATATGCTCTATACGATCCACGGGGTAGCTTGGATCCATTGGAACATAAGCCCCGCCCGACTTCAATACTCCTAAAATTCCTATGAGCATATGCTCTGATCTTTCTAAACATAAGGGAATGAGTTCGTCAGGTTGGATTTGATAATTTTGTAATAGATAATGAGCCATTTGATTGGATCTTTCATTAAGCTCCTTATAAGTAAGCCTCACATCTTCATATACCAAGGCTATATGATCTGGAGTCTTTTCTACCTGTCGCTCAAATGATTCATGAATCGTAATAGATGTATCATCTTCAGCCATCGCATTGCTCCTATTATGAGTCATACTATGATAACTTTCTTTATCTAGCAAATCATAAGAAGATATCCTAGTATCTGTATTATGCTCTAATATATCATCTAATACTTGGACAAATAATCTTTTATAAATTTCTATAAAATTAGATACCAAATCTGTATCTAATTCAAATCTGTCATATTTAATCCTATAATTTAGCTGATTGTCTTTAATTTCCTGTTCAAATATAATTTTCCCAAGTAAATCTATATTCAATTCATTATTGATAATCATATCATAAGTCCCTTCATAATTAATAAAGATATCTTTAAGATTAGCCTGAACAAAACTAAATTCTAATATATCCGATTTTGGAGCGTATCTGATAAAATCTCCTACCGGCAGATAATGAGCTTTAGTCTTCTTTAAATCAGTGATATAGTTTAAGTTTTGATCTATAAGATCAGAAAGCTTAGTTTCTGAGGTAAAATGATATCCTTTGATCACAGTATTAACATGAGCCCCAAATATAAGCTCTCTTCCTTCTTTTACCCCTACAGGATAATGAATTCCTAAATTTTCTATTCCTGAAATCCTATGAAGTACTATGGCAAGTATCATCTTCCCAAATGTATAATGGGTCAATTTATGACTTCTAGTTAGTTGCTTTACTTTTAGAAAAAGATCTTCTTCAAATTCAAATCTAAACTCATTAATTTTATTGATCTCTAAATGATTGTTTGATGTTCCAAAAGTCTGTAAAAATTTAAATCCAATATTTTCTAAGTCCCTCAATTCTTTTTTCCAAAAATCGGACATTTGGTCTTTTCCATTATTGAAGATTTGGACAAACTGTTCATTTAATTCGTCATGCAAACGCGCCTGCTCGATAAGACTCACCGGATTTATATATGTAGGATCATTATAATAATTACTAATTTCATCATATAAAGAATTAACACTTAGCCCATCAACTATAATATGAGGAATTATGCAAATAATCCTATACCTCTCATTATCTAATTTAATAGCATAAAATCTAAAAAATTGGTCCTTTTCCAGATCAAATGGCTCTAAAGCTATACTTAATAATTTCTCTTGATTAAGCTCATCAGGATAATAAGTTAGAACTTGTGCATCTTCAGATAATAAAGGTCTACTTTTCCAAAATAGCTCATCTGATATATTAAGAACATTACTATTCATTAATAAATAATTATTAAGAAACCTTACCAAACTAAAGTTTAATCTTTCTATATCAAGAACTCCTGACATAGATTGATCCATAACCATATTATAATCACTTCGGGAAGGATTGAGCATCCATTCATTATAAAAAGATTTTTGGTAAGGGGTGAGTTTGATTAACATTGGGGAATTCATCATCATAAAGTATTTTAATTATTTTATAAGGGGTTTTGTATGAGCTTAACTATAATCAAGTTAAGTCTGAGAGTAAAAATGGAAAGATTTCTAACTTTTTAAGGAATTCTTCTACCTGAATAAAATGAGAAACATATTCCGAAGTGTAGTTTGAAAAGCTCTTATCATTCATAAGAATAAGATGCCCGAGATATTCAGAGAAAAATAAAATTCTTTAAAGAGAAAATGTTTAGAAATAAAATATTACTAAGCATCTAAAGTACTAAGGCTATTTTTTTGATATATCAAGGTCATGCTAGAAAGTGGGGGTTCATAGTTACCACGTTCCTTTATACCTACGAGTAAGTAAGTTAAAAGCTTAGTAATATTTTGATTTTAAATGTATAATAAGTTTATTTTAAAAGATACATCTACTTTGATATATCAAAAAAACAGCTTAAAAACGATTTTTCATTGTAAAAGATTAGAAAAAATACGCTTTCCAAAGCCTGATTTTTGACACTTTAAATAATATTAATAATTGTAGGTAATACCTTTTTTGATACTTTGCACATTACCAAAAGCCTTTCCTTTATAACCAGTTTGATTTATATCCTTACTTTCTAACATGAAAATAAAAGGCATTCCTTTTTCTGCAGCTTCTATTTTCAGTTTCTTTTCGGCTTTTTTATCCGCAGTATTTCCAGTATGATAACTTATAAAGCCTGTTTTCCCTCTTATTTCATCGCCTTTTTTCAATCCTCCCAGGTAGGCTTTATCTTCAATAATCATTACTTTTTCCCAATCGTCTTTACCTTTTACAACGATTTTTTTCGTCATATTTTCTGTTCTTCCGGTTGTATATACTATTTTTTCAACAGCATATTTACTCAAAGAATTTTCAGTATCTTCTCCATCATATTTGAATACAATGTTGTATTCTTCCACTTTGAGAACTTTTCCCTCAATCGTTTCTCCATTGTGTCTGTAAATTTTATCTAATTGTGCATTTGCAATTATTCCAAAGAATAATGCCGTTAAAGCTAAAAACTTTTTCATTTGTGTATTTTTAAAGATTAGTATTAATATTAATTATGGTAAAAAGCAAATACAGGGATACAATTATTAACAATATAAAAGTCTCATATTTAATAAAATTCTATTAATAAGTCATTTAAAACAAAATAAAAATAAAAGGTCACAGTTTATATTGATATGGAATAATGCATTTTTTCATCTGTGCTAACACTAGACTATCGTTAATCAAGTAGGGAGTTAAAAAATGAAAATATAATACCCCTAATAAAGAAGCCATCATAGACCAATGAATTATTTGCTTTTAAAGTCCATTGGAGTCTTGCCTACAAGTTTTTTAAATAGTGTACTAAAATAGGATATACTATTAAAACCTACCTGATAACAAACCTCTGATACAGATATATTTTGAAGAAGAAAGATCTTTGCCATGCTAATTCTATATGAATTTGCAAAATTTGTAAAGGTAAGATTCGTTTGTTTCTTAAAATACCGACAGAATGCCGAGGTAGTAAGATTTACAGCCTGTGCAATTTCATGAACATTCAGTTTATTATGATAATTTTCATGGACATAGTTATAAATGATTTCCATCCGAATTTTATCATGAAAACACAACCTCACTCTCATATCATCAGTATTAAGGACATCAAATTCATTAGATTCTGCAAGAATTTGAAATATTTTTATTAAGTCTAATAACCCATCTAATTTTCTTTCACTTTTGAAATCCTTTATCCTTCTAGCTACTTCCTTCTTAGTTTTTCCTTTAAAAGAAAGCCCTAAATAAGAGCGCTCTAATAATTCCTTTATTTTATTACACTCTGGAGTATCCATCAGTACATCTACCAAACTTGTTTTCATTTGAATTACAGCTTGATAATAATGGGTTTTTATTCCATAATCAAAATTTAAATGGGGAATATTAGGACCTATAAGAATAAGATCACTTTCTGTAAAATTTGAAATATGTTTTCCTACATTACGAATGCCATGTGGTGCCTCTATATATACAAGCTCTAGCTCTGGATGATAGTGCCAGAAAAAGTAATTTCTAAGAGAGGGAAAAGATGATTTAAAGGATAATTCGTTTTCAAAAATAATTTTTTCTTCTTGTATTTTTTTCATCATTTATTTATAATAATATTAATATAATGTCATATAGAATGGGATAATGGAAACATTCTTATTCTTGATATTTATATTAAATTCTCAACCGAACTAAGGTTATTTAATTAATTTTTTCTAAAGAAAGACGTGCCAATTTAAAGCCCAGAGGAACTCCTGATGTGCCGTATGTAATGCCATTTAGTTGTATGGTATCTCCATCATTAAGGTTAATGATCTCACTCCATGACAAACTAAAAAAGTTATTATTATAAGAGAAGCCACTTCCTCCCCCAACAGTTGTACCTGAATTACTAATCACTATTCCATTAATTAGTAGGGATCCTGCGAATATATAAGAAGAAAGGACACCCCCATTTACTAGCAAACCTAATGTATAATTTATTATATATAATCCTGAATTACCTGCGGGTACAGTAAGGGTAGAACTATTTGTTCGCCATGCGGCAATTGAGCCACTACCAACACTAAAGTCAATAGATTGAAAGATATTATTTCCCGGCCATGAAACCTGATTTCCAGATACTAATGCTGAATATCCAATTACAGCCCCCGTACTGTTAGCTGCAAGTTTTTTCCACATAGATCCATCAAAATAGTAATATCCTACAGTATCAACATTTATCCTTGGCCCCAAAGCATTACCGCCAGCAATATCTGTAATATAGATTAATACTCCTTTTTGATCCTCTCCATATAAAGTATCTCCTTTGTTTGTAAGATCAGTCCTCGTCAGTCTCGGAGCTTGTAAACCGTCATAATCTTGTGCGCTGCCTTTGGCAGTAACATCTAAAGTAGACTTTGGTGTTTGCGTATTTACTCCTACCTGAGAATACACTGAGGAAAACACTATGCAAAACATAGCTGTATAAGCATTTTTTTTCATTTTTTTTTAAAGATTAGTTGTTTTCGTTATAATATTACAAACCTGTTTAAACTTTTGTTCTAAAAAAAGTTTAAACAGGTTCATTGTTAAAGTCACCTTGAATAAACTTCAAGATAAAAATTACTTTTTAATGAATTTAGATCTGAACATATTCTTCCCTTTTTCTTCCACGGAAATAGTATATTCTCCCGTTATTAATGTAGAAACATTGATCTGTCCATGGGTTATTTCTCCACTTCTTACTAACTGTCCAACGGCATTATAAAGTTTAAATTTAGCCTTATCGGATATCTTAGTAATATGTAAAACATCTGAAACAGGGTTAGGATATAATTGAATATCATCTTTTTTAGAATCAATAATATCATTTGTAGATAATACCTCATTAATAACAACACTATAATCTTCTGCTTCACCATTATTATAAGGAAGGCACGGACTAGGTTGAATTTCAAAAGATGATATAACGCGCATCCTTAATTTTTTATTGGTAACTGCAGTAGTCGGTACTATAAAATTCGAGACAACAAGATTAGCAATATTATTTCCAGTAGCCATAACTTCTTCTGAGTCTTCAAACATTCCGTTATTGTCAAAATCGATCCAAGCAGATACCATATTAGCACGAGGTGCTGTATTCAACCAACCCTTACCCACTGACAAGGTATAACTTCCACCTATTGAAAGACTTACCTCCATTGAAGGATCTGAAGTATAATTTGTATATGTACTTGCTCCAGAAGAATTATTAACATTACTTAAAGTGACATTACTTATATAGTCATTGGGATCTCCAAAAGAAAAAAGCTCACAATAATCCAAAGTAGTGAAATGAATAGTTTCTGAAAAAGAACCTGCTATTGCTGAACAAACAGTTGATACTTGTACATCATATTGAGTAATTCCATCCAGATTATTTAGAATAATCGAATTAGTCGTTGAAGTCGTCTGTGACCAAGAAACATCCGTAGATTTTTTATATCGAATCTGATAAGTTGCTCCTGCAATAGAATCCCAGGTTATTGTGGCTGATGAAAACATGATATCGCTCACTACAACATTAGCAGGAGTCATAGTCTCACAAACTCCGTTGGTAATTACTATCTTTCCTATAGCATAAAAAACATTATCTATTGCTGAAATCCTAAGTTTAATGGATTGATTATTTAAAGACATAGGAAATGATAAACTTTCTGATCCATCATTTGGAGTAGAAGCTGAAAGAATATTCCAAGTTGACCCATTATCTGTAGTATAATCGATTTTTACATTCGCTACGTTATAAGGGGCTGCATTTGTATTCACCACATCCCATTCTACTAATGAAGGTGTAGTAGGATCGACTTGCGTGGTATTTATCTTAAATGGTCCATCACTTCCGGCAAAAATAAATTGTTGTGTGGTTTGAGTTTGCTGCTGTGTAGCAATAGGATGATTATCCCTTACTGTTAAAGCAAAGCCCATTAATCTTGAAACATTGGGAACGGTTTCCCAATCAGAAGGAATTGTTAAGTTGCCATTCAATACTGAAGATAACTTAGGGAAGTATCGAGTGGGAGAAGTGCCTGGTAATAAAGATCGAAATAATCCTCCCGTCAAATTATTACCTGTAACGTCTGTAACAGGAGCACTAGCATTATCTGTTTGTTCCCAAGTATAAGTCATAGGATCATCTTCAGGATCATTTACTGAAGCGGTAAGAACAAAAGCCGTTCCTTTAGGTATGTTATAAACCAGAGGATGAGAAGCGATCACAGGAGGTGTATTGACAATGGGGGTCTCTGTATAACAACTTGTATTTATTAAAGTGTTTACAATTTGACTCCCACTTACATAATGATAGTAGGGTCCGATATCAATTCCTCCATAGCTCATAATAGTAAAACCCAGACCAGGCTCAACATTAGTACCAGAGCCTTCTATATTGTTAGAAAATGTATGAGTCGCTCCCAATTGATGCCCAATCTCATGAGCTACAATAGTTATATCAAAAGCATCTCCTTGAGGTATATTAGCAGAAGAGAAAGCAGACCCCTTTGCTAAAGAAGTTGAATTCGCAGGATTACTGCATGTACACCCCACACAGGCAAGCCCTGCAATGCCCGAAGTGGAATCCTGATGCCCCACAAATAAATGTCCTATGTCATAATTATCATTTCCTATCGTAGTTGTTAATACATTCTGTACTCCCAATATCCAATTATCGTCATTTGCGCCATTATCTGAATAAGGATCCGTCGCCGGATCTGTATAGATAAGCCCAGGAAAATTCTGTACATCCAAGTGCAACGCAAAATCTTTTTCTAATACTCCATTTACTCTTGTCATCGTAGCATTAATCGCTGCAAGAGCACCTGCCACTGTTCCTCCAAAATACTGCGTATATTCCCCTGTGGTAGAGATTGCCAATCTCATGGTACGAAATTTCTGATCCAAACTTTTGGAAAAGTCCGTAGGTTGGTTGGTAAATGTTTTTCCTTGCTCTCGAAGTTGTTCCAATTGTTTTACTGAAATAGGACTTTCATCCACCCCACATCCAAAACCTGTATTGCCTTTAGAGCGAGGATGAACAATATATATCGTTTTATCCTTACCCGGAGCATCTATAAACTCTGATTCTCCATTTTTAATGATCATCGATTGAAAATCATTGGGAGCAACAGAAAACCGTACGTATTTTGAGGGATCATCTACTCCTACTCCAACATAGGAACCTAGCTGATATTGTTCAGCAAGCTCTTTCACCATAACTGGGAGACTGTAAATAGCAAATTTTTCCATTTGTCCCTCCAAAGTAGGTAATGCAATTTCAACAGGCTTGGATTTACTTCCGGTCTCTTGAGCATTTTTGAGCAAACCTCGCATGGCATCAAGATCCAACTTATAGTACCCTGATCTATCATAGTCTTTTTCAGGATTTTTTTTGTGGTTAATGGGGCTCCATTGAGAAAACATATAGTTTCCTAATACACTATATAGCAAAATAATAATTTTTTTCATTGTGCTGATTGTTATAAATTAAACTGGCATAGAGTATAATTCTCCTCAATATCCTTAAGAAAGAGAATGTCCTATTCTACTTAAAATATTATACTTTAATTCATATCCATGAATATTATAAATACCAAAATCCCTTGAGATATTGTGTTATTAATAGTTAAGCTTATATCGATAATAAATTCTCAAATTTGTTTATTATAGCTTCCAAAAAGACCAACCCATTCCATTGAATACAACAAGATTGGATTGTAATATTCTAAGAACTTCCGATTCCCTGACCAATACCTATTGCTCCCCCGTATTCACAAGAACAAGAAGAGGTAAAACCTATATTTCAACTTTTTGAGAACCTACCCACCTAATTTTCATTAATTTTTAGGAATTTATTTTTCAATGACAACTTTTGATGCAGAATCAAAGCCTAAACCTTTTACTCTAATTATATAAGTTCCATTGATTAATTTTTCTGTAGAGATTACTTTTTTTGTATCTGGAGATATTTTATCTTCAGAAGAAACTAATTTTCCAGACATATCATACAGTTCAACACTTACTTTGCCTATCGTATTACTTGGGAAATTGATATAGAATTCGTTCCTGGCAGGATTGGGATATAGGGAAATAATATTTTTCTTTGTTTTTACTTCTCCGGTAGCTAATGTATTACATTCAGTAGGTACAGCAAAATCTTCTACCTGATCATTTATATTCACTTTATCTCCTGCAGAAGCATTTACCCCTAATCCTCTCTTTGCAAAAACTTCCCATATCATACACTTATCCTCTCCTCCTGTAGTAGCTTGTTCGGCTGCCAAGATAGCATTTCTTCCGTCGACGAATGTGGGATTACATGTTTGTAATTTTAAGGCATCTGTTACCAATTGTATTACTCTAGTACTTCCATTAGTATTATTAGCTAAAACATCAGAGGAATACCCATACTTTTCAGCATACTTCCAATGAAGATCCCATAACATTGTAGCCCAAATAAAACCAATTGTATGAACATCGGGCGATCCATCACTAAATTCTAGTCCATTAGTATGGCCATAGGTATAATTGTTCACAGAAAAATCAGGAGAATATCTTGCAGGCCTGATTCCCAACCCAGTAATATCTTCTCCCTTAGGATAAGTACCAATTCCTCTTGAAACCGAAGCATTATTCCCAGGTTTATTCGTTAACATTAAAGCAAAAAAATCGGACCATCCTTCCCCCATTTGCTCTTTATCTTGCGAAAAATCTAAACAACTATAGCCATCACCCGTCAACCTATTAGAAACTCCATGTCCGTATTCATGGATTATAATTCCATTATCAAAACTTCCATCTGGAGTAATGTACTCTACCGGATCATCCTTTAATGTTATATTTACTGTAGTATTGGCTGCAAGATGTGTTTTGATATATTCACCTTCAGAATTATCAATCATCACAGAAGGAATATTGGACGGATAAGAACCAGGAGGTATACCAGGTAATGGAAAGGAATTAGGTGCATCATATATGATTACCGCAATTGCCCCTGCATCTTCCATATTCTTGATTTTTTCATCAAAATAACAATCTTCTCGTTCCACTAAACCTATTTTTCCCGTCAATGAACCTGGTATTAAAGGGACACAACCTTTCATATCCGACACATATTTCACATCTGCCGTAACTCCAGTTGCACTTAAAGGAACACCTATATAAGAAGTCTTTACATTAGGATTACGTAAAGTTGCTACGCTTGGCGAATTATAGGTAAATAACTTTTTTATCGTTGTCCACAAATACATTTGCATTGTCGGATTCAGGCCATCTGGAGGAGTATCAAAATTGGCATTATTAAGCGTAAACCCATCTTGAGCCTCAGCGAACACATAATCATTACCCAGCCCTCCATTCGCAAAATTATTTTCCTGAAAGTTTCTTGCGGATTCCGTAAAACCCAATTGGTAAAAAATATCATGAGCTTTATTGTTTGTATAAAACAGATTAGTAATAGCTGCATTTTGATTAGCTACAGGAGTTCCATGATTACTATAAGGAAAATTAAAATTTCTAGAAGCTCCTCCATCTGGAGAAAATCCTGGCACATTCGCATGAGATGTATCTTCATAAGCATATACATTATTTCCTCTTGTAATTGTATAATGATTCGTACCATCAGAATGCCATCCTTCTGGAGAAGAAGATAAAATCCATGGATTACTGACTATTGATCGGAGCCCAAATGTAGGAGCCTCAACAGGTAAAGCAAATACATTATAGGAGGCATTATCAGGTACTAAAGAAAGAATTTCTTCTCCAGCTCTATCAACTATTATATCATCCTGAGAAGTAAAAGACATACTAGAGTAAGCATCAGGATGAAAGTCGCATGACAGACTAAGATTAATTTTATTAATAATATCTCCACTAGAAGCATCAACTAATATATCCCAATGATTTGATGATTCAGGCTCGCGAAGATAAAACTCATATGATAATTTTAAAATTCCTCCATCATTAAAATATACTAACCGTTGAATAGCAACTTGCTTATTACTTAAATTCCTCTCCTTAAAGTCCAAAATAGGATAAGAATTAATAGTCTGTTTTTGTAAATGATCAGCTACCTTCTGAAGAGCAGTCTGCTTACTTATAGAAACCATCTTTCCCTTAGTAGCATTATAATTTTTCAGAAAATTATCTACATAGTATATTATATTCTTATCTTTAATAAGAGCCGTCCCTACAGAATTATATATAGGGACTCTATTATACAGTTGTTGAAATTTTACAATATTGCCATTTAAGGTGGGGGATCCATCTACATTGTCAATAATTAAATCTATAAGATCTGGTTTTTTATATTCTTTAATTTTATTTTGAAAAATATAATTTTTAATCATTTTCTCATGGTCTTGTCCCAACATATAATGGGGGAATGTTATGCTTATCATAAAGCAAATAGGTTGAATTATTTTTTTCATTGTGTTAATTTTTATAATTAAAGTATTTGAATTGTAAATCTTATCACTATCTTTAAGAAAGATAATGGCCTATTCTACTTAAAATATTATACTTTAATTCATATCCATGGATATTATTAATATCAAAAATCCCTTGAGATATTGTGTTATTAATTGTTAAGCTCATATCGATAATAAATTTCCAATTTTGTTTATTATGGCTTCCAAAAAGACCAAACTGTTCCATTGAATACAGCAAGCTGGTGTGCTAATGTATCATAAGCAATCATTCCGGCAGAGGGATTGATAATATTCAAATGTGGACTTATCATTTTCGGCAAGATCATGGCTTTATCATTGTCTGAAAGAATAAGAATTCCTGCTGTAGTATCTGTTGTAGCATTTTCTCCTATAGCTACTTTGGCAGTACCTATCTCTGTTTTCGAATCTTGTAAAGTAGTATCCACAACGCCTGTGTTATCTACACTTAAATCTACCCAAGTTCCTGAGCTAAGATATTTTACTTTTTTATCTGAAATGTCGTAAATCAAAGTCCCATCTACTACATCTATTACAGATGCTGCAGAAGTAACCCAAGGAAGAATCATTCCCTTATTTTCATTCGCAAATTCAAGAGAAACAGATGAATTACTTACAGATGTCTTACCAATAGCCACCTGAGAAAAGCCTATACTGAAAAATAGTAATAAGACTATCATGATTATTTTTTTCATTTTGATAAAATTTAATAGTTAATTAATCTCGGCAGATAGAGTTTCTTACTGCCGAGATATAAAATGCTAATTATTTAATTATTCCGGACAAGCGGGAGTACCTACGGTCAACCAATTATAGGTAGTTCCATTATCTGTAGTTGTATATATCTTCAATAAATGATTTGTGGTATCATATACAATCATACCCTCAACAAAATTAGATGAAGAAATACCAATAGGATTCCCTGAACCATCAAAAGGAACACGGTTTAATACCAATCCTTTGGTTTTAGCTTCTAATGCTACCCATCCCCCTTTTCTCACCATTGGCCAGTTATCTCCATTATTTCCAGCTCTCCCTAAAGCCGTGATCCCAAAAGTAGTATCCAATGTATTACCTATCGTTACTGCAGGCTTATAGCAACTACCACATCCTACAGGTTGTATAGCAGCATCTTGAGAACTACCAATTCCTTGT
This sequence comes from Chryseobacterium potabilaquae, assembly GCF_902728265.1. Taxonomy (GTDB): domain Bacteria; phylum Bacteroidota; class Bacteroidia; order Flavobacteriales; family Weeksellaceae; genus Chryseobacterium; species Chryseobacterium potabilaquae. The sequence goes on from NZ_CACVBR010000038.1 coordinate 13,671, forward strand.
CCTATCTCCCCTTCAGAATTGGCAATACCTCCAGCACCTACCAAATTAGGAACACCATGGCTATTTATTCCTCCATTCGCTATTATATTAATACTTCCGTCTGTATTGAGCTGGGAAGATTCAACATTACCGGACCCTTCCAGAGCATCAAAACATCCATCTCCATCAGAATCAAGATCTAATTCATTGGAAATCCCATCATTATCTATATCGCAAAAGCCTTTCTTATATCCACTTCCTTTACCTGACATATTAGTTGGCCCATCCACTATCTGTGAAATTGAAACTGTATTGTCTGTACTAGTATTCCAAAAAATCGTATTAAATGTAGTTCCACTAAATAGCTCTAAAGGATAAAGAGGCCCCCCAGAAAACTTGCTTCCATACATTGCCACAGAGCCATCGGGATTAATTATAATTCTGATGGTTGGATTTGTAGCCTCTGATCCAATTACCTGCCAGATCTCCGGCATACCATTAATTCCATACATCGAGCCATCTACAAAACGAATATTATGGACCCCTCCACTAGGACAATAAGTACAGAACTGAATTTCATTATTTGCAAGATGAATCCCATTAATATTTAAATTAAATGAATTATCTAGAGTATAGACATCAAATACAAACCCTAGATCTGCTGCCGGAGCTGTAAAAGAATAAGGTGAATTATTACTGGTTGAAAAAGTTGCACTCCCCACAGAAGAGGAGCATTCATCAATATCTAAAATACCATCATTATCATCATCAGAATCTATATAGTCTGCAATCCCATCTCCATCAGTATCCACACATGCATTGAGAGTAGCATTCTGAGAAATTCCGACCCCCTGACCAACATCATTTCCAATATCTGCAGCATTTCCAGGATTCACAAGAAGAGGCACCCCTTGCGCATCAACACAGGATGAACTAGCACAGATATTTTTATTTGATGCTGTAGACCCTGTTCCTACAGTTACAGTTCCTCCTGCATCAACTAATTGATTAAGAGTCACCTTTTCATCTCCCTCTAAAGCATCAACACATCCATCATTATCAGAATCCAAATCTAATACATTTAATATTCCATCATTATCTGTATCACACTGTCCATGGCTGCTTCCAAAAAATGCTTTATTTCTGATTTTTTGCAGATTAGACTGTGCTCCTGTTGAGCCAGTAAAACCGATATAAGCTTCAGTTGCTCCAGCTAAAAAGTCTGTAGCAATATTCGTTGTAGTTTGAAGAATCATATTTTCGTCCAAATACACTTCTAATCTTTGAGACGAAGCTACATAACTAATTTCCACGGAATGATATTTGCCATCCGTTAAATTCAAATATCTTACATAGGAACCATTATTGTTATTATGTGGATTAAATCCAACAGAGGTTGTACTCTCTAAGGCAACATGATTATAACCATCCAAATCATTACGCCCTGGATAAATTTGAGGAACATTATAGTAGGTATCAAATTCTATCACCATAGCAGGGACAACACCTGATATACCAATACCATCTCCAGCTGTTCCAGACGCGTGATCTCCAGCTGTTTGTATCGCAAAAGCGACTCCATCAGCACCCACGTGATCTCCTAGGAAAATATCAAACCGATAATTAAAACTCTGAGTCACATCAATTTTATTTTTATACCATATTTGCCCTCTTTGGCCTAAAATATCATCAGTAATAACAATTTCATCATTATTAATATATGCGTTATCATTAAGCTGCCAGTTTCCAAGATTCGTTACAGAAAGACACTCTGCATTATCAGGAATCCCATCATTATCATCATCAAGATCATCAAGATCTAATATTCCATCACCATCAGAATCATCGCCATTGGTCATTAATGCAAAATATCCAGTATTCAATTGGCTCCCTGGCACACTAATTTGTCCATTTTCATTCAACGTACCTAAATCTATCGCTCCGGATGTAAAATCATCATCCGCATCCCATATTACATGCCAATCGGTAACATTTAAATCAGGTCGAGTAAATTGGAGATTTACATTTTGAGTGAAATTCGTATTCTGAACCCTCCATTCACGTTCAATCCTTGTATTAAATCCACTCATAAGATCAGTTGCTATTCTTACCTCAGCAGAACCATTATCAGACCCTATGACAACAAAGCTGTTATCATTATTGAGAGGAACCCGGCTTAACTCATCATTAGGAGAACTAAAATTCATATCGGTAGATATAGTGAGTACCGTTCCTGTATCAGTAGATTTAGCAACTTTTTGTTCAAGACCAGAAGCATCATCTCTTCCTATACCTGCAACTTTATTGTTATGATTAGAAACCGTCGTCCAGAATGGAGCTCCAGCAGAACTTATATAATCCCCAGATTTGGTGTAACCATATTTAAGAGCCAAGTATGATTCAACCTTATTCTGATCTACTGGACTAAGAGCAGAATTGTAAGTAATATATTCGGGAACTATTACATGAGAATTCTCCCCACTTGCTCCTCCTATTGTTCCTCGGAAAGGCGTTGCACCAGAAGTTGCTCCCGATAGTATTGCTGTACCATTTCCATAGAAAGAAAAAGGACCTCCATCTCGAATATAAGTATATTGCTTGGCATCTAAGGTAGATGAGACTACTGAATTTGTTCCTAAAATTACACTATTCGGATCTCCATCATAATATATGGCATTCATATGATTGCTATAATAGCCCAATACTACATTAGAAAGAGCTGAACCAAAAACACGTCCATTTAATCCTGCTGTTTTTAACTCTGATACTCCAAAGACAGAATAACTACCATTTAGATCCAACGTTGCTGGTAATGTAAATATTCCGGAAGTATTAAAACTATAGCTAGCATTAAAGTTTAATAAATCCGTATCTAGATTATAAACTCCAGTACCTGTAGCATCATCCGTATTAATTGCATTTCTCCAAATCGTATTAGTATTATTCACATTCTGTTTATACCAAGAAACAAGCCCCGTATTAACACCTCCCGGAGCAGTAGCAGCAGCAGAAAAAGTAAAATATTGTCCTGTCACAAAATCAGTAATAGCCGTATAATATTGTTCCCCATTTATAGATTCAATATTCATCTGCACTCTTGTGTCATTACCATCAAAAACGGCATCGGAACTTATTACTAAATAAGGCTTAGAAATATTTCCTAATATCTGATTTGCCGGTAACGCTACTTTTACCATTCCTACTGTTCCTGTCTCCTGTATTTTCCAACTCCTTGTCATTCTGTAATTGGAATTTCCAAAGTTAAAGGGAGTAACAAAAGAGACACTTTCAGTATCTGAACCCCATAATAAGGAGGAGAAATTGGTTGCAAAATTATTAGTATTATTAAGATTTGTATCTGCAATAGTTACATTTCCTATAATGGGCTGAAATCCCGTATTAACACTTTTTGATTGCTTCTGATTAAGTAAGGAAGCGTCATCCCTTATAATACCTGCTATATTATTATTATAGTTATTATTATTTGAAGTATCCCACACTATGGCTCCATTAGATGAAACATAATTTTGGACTATAGTCTGATCTAAGGTAAGCCCAAACTTAATGGCCATATAAGATTCTACACGATTTCTTTCCTGATCAGAAAGAGGTCTATTGTAAATAATTATATCCCCTATACGTCCATTATATCCACCATTTCCGAAAATCATAGAGCTGTTATTACCAGTATAAGGATTCAACACTGTGCCTGAAACAATCTCTAATCCATTTCTTCTCAAAGAAGTTTTTGTTGTTAAGGTACTATTATTCCATCCTGTCCATAAATAAGGGGTTTGTAAAGTCCCTCCCCATGCAGCTTGAATACGGCTATTTTCTGCTCCATCCCAATAAATAATATTATCCCCCCAAGGAATAAGCAGATCTAAAGATCCCCCTGTGCCAAGATTTTCAATAAAAACCGCACTATTACTTGCCAATGTAGTGGAGTTCACCACAAATGCAGCCGCATCTGTATATGTATTCACTCCGACTATACCATCAGCATCATGCATATTTTGAGAACCATTAAAACTCAATACAGGATTAAAATTGATATTATCTGTACTATTATTAAGATAAACAGGACGTACAGAAACTACCGGTTGAGTAGCATTATTGGAATTTCCACTTTGATCAGCCCAATTCGCAATAACATCTGTATCATTCGCTAAAGTAATTGCTTGAACGACATCTGCCCTCATAGAAGGACGCCCATTAAAACCCGTTACTGTCAATCTTATATAGCGGGCATTAATAGAAGGTCCAAACAGATTAACAACTTCTGTATTCTGATCTATATTCCCTTTAAAAGTTTTACCCATATCCGTATAGGAAATATTATCAGTAGAATAACTGACGGTATATTCCGTTACCCATTGTCCAAAATCGCCACGTCCTTTTGTTACGACGCCTTTGACATTTTGGATACCTCCAAGATCAAGTGTCAGATACTCTCCTGCAGCAACATTTAATGCAGACCAAGATGTTGTAGATGATAATGTGGAATTTTCAGGTGATAGTGAAGGATCAGTAAAACTAGAACTCGCTGTTCTACTTGCAGCAGGCACCTCAAAATAGGTAGCTTCTGTACTATTTCCTAGATCAGCACGCAACCATAGACCTACTTCCGCCACTGCCCCAGGTGCTATTACTGTACCTGCAAAACTAAAAAACTGACCCGTACTAAGATCTACAGTAGCTGTATAATACCTTACTCCTCCTAAACTTTCTTCATTCATAGATATAGCATTATCTGCTCCATCAAATAGGGTATCGTTACTCACTATTAATTTCAAGTTATTAATCCCTGAAATCTGGCTTACCGGTAATGCTACTTTTATCATTCCCACCGTTCCAGTCTCCTGAACTTTCCAAATCCGTGTCATCCTATAATTGGAATTTCCAAAGTAAAATGGGGTAGCAAAAGTAGTACTTCCGGCATCATCTCCCCATACTAAATAACTAGTATCACTCGTAAAGTTATGAGTGTTATTTGCATTATTGTCCACAATATCTACATTACCTATAATAGGTTGTAAGCCTATATTCTGAGATTTAGATTGTTTTTGATTAAGGGCTGTAGCATCATCACGTCCAATTCCCGCCACATTGTTTTGATAGGCGGCATCTCCATTCCAATATACCGTTGTCCCATCTGCAGCAAGATAATTAATCGGAGTATTTATTGTTCCTAATGTAACCCCATATCTAATAGCAAGATAAGAATCGATACGCTGCCTTTCTATATCGGATATTACCCTATTATATACAATATACTCCCCCATATCCCCTGCATAAAACCCTCCCAAATTTCCATATCCTATAGTAGCTAAGGTAAACCCTGAAGTTACGGAAACAGGATTTCCACTTCCTGTCTGAATATTATCTCGGTAAGTATATACTTGACCCGGAGAATTTACATATGTATAAGTATTTAGATAGCTAACATGAGGAGTTATGGGGGTAGAAGCTCCATAATCAGGTTGGCTGACATTACACCCCGTATCCATCCACGTATTCCCATAAGTATTCCAGATAATATCTCCTGAAAGCCCACACGTCCCATCAAAATCGGATACCCCTAGATTTAAGGAACTACTGCTACTTAATGCTACAATTTGGGTATGATCATTATTAATATTTCCATTAAGAAAACTAGATAAGGAAGTAGACAAATTTAAGAAATCATCTCCCCCGTCAAACCTTGCTGCCTTATTAAAATTCATAACACCCGTAGTAGGTTGATTAGCAGCTGTAGGTTGTAAAAATGTAAAGCCAAATGTCGATTTATCCTTCCATTGGTCCCCTGAGTATTCATCATCCCCTTTTAACCAAAGATTAAGTCCCGAAGTGACTCCCCCAGGAGCTGATTGGCCAAAAGCCATCGCTCCTGAACAAACCAATAAAACAAATATCCCCAGAGAAAGGAACAAGATTTTTTGCGTGTAATTAGTTTTATTTTCCATGAGTTATTAATTTAATTATTTAGAAATCTGACATATTTGATTCTTATCAATTTTTATTATGCAGATGAGTTTTGAATATTATTAAAAAGCTATTTATAAAATCAGAGAAAAGTTTCAGGATGTAAACCCAATCCGATAATTTAAAAAAACAGCTATATCTCATTTCTCATTGAGGCTCTAATAGAGAGAGCTATTGATATTTAAACAAACTTATCAAGCCCTTTTACGCAAACATCCTAAAAGAGCTATCCTTATTTCTCAATTATAATTTTTGAAACTGCTTCAAAAGCTAAACCTTTAGCCTTAACTAAATAAGTTCCATTGATTAATTGATCCGTAGAAATCAAACCCTTGCCATCCAATGCAATGACTTGATCAGAAAAAACCAGTTTGCCCGACATATCATAAATCTGAATACTTATTTTGCCCATTATATGATCCGGGAAAACAATATGGAATTCATTTTTAGCAGGATTGGGATAGAAGGAAATCGTATTTTTTGACACCGTTGTATCTACAGTACCTAATGTATTACACTCCAAAGGGACAGTAAAGTCCTCGATCTGATCATTTATATTGGTCCTGTCTCCTGCTAATGCATGAACACCTAAGCCTCTTTTAGCAAAAACATTCCATATCATACATTTATCTTCCCCACCTGTAGTAGCCTGATCTGCAGCTAATATTGCATTTCTTCCCTCGGTAAAGGTTGGATTACAAGGTTGAAGTTTAAGGGCATCCATTACTAATTGTAATATTCTGCTACTCCCATTAGTCATATTCACCAACACATCCGGAGCATATCCATATTTCTCAGCATATTTCCAATGAAGATCCCATAACATAGTTGCCCAAACAAATCCTATAGAATGAACATCAGGCTCATTATTTAATTCCATTCCATTGGTCATACCATAAGTAAAATCGTTAATAGAAAAATCAGGAGAATATCTTGCAGGTCTAAGCCCTACTCCATCAGGAGACTCAGCCATGATATAAGTACCTATTCCCCTTGCTACAGAAGAATTATTTCCGGCTGTATTGGTGAGCATTAATGCAAAAAAATCAGACCAACCCTCTCCCATCTGTTCTCTTGAATACCCTTCCCCTTGAATACCTGTTGCATTGAGACAACCATACCCCGTTCCCGTTAAGCGATTTGTTACTCCATGACCATATTCATGAATAATGACCCCGTTATCCACACTACTATCTGGTGTAATCATAGTGGCAGGATCTTTTTTTAAGGTTACATTAACCGTCACATTAGCATCAAGTTGACTTTTTATGTATTCCCCCTCTGAATTATCTATGAGTACAGAAGGAATCAGAATCGAAGGATCAGAACCAAACAATTCCGGTATAGAATATGCTTTATCATTATAAAGTACCACAGCTATTGCTCCGGCATTCTGTGCATTTTTCACCTTATCTGTAAATGAACAATTTTGATCTGTCGGACTGATCCCCTTAACCAAACCTATTTTCCCAGTAAGAGAACCTACCGCAAGAGAAGTACATCCGGTTAGCTCAGATGATAACTTAATATCTCCAGTTATTCCGGAATTATCCAAAGCAGGTCCAAATTCTGCATGACGTGATAAAGCATAACGTGAAATTGCTGAATTAGGAGCGTTATAAAATACTTTGTGGGCATCAGACCATAAAAATAAAGTCATTGCTCCAGGAGTTCCCTCTGGTGTAGAAGAAAAATAAGAATTATTTCTTTCCTCCATATTTTGTGCTTCAGTCAACACAAAATCATTCCCAAGCCCCCCATTTCCAAAATTATTCTGCTGAAAATTCCGGGCTGATTCCGTGAACCCAAATTGATAAAAAATATCATGCGCTTTATTAGAAGTATAAAATAAATTAGTAACAACTGCATCTTCATTTGCAGTATAATCTCCGGTAATATTAAACAGATTATTGAAGTCTCTACCAGCTCCTCCATCCGGAGAATAGACGACATCACCATCTTCCTTTTCAATATAAGAGTATATGTTATTTCCCCTAGTAATTGTATAATGATTTGTACCATCAGAATGCCACCCTTCAGGAGATGCTGAAAGAATCCAGGGGTTCGAAACAATAGTTTGTAAACCAAAAGTAGGTGCCTCTACAGGTAATTTAAATACCTGATAAGAGGCATTATCCGGAGACATCACTGAAAATTTATGATTCTCTTTATGGAATAACTTTGTAAAAGGTCGTCGCGGTTCTTTATTAAGAATAAAATCTTGAGAGGAAGTATTAGAATGAAAATTGCAGTATGAAGTCAAATTTACTTTACTGACAATCTCACCATTTTCCGTGCTTACCAATATATTCCAGTAATTAGGAGATTGAGGCTCGCGTATAAGAAACTCATATGCCAACTGTAAATTATTATTTGGAGTTTTTACATAAACTAATCTATTCTTTACCACATGCAAAGTTTCCGGGTTAGGATCATAAAAACCAATTGTAGGATATTTCATAATTTCCGTTATCTTTAACTGCTCTGCAATATTCTGAATTGCATTTTTTTTATCAATTTTTATGGTAGATTCCGAAACATTATAATCTTTAATAAAATTATCCGAATAATAGACAACAGTATTATCCTTGATCAATACAGTCCCTGCTGCAAGATGCACAGGAATTCCTTGGTAGATCTGTTGAATTTTCACCACATCGGCACCTAAAGATTTTGATACATCTACATTATCTATTTTAAAATCTATAAGGTCTGATTTTATATAATCCCTAAACTTATTCTTGATAATATAATTTTTTATTATGGTTTCATTTCTCTGAGCGAAAATTAGGGAAGGAAGAATAATTATTATTAATAAAATTTTTCTCATTTGTATTTTGTTAAAGTTATCATTCAATTTAGCAGGAGCATTCCAACTTTCTTTATTTAAATAAAATCACTATAAACAAAGTGGCTAAATTTAGCCTAGCTTACTACTTTATTAATATCATGCCTGTCTCATATTAGTTTAGAAACAACTCAGAATTCGTTATTGAGAATAACATTTATAAAAAGTAACTAAGATTCATATATAATCTTAACTATGTATTTTTAGTTAAAATTTTTGTATACTCAGTTTCCGAAAATTAATATTATAGAGTCCATTGAAAATCAAAGAACAATCTATTATCAGATATCGAAGAATCATCAAAATTTTCTTTAATAATGGAGCATTGGCGATTTGAAAGCTCCAATACATTCTTTTAATATGTAACTTAGTATCTTCGGGAATTGTTTTCTCTTCTTCTGACCAAACGCTAATCTCTTTCCACAATAAAACTTTTGTTGTACAAGGTTTTATTTTTCTCGTCTCAATATCAGTAATTCTATTATCTTCATGTATTCCTCTCATTGCTATGGCTTTATTCAAAATTCCAGGATAAAGATCTAAGTAGTAAGAAAGGCGAAAGAAAAACTCAGAATCTTCATGAATTCTTAATGTTTTAAAAAAAACATCCATTTTCATCATTAAAGATTCTCTCCGAATGGTTAAGGCATCAATACTGAAAAGACCAAAACTCCCCAGTAAATACATCTGACCTGGAAACACATCTTTCGGAGCATATTTTTTATATACTGTCGTTAAACGATCCCCATAAATATTATAATATTGATCTCTAGCGTTTTCTGAATAATAATGAACTCCTAAAGCTCCATACACTCCATCTACTTTAGGATTTTTAAAAAGTTCTTTTTCTGCATCAAACCGATTCGGTAAATAATAATCGTCTGCATCAAGAAAAGCAAGAAAATCCCCTGTCGCTTTTTCGATACCCAAATTTCGACTTACACCAGCTCCATGGTTTCCCTCATCAGAATGTTGAAATAATTTAACTCTTGAATATTGATCAACAAGTTTCCGGCAAATCCCCAAAGAATTATCTGAGGAATTATCTTCAACGATAATAACTTCATGTACTTCATTGAGTTGCAAAGCAGACTCTACAGCTTGAACTACATATGCTTCCGCATTATAGACGGGAATAATAACTGAAACTTTCACTATTAAAATTTTAATTTTTTATTTCATATTTTTATATCTTTCACACATCTATATCAAACAAGATATTTTTTTTTCCATTTAGCCACTGTATGACGGCTCAGTTTAAAATGTCTTGCTAATTCAGAGTTATTCATTTTGTTATGTTTTTGATAATCTAAGATTTGTAAAATACTGGCGCGATTGTAAGCTCGATGACTTTGGTTAAAAGCATTTGTTTCTTCATCAAAAAAACCAAAAATTCGTTTGTTAAGTTCTATAATATCTAAAATTGATAGTGTTTCTTTTCTTAAAATAGAAGCACATTCTTTCTTTTTTTCAGGATATTTCTTATCTAAAATATCCAAAAAAATAAGTTTATAATTAATCGTTGACTTAAACATATTTATACTTTATAATTTATATTTTGTTCATTTTTTATTAATTAAGTCACTTTGGAATACAGCCATTTACTCTCTTCTATATTCAACTCTTATTAAAACTATCGGTGATGAAGCCACCACCGATACATGGTCAAAATAAAATAAGCAAAATTTTATTCTGCTATACAACGGACCGACCATCCAATGGCGCGGTTATAGTTTGCCGAGTTTACACTACTATTGATGAAATAATAGTAATAAGCATTAGCGTTACTGTAATCTGTACTGGTCCAATAGATGCCGGCACTTCCACGGAGAGTCAAGGCTCCATTATCACGGTTTCGCTGCCCCGAAGCAGGGAAGGTTAGTTTATTCCCATTACCAGGGCATATGAACTGCTTAGCAGATCCAAAATTAGTAGGATCAATAGCAAAAGTTCCTATAATACTATTAGACGTATTATTAACCAAATCTGCATATTCGCTTTTTGTTGGAACACGGAAACCAACAGGACACGGATCAAGGGCCGTCTTTACAGGTGAAGCTTCCGTACCTGAATTCCAAGCCCCATTGGAAGCTGTCGTCGTATTCCAGCCACTGATAGCTCCAACAGGAGTATCAGTATCAGCCACATGATCTTTTACTCCCCATTGATAATAATAACCATGAATTTCTTTTACCGGAACATTGGGATCTAAACTAGTGTCTGCTCCCAAGTTATGTGTTGCCCATGCCTTAATCGTATTGTTGGCCATACACATAGTCACAGAACCCCCACCAGTAGTTACTGTTTTACTGACATTACAAGAAGCACTGCCAAAAGTAATAGGGATTGACATTGCTATTGCACTCGTTGCATTGCCGGTTACATTATATACCAAATTACCATTCCCTGTCAACAATGTTCCTGCAGGAAGAGTAAAAGTCAAACCATTCTGTGTGAAAGATTGCTGTGGATAAGGCTCTCCATTACCACCCGTATAAGGAACGCTCATCGTCCCCGTATAAGATTGACCTTGGATAATCGTACTCGGAGAAAAAACAGCATTTGCACAGTCCAATGAAGTAACATTAGCAGTAAAACTATCCACATCTACAGTAAACGTACAGGATTTTCCTGCTACTGTTATCATAAAACTGGCTGTCCCTGTTGAGGAAGGTGTTCCCACAATATTAAATACCAAATTACCTGAACCGTTAGCCAAAGTTCCTCCATCCAAATTGGCCGTTAAGCCTGTAACTCCCGTGGAGTTGAAAGAACCGGAAAAATATGTTCCTCCATTCCCTCCTATATAAAGAATTGTTGTACTGACTCCACTGGCAATTACTCCTGCATGAACAATTCCTGATGTCGTTGCACCTGAACATTGAAGATCATCAATATGCCCAGTATGCACATTAGTAGAACACATAGAACCCCAATTAGGAGTTAACGGATTGGCAGAATCATTCACCATAATACAACCTAAACTTCCAAAACAATCCGTACAATAAATCACCAAACCTTGGGCAGGGCCGGAGATTGCATCCATTTGAGCCATTGTCATACGAGGGGGAAGAAAACCATCATGAGTACTCGTAAGATCCAAAATAGCGGAAGGATCGGGAGAATTGGTTCCCATACCTATTCTCCCATCAGTAAAGCCTAGATTATGACCATCCATCATGACATTACGTGTACCAGATAATGTCCCATCGGTATTATAAATATTACTCCCGTTTCCCATTTTCTTCCATTGGTTATCAATAGCATCAAAATAATAAAATCCAGGACCATCTACCTGTGAAGTCTGTCCTGTTTGGTTACCTAAATCTGCCCCTTGTGTTACATACACTACTAGACTGTTTTGCTCTATTCCATACAGATTCAATGCAATGGCGGAAAATAATGCATTACCTGTTACACGAGGAACTAGAACTCCTTCTACTGTACTTCCGTCTGTGTTTTTAGCAACAATATCTAACGTTGCTTTAGGAAGAGTCGTATTGACTCCTACCTGCGCTAATATCAACTCTCCTAAAAGCAGAGATATCATTAAATACTTGAATTTCATTATTAGCTTTAGTTTAAAAAATTATGATTATTTAGTTTTTACATTTTATTAAATCAATTATATTAAGTATCAGAAAATCTCTTATTAAAAAGAATCTGCTTATATTGTTTTTCTATTTTTAGATCCTTAAAAAAAATTTACAAGCACGTTTTTCTGCTTCTCTTTTTTCATCAATTTATTTCTCTTACATCAATATTTATACTGTCTTTAAAGTATCGATGGAGATTCAATTACTACCATCGATACTGAGAAAAATTGAAAAAAATTAAAATTAACAGGGCTATATTATTCTGATATACAACGAACAGGAAATCCATAGGAACGATAACTTGCATCTGACTGATCTACCCGTCCCCCTTGAAAATACTGCTCATACGAAAGTCCTCCATACTCTGATGAACTCCAATAAAAGCCTAAATAATCGCGATAGTACAATGCTCCTGTCGAATAGTAGCGGTACCCTGCTGCAGGGAGCGTCAACTTAGTACCACTCCCAGGGCATATAAACTGTAAAGCTGAACCAAAATTGGTAGGCTGATCAGTAAATGTTCCTATTGTATTTTTAGTCGTATTAGCATTTAACTCCCCCCACTCGGTTCTTGTTGGAACACGGAAACCGGCAGGACAAGGATCTATGGCTGTCTTTATAGGAGCATCTTCAGTACCAGAGTTCCAGGCTCCATTCGATGCATACACAACATTCCATCCACTAATTGCTCCCGGAGGAGTATCAGCATCAGCAACATGATCTTTTACTCCCCATTGATAATAATAACCATGAATTTCTTTTACCGGAACATTCGGATCCAAGCTTGTATCTGCTCCCAAGTTATGTGTTGCCCAAGTCTTAGTCGTATTGTTGGCCATACACATGGTCACAGAACCTCCACCAGTAGTTACTGTTTTACTGACATTACAAGAAGCACTGCCAAAAGTAATAGGGATTGACATTGCTATTGCACTCGTTGCATTGCCGGTTACATTATATACCAAGTTACCATTCCCTGTCAACAATGTTCCTGCAGGAAGAGTAAAAGTCAAACCATTCTGTGTGAAAGATTGCTGTGGATAAGGCTCTCCATTACCACCTGTATAAGGAATGCTCATCGTCCCTGTATAAGATTGACCTTGGATAATCGTACTCGGAGAAAAAACAGCATTTGCACAGTCCAATGAAGTAACATTAGCAGTAAAACTATCAACATCTACAGTAAACGTACAGGATTTCCCTGCTACTGTTATCATAAAACTGGCTGTCCCTGCTGAGGAAGGTGTACCCACAATATTAAATACCAAATTACCTGAACCATTAGCCAAAGTTCCTCCATCAAAATTGGCTATTAAGCCTGTAACTCCCGTAGAGTTGAAAGAACCGGAAAAATATGTTCCTCCATTTCCTCCTGTATAAGGAATTGTTGTAATGACTCCACTGGCAATTACTCCTGCATGAACAATTCCTGATGTCGTTGCACCTGAACATTGAAGATCATCAATATGCCCAGTATGCACATTAGTAGAGCACATAGAACCCCAATTAGGAATTAACGGATTGGCAGAATCATTCACCATAATACAACCTAAATTGCCAAAACAATCCGTACAATAAATCACCAAACCTTGGGCAGGGCCGGAGATTGCATCCATTTGAGTTTTAGTCATACGAGGGGGAAGAAAACCATCATTAGTACTCGTAAGATCCAAAATAGCGGAAGGATCAGGAGAATTGGTTCCCATACCTATTCTCCCATCCGTAAAACCTAGATTATGACCATCCATCATGACATTACGTGTACCAGATAATGTCCCATCGGTATTATAAATATTACTCCCGTTTCCCATTTTCTTCCATTGGTTATCAATAGCATCAAAATAATAAAATCCAGGAGCGTCTACCTGAGAAGTCTGTCCTGTTTGGTTACCTAAATCTGCCCCTTGTGTTACATACACTACTAGACTGTTTTGCTCTATTCCATACAGATTCAATGCAATGGCGGAAAACAATGCATCACCTGTTACACGAGGAACTAGAACTCCTTCTACTGTACTTCCGTCTGTGTTTTTAGCAACAATATCTAACGTTGCTTTAGGAAGAGTCGTATTGACTCCTACCTGCGCTGATATCAACTCTCCTAAAAGCAGAGATATCATTAAATACTTGAATTTCATTATTAGCTTTAGTTTAAAAAATTATGATTATTTAGTTTTTACATTTTATTAAATCAATTATATTAAGTATCAGAAAATCTTCTTATTAAAAAGAACCTGCTCGTATTGTTTTTCTATTTTTAGACCCTTAAAAAATTTTATAAGCAAGCTTTTCTGCTTCTCTTTTTTCATCAATTTATTTCTCTTACATCAATATTTATACAGTCTTTAAAGTATCGATGGAGATTCAATTACTACCATCGATACTGGGAAAAATTGAAAAAAATTAAAATTAACAGGGCTATATTATTCTGCTATACAACGAACCGAGAACCCGAAGGTACGGTAGTTGTAGCTCGCTAGGTACACGCTGCCACTAATGAAGGTCAGGTCATAAGCGGTAGTGCTGCTGTACTCTGTACTGCTCCAATAGTTGCCGCCGAGACCGCGGCTGCTCAAGGCTCCGGTAGTGTGGTAGCGGTTCCCCGAAGCGGGAAGAGTCAATTTATTGCCGTTAGAAGGACATATAATAACCAAGGCAGCACTAAAGTTGGTAGCGCTATTACTAAATGTCCCTATCGTATTTCGTGTACTATTATTGATTAAAGCGGTCCATTCAGCTCTCGTAGGAACACGATAGCCAGAAGGACAAGGATCAATAGCTGTCTTCACAGGTGAAGCTTCTGTACCAGAATTCCAGGCTCCATTAGAAGCATTAACATAATTCCAACCACTAATTGCTCCTGCAGGAGTATCCGCATCTGCCACATGATCAAATCTTCCCCATTGGAAGTAATAACCATGATGCCCTTTTGTAACTACCGAAGGGTTAGGATCAAGGGTTGTGTCAGCACCCAAATTATGACTTGCCCATAATTTAGTACCATCACCCATACACATCGTTGTTCCTCCACCACTACCGGAAGAAGAGACTACTTTATTCACGGTACATGACTGAGAACCAAAGCTAATAGGAATATTCATTGTGATAGCACTGGTAGGGGTACCTGTTACATTATAAACCAGATTCCCATTCCCTGATAATAAATTTTCAGCAGGTAAAGTAAAGGTTAATCCATTTTGGATAAAGGACATTTGAGGATAAGAATCACCATTGCCTCCAGTATAAGGCACGGTAAGAGTTCCAGTATATGCCTCTCCTTGAATCAAGCTAGCAGGAGAAAATGCTGCACTACTACAATCCAGAGAAACCACATTAGCTGTAAAATTATCCACATCCACCGTGAATGTACAAGATTTACCTCCTACAGAAACCGCAAAGCTAGCTGTTCCAGCCCCGGCAGGAGTTCCTGTAATATTAAACACTAAATTACCACTACCCATAAAAAAGCTCCCCCCAGATAAGTTGGCCGTTAAACCTGTAATCCCGGTAGAATTAAAAGCTCCGGAAGAGTATGTACCCCCATTACCTCCTGTATAAGGCACGCTCACATTCACACCACTTACACTTATTCCTGAATGAATAGCTCCTGTAGTAGAAGCTCCCGAGCATAAAAGGTCTTCTATATTACCTGTAGGAACATTCGTAGAACACATAGAACCCCAATTGGGAGATTGAGGATCAGGGGAATCATTGATCATTTTACACCCCAAGTTCCCAAAACAATCCGTACAATAGATCTCTAGACCTTGGGCAGGATGGAAGATAGCATTCATCTGAGCCTTAGTCATACGAGGCGTTAAAAAACCATCACTAGTACTGCTGAGATCTAAAATAGCAGAGGGATCAGGTGAAACAACACCCATCCCAATTCTACCCCCGGTAAAGCCTAAATTGTTGCCGCCCATACTCATATGACGAGGACCAGTTAAAGTACCATCTGTCCGGTAAATAGTCGATGCACTCCCCAACTTAAACCATTGATCATGTGCCCCATTAAAATAATAGAACCCAAAATCATTAACAAGAGTAGTTTGCCCTGTCTGATTAGTAGGAGAAGCTGCCTCTGTCACATATACAACAGCACCATCCTGATCCATTCCGTATTTATTGCCCGCTATAGCGGAAAACAAAGCATCTCCAGTAAGTTTAGGAACAATAATACCTTCTGAGCTACTCCCATCTATATTTTTTGCCTTAACATCAAGAGTGGCATGAGGACTAGAAGTATTCACACCTACCTGACTGTAGGAAATTGCTCCAAAGCACATACAAAATAATAAATTTATTTTTTTCATGGGTATTTAATTTTAAATAAGAAATTATAATCTGCTATTAGCTAGTTTTAATTCCTCAAAAGATTTTACATATAAATATTAAACGATTCTTTCTGTTTGAATTTTTACTTTAATTTATAAGACACATCGTATCGTAAAAATGTAATAAAAGGGGAAATTAGATTATATGCCTTATTGCTTAGTTATTTTTTTGTTAATGGTTTGAGTTTGAGTTTCTACTGCAATGACATAGTTTCCCGACTTCACATTCAATAGATTAATCTCTTTCTTATTTCCTGTAAGTGGAGAAGACAAAATAAGCTTTCCTGATGTATCAAAGATTTTATATGATTTTAAAGTCTCTTTAGAAGAAAGAGTCATTACATCTTTTACTTGAGTTGGATAAATATCTACTGTACTATTGGGTATATTTTTTACATCTTGGGTTTCCAAAACACTTGCAGAACAAAGCCCTATATTACTTCCACCAGAACCTCCTCCTCCACTGATTGTTAATTGAGTATAAGGATTAGAAGCAATGATCAAATAAATGCCGGCTCCAATAGAACCCATAGTAGTTATTGTATTACCAATAATGTTCATTCCGCAAGAAGCCCCTGGTATAATAGAAATAGAGCCCCCATTTGTATTAAAAATAAAATCTTCAGGCCTAGTAAAAGTATCTGCACCACTAATTACTATTCCTACATTGTTTACAGGAACACTGAAAGAAAAAGTTACCGACCAAGAGCCATTATTTCCTACCCATAATGCACTTCCCGATGAAAGAGTAGCACCTAAATTACAAGCGTCAAAAAAATTGGTAGCCATTTCATACAGTACAGATCCAGAAGAAGAACTACTTACTTGTACATTTCCAATACTTATTGTTCCACTAGTGTTGATATCCGCTGTACTAGAACATATCTGTGATTTTATAGAGCTACTACAGAGTAATAATCCTATAATCATTGGAAAATATAAAAGTCTACATACAGTAGATCTTTTAAGAAATAATTTTTTCGTCATAATTTTTTATTTATTTAAGAATTAGTATTTAATTTCCATTTCGATTACCTATCCTTTCAAAAATTTTAGAAAATTTGTTACAATAGTTATTGTCTTGTATTTGAAATTAGCTACCATTATTGTAAGCTGAGCCAGGACAAAAAAATATATACAATCAAATCATGCGATATTTAGAATAGAAAATGTATATAAAATAGAAATGATCAATTCCTATTTTGTAGAATTTTAAAGAAGTAAAATATGAGTTTTGTATATTATTTATTAGAACCAACTTAAAATATACAACTACTATTTTTTCATCCTGAACTCAGATTATTTTTAAATAAGTTGAAAGGGATTCTACATATCTTCTTATTCAAAAAGAAATAGATAATATTATTTTATAAATTTTTATACCCAAAAGAGGTTACGATTTATAATCACTTTTACCATAATCATTTGCTATGCTTATATTTATCCATCCATCTATGCAATGTACTTTTAGGAATACCATACTCCTGTATTATTTCTTCCTGCTTTTTCTCACCAGTATCCAATATTTCCAATATAAAATCGATTATACCCTTTGTATAAATATTCTTAAGAGATTTTAAATGTCTTTTTTTACGGAGTTTTTCAGGAATAATGATCTGAGGAGCATATAATACAAGATGCTGAGAATAAATTCTGAAAAAATCATAATTCAGTAACTTACTCCAAATGAGTAAGAACTCTAGCTCCAAACTTTCGGATTCATACATTTTTTGGAGTTCTTCTTCCTTACAATTAAATGCATCGCATATACGAATTGCTTCGATCTCCATTTCAATAACAGCCTGTTCAATCAAGCTTCCTAAATGAAGATTTTTGAAATTAAAAGTATTTCTGTTTCTCATTGATATTCTACTTTGTCGATTGATCTTACAATTTCATTCTGAAAAAATACAGGCTCACTCTAAAGAAATGTTATTATTAATCATTGAACTCCCTATTCTATTATGAAAATGAATAAGATCGGATAAGTTTTTTACCTGAAGCTTATTAAAAATACGTCTCTTGTGTGTACTTACTGTGGATTGATGAATCCTTAATAGATTAGATATTTCCAGAATTCCTTTCCCTTGAAGTAAATGATTATAAATTACCTTCTCTCTTCTTGATAAAAAAAATGATGATTTAGTAATATTTTTTTTATTCTCTCGGCTTTTTATAAACTTATAAAGTAATTCTTGTGAGTAATAATAACCTTGCATAAAAACAGAATGTATAGCTTCTTGGATTTCATTTATCCCTTCAGATTTAGAAAGATAAGCCTCTACCCCTTCATATAAATATGATAATGCTAATTCTTCTTTATTTTCAGAAAATATCATGATCTTAAGGCTTGGACTTTGCTCCTTAAATTCTCGTGCCGAACCATAAATATTATCCTGAAAATCAATATCCAAAATAAGAAGATCATAGTCATTCTGGGAGATCTTCCTTGTCAGTTCTTCTTTATGACGAACATAGTCAATCAAAATATCTTGGCTGATGGTTTTTAATATATGTGTGAGACCTTTTATCCACACATAGTGCCTATCAGCAATAAGTACGGTCTTTTTCATTTCCAATTGTATATTTATCTATCCCTTTATGCAAAGTACCTTTAAGAATACCATACTCTCTGGCAACCTGTACCTTATTTTTTCCCCTGTAAATAACATCTTCAATATAAAATCAATTATACCGTTTGTATAAATATTCTTAAGAGATTTTAGATGTCTTTTTTTACTGAATTTTTCAGGGGTAATGATCTGAGGAACATATAATACAATATGCTGAGAATAAATTCTGGAAAAATCATAATTCAGTAACTTACTCCAAATGAGTAAGAACTCTAGCTCCAAACCTTCAGATTCATACATTTTTTGGAGTTCTTCTTTCTTACAATTAAATGTATCACATATACGAGTTGCTTCAATTTCCACTTCTTTCCCTTTCTGTTCTATCAAGCTTCCTATATGAAAATTTTTGAAATTATTTTTTTTTATATTCATACCAATCTATTTTTATGATTATAGAAGATTGTATTGAAAATAATTAACAATTAATGTAATTGCTTATCATGAACTACTTTGAGACTAAAATGAAAACTCTATATAGATAGAGAACAAAATATTGGATTTAATTTTCAGAGAAAAAAAATAATGCCATCCTTAATAATTTAATATGTGTACTACCTTCTAGAGAGCAGTCTCATAATATAAAAATCTATTTATAAATAGGATGAGGATCTTTGAGTTTTAAAATCCAAGGGTTATTATGGTCTAACAACCCTTGGAAAAAAATGGGGAAATTTAGATAGGGTGAAGTAAATTTCCTTCTTTTATCAATTATACTTACATAGCAACACCAAAATAATTATTTCTATGAATAAATAATTGATAATAAAAAACACTCTTTTTATGATTATTTTATTTCTTTTTTTTTCTCTCAAATATCCATTTAATAACACCTCTATTCTCATCTTAATAATGAATAATTCATGAGAAATCATCCTTATTCTTGAATACATCTTACAGACAATCCAATTCCTGTCCATGATTCAGCTCCTGGATTCACACTTGAGGAACTCATATTAGTATATCCTGGTTCTGAATTCCAATACATCCCAAAATAAGCTCTAAACTGTAGTTCACCGTTTTGTTGTGAACGCATTCCTGAAACAGGAAACTGTAAAGTATTATTTGTAGCCGGACAATAAAATCTTACAACAGCTCCATAATTCATATGATCAGCTATACTATTAGAAAAGCCTATGTTAGTGATTGTATTATTATCACGTAAAATTGCATAATCTGTACTTGTAGGAACTTTGAAACCTGCTGGACAAGGGTCTGTTTGACTCTTTGGTGTTCCCCAAGTTTCATATGGAGCATTTGGAGTCGCCCATCCAGAAACTGCTCCAAAATTTGATTGATCTTGTGCTTGTGTTAATGCTGGGGTGGCCCGCCCCCATTTATATTTGTCTCCATGGAGTTCTGCACTAATTGAATTTGGATCTATATTAGGATTTGCTCCTAAGTTGTGCGTCATCCATGCTTTACTAGAACCACACATTACTACTTCATTCGGATTAGGGTCAACACCCGATACAACATTTCTTGTAAAAGTACAGGTTTGTCCTTCAAACGTAAAAGTAAAACTTGCCGTTCCTACAGAAGCCGCCACTCCTGTAATAACAAATATCAATTGTCCAGTAGACATATTTCCAGCTTGCAGAGCTGCTGTAAGACCCAATACGCCTGTGGAAGGAATAGATTGCGCCGGATAACTTCCAGAACCTCCTGTAAATGTAATAATAGTAAAATGATTATTATCAGTCACTTGTATACCTTGGATAAAGTCTCCCCCTTGAGAAACTGCTCCCGAGCAATTAAGTACAACAGGAGAGCCTGAAGGGTCTACCGTTCTTGTGAAGGAACAGCTCTGACCTCCAAACGTAATATCGAAAGTAGCCGTACCCGCAGAAGAAGGCGTACCGGTTATCGTATAAGTTAATGTCCCGTTTCCGTTTGCTAAGATTCCTGCTTGAAGGGTCGCCGTAAGGCCTGTTACTCCTGTAGAAGATACGGCAGCACCAACAGGATAGCTTTCACCATTACCACCCGTATATGGGATTTGGGTATTAACTCCTGAAGCCGCCACACCTTGAGTCAGACTTCCGGCATTGATCGCTCCGGAGCAGTTGAGCCCCGTGACAACAGGAGGATTGACAGAGCATAAACCAGGGCGAAATGGCTTCCAGGTACCCCCTGTAAGACTAGTAGAGGGATTATCATAATACCAAAACCCCCGGCATAAAGCCCCTTCCGTAGAGCCCACTCCCGCAACTCCTGTGCTGGAAGTATTAAATACCATAAAACCATCATAATAATAAGGATAAGAATTCGCTATTCCTACAGGAACTCCTGAAAACGCAGTAAATGTTGTCAGATCTGTACGAGGATATAACAATCCCTTTCCTACATTAGCTGATTGGTTATACGTAGGATTAGAAGAAGCATCAATAAAGGCTGAACTATTGATAGCCGCTTGATTGGCTGCACTGTTGGCAATCCTAACTTGAGCGTAAAAGCTACTAATCAGCAATAAAAAAAATACAGAAAGTATCCTTTCCAGATTAATAAATTTATTTTCCATTTTGTATGTTTTTAATATAAATATTTTGTTTTTCAATATTAAAAGCCTGTAGCCCACTCCCATGAACCATCTCCAGTTCCTCCCAAATAGATCAACATGCCAGAGACTCCTGCCTGAACCTGGGTAAATTGAGGATTTCTAGGAGCAGGAGAAATATCAATAGCATTATTACCAATATTGGAAACATAAACCATCTTGCCCACCGGAATCCCTGAAGTAGGAAGAGTTAAAACATGGGGGTCCGCCGTCGTAATATTTAGTTTAATAAAATTATCGGTAGGCAATACCGTATAATCTGAAGTCTGTTCTGTGCTAACATTAAAAGAAGTAGATACGGAACCTCCTCCTACGTGTTTCCATTTTGAAGTAGGATTATCATAATAATAAAAGCCTGCTTCGCTGATGTCAGAAGTTTTTCCTGAGGACCCTGTACCTGAGGTAACAAATACAAGTACACCATTTTGAGAAACCCCATAAGCAGCATCTTTTGCAGCTAACTCCGCTACTGTATAACGAGGAACAAGCACACCATCTGCTTTAGTTGCAGACGTAGTACCTACAACATCTAAAGTTGACTGAGGAGCGTCGGTATTAACTCCTACTTGGCCAAAAGCAAATGCACTTAAAATCATGGTAATAGTCGTAATAAATTGTTTTTTCATTTTTGTATATTTTTTTATATAAAGTTTTTGTAAAGAAAAATTTGAATATTATATGTTAGATTTCTTTTAAAAAAATTAAGATTTCAATCAATCTTTCATTTTCATATTATATAAGCACAATATGCTTTTTAACCTCTCATCGAAATATTTAACCATATAACTTCAATTGTACACATTATTAAATTTCACATATTGCTAATACTCTATTTTTTTCATAATTTAGAATGTATACCTCGATTTTTCACACAATAAGTAGTCCTAGTTAGACTATTTTAAATTGTAATTAAATTATATTCAATAATTTTCAATAATTAATTAAAAAAACAAGGAAATAAAACATCATTATTCAAATATGAATGATTTCTTTTCAAAATAAAAACCTTATACAATATTTTAAAAATCAGATGCTTATTATTTGTACATTAATTTTTTTTATATATATTTGCAACATAAAAGTAGTCTAACTAGGACTATTTTTTTTTATAGATTTGTTGAAAATTAATACGTTAAAAATTCAACAATGACATTTGAGTACTTTTTGCCACAAAATGGCTCCCTGAAAAATATTCACCTTAACATTTTCGATTCTTCACTAAAAGAACAAGGTTTTTCATTTAGAACTCCTCTTCGGATACATGAGGACCAGTGGGATAAAAACAAACAACGACCAATAAATATATACCTGAAAAAGGATAAAAAAATAAATGCCATACTCGATTATCTTAAGGTAAGAATTACGGAATATGTGAAAGAAAGACTGCAACAGAGAAAAACAATTTCTCAAAGAGGACTTTCCAAAGAAGTACATAAAATATGTATTGAAAAGACACGAAGTTATAATGAAAACTCTTTGCTTCATTATATGAAGCATTATATAAACTCCAGAAAGGAAATTATATGCCACTCTACTTATAAACGGTATCTAGTATTCTATCGATTAATAAAACGATTTGAAGGATTTATTATGAAAAGATTAAATGTAGAGAACATAAATAGCGATTTTATAAATGATTTTATCATTTTCGGACAAAATGAAGAATATAGTGAAAATACTATTTACAGAAGTATTCACTTTGTAAAGACCATTCTTAACTTTGCTGAAAGAAGAGGAATTAAAACCAGAGTTAGAGAACTAGAAATTAGAAGAGAAAAACAACAGAAAACGGTGGTAACCATCTCTGAAGAAGAAATTCTCAAAATTAAAAATACAGAAGTTCCTGAAGAATTACAACCATCCAAAGACTGGTTATTAATTAGTTGTTATACAGGCCAACGATTTTCTGATTTTATGCAATTTAATATAGAAGACATAACAAAGATCAATGAAAGGTCATGCATATCTTTTACTCAGAAAAAAACGCAGAAAAAGATACTTTTACCTCTACACCCTACCGTACTCAATACAATTCAACGAAATGGAAATAGCTTTCCTAAGATAATAGATATTCAACAGTATAATGAAGCCATTAAAGAAATTGCCAGAATTGCCGGGCTTCAAGAATCTGTTAAAGTTAGAAAACGAATGGGATATAGAAGTATAGAAATAAAAACTGAGAAATGGAAGGTAATATCAAGCCATATTGGACGAAGAAGCTTTGCTTCTAATTTTTATGGTAAAATTCCAACACCATTATTAATGCAGGCTACCGGACACAGTTCAGAACAAATGTTCTTACGATATATCAATCCTGTAGATAAAGAAAGAATGCTAAGTTTAAGTACCTATTTCGATAAAGTATATACGGAAAGAAATATAAGAAATAGTCATTACAATTTTTTATAAGATAAAATTATAGAATATTAGTAAACGGTCTCATTTCATTGAAACATTATTAATAACTGGAATTTAAGAAAGTATACATAGTATAAAAAATTATACTGTGAAACTTTTTGTTTTCCTATTGCAAAAATGATAAGCTACACAAATAGAAGGTCTCTACTTAAATGTGAAAATCATGATTTATTGAGTTTTAATTGGGGTGTCTTTAATTTATAAAGATTGCAATATTTTTCAATTCATCGATTCTACTGATGAAAGGACACTATCTCGTAAAGTGTGTAAGTTAAAAAGTTAGGCTTGGATTTTATAATCTGAGCCTTTTTTCAAAAATAAGCATAAATTGGTTGAGAACAATACCCCAATTTCGAATAGGCATGGTCCATTT
>NZ_CACVBR010000039.1 GCF_902728265.1 Chryseobacterium potabilaquae
CTAATGCTGTAGTAGCGATTACTTTTGCGTTTTTGTTGAATACATTTTTCATAATAATAATAGCTATAAGGTGGCAACCCTTTTTTTGAGATTGTTGTGGTGTTTATAAAACCAGTTTTAATAGAGATCTGGTTCATTAAAAATGAAATTGGTTTGATTAATCAAACTGGCTTGCTTTGATCTGCTCAGAATTGATAAGATCTTTTTCGTTTGCAGAGTCATTCATGGCTTTTCCTCCTCCGAAAAAATAGTTTGTTGCGAAATTAGCTACTTGTACGAAAGCACCAACTGCTGCTGCACTAGCACCAACTGCTGCTGGCCATTTTGCCTGACTCACATTTTTAATTTGCGCATCTTGTATGGAAGTTTGTGTTTCGTTAGCGTTTGCTTCGATTTTTTCCTGAGATGTAAAGCTCATTGAGATGGTAATAACAGCTGCTAAGGCTGTAGTAGCAATTACTTTTGCGTTTTTGTTGAATGTATTTTTCATAATAATAATAGCTATAAGGTGGCAACCCTTTTTTTAAGATTGGTTTTGGTATAAATAGAACCAGGTTTAGTAGCGATCTGGTTCTATAAAAATGAAATTGGTTTAATTAATCAAACTGGCTTACTTTGATCTGTTCAGAATTGATAAGATCTTTTTCGTTTGCTGAGTCATTCATTGCTTTTCCTCCTCCGAAAAAGTAGTTTGTTGCGAAGTTAGCTACTTGTACGAGAGTACCTACTGCTGCTGCACTAGCACCAACTGCTGCCGGCCATTTTGCCTGACTCACATTTTTAATTTGCGCATCTTGTATGGAAGTTTGTGTTTCGTTAGCGCTTGCTTCGATTTTTTCCTGAGATGTAAAGCTCATTGAGATTGTAATAACAGCTGCTAATGCTGTAGTAGCGATTACTTTTGCGTTTTTGTTGAATAGATTTTTCATAATAATAGTTGCTATAAGGTGGCAACCCTCGTCTTATTTCGATTAGTATTTGTTGAATTCGTTTTTTTGGAATATTTGAGCTTTTGAGTTTTATTTACTTATGTCTGCTTATTTAGATTTTATATCTAATTATTTTTGTTTTTTAAGAGTTATATAGTGATAAAATGTTAAAATTTAATTTTTTTTTGCTAGTTGTTGTTAAAATTTGAATTTGATAAAAAAATAGTCTAAAGTCTAAAGTTGTATTATGTTTTTCATAACATATAAAAAAAAAATAAATTATATGTTTTTTTATATCTATTTATATTAATTTTTTCATCATTGACACTCATGTATGTTTCATTATATCAACTAGTTATGTCAATATTAAATGATATATTTGGGGTATCTTAAATCAAATCTTCGGGATAAGTACTGGGATAAAATTAGGAAAGCAATTGTAAAAATTACTTCTACAAATTTGCTACATTTTAAATTTCTGATTGATAATAAGTATGTTATGTTTTTTTTGTAGATGAATTGTAGTGTTTTTACATATAATAAGTTGTGTGTTTCATGAGTTTTTTTCACCCTATATGGAATAGTTAATTAGAATCTAAATATGTTTGTAAGTAAGTTTTTTTCATTCAAGAAAGTATTTAACATCTATTTTTCTTCGAAAGTGATGTGTTTGTTTTGTTTGTTATTTATAATTAAGCATAATGGTCAGACCTACACGCTAAGTGAATTGGAAGGGATTATGAAGAATTATAAAAGTAAAGGAGAATATGAGGAAGCCATAAAATTTAATTTGGATGTCTTGAAAGAATATAAGAAGGACAATTATTCTCATGGAATTATTACCACGAATATTTATATAGGTAATCTATTAGCTTCTGTTAATGAATATGGTAAAAGTCTAAGCTATTTAAATGAAGCTAAAAAAGAAATGGCAAAAACGGAAGATCCGATATTATATTCTAAATTATATAATGAATATGGACGGGATTATTTTCTATTGAAACTTTATAAACAGAGTAATGAAAAGTTAAATATAGCCATTTCCTATGCAAATAAAATACCAGATAGTAATCAAAGGGAGCATCTTTTAACGGATAATTATTTGTGGAAGTGGTCAAACTTTGATCAATTAGATAAAGTTGACTCTTTGTATGTGATGCAAAGTAGGCTTTTAAAATTAGAACCAAGACCATTGGTCTATATAAAAATAGCCGAGAGGTATATAAAAGAAAAAAAGAACTTAGACTCTGCAGAATATTATCTAAAAAAATCTATTGAATTAAATGCCAGTAAGAAATATGCCCTGGATAATGATGCTTTAGTTTTAATGAATTTGGGAAAATTACATATGATAAAAGGAGAGTACGCTGAGTCCTTAGATTATTATTTTAAATCTCTTTCTATATCCCAAAAGATAAAGAATCAAGAGTATGAAAAAGAAACTTATAGTGAGCTTTCCAAAGTTTATAATCTTCTCAATAATAAAGAAAAATCAGAGGAATATTATAAAAAATACTCATTTCTAAATGATAGTACTAATGACCGTGAAAAGAGAGCACTATATACGATTGTTAATGAATTGGGAGTGAAAGAAAAAGATAATCATGTATATTTATTTTTTGTGACAATGGTTGTGATATTGGCGTTGACAGGATATGTTACCTATGTAATACATAAAAGAAAAAATAAGTTCGGATTTAGCGAAAATTCATTAGATAGTATTGAAGAGATTAAAGATAAAATACATGAATATGAATCTTTCAGTGAGATTATAAAAATGGCTGAAGAAGGTAATCCCTTTTTTCTTACTAGTTTTAAGAAATTATATCCGGATTTTCATGAAAAATTAAAATCACATTGTTCAGGTCTTACTGAGCATGATATTAAATTCTGTATATATCTTAGGCTTAATTTAAATGCTAAACAGATACTACAGTATGAAAATATAACTTTACGAGCTATTGAGACAAAAAAGTACAGATTAAAAAAGAAATTAGAGCTTTCTTCAGATGTCAAACTTTCATCTTGGATTTTAGAACTTTAGTTGGTACTATTTTGCGTGGGTTCTTTATTTTAGTCTTTGTCTATTTGGTAAAATTAGTGTTGCGATTACATATACCATTTAAAATTTGAATTCTCCCCATAATACACTAATTTTGTGTGCCCAAAATTTTTTGCGATATGGAGGATTATTTGAAAGGACTGAATGAGTCACAATATGAGGCTGTTACTACTTTAGAAGGCCCATTAATGGTGCTTGCAGGAGCAGGTTCAGGCAAAACCCGTGTACTTACTATGCGTATTGCCCATTTAATAACCAATGGAGTGGATCCCTTCAATATTCTCTCTCTTACCTTTACTAATAAAGCGGCACGTGAGATGAAAGAACGTATTGCAAAAGTAGTAGGAGATAGTAATGCGAGAAGTTTATGGATGGGAACCTTTCACTCAGTATTTGCAAGAATTCTGAGGAGCGAGGCTCATTATTTGGGATATCCTTCTAATTTCACTATTTATGATCAGCAAGATGCTCTGAATGTTATTAAAAAAGTATTGAAAGATCTTAATATAGATGCGGATCTTTATAAACCTAAAAAGGTTCAGGCAAGAATTTCTACGTATAAAAATAATCTGATTACCGTAAAAGCCTATTTTAATAACCCGGAGTTGCTCGAAGCTGATGAAAAAGCAAATATGAAATTTATAGGGCAAATTTATCAGAAGTATGTAGAAGCATGTTTTCGCAACGGATCAATGGATTTTGATGATTTACTCTTAAAAACGAATGAACTATTAACTCGTTTTCCGGAAGTTTTAGCAAAATATCAAGATCGATTTAGATATATTTTAGTAGACGAGTACCAGGATACAAATCATTCTCAATATCTTATTGTTAAAGCATTGGCTTCAAAATTTGAAAATATATGTGTGGTAGGTGATGATGCCCAATCCATTTACTCTTTCCGGGGAGCAAATATTTATAATATCTTAAACTTCAAAAAAGACTATTCTGATGCGAAGACCGTTTCCTTAGAGCAAAACTATCGTTCAACACAAACGATTGTGAATGCTGCAAATGTTGTAATTGCTAAAAACTTACAACAATTTAAAAAAAATGTTTTCAGTGATAATGAACAAGGGGATAAAATAAAGGTATACCGTTCTCTTTCTGATGCAGATGAAGCCAATTTTGTAGCGGGGAATATTTGGGAACTTCATAATCGGGATCAGAGAAAATATGATGATTTTGCCATTTTATATAGAACAAATTCTCAAACTCGGGCTTTTGAAGATGCATTAAGACGGAAGAATATCCCATATAAAGTATACGGAGGTTTATCTTTTTATCAAAGAAAAGAAGTGAAAGATCTACTCGGATACCTGAGACTCCTCATTAATGAGAATGATTCGGAAGCGCTTATGAGGGTAATTAATTATCCTGTAAGAGGAATAGGTGAAACTACTCAAAATAAATTGATTGTTTTTGCAGATTCTCAAAATGTTTCTGT
This sequence comes from Chryseobacterium potabilaquae, assembly GCF_902728265.1. Classification (GTDB taxonomy): domain Bacteria; phylum Bacteroidota; class Bacteroidia; order Flavobacteriales; family Weeksellaceae; genus Chryseobacterium; species Chryseobacterium potabilaquae. The sequence goes on from NZ_CACVBR010000039.1 coordinate 4,439, forward strand.
TTCTAGTGTATTGAATAACTTACCCATATATGCTCCCCAATTAGGACTGAATAATGGGGTTCTTAATAAGCTTAATGACTTTTGGTCTATGATCAAAGCGTTTCAAGTATTATTGAAAACAGAAACAGCTTATAATGTTGCCATGGAAGTGGCTAAGCGAAGCGGATTGATTAAGTTTCTAAAAGATGATCAAACTCCTGAAGGTATTTCACGAGTAGAAAACGTACAGGAATTAATGAACTCTATGCAAGGGTTTATTGAGGAACAGATGCAGTTGGAAGATGGTGATCCGGGTTTATCAAACTTTTTGGAAAATATTGCACTTTCATCCGATACACAAGATAAAGCTAATGAGGATAATGTGGTATCTTTAATGACTATCCATTTATCTAAAGGATTGGAGTTCCCGGTGGTTCATTTGGTAGGATTGGAAGAAAATCTTTTTCCTAGTTTTATGAGTTCTACGACAAGAGAAGACCTTGAAGAAGAGAGACGTTTATTCTATGTGGCTTTAACAAGGGCTGAAAAACAAGTTTTTTTCTCTTATGCGGTTTCGCGATTCCAATGGGGAAAAATTACAGATGCTGAACCTTCTAGATTTTTAAGTGAAGTGGATGAGGAATTTATTGAATTTGTTAATCCTGTCATGGAAAAACGCTTTATTAATAATTCCGGGGTTAAATCCAATATTTTTGATGAATATTCTTCTGAGCCACGGAGCTTCAAAAAAGTAGAGAAGAAATCTATAGAAAGAAATGATAAACAAAAACCTATTGCTGAACCCAAAAAGTTAATTCCTGTGGGTACAGCGAAGATTATCAATCCAAGTGGGGCTTCTTCTCAGGACATTGAGGTAGGAGATAAGGTAAGACATGATCGGTTTGGGATAGGAGAAGTGAAATTTTTGGATGGAACTGATCCTCAAAATATCAAAGCGAAGGTTATTTTCCAACATGACGGTGAAAAGAATCTTATTTTAAAATATGCTAAGCTGATAAAAATATAATTAAAATATCAAGACGGGTTCATCATTGAATCCGTTTTTTTATTCTTGTAATAAAGTTTTAAAGGCATGAAGTGAAATAGAAAAAGTAGAAGAGGTAAATTAGGTTTGGGAAAAAATGATACCTTTGTAAAATTTATTTTTACAAATTTTTATAGGAGAATTAGTTTTATTTCAGATAATGGGGACATTTTATAACAATGCTGTTTGTGATATTTATATAGGGAAGAGTGCAGGAACAAAGCTGATACAGGACATTAGAAATGCAAAGAAGAATGTAAAAATAGTTTCACCTTATCTTTCTCCGTATTTAATTAAAGAATTAATTTTTCTACATTCAAAAGGAATTGATATTAATCTAATTACAACTGATGAAATTGAAGATTTTTATGGAACTGAAAAAAATATCAATAAACTTATTGTTCAGCATAGGTATGTGGATGAAGAAGCAAAAGCAACACGAGATAGCTTGATTAATTTTTCAGGAACTTTGCTGTTTTCTATGATAGGATTAATTCTAGTATTAATTTCTTTAATATATTTTCTTAAAGTATGGAGCTTAGCTTATGGCTTTATTATAGTTGCTTTATTATTTTTGGTAAGAGATTTTATAGTAAGACAAATTAAAACTAAAAAAATTTATCATTATACCTATAAGCAGTTGTTTCCTTTTAAAGTTTATATTTCACCTAATAGTAATGGAATGTCTTTTAATAGGACCTTTATTCATAGTAAGATCTATGTTGTTGATGATGAGATAGCCTATATGGGGTCACTTAATTTTACAGCAAAAGGAGTAAAGGAGAATCATGAAACAAGAATAAGGACCACCGATCCAAATGCAGTAAGTAAAACGGTAGAGGAAGTGAATCACTTATTCTTTAATTCCAATTTAGTAGAAAGAGATATCCAATTTTGGGGAAGCCAGCTATATGATGAACCCATAAATTAATGAGTAACCTCTGCTTAGTTCATCAATTCTTTTCATTATCTTTCAACGAGCTCTTTTACGGATTCTCCATAAAAATCGATTTCTGTTTTGTTAATTTGGAGTAACTGATACCATTTTCTAAATGCTCCTATAAAAACAACAAGCATCAATAACATGGCAATGACAGCCAATGAAGCTAATAAATACTGTTGTTTAGGAATGTAAATGTCAGTCACCTGAATATAACCGGCCCAAAATGTTATTCCGGCCATGAAAACTCCAGGAATAGCTGAACAAAGAGCATACTTACCTCTATTTAAACGTATTAGCATTGTTGTACAAACGATAAGTCCACAAGCTGCTAAAAGCTGGTTGCTAATTCCAAATAAAGGCCAAATACTACTCACATTACCCGTATAAACTAAATATCCCCACGCAAATGTGAAAATAAGGCTGCTAATTATGATTCCCGGCATCCAGTTTTTATCATTGAATTTTGGAATTACAGAACCTAACATTTCTTGTAAAAAGAAACGACCTACTCTTGTGCCTGCATCGATCGCTGTAAGAATAAAAACTGCCTCAAACATAATGGCAAAATTATACCAATAGGCCATAAGTTGATCCATATAAGGGATTTTATTAAAAATATGAGCCATTCCTACGGCTAAAGAAACTGCACCTCCCGTTCTACCATGAAGGTCAATCCCGATCTTCTGAGAGAAATAGTCAATATCAACCCCGTGTAATGAAGGATGAGCAGCAAGAAAAGCATCATAAGACTCTTTGGGAGTATTGATCGCAAAATAATCTCCTGGCATAAGTGTACAGGCTGCAATAAGTGCCATTAATGCTACAAAACCTTCTACGAGCATAGCTCCATATCCTACAAAAAGAATTTCTTTTTCTTTATTTAGCATTTTGGGTGTTGTTCCTGTTGCAATCACAGCATGGAATCCAGAAATTGCCCCACAAGCAATAACAATGAAGATAAAAGGGAGTACTGGACCTCCAATTACAGGACCTCCACCATTCACAAATTGTGTTAAGGCTGGCATTTGAATTGTTGGGTGTATTACGATAACTCCAATTGCTAGCATAATGATTGTTCCAATTTTCAAATAGGTAGATAGATAATCTCTAGGAACTAAAAGTAGCCAAACAGGTAAAACAGATGCTAAAAAGCCATATAACGGGATAGCAATGGAAATCGTGGAGATATGCCATGAAAAAAAATTATTCATGGTTTCATTTTGCATTAAACTGTGTCCACCGATAATCCCGGCAATTAAAAGAATTCCTCCTAGAATACTCGCAAAGGTCACTGAGTTTTTTCTATACCGCATAATTAAGCCCATAATAATGGCAATCGGCATGGTTATTATAACAGTAAACAAAGACCATGAAGCTTCATGCATGGCATTGATACAAGCAAGAGATAATCCAGCCAATGTAAGGATTAAAATAAATAAAATAGCAAATCCGGCAACTGTTCCCGTAGCTTTTCCAATTTCTTTAGAAGCAATGGTAGCTAAGCTTTGACCCTTATGGCGTACGGAAGCAAACAAAACTACCATATCATGAACGCCACCTCCCAGTACACAGCCAATTAGAATCCATAATGCACCAGGAAGATACCCAAACTGGGCCGCTAAAACAGGGCCAACCAAAGGACCCGCTGCGGCAATGGCTGCAAAGTGATGCCCAAAAAGAACATTTTTATTGGTGGCTACATAATCTTTTCCATCCGCAAATTCTATAGCAGGAGTGGTATTTTTATCGTTTAAACGTAATACTTTGTTCGCCATAAAAATTCCATAGAAACGATAAGCTATTGCCAAGATGAGTATAGAGACAAAAACAAGTGTTAATGCATTGATATTATTTAGGGAATCCATATCGGTAAAGTTTTTTATAAGAAAATAATTTGTTTTTTTATTTGTTTTAATTTAAATAATTTAAACAAAGGCCAAGTTAATTAATTTTAATATAAAAAACGCATATATGTATATCAATTTAGCAAATTTATATTTATTTCATATAAAAAAGCTTATCATGAAGGATGACCTAGAATAGAGTGTATGTATATATTGTTAAATACCTTAACAATATTATTTTTTTTGTGAAATAATAAAATTAACCATGGCATCGGTGAGTTCATCCAGACGTTGTGGACTAGTAGTTCGGAATCCATGATTTCCCCCATTCACTATAATTAAAGAGGTTTGAATATTTTCTTTAGTTAGTTGTTGATAGAGTTTTTTTGATTGTTGTAATGGAACAATTTTATCTTTGTTTCCTTGTAGTATGAACGTCGGAACTCTACGGGAAGTATAGTTAAGAGGTGATAATGTGTTGAAATATTCTATAATTTTTCTTTTGTCCTTCTTAATATCATATCCTGACATTCCTTGAATTAACTTTTCTCTTATATCAATGATTTCTTTTGAAAAGAGTTTAATAATAGAGGCTGTAGGTTTTCCGGCACGGGTATGAAATATCTTGTTTAAATCTGTAGGCCCAAAATTATCAACAACATAATTTACTTCGGCAGAATATTGAGAAAGCTCAGGAGCTCCCACAAATTCGTTGTCACGAGTATATGCGGCTAATAAGGACAGATGGGCGCCGGCAGAAGTTCCAAAAAGCCCAATGTTTTTAGCGTCGAAATGGTATTTTTCTGCATTTTTCCTTATCCATCTTATAGCATCTTTACAATCTTGGATGGGAATAGGAAAATGACTGTGTTCATTAATTAATGTATAATCAATACTAACTACTGTATATTGTTTTTCAACTAATTTTAAAATAGTGTTTTCAATATAGCTGTTTGCTCTGATTGTTTTGTTACCCTTGGCCCAGCCCCCTCCATGAATGTAGAGTACTACGGGTAACTTTTTGTCTAAGATTTGTTTGGGAGTATAAATGTCCAGTAATAATGAATCTCCAACGTCACTTGTCTTGTAGGCTATATTTTCTAAAGCTAATGTTCTTTCAGCTAGAAGAATGCTTTTCTGGATTTGTTGCTCTTGACCCTGAGAAAATATTCTACAGAATATACATGAAAATAGAAGGAATAATAGTTTAACACTATATGTTTTGAAATGGTTTGTCACTATATTCATAGGATTTTTTCAGTATGATATTATTTCACTAACTCCTCAAAAAGTTTACCAAACGTTTTATCCAGATCTTTAGATTTTCCCGGATGAGGTCTTGAAGTCTGTATTACCGAGCTTCTTACTGCCGTTAACCAACGAAAACGTTCAGGTATTTCCAGTTGTGCTATGGGGCCTCCACCCTTATCTCCGTTAGCAATTTTTTGAAAGTTTGTTATGTTTTGAATGATATCTTCATAATCTAGTTTACTGTGCATCAATCGAAACTTGTCCGGGCATACATAAAACTTTACACAAATATATTTCGCCTTTTTTGAAAACATGATGAGCCCGATATTGAAAAACTCTTCTCTTTCAACTTTTGGTACTAAGCGTATTACTGCGTATTCGTATATATTATTCTCTTGCATTTTTGGCTTCGTTTACAAAGATTTGAGAATTTTCTAATCTGTTTTTCAAAAACTGAAAATATATTTCCCGAATTTCATTAGGATTTTCTTCAGCGTCATTCCAATGAAGCCAATCATCAGGTATTAAATCAACAATTTTTCTGAAGATGGTATCATTTAGTACTTCGTGTGCTAGTTTGTCTGCTTCATCCAGCAGGCTTGCTTGGGAAAGTAAAACATGGTCTTTTACATACTTAAAAGGTGTTTTAGCTGCTACATCAAAATTTTGCCAAGAATGATGAAAATAAAAAGAGGCTCCATTATCAATTACCCAGAGTTCTTTGTGCCAGATTAAAAGATTGGTGTTTTTAAAAGTTCGGTCAATATTGGTGATAAAAGCATCCAACCAAACAATTTTTGATGCTAAAAGAGGATCAATTTTTACATTGGAATCATAAGCGATGGAACCGGAAAGATAATGTAAACCCAAATTTAATCCTTCTGAAAATTTTAATAAATCCTGAATTTCTTCATCAGCTTCTGTTCTTCCAAAATCTGCGTCAAGGTTTACAAAAACAAGTTCAGGAATTTTTAAACCTAAAGCTTCAGTAATTTTTCCACCTAGTAATTCCGATATTAGCATTTTGACTCCATGACCTGCGCCACGGAATTTGAGAACATACTTAAAGTCGTCATCAGCTTCTGCCAATGCAGGAAGAGAGCCTCCTTCACGGAGAGGCAGAATATAACGCATTACCGTTACCGTTCTTAGATCCAACATATAGCAAAAATAGGGTTTTCCTTTGTGTTTATTCCTATTTTTTAATATTTTTAAAATGACAAAGGTTGTACAGTGATTCTCAAGAAATAAAAGAACAATATGAATATAACGAAAAGACAGAATATTATTATTTCAAATTCCGAAACCAGAAGCTTTCTAGCGGATGCATTTTATCCTGAAACTAATAAGAAATTACCATTAATTATTTTTGTTCATGGGTATAAAGGATATAAAGATTGGGGAGCTTGGGATTTAATGGCAGAAAAGTTTGCAGAAAAAGGCTTTTATTTTGTTAAATTCAATTTTTCTCATAATGGAACGACCGTTAATGATCCTCATAATTTTGCTGACCTTGAAGCTTTTGGAAATAATAATTATTCTAAAGAACTTTCTGATGTAACTGCTGTAATTGATTTTTTCATTGGAGATCCTAAGATTGATAACCAACAAATAATTATTCTGGGACATAGTAGAGGAGGAGGAATTTCTGTCATTCAGGCATATGAAGATAAAAGAATTAATGGATTAATTACCTTAGCAAGTGTTGATACATTGGATCGTTTTCCCAAAAGTGAAGCTTTTGAAAAGTGGAAAGAAAAAGGGGTTTACTATGTATTGAATGGAAGAACAAAACAGGAGATGCCTCATTTTTATCAATTTTATGAAGACTATGAAAAAAATAATCATCGTTTTGATATAGAAAAAGCTGCTGAAATGACCAAAGTACATTTTTTGATTATTCATGGGACTCATGATGAAAGTGTCCCCGTGAATAATGCCGAGCATCTTCACCTCCTACATCCCAACTCTGAATTATTCTTAGTAGAAAATGCAGATCACACTTTTGGTGCAAAAGAACCATGGGAAAATGATCAATTGCCAAAAGCCTTAGATCGTGGGGTCGAAAAGTGTATTGAATTTATTAAAGTTAAAATGATAAAGGAGTGATTTACACTCCTTTTTATGGATATTATTTTTGTTATAAATGAAAAGGTTTTATCTAATAACTAATAGTTTCCAGGCTTCATCAATATTATTGCAGAGTAATAATTCCTGGGCTTTTTTATGTATACTCTCCTCAGATTGAAAAGATTTTCCAGGTAATACTTCTATATTGGCGAGCATGCCTAAGTCATTTCCGGTAAATGTTTTGCTGTACTTTATTTCATCAGGGAGAAGATCAAAACCAATGCCTTTTGTGACTAAAGGTTTAGGAACTTCAAAAAGATTATTCTCATTGTTAGTAGAATACCAGTTTCCTCCAAGACGAGCTACCATATTAAGTTTTTTTTGATCCAGATTTCCCTCTTCATTTAAATAATCTTCATTAATATGAATTTTCTTAACTTCACAAATAATAAGATTTCCCGAACCTCCCTGATCACCTAAGGATTTTACTTCTAAAACTTCACATTCAAAGTTTACAGGGCATTCTTCAATTAATTTAGGTTCTATCAAATCAGCATCTTTCATGGTTAATCCGGCTTTGACAAATTCATTTATTCCACTATCATATTCAGTGGAAGCTAAGGAAATTTGCTGGACAATGGGGTAATTTACGGTTCCAATAACCACTTCAGGAACTTCTAGAATATTTTCTAATGTATGCTTGGTAGTATTGTCACGAACTCTTCTTGACGGAGAGAAGATTAAGATAGGAGGGACCGTACTGAACATATTAAAAAAACTGAAAGGAGATAAATTGATATTCCCATTTTTATCAACTGTAGAGGCTAATGCGATGGGACGTGGCGAAACTGCAGTTTGCATGATTGTTTGCAGTTGTACAGCTGATATTTCGGAAGGGATTACTGTTTTCATATTTTTTATTTAACCACTTAAATTATAATAGCTTCTTATTATAAAAACACTTTAGCTTTATAAAAAACTAAAGTGTCTTTGTTTAATTGCAAATATATTTAATTGCTGATATTTTTAGATTAATTAAATAGCAGGAATAATTTTACCTGAAACTTCACCAAAACCTACTCGCATTCCATCTTTTTCTGCCCAACCTTTCATTGTAACAGTATCTTGGTCATCAATGAATTTTCTTTCCTGGCCATTGTTTAATAGTATTGGATTTTGGCCTCTCCAAGTAAGTTCAAGCATAGAACCAAAGGATTTAGGATCACTTCCAGAAATAGTACCACTTGCATAGATATCACCAACTTCCACATTACATCCATTTACGGTATGATGAGCAAGTTGTTGAGTCATATTCCAATACATATGTTTATAGTTACTTTCACAGATTAGATTTTGTTCTCCATTTTCAGGTTGTAAATATACTTCAAGATGAATATCATAATTTTTATCACCTTCAAATTTTAAATAATCCAAAACTTCAGGATCTTGAATAGGAGAAGTTGTTCTAAATGGTTCAAGCGCTTCTAAAGTTACCACCCAAGGTGAGATAGAAGAGCCAAAATTTTTAGCTAAAAATGGTCCTAAAGGCACATATTCCCAAGCTTGAATATCTCTTGCAGACCAGTCGTTAAAAATAACCATTCCGAAAATAGCTTCCTCGGCTTGCTTGGTGGAAATGCTTTCTCCCATCTCCGTATTTTTATTGATGATGAAAGCCATTTCTAATTCAAAATCCAACTGTTTGCATGGTCCAAAAACCGGTTTATCTGCATCTGCAGGTTTCATTTGACCTTTGGGGCGGTTGATTTCTGTTCCTGAAACAACAATAGAGGATGCTCTTCCATGGTATCCTACCGGTAAATGCTTCCAGTTAGGCAACAGTGCATTGGCCGGATCACGAAACATTTTACCAACATTGGTGGCATGTTCTATACTGCTGTAAAAGTCTGTATAATTTGGAATATGAATAGGCATCATCATTTTAACTTTATCCAAATCATAAAATGCCTCTTCAATTGTTTTTTGATCTTTTGATAAGATGGAACCCTCTAATAATAATTCCTGTATTTTTTTACGAACGGCATTCGTGATAGGTTTTCCCAATTCTATAAATTCGTTCAATGTATAGGCTTCAAAAACATTATCATCAAATCCATCAATTTCTTCAAAATACCCAAAATCGTATAATGTGGCAAGATCGATCACTTGATCGCCTATTCTTGTGCAACATCCTATATATTCCTTGTTAAAAACGGCAACACCGAATGGAATATTATATATTGAAAAGTCGGAATGTGAGGAATATTCTACAAATGATTTCATAAATTTAGCGTTAATAATGAATTCTAGGGATTAATGTTCCTGAATTCAGGTTTGTTATTTTTTTGAATACGATTCTTCATCGATCCATCTATCTTTGGTATTAACATCGATAAGATACAATATATTGTCTTGTTTGGTTAACAATAAAGTTTTAGTTACAGGAATGGGAATTTTTTTATTTTCCAGCATATTGGCTCTTACGGAAATTATATTCTTTTTTCTTACAATATCACCTGTAAAAACATTAGAACTGCTTTCTCCTGTTGCTTTATCATCAAAAATTTCTACATAGGTTACGTTTTCTCCTTTAAGGATTAGAAAATCTCGTTCTGTATGATCTTCTGCCTCTTTGATGAGTACAAATTTTTTATTGTCGACGTTTACATCTTCTAAATGTTGATTTATACCTTGTCTTTCTTCAAGTTTGTTAAGAATGTCATTGATGGACCCATATTGTGCATGTAAACATAATGTTGTTCCAAATAATAAAATTCCAATAAAAATCTTTTTCATATTCTTGTGTTTTAAAAAAGTTTTGTCAAGATGGAATAATCTTGACAAAACATACTATTTTATATTGTATAGTTAAAGATTACCTCTTTTTTCTTGCTCCCTTTCCAATGCCTCAAATAGTGCTTTAAAATTACCAGCGCCAAAACTTTGAGCGCCATGTCTTTCAATAATTTCAAAGAAAAGCGTAGGGCGGTCTTCTACTGGCTTTGTAAAGATTTGTAATAAATACCCTTCTTCATCATGATCAATAAGAATACCTAAATCTTGAAGTTTTTTGAGATCTTCATCGATATGTCCAACTCTCTCTGGTACCATATCATAATATGCTTCTGGAGGAGCCGAAAGAAATTCCACACCTCTTTTTTTCAATTCGGTTACAGTATGGATAATATCTTTTGTTGCCACAGCAATATGTTGTACTCCTTCGCCTTCATAGAAATCAAGATATTCCTCTACTTGAGATTTCTTTTTACCTTCTGCAGGCTCATTGATAGGGAATTTTGCAAATCCGTTTCCATTAGACATTACCTTAGACATTAAAGCAGAGTATTCTGTATTAATTTGTTTATCATCAAAAGAGAGGATATTAACAAATCCCATTACTTTTTCATACCATTCTACAGTGGGAATCATTCTATTCCAACCTACATTTCCTACACAATGATCTACATATAATAGTCCTGTTTCCTCAGGATTATAGTCACTTTCCCATTTTTGATATCCCGGGATAAAAGTTCCGGAGTAATTTTTTCTTTCCACAAACATGTGTACCGTTTCTCCATAAGTATAGATCCCGGACATTCTTACTTCTCCATTATCATCCTTTAGGGTTACTGGTTTCATATAAGGTTTACCTCCTCTTTTTGTTGTCTCTTCAAAAGCTTGATATGCATCATCTACCCACAGTGCCAATATTTTTACTCCATCACCATGCTTTTTTACATGCTCACTAATTGGAGAATCAGAGGTAAGTCCGGTTGTTAAAACCAGTCTTATTTTTCCCTGTTGAAGAACATAAGATGCGCGATCTCTTACTCCAGTTTCAGGCCCAGCATATGCTACTGATTTAAAACCAAAAGCAGTTTTATAATAGTGGGCGGCCTGTTTAGCATTTCCTACATAAAACTCAATGTAATCTGTCCCGTTGATGGGTAAAAAATTCTCTGCTTGAGCAATTTTTTCGGCAAATGTAAGTGTTGACATATTTTCGATTTTTACTTTTAAATTATAGTATGCAAATTACAAAAATCTTACAAATTCAGAAAGCTATACTTTATAATCACAAAATTTTAAATCAAGCTTGATTATTAAAAAAATAAAAAGTTTATTTAAGTCCGCTTAAGTTTGTTATGCTACTCTTTGGATTTATATATTTGTTCCACAAACATGAATGAAAAAAATATTTTGAAACATTAAAAGAGGCTGTCTTTCTGGACAACCTCTTTTTTATATTATTTCAATCCTTTTATTAAGTCTTCCCGCATCAGGGTTATAATTATCCCAAATTTTCCAAACATTTCCTATTTTACGTAAAAAGTAAAGTTGTTTATTTAATTGATTGACAAAATACTCTTCTCCTGTTTTTTCTGTTTTGAATAAAAGATTCCAAAACTCTTGAGATTCCAGTATTTTTTTATCAGGTTCATCATTGATGATATGTACATCAAAGACCTCAAAATTGGAGCGATTATTCTCGGTAATAAGTTGAAGTCCTCTATCACATAATTCTTTACTAAATTGTGATGCCCTTGCCAAAAATGGAGAATCATGGAAAACTAAAGATTCGAATAATTCCATTTTATGATTAGGAAGTTGTTTATAAAATTCAAATGCTGTAGAACAATATTTATAGATGATTTGGAAGAAATCCTCATCATTTTCTTCTTTTTTTTCTACTTTATTTTCTTTTACACATTGAATATAAGCATTGAGATCTTTATATCCCAAGAATATACAAATTTTATCTAAGGTTTTTAAGAACCTTAAATCACTATGGGTTTTGTCTTGGTAATCATTTTCAAAAAAACGTTGAAGAGTGACGTGTGAAATAGTATTTCCTATTTCAAATTTTTTTACTCCTTTTAGTTCTTCTGATTCTGAAAGTTCTTCTTTTATTATTTCGGAAAGAATAATATAATGGCTCCTTTTCCATTCCTTTACATTCCCCAGAACAGAATTCTTTACTTTAGAATGTTTTATAACTTCTTCTCTTATCGAATTATATATAGTCTTCAATTTCCAAATTTTAAAAGTTTTATCAAAAATGCTGCCAAAACCTTAAAATTTTTGCAATGATGAATATATGTTAAATTAATATGTTTTAATAAGTAGTTTATTTTAAGAATGCTTAAATCTTTCGTGGGCTGCTATTTCTAACATTTCTCTATCATCAGGATGAGCAATGCTAATAAGTTCTTGTGCTCTTTGTCGTAAATTTTTACCATATAAATAAGCTGTTCCATACTCAGTTACCACATAATGAATATGGCCTCTTGTTGTAACTACGCCTGCTCCTTGTTTCAAGAAAGGAACAATCCTGGAAATCCCTTTTTTAGTTCTTGAAGTAATAGCAATAATAGGTTTACCATCTTCACTGAGTGCCGCTCCTCTCATAAAATCCATTTGCCCTCCAATTCCACTATACTGAATGGTACCAATAGAGTCTGCACAAACTTGACCTGTTAAATCTATTTCTATAGCAGAGTTAATGGCTACCATTTTTTTGTTTTTCATAATGTTGATCGGAAAATTAACTTCGCTCACATCTCGGAAAGCAAATACCGTATTATCATCTACATAATCATATAACTTCCTAGTACCAAAACAGAAGCTGGTAATGTTTTTGTTATTGTTATACCCTTTATATTTATTATTGATAATATCATTTTGGATTAAATCAATTACACCATCACTGAGCATCTCGGTATGAATTCCTAAGTCTTTATGATTGTTCAAACATTTTAAAACCGCATCAGGAATAGTTCCGATTCCCATTTGAAGAGTCGATTTATCGTCAATAAGTTCAGCTACATTTTTTCCTACGAGCATTTCTTCTTTTCCGACTTTTGAACCATAATCTACAGTGGGAAGTTCTTCTTCATGCCAAACGAGTTTATGAATTCTATCTATATGAATCATTCCATCACCATGGGTTCTGGGCATTCTGGGATTAACTACAGCAACAATTGTTTTAGCGGTATCTACAGCGGCTCTTGCAACATCCACAGAAGTTCCCAAAGTGCAGAAACCATGTTTATCAGGAGGAGATACTGTTATTAATGCTACATCAAGAGACAGAATGTTTTTTCTAAAGAGAATGGGGATTTCACTGAGAAATACAGGAACGAAATCTCCCCTTTCAGAATTTACGGCCTCACGTACTGGGGTGGAAACAAATAAAGAATTGATGAAAAAACTATCTTTATATTCCGGTTTTGCAATTTCTACATTTCCTTGTTGGGTAATAGAAACCATTTCTACATTTTCTAATCGTCTAGACTGTTTTGCCAATTCATCAATTAAATGATTGGGAGTACATGCACTTCCATGAAAAAATACACGATTTCCACTTTTTATAGTATAGATGGCTTCTTCTGCACTTATATAATTGGGCATAAAATGGGATTTTTTTTAATTAATTTTGCCTTATTCTGAATGTTCTAGAGAATTATATTATTCCAACCAAGAAGTTTTGTAGGTAGGATCTTCTATTTTTAATGCCTCTTCAGTAATTTTCAAAGGTCGAAAAGGGTCTACCATAACTGCATATTCTTCAGTAAATTTTTTACCGATGCTTCTTTCCATTGCTCCCGGATGTGGTCCATGTACTATCCCTCCCGGATGTAGCGTAAAATCCATTAAATCAATATGATTACGGCTCATAAAGTCACCTTCTGTATAGAATAATACTTCATCAGAATCAATATTGGAGTGATTGTAGGGTGCAGGAATTGCCATAGGATGATAATCATACATTCTAGCGCAGAAAGAGCATACTACAAAATTATGACCTTCAAAGTTTTGATGTACCGGAGGGGGTTGGTGAATCCGTCCTGTTATGGGTTCAAAGTTTTTAATGTTGAATTTATATGGATAAAAATAACCATCCCATCCTACAACATCAAATGGATGAGTTGCGTATATGAAATCAGTAATTTGATTTTCTTTTTTTACTTTAATGAGAAACTCTCCTTTTTCGTCTTTAGGTTCAATAAAAGTGGGAGCAATCATATCTCTTTCACAGAAAGGGGAGTGCTCCAAAAGCTGTCCAAATTCATTTCTATACCTTTTTGGAGTATAAATAGGAGAGTGGCTTTCTAGTACGAAGAAAACGGTATCATCAGATTGTAGTTCAATTTGGTAAATGGTTCCTCGGGGAATAATTAAATAGTCACCGGTGGAGAATTCCAGATTACCTACAAATGTTTTTAAAATACCTTTTCCCTGATGAACAAATAAGAGTTCATCACATTCTGCATTTTTATAGAAATAATCCATTGATTTTCTTGGCTTAGCTAACCCCATTTTGAGGTCATTATTCATCAATAGTATTTTCCGGCTATCCAAAAAATCATTTTCAGGAGTTACATTCATTCCTTTAAACATTCTTGGTGTCACATTTTTATCTATAGCAATCTTAGGAGTAACATCCTTCGGCTCTCCAATTGATTTTATTTGAGTAGGACGATGAACATGATACAACAAAGATGAAATTCCGTGGAAGCCTTCGGTTCCGAAGAGCTGTTCATAGTAAAACTTATCTTCCGGAGATTTGAAAATCGTATGTCTTTTTTGTGGGATACTTCCCGCCTGATGATATCTCATTTTACTCTTATATGGGGTTTCTCAAATTTAATACTTTTTCATGAATTGCTTTTGGAGACATTTGTCATGTTGTTTTGTTGTTATATAAATAATTGTTAGCTTTGTCTAACAATTATAATTTAATGAAGCACAGATTACTTTTTTTAATTTTTTTATCCAATTTTTTATCCTCACAAATGAAAGATAGTGTCAGTATAAATACACCTACACTTTATGATTCTATAAAAATTTCAAATAAAAAAGAAGTTAAAACTAAACTGATTGATGATGTCGTTATTACAGGAACTATAAAACCTATAAGCAAATCGAAAAGTCCGGTAGCGGTGGAAATTTATAGTCAGAAATTTTTTCAAAAAAATCCAACACCTAATATATTTGAAGCTATTGCTATGGTAAATGGGGTAAAGCCACAGCTGAATTGTTCTGTATGTAATACGGGTGATATCCATATTAATGGATTAGAAGGTCCATACACTATGATATTAATTGATGGAATGCCCATCGTAAGTTCTCTTTCTACCGTGTATGGCTTGAGTGGGATTCCCAATAGCCTTATTGATAGGGTTGAAGTAGTGAAAGGCCCTGCATCATCATTGTATGGTTCAGAAGCAATGGGAGGAGTAATAAATATCATTACAAAAAATGCTCTATTGGCTCCAAAGTTAAGTATTGATCTTATGGCGACTACATGGAGCGAAAATAATCTAGATGTATCAACAAAGTTTAATGTTGGTAAAAATGTAGCCTCATTAATAAGTTTAAATTATTTCAATTTTGAAAACAGACTTGATTATAATAAAGATAATTTTACCGATGCCGCTTTACAGAACAGAATTTCTGTTTTTAATAAATGGAATTTTCAGAGAAAAGAAAATCGATTGGCCAGTTTTGCGTTGAGGTATTTGTATGAAGATCGCTTTGGAGGGGAAATGCAGTGGAATAAATCATATAGAGGAAGTAATCAGATATATGGTGAAAGCATTTATACCAATAGGATGGAAGCTTTTGGAGTGTATCAATGGCCTTTAAAAGAAAATATTATCACGCAGCTTTCCTATAATTTTCATGATCAAAATTCTTTCTATGGTACAAACCCTTTTGACGCTACTCAAAAAGTAACTTTCGTACAAACATATTGGGATAAAAAGTTGGGAAATCATGATTTAATTCTGGGAGGAACTTTCAAAAAAACGTTTTATGATGACAATACACCCGGAACTTTCTCAGCTGATGGTATTACGAATGAACCTATGAAGTCTCCCATTTTCGGAGCTTTTATTCAGGATCAATGGGAGGTAAATGGAAAGAACACTTTTCTTTTAGGGTATCGATATGATTATGATATGGTTCATCATTCTGTCCATTCTCCTAGATTCGCGTGGAAATTTTCTCCTAATCCTTATCATACAGTCCGTTTTAATTTTGGCACAGGATTCAGGGTTGTGAATTTATTTACTGAAGATCATGCAGCATTAACGGGTTCTCGAGAAGTTGTGATACAATCTAATTTAAAACCTGAAAAGTCAATCAACGGAAATGTAAACTATGTTTGGAAAATTCCAATGGCAGATCGTTTAATGAATGTAGATGCATCTGCTTTTTATACTTATTTTAGTAATAAAATAGTGGGAGATTTTGATTCACAACCGGATAAAATCATTTATGATAATCTCCATGGTTACGGAATTTCAAGAGGAGCTTCGTTGAATGTGGATTATACTTTTAATTTTCCTTTAAGTATCAATTTGGGAGTAACTTATCTTGATGTTTACCAAAAATTTGATGGTAGTATGGGGAAATCACAACAATTACATGCACCAAAATGGAGTGGAACCTATAATATAACCTATAAATTTCCAAATAATCTCATATTGGATTTTACAGGACAATTTTATGGTCCTATGCGATTACCGGTTTTACCCAACGATTACCGTCCAGAATATTCACCTTTTTATAGTTTAGCTAATATTCAGGTTTCGAAAAGTTTCAAGTCAGGATTTGAAGTATATTGTGGAATTAAAAACATATTCAATTTTACTCCAAAAGATCCTTTGATGAGACCATTTGATCCATTTGACAAATCAGTGAATGATCCTGTGAGTAATCCATATCATTATACCTTTGATACAACATATGGTTATGCCCCAATGCAAAAAATAAGAGGTTTTTTGGGCGTAAAATATATTTTGAAATGAAAATATTGATTTTATTTTTAATGTTAGTGCCCTGTTTTTGTCTTTCTCAGATAAAGACAGGCACGTTTTCTGAATTGAAATCTTATTCAAAGGAGCTTCCTCAACCTATCATTATTCATGTGTATACAGATTGGTGTACTATCTGTAAGATTGAAGCTTTTGATTTGAATAAAGATAAAGATTTGGTGAAATTAATCAATGAAAAATTTTACTTTATCCATTTTGAGGCGGAAAAAACAAAAGAAAAAATTGAGTTTCAGAATCAAGAATTTGTCTATTTGTCCAATGGAAATTCAGGAATTCATGAACTAGCTTTAGCTTTATCTAAAAATAAAAATAAACCCATTTATCCATTATGGATTTTTTTAGATAAAAATCAAAATTTAATCTATTATCAAGAAGGGAAGTTAAGTCCTAAAAAAATGAAACAGAAATTGATTGAGATTTTAGCAATGTAATGTATATTCTATACTATTTTTTCATAGTAAAACTCAATTCATTGATTAGGTCGGCGATATAAGTCAAATCTTTTTGATCAAACTCTTTGTTTTCGTCTATTTTTTTTCTCAGCATGGAAACTTCCAATTTGATAAAACCCATTTCAATTTCTATATGTGTTTTTTCTTCTATTAATTCATTTACTTTCCATTTATCAATAGGAATTTTATGAAAAGTACCTCTTTCGGAAAAGTTAATTTCTGATTTAGAAAATTTATTTTCAAGTTGCTGAATTAATTTTTCCAAAATATTCTTAATATCAGTAACGTTTATGGAATTTCTGTTCTGAGTAATATCTTTTTTATAAGCTTCAAAATGTACGTTTTCTTCAAAATAAAAATTGATTACGAAATCCACTACCTCTGTTTCCGAATTAACTTCTATACGAAAATCTCCAGGTCCCGGTCCAGGTGCCCAATCCCAACAAATAATAGAATAAATATCTTCATTTTTTTCGACATTTATCACGGGAGAATCAGTGAAAAATTCTCTGTTTCCCCATCTAATTGGAATCTGTGATTGTTTATCTTCAGGTAAAAAATTCCCTGGAACTCCTTTTGGTTTTAGGATGTTTAATTTATTTTCACCATTTCCATAAATCACTAATCCTTTTGCCTTTAATATGTTTTGATTTTGTTTCGCAAGCATTTGAATAAAAATTTTGGTTAAGTGCTTAATCTATAGGAAAGTTATAAAAAAAAATTAAAACTTGATCATTTTATCAAGACAATGATGATTGCTATTATGGCAGGGAGTGCTTGTACAAAAAATATTTTTTTTGATGCCGAAATAGCACCATAAACTCCTGCAATGATGACGCATCCTAAAAAAAACAAAGAAATATTATATTGCCATTGAGGGTCTTTAATGAGCAGTGACCAAATCAATCCGGCTGATAAAAAACCATTATAAAGCCCTTGATTGGCCGCCAACCTTTTTGTGGGGGTAAACATTTCAGGAGGTAAGGCCGTTTTAAAAACTTTTTTTCCTTTTGTTTCCCAAGCAAACATTTCAAGCCATAAAATATAAAGATGTTCGATGGCTACTATAGCAATTACTATTTTTGCAATGATCTCCATGATTTAATATTTTGTTTTTGTAAAACTAAAAAAATAAACTTAAGTTTGGATACACAATGGAAACAATGGAAATTTTTAAGGCACATTTGGCTAAATTTATTAGCGTAGATGAGCATGAACTCGCTTCAATATTTTCTTTTTTTGAGGTGTTAGAAGTAAAGAAAAAACAAAACTTGATGATAGGAGGAGAAGTATGCAGATTCATGTATTTTGTTGAAAAAGGTTGTCTTAGAAAGTTTTTTATTAATGAAAAAGGAATTGAACAAACCACAGAATTTGCTATAGAAAATTGGTGGATAACCGACACTTTTGCTTTTGAAAGACAAGCTATATCTGAATTTAATATTCAATCCGTTGAAAAGTCAATGATTTTAGTGTTAAGTTTTCAATCTCAGGAAATGCTTCTTCAAAAGCATCCTACAATGGAAAGGTATTTTAGAATTATTTATCAACGGGCTTATGCTGCTTCTGAACGTAGAATTCGTTATCTGTATGAATATTCACGGGAAGAGCTTTATCACCATTTCAGTACACAGTATCCTTGGTTTATTCAAAGAATTCCTCAATATTTAATTGCTTCATTTTTAGGATTTACTCCGGAATATTTAAGTGAAATCAGAGCAAAATTACGTTCTTAAACTAGTTTAAGATTTTTTCAATATTCAATAGCGAATTTTGTACTAGAAATTTAAAACAAAATAAATATGAGTGCAAGATTTAATATGGCAACTGCCCATGCTACTGCTTACAAAGCAATGTTAGGACTAGAAGGATCTCTTCAGAATAGTTTTCTAAATCCTCTTCAGAAAGAATTATTAAAGATTAGAAGTTCACAAATTAATGCTTGTGCTTTTTGTCTGGATATGCACACGAAAGATGCATTAAAATATGGAGAAACTCCCCAAAGAATTTTTCTTTTGAATGCCTGGAGAGAGGCAAAAGAATTGTATACCGAAGAAGAGCAAGTACTTTTAATGATGGCAGAGGAAATTACTTTGATTAACCAAAAAGGACTTTCCGAAGAAACGTACCAACAGGCGAAAAAATTTTTTGATGAAAGTCAGATTGCACAGATCATTATGGCAGTGGTAACGATCAATGCTTGGAATAGGATAGCTATTAGTACCCATTTACCGATTGGCGGATAGTTTTTAAGTGTATTAATAAAAA
Organism: Chryseobacterium potabilaquae; assembly: GCF_902728265.1. Taxonomy (GTDB): domain Bacteria; phylum Bacteroidota; class Bacteroidia; order Flavobacteriales; family Weeksellaceae; genus Chryseobacterium; species Chryseobacterium potabilaquae. The sequence continues at coordinate 24,133 of NZ_CACVBR010000039.1, forward strand.
ATGGAGGTGTTTTAATAAAATACCTCCATTTTTTATACTTAGTTTTTCAATTCTTTTAGAATAGCCTCACCTACACTTTTTGCAGATTGAGGATTTTGCCCGGTAATTACTCTCTGATCACTCACTACATGATTCTGCCAAAGTCCGGATTTTTCAAATTGTGCTCCTCTTTCTATTAGCTTGTCTTCCAAAAGAAAAGGAACAACGTTTGTTAATTTTACTTCAGATTCTTCTTCATTGGTGAAAGCATTGATTTTTTTACCATCAACCAAATATTTACCGTTGCTAAGTTTAATATTGACTAAACCTGCCGGGCCATGGCAAACTCCTGCTACAATTCCATTGTTTTCATAAATTTTGGATGCAATACTTGCCAATTCTATATTATCTGCTAAGTCCCACATGGCTCCATGACCTCCTGCATAAAAGATAGCAGAATAATTGTCCGGATTGATTTGTGAAGGTTTTAAGGAGTGGTCAATTTTATTTTTATACTCTTTATTTTCCCAGAATTCCTTATTTACCGGATCTTTTAAATCAAATCCATCCACAGGAGGAGTTCCTCCTTTGGGGCTTACAAAATCAATTTCATAGCCGGCATGATAAAGAACTTCCCAAGGATGAGAAACTTCTCCCAGATAATATCCTGTATTTTCTCCTGTACTTCCTTTTTTATCGTGGCTGGTAACGACAAATAGAATTTTCTTTTTCATATTTTTATAGAGTTTGGTTTGTGCTTGTATTGATCCGATATTGAATAGAATAAGCAGTAAAAACAATATTTTTTTCATATTTATAGAATGTGAGTTAAATAGATTTGAGGTTTTTCCTGTAACTTTTTATCCACTATTGTTCTGAAAGATTGTATATAAGGCTGTTGATTATGAATAGCTAATCCTTTTTCATTTTTCCAAATTTCGTAAAAAATAAATTGATTTTTATCTTCAATGCCTTGATGGAGAACATATGATTCACAAGCTTCCTCTTTTCTCGTTTCTTTAACCATATTTTGAAGAATTATTAATACTTGATTTCTATATTCTTCTTTGGTTTTTATAATTGCAGTAAGGTAAATTTTCATTCGGTTAATTGTGGTTTTAATTCTTTTTCAAAAATATTTTTAAGATGTTGTTTATATAATTTCATATCACGATCTACATTAGCATTTTTTTCTACATCATGAAAATGAAAACTTTCCATTTTTTCTAAAGAAACAAAAGCATTCATTTTATGGAATCCAAATAATACACCATTATCTACGCTTGTCTCGTTGAAAAACTCACCGGGAATAGTAAATGCGGTTGATGGAGCGTTCCAGCTCGTAGTAACCATATATTTCCTTCCTCCAAGCATTCCACCCGTTCCATAATTGATTTTTGGATTTTCAGAACTTCTTCCATCACTCGAATAAATACCTTTGGCATGACCTGCGGTGAAAACTTCATCAATATATTTTTTAAAACCATTGGGTAATTGAAACCACCAAATGGGAGTATGGTAAATAATGTAATCTGCCCATACGAATTTTTGAACCTCTTCATTTTTATCATAATTTTCACTCACATGGGTTATTTTTATATCAAAATTACCCAATGTTTTAAGGGCTTCGAGTGTATTTTCTGCAATAGTTTGATTATATCTTCCACCAGAATGTCCAAAACTTTGTCCTCCATTAATAATTAATACTTTTTTCATTGTTTTATGATTGTTTACATTGTATGAGACAAAGTTATGTTGGATTTTTGTATAATAAAAATAATATAATTTATACATTTGTATCATAATTATAATAGTTTAAATGATGGTTAATTTAGAATGGTACCGAACTTTTAAGGCAATTTATAAAACCGGAACATTGACCGGGGCTGCCGATTCTTTATTTATTTCACAACCGGGCGTGAGCTTGCATTTAAATTCTTTGGAAGCATATGTAGGATATAAATTATTTGACAGAACGGGGCGGAAGATGATTCCAACCGAAAGAGGAAAGGTACTATTCAATGCGGTATCAGAACCATTGACAAAATTGGAAGATGTGGAGAAAAACTTTCAAAAGTCTACTGAAAAACATACTCCAACAATTAGTGTAGGAATGTGTTTCGAAACTTTCCAAACCACATTGGAACAATATGTTTCCACGTTACCTTTTAATCTCATTATTAGCTTTGGAGAATATCCTGAGATGCTGGATCAACTGGATAAAGGAATTTTGGATTTAATTATTACTCCTAAAAAAGGAACCTCTCCAAATATTGAACATGAAGCATTTTCTTCGGAACAAATTATTTTAGTAGGGGGTAAAGATATTGATACAAAGAGTTTTGAGAAAGTGTTAAAGTCGAAAGGAGCTGGATATATTGAAGAATGGTTAAAACAAGAAAAATGGTATGGAACAACAGGTGATATGGAGCATCTTTTTCAATTTTGGATTTTGAACTTTGGTCATAAACCTAATTTTCGTCCCAATTATATTGTTCCTAATCTCAATTCTATTATTCGTTGTCTGAAAGGAGGATCGGGATTATCTGTTGTTCCTGATTTTTTATGTAAAAATGAAATTGAGAATGGAGAAATAAAGTTAATATGGGAAGGAGAGAAAAGGTTAGAAAATACATTGTATTTTGGCTGCCGAAAAAAGACCAATTATCAGAATGAAATTAACCATATCAAAGATCTGTTTAGGAAGGTAATGAGTAAAAATAAATAGGGGGAAATTATAGGTTTTATTTTAAGCTCATATGGATGATTGGGTAATCTTTTCCGGAACCATCTTTTTCTGATCTACCTATTGGTTTGAATCCCATCTTCTCGTAAAACCTAATTGCTTGAGGATTCTGTTCATTGACATCCACTTGGGTTAATCCTGTTTTCTCTTTCATAAATTGAAATAATTTTTTACCCAAACCTTTTCCGCGAACATTGTCGTGAACAAAGAGCATTTCTAGATTTCCTTCAACAACGGATGCGAAGCCTTTTGCTTCATTGTCTTGAAAAATAATATAGACTTTCATATGGGGAAGATAATCTTTCGGAATAATTTCTTTAAAATAATGAAAATCTTCTTTTGAAAGAAAATGATGAGTTGCTTTTACGGCAGATTCCCATATTTCCATTATTTTGGGATAATCTTCTGACGTTGCTATTCTGATTTGTAATAAAATATCTTTCATTTTTACAAAAATAGAAAATTAGAAAATATCAATTATAAAGTTTTATATTTAGTAAAATGGATAGGTTCGAAATTCAATTTTTTATTGCAAATTTGTTTGCCTTTAGAGGTAATTAAAACAAAGTTTATGAAAGAGAAAACATATGCAGGGCAACCTGTTATTACATTAAATAATGGTATTACGATCCCAGCTTTGGGTTTTGGAGTATGGCAAGTAGAAGATTTAAAGGAATGTGAAAATGCCGTTACCAAAGCTATTGAAGTAGGATATAGAATGATTGATACAGCATCTATTTACCTTAATGAGACAGCAGTAGGAAATGCTGTGAACAATAGTGGAGTAGGGAGAGACTCTTTATTTATTACTTCAAAGTTATGGGTTCAGGATCACGGATATGAAAAAGCAAAAAGTGCTTTTCAAAGAACACTGGATCGGCTACAGATGGATTACTTGGATATGTATCTTATTCACTGGCCTTTTGGAGATTTCCTTGGAGGTTGGAAAGCGTTGGAAGAGTTGTATCATGAAGGAAGAATTAAAGTCATTGGGGTTTGTAATTTTACGGTGGAAAAAATGGAAGAGTTAAAAGCAAATTCCAATATAATTCCGGTTATTAATCAGATTGAATTGCATCCTCTTTTTCAGCAAAAAGAACTTCAGGTTTACAACAAAAAAAACAATATTATTACTCAGCCTTGGAGTCCTCTTGGAAACGGAAATGCCGGTCTTTTAGATCATGAAAAATTAAGAACAATAGCCGTAAAATATCATAAAACAGTCGCACAGGTAATTTTAAGATGGCATTTGCAAGAAGGATTTTGTGTGATCCCTAAATCCGTAACACCATCCAGAATCGAAGAAAATTTTAACGTGTTTGATTTTGAGTTGACAGAAAGCGAAATGAATGTGGTGCGCTCTTTAAATACAGAGAATCGGCTCTTCTTTGATCCCAAAGATCCTGCATGGGAAAAGAAAATGTTGAATACAATAGCTGATATTTAGGATATATAATTTGTAAAACAATATAACCTGAATTCGGAATAAGATTGTTATGGTTTATTGATAGCTTTCTTATCCTGAGCTCAGGTTATTATATATTAATCTGTACAGGAACTACTCTTTATAACTTTTTAGGAAGAGCTTTAAAAAATGTTACTAAAAACACTCGTCTAAACGTATTATTTTAAAATCAATTTCATTCTTGTAAAATTATCATTAAAGTGAAGTTTTGTAATCTTTAATATAATTATATGTAATTTTTTTATGTCATTTGTGTATTTTTAATATTAAATTTTGGTAGTTGTAAATTTTATTATATACATTTGCAATACACTAATGATAAAAACACACACAATGAATGCTATAACCCTTTTAAATCCCAAGGATTTTGCTAAATTACCTAGCGTTTATTCTTCTTTTGATAGAATTATGATTCTAATACCTATTTCTAGTAGTTTCTATTCAGAAAATTAATTCTGAATAAATTATAATATTCTACTCATTGATATAAAATTGACTTTATCCACTTTTCTACTGTTTTTTTAAATCAAACAGATTTAATCTATTCAATTGGGAATAAACTCAAAATTGTTTAGAAGTAAAGTTGAGTATTCTATATTACTTATTCGATTTTTCATCCACACTTATAGTCGACTTCATCCTTTCTAATGAATGATAGAAAGTTTGTCTCAATATTCATTATTAAAATGAAGGTACCTTTTTGTGGCTAATAATAAACGGGCTAATAACCACACATTATTTATTTTATACTAATTTAAAAAAATTACAAATGAAAAATTTATTTCTTGGATTTATAGCTTTAGCAATAACAGTAAGCTGTAATTCTTCAAACGACGACATTGCTACTCCTACTAGGCCTATTGTTGTAGACAACAGTCCGATACTCCCTAACAAGGTTTTTGTACAAGGAACAGATATAGATCCCTATAATTTAACGTATTCGTATGTGGGAACTAAGCTAAAAGAAATTGTTCGTCATGATGGTGTGAAATATTCTTATACTTATAGTGGTAATAATATTACTAAAGAAATATGGACTATAAACGGAGTAGTTAGAATGATAAAAGAATTTTCATATACATCAAGCGGGATGATTACCTCTGTAAAAGTTACTAATAATTTGGTCTCTCCTGCCGTAGTTTATACTCAAAATATAGAAATTGTGGATAATAGTCATATAAGATATGATGAATATGATCCTCAAGATGGAACTGTACTGTATAAAGTTGATGCTTATTTTGATAATCTAGGAAATAGAATTAAAAGCGTATATAATAATTCTCTAACCGAGGCGTCCAGTTTCGATCTTAAAATGAATCCTTTTAACAATATTACAGGATATAAAGCTCTTAATATGGTTCAACGGAATATTGGAGGAATCATTGGAGAAGGTTTAGCAGGAAGTAATAATATTTTAAAAAGTGGAAGTAATTTTACGTGTACTAATAGTTATTATACTTCTGATAAGTACCCATATGCCACACAATCAAACAACAATGGTAAATCAATAACAACAAAATATTACTATAATAGAGTTGAATAAATAAAAAGTGTAATAGAGAAGTAAAAGATTCTCATTTTTACCTCTCTTATTTGTGTATTCTTAAGTTTTTACTTTACCAGAGTAATTTATGGGAAGTAAAGCTCTAAAGCAGTTGTCCGTCATTGACTTACATATAGTTAATGACGGTTTTTTTGTGAAATTTTTTTTAATGTATAGATTTTTATTTTATGAATATCTCCATGAAATTTATTCTCAAGTCATTATTTTAGACTCTTATATTAGATGAGTTTTTTTGTTATTTACAAAATATTCTAAGTTTTATTGGGTCAATTTGGCCATCTATTTGAGCAAAAATATTTGTAAATTAGTGTATTGATATTATATCTGGTAATTTTTCACATTATTGGATGCTAGAATATTAAATATAATAATTGTTGTTTTTTGTCCCATTTTTATTTCTCTTCTTATCCAAAGCCTAGTTTATATAATAATATTAAAAACGCGAATAACCATGGAAAAAGATTTAGATTTAAAACTTAAATTAGAACAATTGTATCAACGTGTAGATTCGTTAAAAGAAGAAATATGCACGGAGGAGGCTACAAAAAATGCATTTGTAATGCCTTTTATACAAATATTAGGGTATGATATTTTTAATCCTACAGAAGTAATTCCTGAATTTATTTGTGATATTGGAACCAAAAAGGGTGAAAAAGTAGATTATGTAATTAAAAAAGAGGGTGAACCTATTTTAATTATCGAGTGTAAACATTGGAAAGATAATGCAGATGCTTATAATTCTCAACTGCATAGATATTATCATGTTTCTAAAGCCAGATTTGGAGTATTAACGAATGGGCATATTTATAATTTTTATGCTGATCTAGAAAAACCTAATATCATGGATGAAAAACCTTTTTTCACCCTTGATTTATTTCATCTAAAAGATTCAAGTTTGAAAATTTTAGAAAACTTTACTAAAATCGGATATAATTTAGAAAATATTTTGGATTCTGCTGAAGCATTGAAGTATATAAAGGCAATTCGTAATGAATTTGAAAAAGAATTACAAAATCCTAGTGATGAAATGGTTAAGCTTTTGGTTGGTAGATTTTTTGAAAAGCCGATTACAGCTACAAGATTGATCACCTTTAAAGAATATGCTAAAAAGGCTTTTTCTAATTCTATCAATGAGTCTATTAATTTTAGACTTAAAAATGCTTTAAATATTAATGATAGTGTACCCTCCAAAATAACTAATCAAATAGAGTCTATCGATGATAATGCTGAAAGTTCAAAATTAGTTACTACTGAAGAGGAGATAGAAGGTTCTCAAATTGTTAAGGCAATTTTAAGGGAAATATTACCTGCATCGAGGATTGCTTTTAGAGATACGCAATCGTATTTTGGAATTTTATTAGATGATAATAATCGTAAACCAATTTGTCGTTTGCATTTTAATTCTTCTAATAAGTATATTGAATTATTTCAGAATGGTAAAGATAATGGAGAAAAGAAAATATTAAATTCTTTGGAAGAGATATACCACTATAAATCCGAATTGTTGTCTACGATAAGGAATTATGGATAATACTTTATAGATTAGGAAAAATTATTTTAAATAAAACATAAGAGGCAATAATCATTGCTTCTTTTTTTATTAATTTAAAGTAAAATAATTGATATGATTTGGCCGGAAAAAATTAGTGAGAAATTAAATATAAAATATCCTCTTATTCAAGCGCCTATGTTTGGAGTGAGTACTCCCAAAATGACCTCTAAGGCCGCTAACGCAAACTGTTTAGGGTCGTTGGCACTGGCAGATCTATCCGCTGATCAATCTATACAACTTATTAGAGAAACAAAAAAACTTACAGATAAAGATTTTGCAGTTAATATTTTTGTACATAATATTCCTGATATAACAGATTCTTTGAAAGAAAAATTTGTTAAGACCAAACATTGGATTGAAAAATTGGCTCAAAAAAATAATATCGAGATTAACCTTCCCGATCTTGAAAATATCAAAGTTAATAGCTATCATGAGCAAATTGATACAATTATTCAGGAGAATTGTAGAATAGTGAGCTTTACATTTGGAAATCTCGATGATAAGAGTATTCAAAAATTAAAAGAAGAAAATATTATCCTGATAGGAACCTGTACTTCGGTGGAGGAAGCGTTAGCATTGGAAAGATCCGGAATTGATATTATTTGTGTACAAGGTATTGAAGCAGGGGGTCATAGAGGAACGTTTAATGTCGATAATATCCATCAAATTGGGGGCCTGTCATTGCTTTCACAAGTTTATGATTCTGTGAAAACTCCTTTAATCTATGCGGGAGGAATGTATAAAGCATCCACTTTGTTGGCTGCGAAAAATTTAGGGGCACAAGGCTTTCAGGTGGGTAGTATCTTATTGGCTTCTCAAGAAAGTTCTTTGAAACCTTTTGAAAAAGAAAGGCTTAAGAGTATCAATGAAAAAGATATTATTTTAACCAATAGTTTTTCAGGACGTTATGCAAGAGGGATTTCAAATAAATATATTCAAATGATGGATAATACAGAATATATTTTACCTTATCCTTATCAAAATAAATTAACGCAAGAGCTGAGACGGATTTCAAAAACGTTGAATAATGTTGATTTTGTAAGCATTTGGGTAGGGCAGTCAATCCATCGATATAGTGAACTTTCTACAGAAGAGATACTAAAAAAATTGATTAGTGAAGTAGAATGTATGTAATAATGAGTTTTATAAAAAATTGTAATAAAAGCAAAAACTCTTTTTGAATTTCAAAAAGAGTTTTTTATAGATTTCAAAATTACATTATCGAGTCAGATCCAAACCACCAAAGTTACCAGAGCTCATCATAAGATAAGCACCTGTTGCCTTGTCTAACGTATGCCAATAAGCATGAAGATCCTCGGCATTGGTAAAAACTTTCAGATGATTGTTTTTAAATTTTTCTTTAATAAGGTCGGGAGAAATAGGTTCCATTCTCTTAATTTTGAGGGCATCTTCAGAATAAAAAACAATGGCTTCATCCAAACCATCCATTGCATGATCGTATTGTTCTAGAAAAATAGGATTTAAACTGGAGTAGGTATGAAGTTCCAGAAAACCATAGGTTTTTTCTTTTGTAAACTGTTCTTTAAAAGCCTTTACAGTTGCCTTGACCTTACTTGGAGCATGAGCAAAATCTTTATATAAAGTACCATTATCTTCCCTTTGTACTTTTTCCAGACGTTTAGAGGCTCCTTTAAAGCTCATAATAGCTTCATAAAAACCTTCATCCATAATACCTAATTGCTGGCAAATATGTCTTGCTCCCTCTAGGTTTAATAAATTATGCGCTCCAAAAACAGAAAGGGGAATATCTCCTATTTCTGTTTTTAAATATACTTGACCATTATTGATTTCGTATTCAGGTGTTTTATAAGGAATTTTTCTGAAATAATTTTCAGCGGCTTCTACCACTTTTACAACTTCTATATCTTCTTCATTATATACCAATACACCACCAGGAGTTATACTGGCTACAAACTTTCTGAATTGTTCAATATAATCATCAAATGTTTTAAAAACATTGATATGATCCCAAGCAATTCCACTTAGTAAAGCAATATTAGGCTGATAAAGTAAAAATTTGGAACGTAAATCAATAGGAGAGGAAAGATATTCATCACCTTCCAATACCATGAAATCATTGTCTTCTGTAAGTTTTACCATGCAATCAAAGCCCTCAAGTTGGGCACCCACCATAAAATCAACTTCTTTTTGGTGAAAATTTAATACATGGAGAATCATGGAGGTAATGGTCGTTTTTCCATGCGAACCAGCAATTACCACCCGGGTTTTATTTTTAGATTGTTCGTAAAGAAATTCCGGATATGAATATATTTTTAAACCCAATTCTTTTGCTCTCGCGAGTTCAGGATTATCTTGATGGGCGTGCATCCCTAAGATCACAGCATCAATCTCTGAGGTGATTTTATCGGGAAACCAGCCCATTTCTGGAGGAAGAATTCCTTTCATCTCAAGCCTTGATTTTGAAGGCTCAAAAATAGCATCATCCGAACCTGTTACCTGGTATCCTTTATCTTTTAACGCAATTGCAAGATTATGCATGGCACTACCGCCAATAGCAATAAAATGGGTATTCAACTTATTTATTGTTTTTTAACATTGTTATTAATAATTTCCTGAAAAGCAAGGGTAATATTGTTCCAATTTGTTTGAAAAGGAGGCAGGATCAAACTGGCATCATTTTTACTTCCTTCATTAGGTCCTTTTTTTATATTAATGGATGTGGTAACATTATCATATAATTTTTTATGATCTTCTATTATCCCATTAAAATTATTTTTAGAAAGGGTATTGTTGAGAGTTTTCAAATTTTCATTTGAAATTTTAAACTTTTGGATAATTTTTATTCCTTTGCCCTCGAGCGAATAATGTACATTATTACCTTTAATCAGTAAATTTTCATATACAGGAGTCTGGCCACCGCTTTTAGCGTAGCTTATATCAAAATCTGTATATACTTTTTGGCTATTACATGAAACTAATACTATGATTGCGAATAAGATACTTATTATTCTTTTCATATTAATTTACTTTTAATTTTCTGAATCCTTTTTTTCTAATTTTTTAGCTTTAAGTTCTTCATCATAATTGTGTAGTAAATTGAAATCTTCAGTCTGTTCAATTGCAGTCATGATTTTTAATAAAATTTCATGCGCATTTTCATTATCATAATCGATTTCAAGAGGAGCTTTAAACTCCATAGTGGGTTTTACACCGGTTACTTTTACTCTTAGTCCTTTTTTATCAAATGCCCTTCTAAATCCATTAATTTTAATAGGAATTACAATAGGACGTTGATTTTTAACTAATTTAGCGGTTCCTCTTCTTCCTTGGGCAAAAGCTGCTGTAGTACCTTGAGGGAAAGTAGCTACCCAGCCATTATCAAGGGCTTTCATAATATTATCCACTTCACTCATATCCACCATTCTGTTGACATTTTTACCTTCAGCTCTCCAAGTTCTTTTTACGGTTACAGCTCCTGCAACTTTAAAAATTTTGGGAAGAATACCTTTGTTCATGGTTTCTTCTGCTGCTACATAGTAAAAATCAATCTTAGGATTGAGTAGGTATATAGGATTTTTAATGGTATCTAAATATCCATTATTCACAGCGCAAAACGCATGATACATTGCTGCTACATCTGCAAAGTAGGTCTGGTGGTTGGATACAAAAAGTACATTTGAATCCGGAAGATCTACTAAATGTTCTGTACCGGTTATTTTCAATTTATTAAATCCATTGAATCTTCTATAAGAGACAAATCCTAAAATAAAAATGATTAATCTTTTTAAAAAATAAGGGGTACCGAATGCATCGGTGAAAATATTTTTCTTCGCCATTTTTCAATTAAACACAATAGTGCAAAGTTACATTTTTTTCAATAACTGACTGAATTCACTTAATATCATTGCTGTAGCTCCCCAGATAATATATCCGTTAAAGTTTATTACGGGAACTTCATATCCTTCATTACTAGGTAAGGCCATCATTTCCGGACTGTCAGGTAGATTTAAAAATGAGGTAATAGGAAATTCTATAACTTCTACTGCTTCACTTTGTTGTAAAATGAAAGTAGGGTTCTTTTTACTATACGAGGTATATGGATATACATAGAAATTACTTGGAGGGATATATATAGGAGACATTTCTCTAATAATCCTTATATAGTGTTTATCAATACCAATTTCTTCTGAAGTTTCTCGAACTGCTGTTTGGGCAAAATCTTGATCCATCTCTTCACGTTTTCCTCCCGGTAAGGAGATTTGTCCACTGTGCCTATCATGTTCATTAATCGTTCTTTGTATAAGAGGAAAATGCCATTCATCATTTTTTAAATATAAAACAATATTTACAGCAGCAAACTTTGGATTTTTGGCTAAAACTTCTTCATAGGTAAAAACAGGACGATAAGGTGGAGAAAATATCCCATGGGCATTCTCTCCCGGTAATTCTACACTTTTTATTTTCCTTAATAAATCTTTTCCAAAACTCATACTTCAAATTTAGCAATATATCTTGAAGAAAAGGGTAACGATTAACATTAATTAACCTCTATTAAGTTTTAATTAATAAGCCTTTTCATAAGGTGTTTGGAAATATTTTCATTATTTTGTAGATAAAATTGTATAAAATAATTATTAATTATTACATTTTTATGATAATTTATATATATTTGTGCATGGTGTTGAAATTACCCTAGACTCTAACGTGTGGCTATTTTTAATGTAAGTTTGAATAGGCGGCGTGGGGAATTTTTTTTCTTATTTTTTGAGAAATGTAGGAAAGCCTGATTTTAAGAATATCACTACTGTAGATATGAGCTTCTCTATTTTGATAAAAAAGTTTATGAGTATGTTGAGGCAAATTTTTTTTAAACAATAGTATAGATTTTTAGAATATTAACCCGTTGTGCATTATGATAAAAACAAATAAAGTTGTTCATTTGATTGATAATCAGTAAATTGTTTTTACCACAAAACATTTACAATGAACAACTTGAGAGCAAATTACGAAAGAATTTTGGAAGTT
>NZ_CACVBR010000040.1 GCF_902728265.1 Chryseobacterium potabilaquae
AAATGGACCATGCCTATTCGAAATTGGGGTATTGTTCTCAACCAATTTATGCTTATTTTTGAAAAAAGGCTCAGATTATAAATCCAAGCCTAACTTTTTAACTTACACACTTTACGAGATAGTGTCATCTTTAGCTAACGCCCTTGCTGTGGGATCATATTTAATATTATAATCAAAACGATTAACTGTAAATTTTGCTTGCAATCCCATTATCTCTTTTCCTTGCTGTCCTTTTGTCATTCCTCCATAATTTAAAGGTACTGTAATATCTTTCGTTACATCTTTTATTTTAAGTTTCCCTTTTAAAATGTAAAGGTTATTCTTATCTTTTTTTATGGAAATACTATTAAACTCCATAGAAGGGTATTTTTCAACATCGAAAAAGTCAGCACTTTTTAAGTGTTTATCTCTCATTTCCACTCCTGTATTTATAGAATTTACGTCTACAGCGAAAGCTAATTCACCACCGTCAAGATCAATTGCTGTTATAGCAGCTTTGCCTTCAAACTTATCAAATCTCCCTTGCACAAAGCTAATTCCCATATGCTTAATATTAAAATTGATAGAAGAATGCATTGGATCTACCGCCCATTCGGACTGTCCAAAAGCCACCATACTTAGAAGTGTAAATACGAAAGTTAAAAATACTTTTTTCATAATAATATATTTTATTGATCAACTCTTATACAAATTTAAAATATGAAATATAAGAATTCCTTGATGTATGTTAGTTTTTTGATCTTACTATTTTTCATGAGGGAAAATTAAGAAAAAATCATTTTTTTTTTTGAACTTCGCAGTATGGCAAAATTAAAAACAGCATATTTCTGTCAAAACTGTGGTTCCCAATACTCACAGTGGATGGGACAATGCAAAAATTGTGGACAATGGAATACTTTGGTAGAGGAAATTGTAGAAAAAACATCTCATAAAACTCCCCCATTTTCCAAAACGAAGCAAAATGTCATTAATATCATTGAAGTTGAAACGATTGAAGAGCCTCGAATAAAAACACCTTCCGAAGAACTGAATAGAGTTCTAGGGGGCGGCATTGTATTGGGATCCGTAACACTGATTGGCGGTGAACCAGGAATTGGAAAATCTACTCTTTTACTTCAGCTTGCCTTGAAGATGAAGAAAAAAGTTTTCTACGTCTCTGGTGAAGAAAGTGCTTCTCAAATCAAAATGAGAGCTGACAGATTAACAGACATCCAAAATCCAAACTGTTTTCTTTTCACTGAAACCTCTTTAGAAAAAATACTTCATGAAGCTAAAAAACTTGAACCCGATTTTGTGATTATAGATTCTATTCAAACATTACAATCTCAATTAATAGAAAGTTCGCCAGGAACAGTTTCTCAAATCAGAGAATGTTCCAACGAAATTATAAAGTATGCAAAGGAAAATAACACCCCTGTTTTTCTTGTAGGACATATCACAAAAGACGGACAAATTGCAGGCCCAAAAGTTTTGGAACATATGGTGGATGTTGTTTTAAATTTTGACGGAGATAGAAATCATCTTTTCCGATTATTGAGAGCGAATAAAAACCGTTTTGGTTCTACCTCGGAAATTGGAATTTATGAAATGATCTCTCAAGGCCTTAAAGAAATTAAAAATCCTTCTGAAATTTTAATTACTAAAAAATTTGAAGAACTTTCCGGAAACTCCGTAGCAGTAACATTAGAAGGAAACCGTCCTATGCTGTTAGAAATCCAAGCTTTAGTAAGCACAGCAGTCTATGGGACTCCACAAAGAAGTTGTACAGGGTTTGATGCCAAAAGACTGAATATGCTTCTCGCTGTTCTCGAAAAAAGAGCCGGTTTTCAACTAGGCGCAAAAGATGTATTCCTTAATATCACAGGAGGAATAAAAACAGATGATCCTGCCCTAGACCTTGCAGTAGTGGCTTCTATCCTTTCATCAAACGAAGATATTGCTATCTCTGAACATTATTGTTTTGCGGGAGAAATAGGCTTAAGTGGTGAAATTCGTCCAGTAGCACAAGCGGAACAAAGAATTTCCGAAGCGGAAAAGCTAGGCTACGAAAAAATATTTGTATCTAATCTTAATAAAATCCCTAAAAGAAAATTTGGAATAAAAATAGAAGAAGTAAGCAAAATCGAAGATTTTCATGAAAGACTTTTTTAGAGATATGCGTTATTCATAATAGTTTTTAATTATAGGATCTATTGGAATAAATAATTATTAACTTTTCTGATGATTAACTTATAATTCATAACTTTAATCTATGAATTATCTCGCTCATTCATTCCTTTCATTTTCTGACGGGCAGATCGTAGGACAATTTCTGGAAGATTTTATCAGAAATAAAGACCGCTTTTCTTTCCCAAAAGACATTCAGGATGGTATTACAATGCACCGAGCGATTGACACTTTTACAGACTCTCACCCTGCAATCCATGAAGCCAAAAAGGTTTTCACGCCGTTGGTAAGATTATATTCTGGTGCTTTTGTAGATGTAGCTATGGATTATTTTATTGCCAATGATCTTACCCTCAAAACACTAAGCGAATGGAAAGACCATTCTACTCGTGTTTATAAAGTATTGAATGACAACAGCAAATGGTTTCCTGATCCATTTAAAAGAATGCTTTATAGAATGCAAAAGGAAGATTGGCTCTATAACTATCGTGAAGACCGGGGAATACAATTCAGTATTCAAAATGTTCTTCATAAGGCTCAATATTTGGATAAAGACATTCCTGTATTTGATGCATTTTTAGAGAATAAAGAATATCTTCAACAATGTTATCACTATTTTTTTCCCGACCTTGTAGCGCATGCTAGCGGAATCAATGCATTATTAAAATTAGAAGATTAATCCACAACGTTAAAACTCTTGATATAAATAGCGATTAGGATAGGTTAATTTTTCACTTTTTCTTTCCCCATTCACAATAATATGCACAATATTAATCTGATCATCAAACAGGTTATATAAAAAACTCACAGCTGCTTCTACTTTTTTAGGCTTCTCCACGGATTCAGATTCAAGGTAGATATTCACCGACTCATGATCCTCTTCATACCCAATAAAATTGACTTTTAAAAATTGATTATTAGCTTTAAGTTTTAAATATTCCGAAGAATAGTTTTTTAATGCTTCATTTAATTGATTTTTGTATTTTGCTTCGTTAAAATAAAAGGGTTTCCCATACTTTTTACTTAATCCATTCTCAAGATCGTCAAGAAAAAATCTACCCATTATTTCGAATGTCTTAGATTTTGAATTATAACTTATTTCCAAAGAGCCTACGTGATAAGGGTGTTTTACTTTGGTAAAAGAAACAAACAGTAAAAGAGAAAGTAAAAACAATATCAATTTTTTCATAAATTTTTATGTATAAAAATTTGTTTCAAATTTATCATTATTTTCGTAAGCTTTATATTTTTACTTTTATGATGCAGGATTTCAAATTTTATCTTCACCTTGGCTGGGAACACATCATCTCTTTAGATGCCTTGGATCATCAACTTTTTATTTTAGCATTAATTGCTATTTACTCCTTTAATGATTGGAAAAAAGTCCTTCTTCTTGTGACTGCTTTTACACTAGGCCATTCCATTACGTTAGCTTTGAGTATTTTAGATATTTTCAGAGTTCCTTCAGATTGGATTGAGTTTCTTATCCCTTTAACGATTGTAATTACTTCACTCGATAATATCTTGATGAAAAATAAAAAGCAATCTTTAATACGTGTTAATTACTATTTAGCCCTTATTTTTGGACTTGTACATGGAATGGGATTTGCCAATACAGCTCGGGTGATGATTTCAAAAAGCCAAAGTATTGCTATTCCTCTTTTAGGCTTTAATATAGGATTGGAGTTGGGCCAAATTGCAATCGTTTTTGGAATTTTAATTTTACTTTTTATTCTACTCACTGTTTTTAAGGTGAATAAAAAAGATTGGATTTTATTTATCTCTTCCGGAGTATTTGCTCTCTCATTAAAAATGACCTTAGAAAGAATTCCATTCTAATTCTATACATATTATTATTTTTAACTATTTATTATTATTTTTGATAAAATTTAAACAAATTGGGTTATGAGGTTAAAATTCACCACACTTTCTATCCTTTCTTTCGCCAGCCTAGTCGCACAGAATATTCAAAACAACCCTGGTAGTAACCATGGTAATAGATTTGAACAGCTAGGAACCATACTTCCTACACCCAATACCTATAGAGCAGCTTCAGGAGCTCCTGGGCATGCATATTGGCAAAATAGAGCAGATTATGATATATCTGCCTATCTTGATGAAGACAAACGAAACCTGAAAGGATCCGAAACAATAACCTATTACAACAACTCACCCGATAACCTGGATTATATATGGCTTCAATTGGATGAAAACCAACAATCAACTGTAAAAAAAGCAGATTACCCAACCTCATCTACTTTACCTAAATCTACCACTGATCAGCAACTAAGAGTCACTGATCTACCGGCAAAAGATAATGGATATGGAGTTAATCTTGAGAAAGTAACAGACTCCTCAGGGAATCCTTTATCTTTTGTTGTCAACAAAACAATGATGCGTATTGATTTACCTCAAACACTTAAAAAAGGAGAGAAATTTATCTTTAAAGTGGACTGGAACTATAATATTCCTAATAGAATAAAAATGGGTGGTCGCGGAGGCTATGAAAACTTTTCTGAAGACGGGAATGATCTTTTCACCATGACACAATGGTATCCTAGAATGTGTGTATATAGTGATTTTCAGGGATGGCAAAATCATCAATTTACCGGACGAGGAGAATTTGCACTCGTTTTCGGTAATTTTAAAGTATCCATGAATGTCCCTGCAGATCACATTGTAGGAGGAACAGGAGAATGCAAAAATTATGATCAAGTTTTAACATCAGATCAATTAACAAAGTACAGAAAAGCGGAAAATGCAAATGAGCCCATAGAAATTGTCACCTTAGAGGAAGCAAAAAAAGCAGAGAAAAACCACTCCAAGCAAAGAAAAACATGGACATTTGAAGCAAAAGAGGTAAGAGATTTTGCATGGACTTCATCAAGGAAGTTTATCTGGGATGGAATGGGCGTGACTATTCCTGAAAACAATAATAAAGTAATGGCCATGAGTTTCTACCCAAAAGAAGCGTATGGATTATATAGAAAATTTTCTACAAAAGCAGTAGCTCATACCATTAAAACATATTCTGAATTTACAATCCCATACCCATATCCTGTTGCTCAATCTGTAGAAGCTTCTAACGGAATGGAATATCCTATGATCTGTTTTAATTTTGGAAGGACTGAAAAAGATGGAACCTATTCGGAAGGAACAAAAAATGGAATGATCGGGGTCATAATTCATGAAGTAGGTCATAACTTTTTTCCCATGATTATCAATTCCGATGAAAGGCAATGGAGTTGGATGGACGAAGGGCTAAATACTTTTGTAGAGTATCTTACTGAAGAAAAATGGGATAATAAATTCCCTTCAAAGCGTGGCCCGGCATGGACAATTGTTGATTATATGAAACTTCCTAAAAATCAGCTGGAGCCCATCATGAGTAATTCAGAAAATATCATTCAATTCGGTCCCAATGCCTATTCAAAACCTGCTACAGGCCTCAATATCCTTCGTGAAACCATTATGGGAAGAGAACTTTTCGATAAAGCATTTAAAACCTATGCCAAAAGATGGGCTTTTAAACATCCTGAACCTGCAGATTTTTTCAGAACAATGGAAGATGCAAGCGGAGAAGACCTGGATTGGTTCTGGAGAGGATGGTTTTACGGAACGGATCCTGTAGATATTGCTATCGACAAAGTAACCATAGCAACACCCGATCTAGAAACAATTAAAAAAGATTCCGAAATAAAGTATAAAGTTGAAAAGCCCTTACAGAATAGTTTTGAAGATATTTCCAAAATAAGAAATAAAGAGGATAAGAACATTACATTCTATGTAGATACGGATAAAGATCTACAGGATTTTTATTATCGTTATGACAGAGGACAAGAAAAAATAGACTCCGATAAAGAATATACTTCACAATCGGAAGGCTCGGAGCCATTAGATAAAAATGATAAGGAAAAATTTAAGAATATTATGGCCTATCAAATTGATTTCACCAACAAAGGAGGACTTGTGATGCCTATTATTCTTGAATTCACCTTTGAAGACGGTACAACAATTCAAGACAAATCTTCGGCTCAAATCTGGCGACATGATGAGCAAAAAGTATCAAAAACATATTATTTCAATAAAAAACTAAAATCAATTCAGCTAGACCCTATGCGAGAAACAGCTGATATCGATACATCAAATAATTTTTGGAACAATGACAATCCGATAATTCAAACCTCTAATTTCCAAGTCTTCAAACAAAAGCAAGAAACAACAATAAGAGGGCGATCAAATGGAAACGTTAATCCAATGCAGGCGGCAGGAAAGAAAAAATAAGAGATGACCATGCCAAAACTCATAACTTTACTTTGCTCATTATGTTTCACCTTATATTTTACTCAATCATCTAAAAAAAAGGAGTTATTAGCTGCTGAAATTATGATGGAAGATGGAAGTACAAAAACAGGTTTTTTAAAAGATTTTGTGCAACCTATTATTTTAGGATATGGCCTGATGCCAGGCCCAATAAGTATTGAAAAAAAACTTAATTTAGATACTAAAGAATTTAAACTTCAGAAAAACAAAGATTCAGACTATGAAATTTTGAATATAGGTAATATCAAATCCATTATTATCTATGATGATCCAGAGAATGAGGAAGAAAAAATGCGATATGATAAAGCTAAACTAAAAACAGTCAACTCAAATTATGAAATTATAGATTTGAACAAAACAGTCATGTTGCCCTTACTTAAAGGAGGAAAAATAAATCTGTACGGTTTTTTTATCGGAAACACACCGGAACATGTAACCTCATCTTCTCTTTTTATTCCGTATTTGAAAAAAAATGACGACGAATACGCTTACATCCCTTTGGACATTAACAGAATTAATATTTTAAATTTAGGATCGATAAAGGGAAAATACAAAAAAGCATTTGAAGAAGTAACCAAAGATTGCCCGGTTTTCCAAAAGGAATTAGAGCATTATATGAATCATCTAAATGATAAGAAAAACCGAAAAGAACTATATACTGTAAAAGAAGAAAAACGAAAAGACGCCCAAAAAACTATAAAAAACAAAGAAATGCTCGAGTATATACTTCAAAAAATAGAAACTGATTTTCATCTGGCCCAGTATACGGAAATCATGAATACATATTCAAATATATGTCCATAAAAGAAATCTGAAATTCCATGATATAACTGAGTTTCCTAGATAAAAACATAAAAAAGTCATTTTTATAATTAAGAAAATGGCTTTTTTTCTGCCAAATTTTCACATCAAAAAAACAAAACCCTGCCATTTCAGCCACCTTATAGTGATGGCACACATTTAGAGAATTACAAGACAGAAATAATTAAAAATAAATATTGTTATGTCAGTAAACTTTAAACCCTTAGCAGATAGAGTTCTAGTAGAGCCAATCGCTGCAGAAACTAAGACAGCTTCAGGTATTATCATCCCGGATACAGCAAAAGAAAAACCACAAGAAGGTACAGTAGTAGCAGTAGGTCCAGGTAAAAAAGATGAGCCTACCACTGTTAAAGTAGGTGACAAAGTTCTTTATGGAAAATACTCAGGTTCTGAATTAAAACTGGAAGGAAAAGATTATTTAATTGTAAAAGAGGGAGACCTTTTGGGAATTATTGGATAAAATTCCAGATACAAGACATCAGATTTCAGATTTATTAAAATTACAATAAAATTAAAACCTGTGTTAAATGTCTAACTTCTGACATCTAACATCTAATATCTAATCAAAATGGCAAAAGAAATAAAATTCGATATCGAATCAAGAGACGCTTTAAAAAGAGGAGTTGATGCATTGGCAAATGCTGTGAAGGTAACATTAGGGCCTAAAGGGAGAAATGTAGTTATCGAAAAATCTTTCGGTGCACCTCACGTTACTAAAGATGGTGTTTCTGTAGCAAAAGAAATCGAACTTGAAGATAAAGTAGAAAACATGGGAGCTCAAATGGTAAAAGAAGTAGCTTCCAAAACTAATGATATTGCAGGAGATGGTACTACTACTGCAACTGTACTAGCGCAGGCTATCGTAAGAGAAGGGCTTAAAAACGTAGCAGCTGGTGCTAATCCAATGGATCTTAAAAGAGGAATCGATAAAGCAGTTACAGCTGTTGTTGAAAATCTTAAATCTCAATCTCAAGCAGTTGGAGATTCTACAGATAAAGTAAAACAAGTGGCTTCTGTTTCTGCCAACAATGACGAAACAATCGGAGCTCTAATCGCTGAAGCTTTCGGAAAAGTAGGTAAAGAAGGAGTTATCACTGTGGAAGAAGCTAAAGGAATTGATACAACTGTAGATGTTGTAGAAGGTATGCAATTTGACAGAGGTTATCAGTCTCCTTATTTCGTGACTAATCCTGAAAAAATGTTAGCAGAGCTTGAAAATCCATATATCCTTTTAGTGGAGAAAAAAATCTCTTCAATGAAAGAATTACTTCCGGTTCTTGAGCCAATCGCACAAGGAGGTAAATCTTTATTAATTATCTCTGAAGAAGTTGAAGGTGAAGCTTTGGCAACTTTGGTGGTAAACAAATTAAGAGGTTCTCTTAAAATTGCTGCAGTAAAAGCTCCAGGATTTGGAGATAGAAGAAAAGCAATGTTAGAAGATATCGCAATCTTAACAGGCGGACAAGTTATTTCTGAAGAGCAAGGTTTCACTATGGAAAATATCTCTTTAGATATGTTGGGAACAGCTGAGAAAGTAACTATCGATAAAGACAACACGACTGTAGTGAACGGTGGTGGTGAAGAAAGCAAAATCAAAGGTAGAGTAAACCAGATCAAAGCTCAAATGGAAACGACTACTTCTGACTATGATAGAGAAAAACTACAAGAAAGACTAGCTAAATTAGCTGGTGGTGTAGCTGTTCTTTATGTAGGTGCTGCTTCTGAAGTTGAAATGAAAGAGAAAAAAGACAGAGTTGATGATGCTCTTCACGCGACGAGAGCTGCTGTTGAAGAAGGTATCGTAGCTGGTGGAGGTGTTGCTTTAGTAAGAGCTATCTCTTCTTTAAACAGTCTTTCCGGTTTAAATGCTGATGAAAATACAGGAATCAAAATCGTAAAAAGAGCAATCGAAGAACCATTGAGACAAATCGTTGCTAATGCCGGTGGTGAAGGTTCTGTAATCGTTGCTAAGGTTGCTGAAGGAAGTGGAGACTTTGGATACAATGCAAAAACTGACGAGTATGTAAACATGCTTGAAGCAGGTATCATCGACCCTACCAAAGTAACAAGAGTTGCCCTTGAAAATGCAGCTTCTGTATCAGGAATGCTTTTAACAACTGAATGTGTGATCACTGAAGTGAAAAAAGACGAGCCTGCTATGCCAATGGGTGGTGGAATGCCAGGAATGATGTAATAGCGTAAGCTTATATACAATATAAAATTAAACCGTTCTAAAAATAGAACGGTTTTTGTATTTGTATAAATTTAAAACTGATAAAATATCTCCAATTTTTATTTAATTCCAAAAAAACAAACCATTAAACAAATATTAATATTATGAATCTAAAAACTTTAATCACCCACACTGTTCAGTATAACAACTGGGTTGTCAATAAGTATATCGCCTGGTTGGCGACAAAGTCTGACGAACAGCTGAATCAAGAAGTCATTTCAAGTTTCCCGACCATCTTGGCCACATTACATCACATTTGGCAAACCCAAGAATATTGGTGGAGCTATATTGCAGAAAATAATGATTTTAACCCTTCTGAAAAATCTACTAAACCCACCAAAGATGAAATTTTCTCAGGAATAAAGAATAACTCTGAAAAACTCATGAAATATGTTGAAAATCTTTCTGAAGAAGATTTAGCTAAAAACATAAAAATTGAATCCCAATGGTTTCAGTGTGATTTTTCCAAATATGAATATATCCAACATATTATCATCCATGGAACCTTTCACAGAGGGCAGATTGTAACTATGGGACGAAATGTAGGAATAACAGATGCTCCAATGACAGATTACAATTTCTGGAACATCTATAAAGATGCAGATGTAATAATTCGTAATTGAACTAAATACAAATAAATAGATAATAAAACCGTTTTGTTTCCAGAACGGTTTTGCTATATTAGAAAAAGTTATCCACCAAAAACAAACAATAATTCACATGACCACACAACAACAAATCCAAGAATATATCATTACCCAATCCCAATCAAAACGCAATGACATGCAAGAACTCCACAACATCATTCTTGAACTCATGCCGGAATGTAAACTATGGTTTTTAGATGGTAAAAACGATGAAGGTAAAATAATTTCCAATCCTAATATCGGATACGGATCATATCCCATACAATATGCAGATGGAACAACACGAGAGTTTTATCAAATTGGACTCAGTGCTAACACAACCGGAATCTCTGTCTATATCCTTGGTATTGAAGATAAAAAATATTTAGCTCAGACCTATGGAGAAAAAATAGGTAAAGCTAGCGTAACAGGATATTGCATTAAATTCAAAACATTAAAAGATATACATCTTCACATACTTTTGGAAGCAATCCAATATGGAATAAAACAAAACACATCTCACTGAAAATCTGCCCTATATAAATTATATAAAACTGTTCTTTTATATAACACAAATCATAATTTTATTTTATAGTAGGGTCGGATAAATATATAATTTCAATAAAAACAATTTAATTACGTTCCGCATAATTTTCTTGCTCTATTAAATTTATGAATGTATTATTGCAAAAAAATTCATAATGTATATTCAAGTTTCCCAGGACTTTAAGCAAAAAAGTAAAGCTGCTGTTTTCTCTATCACTGTTTTTATTATCGTTTACATACTCATTTTTCTTTTCACCATTGCACTAGCTGTATCTTGTATCGCTGGTGGAATCGCATTAATTGCTGCCAAACCCATGTTTCTTACTATAATGCTAGGATTAGGATTAGCAGGAACCGGACTTTTTGTGTTCTATTTTATCATTAAATTTTTATTCAAAAAACATATCAACGACCGAAGCCATCTTACTGAAATTAGAAGAGCAGACGAACCTGAACTCTTTAAGATGATCGATGAAATTGTTAAAGAAGCGGAAACCAATTTTCCTAAAAAGATTTATCTTTCCTATGATGTAAATGCAAGTGTATTTTACGATTCGAGTTTTTGGAGTATGTTTTTACCTATTCAAAAAAATTTAACTATTGGAATGGGCTTAATTAATACAACCACAACACAAGAGCTCAAAGCAATTCTTGCGCACGAATTCGGACATTTTTCACAACGCTCGATGAAAGTGGGAAGCTATGTATACAATGTCAATCAAATTATTTTCAATTTGGTAAATGATGATCAATCTTATCGAAACTCAGTAGAAAAATGGGCAAGTGTCAGTGGATACTTTTCTTTATTCGCAGCTCTAGCCCTTTTTATTACAGGAAAAATACAGTGGGTATTAACAAAAATGTATTCTATTGTAAACATTCGTCACATGGCACTTTCACGCGAAATGGAATTTCATGCTGATGAAGTCGCAGCTAATATCGCCGGCTCGATTGCTCTGGAAGAATCTCTTTTAAGACTTGAATTAGCTCATAACTCATATCAAAAAGTCCTGAATTTTTATGATGCAAAATTTTCCCAAAATCAATCAAGTAGAAATATTTATCGAGAACAATTTTTTGTCATGAGCTTTCTTGCCACACAAAATGATGTACAAAGCAAATATGATCTTCCTCATGTGAAGCTTTCAGAGTCGGGTCTATTTAACAAATCCAAATTAGTAATTGAAGATCAATGGGCGTCCCACCCTTCTCATGAAGAACGTATTATTAAACTAAGAGACCTTAATATTATAAAAGAAGTCAACAATACATCTGCAAAAAATATTTTCAGAGACTTCGAAAAAACAGAAGAAAAAATCACCGCAAAGATTTTTTCTCAAGTCAAATATCAGGCAGGAAGGACCAATCTAGAATTTGAAACGTTTAAATCAGAGTTTGAGACACAGTATCAAAGAGATTCTTTTGACAAAGTTTTCAATGCTTATTACGACCATAAAAATCCTGATTTTAAAGTAACAGAAACTCCTGTAGATAAAGGTATTACTTTTGAAACATTATTTGATAAAGAAAAGGTGGAAATGATCTATAGCTTAATCGCTCTTGAAAACGATAAAAATACCCTAGAGTCAATTTCGAAAAAAGAATTGAATTTAAAAACCTTTGATTATGATGGAATAAAATATAAAGCCAAAGAAACTAAAGATTTAATTCCTAAAGTTGAACAATCTATTACTGATATAAAAGAGGGAATCTATCAAAATGATTTGAATATTTACAATTATTTCATACAATTATCTGAAAATCAAAATAAAAAACCAATTTTTGTAAATCAGTATAAAGCCTTAGGAGAATATGATAAGCAATATGATGAAAAATATAAATTATACATCGATCTGACTAATGCAACAGCATTTTTAAGTAATAGAACTCCTTTTGAACAAATCAACAAAAATTTTCAGAATTTAAAATCGCTTGAAACCCAATTGAAAAATGAACTAATAGCTTATTATCAAAATACTCTTTTTACTACGGATATTAGCGAACAAGATTTGAAAGATTTACAATATTATACTGGGCAGGAACATCTCTATTTTAATCAAAACGAATATCTCCACACTAACCTTAATCTATTGATGAAAGCCATCAATTATCTCCCCTATTTTCTTCATCGAAAATATTTTCTTATGAAAAAAGAACTTTTAACTTTAATGAAAGAATTAGAAGAACAACATACTATAGAAAAATCTTAAAAATTCACCGCTCTGTTTTTCAGAGCGTTTTTATTTTTAGGACCTCTCAAGATCAGATATTCAAAAATAAAAAAGGATATAACATCATACAAATTCAATTATATGTAATTAATATTCAAATACCAAATGACAAATTCATAAAATAATCAACAAAGAGCTACAAATAATCATTTACGATAAAGTTTCTTTAAATACTTTTTTATAGATTTGTAAAATCGATAATTATGGAATCCCTCAAACTAGTATACATCAATCAATAGATAAAAACTAGCACCAACTAATTATCACTACACACAAATGCAAATTCTACTTGAATGTAGATAAATAAGAAAAGATGAAAGAAAACGATAAACGTCAACCGTTTACATTAAAACGAAAGTGGCCTGCCTTGATCGGTATTGCTGCTATTCCTCTTATTCTCATCACCCTATTTGCATGGAGTTCCGGCTGGATCAATATAGGCCGAATAACATCCAAGCAAATTTACGATGATTTTAATAATACCATTTCTCCATTTCCTTCAGGATACAGACGTGCTCATGGAAAAGGAATTTGCTTCACCGGTGTTTTCCGTAGTAATCCTGAGGCCGCTCAGCTATCTAAAGCCAGAGTTTTTACTCAAAAAGATATTCCCGTTATTGGACGGTTTTCTGTAGGCGCCGGTAATCCTCATGTAGCGGATGGAACTGCTAGGGTTACGAGTATGGCTTTTTTAATTAAAACAGATGACGGACAAGAATGGCGATCAGCCATGAATAGTGTACCTTATTTCCATGTAGCAACAGCGGAAGGTTTTTATGCAGGGTTACAAGCAAACCATCCAGATCCTAAAACAGGAAAACCAGATCCTAAAAAATTGGATGAATTTCATTCAAAATACCCGGAATCTGTAAAATTTGAAAAATGGGCTGCTACAGCACCTTGGCCGGATAGCTATAGCGGTGCATCATTTAATAGTGTTAATTCATTTCGTTTTATTTCAGAAAGTGGAAAAGAAACCTATGTAAGGTGGGTTATGCGCCCACGTACTCCGACGCATGAAATGACAGAAAAGCAAAGAAAGGAAGCTGATCCTAATTTTTTAGACGAAGATTTAATAGAGCGATTAAAATCGGGTCCTATATACTGGGATATGGTTGCTACTATAGCTGAGCCAGGAGATGCTGTTAATGATCCTTCTCAACCATGGCCATCTAGCCGTAAACAAATGGTTATAGGAACAATTGAAGTGACGTCTGCATCCAAGCAATCAACTGGTGAATGTAGAGATATTAATTATGATCCCACTATTGTACCCGCAGGGATAGAAATCTCAAATGATCCTATACTAAGAGCTAGATCAGGTGCGTATAGCCATTCATTTAACGCTCGCTTACGTGAAATAGGGACAGGGAAAGCCTCTAAAGAAATCGATGGAAAAAAATAAAAAATGAGAAAGAAAGATCCTAACTTCAATCTAACAGCTCGAATATTACATTGGCTAATGGCTTGTATGATATTTTGCATGCTGTTTATAGGAGCATTTATGATGACTTCTCTTGACAATCGACCTTGGCTTATAGATTTACATCGTCCTCTTGGGTTTGCCATTTTTTTATTGTTAATTATCCGATTTATCAATCGAATTATTAATCCACAACCCCCTTTACCCAATCATACGCCTTCATGGCAACGTTTAATGGCCAATGCAACTCACTGGTTCATGTATATATTAATATTTTGCCTTCCTCTTGTTGGCTGGGCTATGTT
This sequence comes from Chryseobacterium potabilaquae, assembly GCF_902728265.1. GTDB lineage: Bacteria > Bacteroidota > Bacteroidia > Flavobacteriales > Weeksellaceae > Chryseobacterium > Chryseobacterium potabilaquae. The sequence continues at coordinate 14,676 of NZ_CACVBR010000040.1, forward strand.
ATCCTCAGGAAACTATCCTATTATACTTTTTGGTGAAGTAGAACTGCCAGCTATTACCCCTGTAAGTCCTACTTGGTATGCCTATTTACGAACTTCACATAGTATATTAGCTTGGACTTTATTTATTATCGTATTAGGACATTTATCAATGGCTCTTTTGCACGCTTTAATATACCAAGATGGAGTATTAACAAGCATTGTAAAAGGTAAAAAAAAGGTAAAAATAGAAGAATCCACCAAGTTTGAAGATGAACCTTCTTAGTTTCCTATAGTTTAGAAGAAAAGAGATTAAGTTATCTCATACAATTTTAGAATCTCAAGTATATATTTTATATAAATAGCATTAAAGTTTTAAATTTTAATGCTATTTTTTTTCAACTGCTCGTAAAAACTTGTAAAAAAGTATTTAATAATTAATATATCCCAACAGTTATCAGCCTACCATCTTCACAATTCTCTTTAACATAAATTATTATATATTATTCCATACTATTTTACTAATTTTAATACTCCACCTAATGTTGGTTTTATTTTATAACCATTTCACCAAATTCATATAAAATTTAAAATCATGAAAAAACATTTTATACTATTACTTTGCTATCTTTTCTGTACAGTAAATGCTCAGGAATCTAATTTTAATAGTTCTTTAGAAAAACCCAATATCATAAAAACTAATATTACGGGTTATATTGCTAGAAATATAAATTTATCTTATGAAAGATCAATTAATCAATGGCTTTCCATCAATATGGGATTTGGACTTATTCCGCAAGGAAAAGTACCTTTTATAAATGCATTTTTAAATAATGAAGATGAAAAAAGATTCCATGATCTTCAAATAAAATATTTTCACTTCACTATTGAACCACGCTTTTATATTGGTCAGGGATATGGAAAAGGATTTTATATTGCTCCTTACTATAGATACTCAAAAATTACATCCAATACTTTTAATTTTTCCTATAATTATAACATTGGTACTGGGATGAATGTTGAATTACCTCTTCAAAGCTTAGGAAGTACCCATGCAAATAGTGGTGGCATGATGTTGGGAGTACAATTTTTTCTTACTCAAAAACAGAATTTGGTATTGGATCTCTGGATAGCCGGTGCTCATTATGGAAAAGTAAAAGGAGATTTTACTCTTACTTCCAACGATATTCTTCTTACTCCTGATATGCAGGCACAGCTAAAACAAGAAATTGAAAATTTGGATATCCCTTTTGTTAAGTATACTGTAGAAACCAATCCCAATGGTGCTGCAATAAAAGTAGATGGTCCTTGGTTAGGTTTTAGAACCGGATTATCGTTAGGATATCGCTTTTGAATGTAAATATCAATACTTTTTTAGTGAGAATTTTTCGGAAAACTCTCACCAAAAACTAGGCGATTCAAGTTATCTGAATCGCCTAGTTTTTAGTGGTAAGCTTGTTTAAATTTTTCAACCATACTATCCAAAGTATGTCTCTGGACATAGATTGTTTTAACATCCTTATATCTTGGTGATTTGTAAAATACTTCGTGGAAATCCATACTTCCGTTTCCTACTTTAACAATTTTTTGAACATCGATATTCAATTTTTTCAACTCTTCTCTGAAAAATTGAAATTCATCATGGATACTATTCATCTTAACTTTGGTTTTTATTTAATATACTCATTTTACATTAAATACCCTTAATCAATAAAAGGGTTATGGTTAATTTTTTATTAAATTTAGTAATTTTTTAAATATAAATATCACATTATTACTATTTTTTTATTATACAATCATCAAAATCTAAAAAAATATATTTTAATCCCTCTTTTTTACCCCTTATATATTTGATAATGTAAGTCTACTCTTTCTTTATCCAGTCTATGAAATAAAAACTAATAACTTAATAATCTTATTATTACAATCAAAAAACAATTTGCAAATTAATATTTTTTCACCTATATTGGAATTAATAACACAAAAAAATTATACCAATGAAAAAATTACTATTTGTATTCTTTGTAGGGCTATGCTCTTTTTCAAACTTAATTTCACAAACCTATATCCCTTTACTCTGTGGAACCGATGAAATCATGAAAAAACATTATGAAGAGTTTCCTTCCCAAAAAGCACAAGATGATGCATTCAATTTAGAATTGTCTACCCTGATAAAAAGTGGGCAAATAAACACTATTATAGACAATAAAAAAATTTACGAAATACCTATTGTAGTGCACGTCGTGGGTGATGGAAGTACAATTGGAACTTCCAACAATCCATCAGATGCTGCAATTATGGCATGGATTAACTATACCAATGGGGTATTTTCCGGAAGCTATAATAGTGGAATGTCAGCATCAAGTGCTCCTTTACCTATAAAACTAATTCTAGCAAAAATAGATCCGAATTGTAACCCAACCAATGGAATCAATAGAATCAACGCATCTCACCTTCCAAAATATGTAAATGGAGGAGTAAATACGACCAGCAGTACGAATGCTGTCACACCGTCTCAAATTACAGCATTAGGAATGTGGGATACTACAAAATATTACAACATATATGTGGTTAAAAAACTATCATCCGCTTCTAGTGTACTTAATGGCTTCGCTTATTATCCGGGAACAAGTATCGATTATTCATTTATGTCCATCAGTGCATCCACCGTAAATTCACAAACCTTAGCTCATGAATTTGGACATGCTCTTGGTCTCAGACATACTCATGAAGGATATAATAGTAATAATGGAAATTGTCCTCAAAATATAGATTGCACACTAGATGGTGATATGGTATGTGATACTGAGCCCATGAAAAGTTTATACCACTACTCCATTCCTTATGCTTGCCAAACAGGGCAAATAAACCCCTGTACAAATAAGATATATGCAGGAGGAGAAAGAAATGTAATGGCATATACATTTTGTTTCCGAAATCTATTTACACAAGGGCAAGCCACCAGAGCGATTGCACAATTATTACAATATAGAAGTTCTTTGATCAATTCCCGATCAAAAAACAGTACTCCTATAGATAATAATACCATTCTAGTACCTGCTTGCTTTCCAACATCAATGTCTCAACAAGGTAATTATAATATTGGAATTACTTCAGTCCAATTTGGTGATATAAACAACTATTCAATGAATTACAAATTAGCACAAAATAATTTTTACGAAAACTTTACAGAAAATTATTGCTTAGGAACCTCAAAAACAAATATTTCTATTAATTCAGCCACAACACTAACCGTTAAACCTGGTTTAAGTAACCCACATAAGATCAAAGCATATATAGATTATGATAACAATGGTCAGTTTGATGAAACTTCAGAATTAATTCTCAATGCAACAGACATAAGCAACGGATCTTTCGCTACAGCTAACGTAATTCCGCCAATGAACGCTGTATTAAATACTCCCTTAAGAATGAGAGTAATTGGAGATTTTAGCGGGGTCGATATTACCTCTTGTTATACTCCAGTATATGGACAAGTTGAAGACTATTCTGTAGTCATTATCATAGACAATATACATGCAAAAAATGAACAACAGCAAAACACCCATAGGAATACATTCATGAGGTAACATATATCCTATACTCAGATAGTCATAATATTACTTCTAAATAGTAAAACATTTACTTTATTTTTTATTGAATTATAATAAAATAAAGTAAATTTATAAAACAAATGATCGTTAAATGATTTAAAAAATCAAATGATGAAAAAGAATTAAGTGGATAAAATGTCTTGAAAGATCCGGAATTAATTTTCGGATCTTTATTATTAATATCCCACATAAAGATTACGAAATTATATTTACTTTTTTAGCTTTTAAATTTTACTTATTTGATAAAAACCCAGACTATATATTAAAAATAGCATACAAATCTATCAAAAAATAAATAATTCAATAATCTCTAATAAGCTTAATATTCCACCCATTCAACATATAAAATCTCCCATTGACTAATTTTCAATAGAATTATATCATAAAACTTAATAGTTTTGTATAACAAAGCCTATGAGAAAAATTAATATTAAAAATTTCGCCAAGAGTATAATTAGATTATTTACAATTATATGTTTTATTGAGTTTATGTCAGCAACACCTTATAATCATGATACTATTCCATCTGCCCCTAAGACTCAGGAAACAGAAAAAATAGAACACTTGGTATTATTTAAATTCAAACCCAGTGTATCAACACAACAAAGACAAGAAGTTGTTAATAGATTCATGGCGCTTAGCAACTCTTTAAAAGATGGAAAACCTTATTTAAAAGTGGAATATGGTATCCAAAATAGTAAATCTCCCGCAAAAGGAAATTATGATGTGGGATTTAGAGTTACTTTTAATTCTATTGCAGATCGGGATTATTATGTGGGTAAAATTGGCGGACAACCTGATCCACAAACCTTTGACCAAATGCATGATGATTTTAAGAGCTTTGTAGGGCCTTTGCTTGATCTTAATGATCCTACTACAGGGGGTGTTTTAGTTTTTGATTTTAAAAGTAATGAAAAAGAAAACGATAGCATACCGGAAACGGAGTATAGATTAGATCATTGGACTTTGTTTAGATTCAAGCCTAGCGTAACGCAAGCACAGAAACAAAAAGTAATTGACGGATTTTTAGCATTGAAAAATTCTAAAAAAGAAGGAAGTCCATACATCAAACTTATAGATTTTGGCTACCAGAATAGTAAAGAAGGAGCCGATAGAGGATATGAAGTTGCATTTAGAATAAGTTTTACTTCAGAAGCTGATCGTGATTATTATGAAGGAAAGTCTTCTCAAAATGCTCCCGGAACATTTGATGCCATGCATGATGCATATATAAATTTTGTAAAAGAATTTCTTGATATAGATCCAGATTTGTCTAGAGGCATTATGATCTATGATTATGAAGTAAAAAGATAATATATCATTTTATTAAATGATGTTATAAAGAAAAAACACATATGATTTAACATTTGGGTATATTTTAACTACCTTACAATGCTGAGTAAATTTTGCTCGGCATTGTTTTTTGATAAAGAATTATTTAAAATACACACACAAAATTGAGAGAAAATACGTATTTTCTTGTATTTGTTCTTCTCTTGTTATTTAGCTTTTTCAGAAAACACGTGAATGAAATATTATTTCTATTTTTCAAGGTGATAGTTTATATTTCTTGATGATTAACAATGTCAAAGTACAACATTAAAAAAGGCAACCTTAGTAAAAGTTGCCCTTGTATTTTATGATTATGAATTTCGATTATCTTCTTCCATCTGAACTTCATGCTTTAACTGAGCCTTATATAAGGTAGCATAATATCCATTTTTGTCTAACAGTTCCAAGTGTTTTCCTTCTTCAACGATTTTACCTCCCTCCATTACAATAATTTTATCTGCCTTTTCAATAGTAGATAGCCTATGTGCTATAATTATTGAGGTTCTATTTTGGGTAATTTTTTCAGTTGCCCTTTGGATCAATTTTTCACTTTCATGATCAATTGAAGAAGTCGCCTCGTCTAAAATTAAAATTTTTGGATCTGAAAGGTAAGCTCTTAAAAATGACAGCAATTGTCTTTGTCCTAAAGAAATTGATGATCCTCTTTCACTCACTACATAATCATAGCCACCAGGAAGTTGTTCAATAAACTGATCCACTTCAATTTCTCTTGCGCCAGCCTTTATTTTTTCCAAGGTAATCGTATCATCCCCAAAAGCTAGATTTTCAAAAATACTACCATGGAAAAGAAAAACATCTTGTAAAACCACACCAATATGGCTTCTTAAATTATACAATTCATAATCCTTTAAATCAATATCATCTATTATAATTTTTCCGGAATTAATATCATATAGCCTTGTAATCAAACTAATAATCGTTGATTTTCCAGCTCCTGTCGCTCCTACAATGGCTACCGTTTCTCCTGGATTAACTTTAAAATCAATTCCTTTTAAAACCTCTTGTTTATCATCATAGGCAAAACGCACTTCTTGAAATTCAATTTTACCATCAAAATGATCTTTTTTTACTTTCCCATCATTAGGCATTGCATAATCTTCATCCATAACACCTAATACTCTTTCTGCTCCTACAATACCTCTTTGAATATTATTGAATCGATCCGCGATCTGTCTCAAAGGACGAATGAGCATTGAGATATACTGAATAAAAGCAATAACGACCCCTGCACTAATTGTAATATACCCGCCATAAAAAAGTATAAATCCAATAAAAAGAGAAGAAATAAGCTCTACTACAGGAAAAAACAAAGAAAAAATAAAAACAGTTCTCAACAAGGCTCCTTTCAATGTTATATTGATATCATCAAATTTTTTAAACTCGGATTGTTGTCTGTTAAAAACCTGAATAATTGACATTCCTGCTAACCTCTCCTGAACAAAAGAGTTTTGAGATGCCGTCCAATTTCTTTCATCTCCAAATGCTTTTTTTAATCTCTTTTGAAAAAATCTTGTAATGACAACCATTAAAGGTAAAATAGCCAATGTAATATAACTCAAATGAACATTTGTACTGAACATCATTATCAATACAAACACAATCCTCAAAATATCTCCAAAAACCATTAAAAAACCATCAGTATAGACAGTAGCAATTGTTTCTACATCCCCTACTGCTCTGGTTACAAGTTGTCCAATGGGAGTTTTATCAAAAAAAGAAGTTCTAAAATAAATTAACTTTTCATATAGTCTTTCTCTAATATCACGTATTACATTTTGAGAAATATAATTGGAGAAATACACTAAGAAAAAATTTAAAATAGTTTCTGTGAAAACCAATCCTACTAAGATATAGATATGCTTCATCATCAAAGCTTTATCTTTAAGTTTAGTAATATCGTGATCCACCACCTCCATCGTAAGATAAGGTCTGTATGTAGAAACTATTGATAATATTATTGAAATTATTAAAGTTAGGATAAACCAAGAGCGGAACTTCATTCCGATAAAGAATAGCCTTCTAATAATAGTCCAGGTATCTTGTTTTTTCATTGCTTAGGTCAAAGAAATAATTAAAATAAAATGCTTTGCAAAAATAATACTTTCTAATTTGACAATCTTAACATCTTCATTAAATAGTCATGAAAATTTCAGATACCTGTTATTTATAATATGAATATCAATTTAATTTTCCTAACCAGTTCAAAATATATTCAGCCACTTCTTCCCAACCTTTTTCTCCACAAATGAAATGACTTCTTCCTTCAAATTCTTTAAAATCGACAATGCTATTTTTGTTTTTATAAGATCCTGCTATTTTTTTTGAAAAGTTTGCAGGAAATATATTATCTTGAGAACCTGCTATAAATAATAAAGGCTCATGAGGTTTACTTAAGTCTAATTTTGCTGAAGATTTAAAAAGGGGGTCTCTTGCTAATTTTCGGCTTTCCGGAGCAGCCACAACCTCATATAATGCATCACTCTCCTCTTTTGAATAATTATTGAAAAAGGCCTTATGATACCATTCTTTTGTTCCTAAGAATGGGCTATTTCCTTTAAAGAAATTAACTACAGGCCAAACGATTTTCACCGTAGAAAAAGGAGCCATCACATTTTTTGGAGGAGCACCATCAATACTTACTCCTGCTACTGCTTTTCCCATATCAATCAACTTTTGAACCATTAATCCTCCAAATGAATGCCCAATAATAATTGGCTTTTCAGGGAGGGTATCTATAAATTTCACTAAATTATCTACAGTATCGTCAAAACCTACATTTTTCAACTCTGAAGGTATGCTCATCTTTAATTGTCTTGGATCTCCATCATGTCCTGGATTAGAGGGAGTATGTACTGTATACCCTTGTGCTTCAAAATAATTTTCCCACTCTTTCCAGCTTCTATTGTTCACAAATAAACCATGAATTAATACGATAGTTTTTGTTTTCATAACATTTATTTTTTATTGGTTTTAAATTATGAGACAAAGTTCCGTAGATTAAATAAGAATAATTTTAACTTGAGTTAAAATCGTATTATTTGCCAGAAATTCTTTTTCGTATTCTACTTAAAGACGGACCTTGAATTCCTAAATAAGAAGAAATATGATACAGTGGAACATAGTTAAAAATATCAGGATGCTGCTTTATTAAGTCCAAATATCTTTCTTCAGGAGATTTTAAAATAAAGCCTTCAACTCTTGTCATCGTTACATTAAAGGCTTCCTGAGCAAGAAGTCTTCCAAATTTTTCCCATCGATGAGATTGATGATACAGGGATAGTAAATCTGTATATCGGATATAAATAATTAAAGCATCTGTCAAAGCCTGAGTATGATAATCACACGGCATCTGATTTATAAAACTTTTGAAAGACACCACAAACCCATTTGCAGAATATAGAAAAACATTTTTCTCCTCACCCGTTTTTTCATCAATCGTATAGGAACGGAAGACTCCCTCCACTATAAATCCAAAATAAGTACAAACCGTTCCTCGAAGATTATAAAAATCTCCTTTTTTATAATGTTTGGGTAACCAGAAATCTTGGGATAATTTAAAATCATCTTCTGAAAGACCTGCAAAATGGCTTAGTGCAAAAGAAAGTTTTTCTATTTCGTCCATGATTAGTTAGGTTTTATTAAAAAATGGTGACTTATAAAAATATCAGTCACCATTTTTTATCTTTGAGTTTTATTCTCAAATTATCAGATAAAGTTATGATTTTTTCCGACGTTTATCAAGATATATGTAAACAAGACAAACAAGTAAAGAAAAAATCCAACTTAATATATTAACCAAAGACAAATTATGAAAATCTATATCCTAAATGTATGTATTAGGATGCAATACAATCTCAATAAATTCATATATAAGATTAAACCCAATGCGCTACGAGGGTTATAATACTCTCCGGAAAGTTCTATTTTCAGGATATATTTCCTTTGAAAGAGTGAAAGAGCAAGCTTCCGGTAATATATAAATATTGCAATTAGAATGGAGATCATAATAGTCATTATCCAAACTCATACCCAACATCTACTAAATATAAACCATGAGCAGGTGCCGAAGTTCCTGCAGCATTACGGTTTTTATTTTCAATCACTTTTCGTAAATCTTCAGGATCTATTTTTCCTGAACCAATTTCTACCATAGTTCCTACAATTGCTCTTACCATATTCCTTAAAAAACGATTGGCAGAAACTGTAAATATGAGCTCACTCCCATTTTGTATCCATTCTGCCTTATACATTTTACAGATATTTGTTTTATTATCGGTATGTAGCTTAGCAAAACTTGTAAAATCCTCATATTCAAATAAAATCTTACAAGCGTCATTCATTTTATGAATATCTAAAGGCTTTCTCCAATGCTGCCACGCCAGTTCTTGTGTAAACGGATTTTTCTCTAGGGAAATATAATATTCGTATGTTCTGTATGTAGCATCAAAACGAGCGTGAAAATCATCTTGTACTCTAAAAATTCTTTTTACTGAAATATCAGAAGGTAGAAAACTATTTAACTTACGTACAAGATCTTCCTCCAATTTTTTTTCAGTGTCAAAGTGAGCAAAAATTTTCTTAGCATGGACTCCAGTATCCGTTCTACCAGCACCTGTTGTTTTAATCTCTTCTCTCAAAATAGTGGAAAGTCCCTTTTCCAATTCCTCCTGTACAGAAATTGCATTCGGTTGAATCTGATAACCGAAATAATTTTTGCCGTTGTAGGAAAATTCAATAAAATACCTCAATGTAATAAAATAACTCTACAAAAATACTTTAAATTAATGATAATAGTCAATCGATTTTTCAAAATAAATATTGAAAAATCATTGAGAATATTGTTTAAAATGCTTTTGAAAATTCTTATTTTTGCAAGGTATGAAAAGATGGTATCTCTATCCTTTTTCCCTTGGTTATCATTTGATAACAGCTATTCGAAATAGAATGTATGACTGGGGAATTTTTAAATCTACAAAATTTACAACTCCGATTATCAATGTCGGCAATCTGTCTGTGGGTGGAAGCGGAAAATCCCCCATGGTCATGTATTTAGCCTGTTTTTTATCCAAACATTATAGAACCGGTGTTCTTTCCAGAGGCTATGGAAGATTGACAAAAGGCTATATGATTACTAATTATGATAGTAACTATAAAATGGTGGGGGATGAAGCCATGCAATTGTTTGAGCGTTTCAAAAATCGCTTTGTAATTGCCGTATCGGAAGATAGAGTTCCGGGAGCTAACAAAGTAATCAATGACATGGATCTCAATGCGTTGGTTTTAGATGATGCCATGCAACATAGAAAAATCAAGGCTGGTTTCACGATTTTAATGACGGATTATAATAATCCCTACTTCAAAGATCATCTTCTTCCTGCAGGAGATTTAAGAGAGTCTAGGGCAGGTGCAAAGAGAGCCAATATTATCATGGTCAGTAAATGTCCCGATGAATTGACAGAAGAATCCAAACAGTATTACATTTCAAGGATTAGGCCTTCCGCAAACCAAAAAGTCTTCTTTTCTTCGATCAACTATGATGAGAATGTCTATGGAAGAGATAAAATCCTTCCAGATAATAATCTTAATTATTATGACATTTTATTAATCACAGGAATTGCAAATCCTAAACCTTTACTACAACATTTAGCCAAATTCTCTAAGAGGGTTAAGCATTTAAAATTTAGAGATCATCATAATTTTTCTGAAGATGATATTAAAAAAATTACTGCAGAATATAAAAAATTAGGTGAATACAAATTGATTTTAACCACAGAAAAAGATTACGTTCGACTTAAAACTTTTGATTATCTCCGAGACATTGTTTACTATTGGCCCATCAATGTTGTTATTGACAAAAAAGAAGAGTTCAATCAAATCATCTTAGACTATGTTAAAAATAATTAAGCAAACCGCTGATTTTATTAGAAATATCATTCAGGATACACCGGATTTTGCTATTGTTCTGGGCTCAGGCTTAGGAAAACTTCAAGATGAAGTAACACCTCTTCATATTCTAGAATACAAAGATATTCCTCATTTCCCTCAGACAACTGTGGTAGGACATGGAGGAAAACTCATATACGGAATCCTAGAAAACAAAAAAGTACTCATGATGAGTGGGCGTTTTCATTATTATGAAGGTCACTCTATGGAAACAGTAACTTTTCCTATTCGGGTTTTTCATCTTTTAGGAATTAAAAATCTTATTCTTTCTAATGCTTCGGGAGGAGTAAATCCCAATTACAAAGTGGCTGATATTGTCATTTTAAAAGATCATATTAATATGATGCCGGAACATCCTCTTCGAGGTAAAAATATCGATGAATTAGGACCTCGATTTGTTGATATGAGTGAGCCTTATAATAAGCAGATGATCAACATTGCTGAACAAGTTGCTCAAAATAATTCCATTAAAATTCATCAAGGTATTTATGTTGCCTTACAAGGTCCTACTTTTGAAACACCCGCTGAATATGGTATGATCAAAGCAATTGGTGGGGATATGGTAGGAATGAGTACGGTTCCGGAGGTAATTGTTGCTAAGCATATGGGAATGGAAGTTTTTGGAATTTCCATTATTACAGATCTTGGAGGTCCAGATATTGCGTTAGCCGTCTCTCATGAAGAAGTACTGAATGCCGCCAACAAAGCCATGCCAAATATAATTCAAGTAGTAAAAGGTCTAGTTACCAATTATTAATAGAAATTTTCAATGGTGTATTTTTTTATTAATTGATACTAAACTTTCCTTTAATTACGTTTCAATGTTTAGATTTGTATAAACGAATTTGAAATGAAAAAGCTATTGCTATTATTTACTATAGGAATATTTGGTCTAGGTTGCTCTCAGCAAACCCCGAAAGTCCTTAAAACAAGTTTTTCCAAAGAAGCTCTACGTCAAACGTTAGAAGATGAGGAAGGAAAAAATATAACTGTTAAAGAAATTCTCGATCAACATAAGGGTAAGGTTTTAATGATTGACTTTTGGGCTGGTTGGTGCAGAGATTGTTTGAATGCTTTTCCAAAAGCTAAAGAATTAGAAAAAAATAATCCGAATGTAGATTTTGTATTTTTCTCATTGGAAAGATCAAAAGAAGGTTTTCATAAAAGTCTCGAAAGATTTGAAATGAAAGATAAAGAAAATTATTGGTTTTCCTCTGGTTGGAAAAATGATTTCAATAACTACATTGACCTCAACTGGATTCCAAGGTATATTATTATAGATCAAAAATCAGCTATTGCAAAATACTATGCAATTTCTCCTGAAGATCCTGAAATTCAAAGTACCATAAATAATCTATTACAATAGTTTTTGCAACTCTATTTTATATACATTATTTTTTGAATGTCAGCTACAAAATAAAGGAATCCATATCTTTGTGATATGGATTTTCCTTTTCCTATTCGTAAGATTATTCATGTCGATATGGATGCATTTTATGCTTCCGTGGAGCAGCATGATAATCCCAATTTAAAAGGAAGACCTATTGCTGTTGGTGGTGAGCACAGAGGAGTTGTTTCTGCAGCAAGCTATGAAGCTAGAAAATTCGGAGTACGATCCGCTATGCCGAGTAAAACAGCAAAAGAAAAATGTCCCCATCTTATCTTTGTCCCCCCTCGTTTTTCTCGTTATAAAGAAATTTCAAAAAAAATCAGAGAAATCTTTTTTGAATATACTGATCTTGTAGAGCCGTTATCATTAGATGAAGCCTATCTTGATGTTACTGAAAATAAGAAAGGAATAGAATCAGCCAATCAGATTGCTAAAGAAATCCGTCAAAAAATTCTTGAACAAACTGGCTTAACGGCCTCAGCAGGAATTTCAATAAATAAATTTTTAGCTAAAGTTGCTTCCGATATTAATAAACCTAATGGACAAAAGACTATACATCCGGATAAAATTGAAAATTTTCTAGAGGAATTGCCTGTTGAAAAATTTTACGGTGTAGGAAAAGTAACGGCTAATAAAATGTTCTCGCTAGGAATTTTCAAAGGAAAAGATCTAAAAAAAAAATCATTGGAAGAGCTCATTAAATTATTTGGAAAATCGGGAGGATACTACTATAATGTGGTACGAGGTATTCATACATCAGAGGTTAAACCTCATCGTATTCAGAAAAGCGTAGCTGTAGAAAGAACTTTTTTTGAAGATCTTTTTGATGAACAACAAATTAATGAGAAACTGGAAAGTTTAAGCCATGAACTCCACCAAAGATTACAGCGGAATAACATTCTTGGTCGCACATTAACCCTAAAAATAAAATATAAAGATTTCTCACTATTCACCAGAAGTATTACCAAAGAAGAATACTTTTCCTCCTCTGAACAATATTATAACATGGGAAAAAAACTATGGGAACTTCGACCCTATGATAAACCCGTTCGTCTATTGGGGCTCTCTTTGTCTCATCTTAATACAGAAGAAAAAAAACAAATTTCTGTTCAATTAAAAATTCCTTTCAGAGAATTTGAGGACTAATTCCTATAAAATTTCACTACATTGTAGTAACCAAACTTCATAATCTATGAATGAAACAATGATTCAATTTTTCCATTGGTATTCTGAAGGAGATGCTAAATTATGGAAAGAAGCAGCAAAAGCATCTTCTTATTTAGCAAAATTAGGAATCACTTCAATATGGTTTCCTCCCGCTTATAAAGGAGCAAACGGAGGATATTCTACAGGCTACGACTCTTATGATTTATATGATTTAGGCGAATTTGACCAAAAAGGAACTGTTGCCACAAAATATGGAACAAAGGAAGATTATATCCATGCCATAAAGGCTCTAAAGAAGCAAAACATTAAGATTATTGTGGATATAGTATTAGGTCATAAAGGAGGCGGTGATGAATTAGAGTCTTTCAAAGTAATTAAAGTAGATGAAAATAATAGAGAAAAAATAATTTCTGATGAAATTGAAATTCAATCTTATACAAAATTTACTTTTCCAGGGAGAAATAAAAAATATTCTGATTTCGAATGGAATTTCACCTGCTTTAGTGGAGTGGATTATGGAGAAGGAATTCCCTCAGGGATTTATAAAATAAAATCTGAATATGGTGATAACTGGGAGGAAATGATTGATAATGAAAAAGGAAATTATGATTATCTAATGCATAACGATATTGAGCACCGTAACCCTTATGTGCGACAAGAACTCAATGATTGGGCAAAGTGGTATTTTGATCAAACTGATTTTGATGGCGTACGACTAGATGCATTAAAACATATCTCTTTTGATTTTTATAAAGAGTGGCTAACATTACTCCGTTCAAATTCGGGAAAGAATGTTTTTGCAGTGGGAGAATATTGGGCCCCAGGATATTTAGACCTACTCCAAAAATATATTGAAGTTACTGAAGGTTGTATGAGTTTATTTGATAGTTCTTTACAAAATAACTTTCATAACGCTTCCCATGAAGGAAGTAATTACGATTTAAGGAGGATCTTTGATGGGAGTCTTACTCAAGCAGATCCTTTACACTCTGTAAGCTTAGTGGATAATCATGATACTCAACCTCTACAAGATCTAGAAGCTCCCGTAGAAAAATGGTTCAAGCCGTTAGCCTATGCTTTAATTTTATTAAGGCAAGAGGGCTATCCGTGTATATTTTACCCTGATTTATTTGGAGCTCATTATGTAGATAAAGACAAAGATGGAAATGACCAGGAAATATTTTTAGACAAAGTTGATGGTATTGAAGAATTAATAACAACTAGAAAGAATCATGCCTATGGAATCCAAAGAGATTATTTTGAAGATGCCAATTGCTTAGGATGGACTCGGGAAGGAAATGAGGAACATTCCGGTTGTGCTGTCGTTTTAAGTAATAAAGATGCTTACAATAAACCTATGGAAATAGGTATACACTATGCCGGCAAAAAGTTTTATGATATTCTAAAAAGGTCAAACGAAAAGGTAATTATTGACCAAAACGGATGGGGAAATTTTCCTGTTCCCGCAGGAAATGTAAGTGTATGGATTGAGCTCAATACAAAAGAATAAATATAATTCCTCATAATCTCTACTATAATAAAAAACATTTACTTTATTCCTATTAACTTTTAGTATTAGTAACTAATACTCATATTTTTCTGAGTTCTAAAATTTCTGGCCTTTCTGAATCGTCAGAAACCTTTCCGGTTCGAGCAAATTCAGCCCATAGGGAACGTATTTTTTTTCCATTTTCATATACATAATCCCATGAAATATCCTTTAGCAACTCTGATGACTTCCAAGCTGATTCATTAGAAAAAATCAAAGGAAGGTCAATACAATGTGCTGCGCCAATACTGTTTTTACTTACTTTTGAATGAATTTTAAAGAAATAAATATTTCCACCACCATCGGCATAATTTTTAGCGAAAATGTTAGCCGGTTTTTCGTATATAAAATTGGTAGTCGTACGAACAATTGTATTAAGAATTGTCTCACTTAAATATGTATATAATCCTTCTTGAGCTGTTTTGATATAGAAAGCTGTTTCATCATTATTTAGCCCAATTAATACATCGAATTTTTTAGCGTTCTTTTTCCATTTTTCTAGGGATTCCTCTTCTCGGCATAAAGGAGGATAATCGTATTGCAAGCAAAATGGCATTGAGGCTTTTAGGCCATATTTCATAACAGATGGTAATAACTTAGTATAATCTTCAGTCATTTTTAAGACATCCGTTTCATTCTTTAAATATTCTGTTTTTCTGAATAATTCCGAGGACATTTTTTTTCTATTGTGACGGAATCCCAACGGAGCACTATGCACAATTACTCTACTAAATAAATTTTCTACACCTTCTGAAATCATCAGATGAGTTACCGCATCTCCTCCGGACGATTGTCCTAGAAGGGTTACATTTTCCGGATTACCCCCAAAGCTCTGAATATTATTTTTTATCCATTTCAATGCTTCAATAATATCAAATAAACCAAGATTAGCAGGTCTCTCCTCATCTCCTCCTAAAAAACCAAAAAGTCCCAAACGATAAGAAACAGAAATCACAATAATGTTTTGCTCTTTTACCCATACACTGGGATCAGAAGTCGGCAAATCTCCACACCCCACTTCATATGAACCTCCATGGATCCATACTACAACAGGAAGTCGATCATTCTCACTCGTATTTTCCGGACGAGTTATGGTAAGATATTGTGTAGATTCTTCTATTTCAAAATTTTCCTGGTTGGTCTTTTCAATCAATCTCTCTAAAAGCGGACTAATATTCTGAGGGCATACCGGTGTTTTATTAAGAATAGTATCTTCCTCTGCCTTATCTAAGGGGATAGGCATTTTGTATCTTTCAGAGCGAGCATACCGAATACTTTTAGCTCTAATAACTCCATTTTCTGCAAATGCTACCACTTTTCCGAAAGGTGTCTGAAATGCATATGGCCTAATATCTTGTTGTTCCTTCATATCGAATAAAGAAATACATTTTTCATATTAAATTTAGCACTTTATTGTTAAAAAAACTCAATTCAACGTTTTATATTCACTAGGAGAAACGCCCACCTTTCTTTTAAATAATCTTGTGAAATGTTGCGGATATTTAAACCCTAAATCGTAAGATATATCACTAATTGTTTTCTCAGGATTAAAAATTTGTTCTTTTGCCACTTCAATTAGCTTATTATGAATATACTCCTGTGCTGAAATTCCCAGATCTTTTTTAATCAAATCACCAAAATAGTTCGCCGAAATATTCAATTGTTCTGCAAAATAATTAACCATAGGAAAGCCTATATTTTTAGGTTTTTCAGAGGTCAAATAATCATGTAATAGATTTTCAAACTTACCAATTACCCCTTGATTAATATGATCTCTTGTAATAAATTGTCGATCATAAAATCTCATGCAATAATTTAAAAATAATTCGATATTATTTACGATTAAAGACTTACTATGCTTATCTATGGATTGCTCTAATTCTAGTTTTATATTTTTAAAACACTCCAAAATGATTTCCCTTTCTTTTTCGGAAAGATGCAATGCTTCATGAACCTCGTAAGAAAAAAAATTATATTCTCTTATATTTCTTCCCAAATGAGTTCCTTTGATTAAATCCGGATGAAATAATAAAGCATACCCTCCGGGTTGTATATATTGACCGTCATTACTAACTCCACTCACCTGTCCTGGTGCTATAAAAACCAACGTTCCCTCCTGATAATCATAATTATGTTTTCCGTAGTACATATCACCACACCTCACATCTTTTAAAAAAACGGTATAAAAACCATACATTCTTTTGTATTGGCAAATAGGATCAGATTTTGCAAAATCAACAACACTTACTAAAGGGTGAAATGTTTCATGATTCACCATCTTATTATATTCTGAAACACTGCTAATAATTTCAACTTCCTGATTTTCCATGAAGTACATTTTATATTTTATTCAAAATTACCATTTTTTGATGGTCATTGGTAAGTGGTCTGTAAAATTGGTAATTCTTTCTGTAATTTATATAAGTTAAGTTTATCTAAAAGTTTCGACTTTTGCATCGTTAGGAATACTATTCTTATACAAATGTCATTTGTCTCAGAAATATTAAAAGATAATATACCTGGTTTCAAGGAGCAATATGAATACCGTTTTTAAATTTGTATGCAGAAATTATGATTTCTTACAGTAAAGAAAAATTTAATCGTAACTTCAGAAGCTGATTATTTTTTCATAAAAAGTAAATCTCATAACGATAATTTATAATAATAAAACAATTTTAAACTTAAATAAAAGCAAATGAGTACATTCAAAGTAAAAGCTTACGGAGCAGAATCCAATACTGCCGATTTACAAGAAATGAACATCGAAAGAAGAGAAACAACATCCAATGATGTAGAAATTGAAATTCTATATTGTGGAGTTTGTCATTCAGACCTCCATACTGCAAGAAATGACTGGGGAGGATCTATGTACCCTGTAGTTCCCGGACACGAAATTGTAGGTAGAGTTACAAAAATAGGAAATGATGTTTCCAAATTTAAAGTTGGTGATTTAGCTGCAGTAGGATGTTTAGTCGATTCTTGTGGACATTGTGATAGCTGCAAACATGATTTAGAACAATATTGTCTGAATGGATTTACTGGAACTTACAACGGACAGGATAAACATATTGGAGGTCATACGTTTGGAGGATACTCCCAAAAAGTAGTTGTCGATCAACATTTCGTATTAAGTGTTCCTGAAAATTTAGATTTGGCAGCCGTTGCACCGCTTCTTTGTGCCGGAATTACTACTTGGTCTCCTTTGAGACACTGGAATGTAGGCCCAAATTCTAAAGTAGCCGTTGTCGGATTAGGAGGGTTAGGACATATGGCCATTAAATTAGCAAAAGGATTAGGAGCTGAAGTTACTTTATTCTCCAGAACTCCAGGAAAAACTAATGATGCAAAACAATTAGGAGCTGATCACGTCATCATTTCTACTGATGATTCTCAAATGGAGGACGTAAAAGGTAAATTTGATATCATTATTGATACGGTTCCTTACGAACATGACATTAACCCTTATATGCAGACACTATCCTTAAATGGAACTTTAGTTTTAGTCGGATTTGTTGGAGAATTCCAACAAGCTGAGGTAAGTACCAGACCCATGATTTTCCAACGTCGCTCTGTTGCAGGTTCTTTGATCGGCGGTATTGCTGAAACTCAAGAATTACTTGACTTCTGCGGAAAACATAATATTGTTTCAGACATTGAATTGATTAAAATGCAAGATATCAATAAAGCCTATGAAAGAATGCTTAAAAGTGATGTAAAATATCGTTTTGTAATTGATATGCAATCTTTATAATTCTTTTTTATATTTTAACTTAAGACTGTTTACATAATAAGTAAACAGTCTTTTTCTTTTTTATTTAACTAGAACAAAGTGAGCTCTTATTATTTTCTTTCATATCTTTAAATGCCCATTCTGACATTGCACGAATTACGGGCATCAATCCTTTTCCCCCTTCACTGAGACCATATACTACATGAGGAGGAACTATTGGTTTGGCTGTCCTAGTAACTAATCCATCCGCTTCAAGTTGTTTCAAATGCTGAATTAACATTTTTTCCGTAACGGCCGGAATAGCACGCTTTAATTCACTATATCTTTTATCACCTGTAGAAAGATGATATAAAATAATCGGTTTCCAAAATCCTCCAATCCTTTCCATCACATACGTTACTGGACAAAGATCTAATGCATATTTTTTATTCTGCTGAATCGTTGAGCTTTCTTTAATTGCTGTCATAATACATACTTTAGGGTAAGTACTTGTATATAAGTAAGTACAAAGATAACTTTGTCTAAGGAAATAAAAAAAAATTTATTATGAAAATTGTAATCACAGGTTCCCTAGGAAATGTCGCAAAACCTTTAGCTCAACAATTAATTGCAGAAAAACATAATGTCATCGTAATTAGTAGTAACGAATCTAAAAAAAATGAAATTGAAGCGTTGGGAGCAAAAGCTGCAATTGGATCAATTACAGATCTCCACTTTTTAGTTAAAACTTTTGAAGGGGCAGATGCTGCTTTTCTCATGACCCCACCTAACTTAGGTAATGTAAATATCATTGAAAATATAATAAATATTGGAAAGAATTATGCTGAAGCTATCAGACAAACTAATATAAATAAAGTGGTTATGCTAAGCAGCACAGGCGCAGCATCTACGGTAGAAAACGGTCCTATAAAAGGTCTTCATTATATTGAACAACTCTATAATAAGCTAGAAAATACTTCCGTTACTTTATTAAGAGCCGGATATTTTTATACCAATTTTTTCAATGATATTCCATTGATCAAAAACTCTAGAATTATAGGCAGTAATTATCCGGAATCTACACCTATCCCATTAGTTCATCCAATGGACATTGCCAAAGCTGCAGCTAAAGAATTAGTTACTAATTCTGAAGGTAAAAGTATACAATATATTGTAAGTGATGTTCGCAAAGCTAGTGATTTTGCCACAGTTTTTGGAAAGGTGCTTGGAAAACCAGCACTTCCATGGGTTGAGTTTAAGGATGAAGAGTCTTTAAATGGAATGCTCCAAGCCGGTCTTCCACAAGAAATTGCCGAATTGTTTACTGAGATGGGAAGAGGAATCAGAACCGGTATCGTGCAAAAGGATTTTATTGAACATGGCTCTAAAGTGGATGGAAAAATTAAATTAGAGGAATTTGCTAAAGAATTTGCAGATAAATTCAATTAACTTTATGCTTCCTAGTGATAATATAATTTCGGCGAGCCTTTGGC
>NZ_CACVBR010000041.1 GCF_902728265.1 Chryseobacterium potabilaquae
GGCTTTTAGTATATCAAAGTGTTCTACCAAAAATTCTGGAAGTAATAATTTAAGAAGTTCCTGATCATTTATCATAAAGCAAAGATAATAGTATTAAAAGTTCCCCCCAACTTTTGCGCCTGAGCCAACAAAAGTTGCAGATATCGAAAATTAATATAAATTTGTTATAAAATATACAGAATGATGAACTTAAAATTTATTTTAGGCACCATACTATGCCTAATCATCCTATTACTATTGATAGGACTATTCGCCAATAAAAAATATGATGTAAAAACCGAATTGGTTATCAATGCACCCATTGAAGATACTTGGAAAGTACTTACTGATTTTAAAAATATGCCAAAATGGAGCTCTTCATTACAAAACATTGAAGGAGATTTCAGGCCTGACGGCATGACTACCGTTACATTTCTCTTACAAGGCAAAGAAGTAAAGCCACAACATAAAATGGTAGGCTTTGTAGAAGGAAAAAGCTTTGGATGGAGTGATCCTTTTTATTTACATCTTTTTAAAGATAATCACAGTTATAAACTAGAAAAAATTGATGATTCTCATTGTAAAATAATACAGAGTGATGAAATAAAAGGAATCGGGGCTTTGTACCTAGGCTCATATATTCAAAAAGAGCTTTTAACAGTTTACAACACCTTTAATCAAGAGCTGAAAAAAGAGGTTGAAAAAAGAAAACAATAAACACTGTGAGAAATAAAGATCTTGTATGGATTTTAATCCCCATACTCGTCATTTTCAATACTTGGTTATGGCGTTTATCATCATTTAGTTATGAAGGAATTGGAACAGGCACCACCACAGATAGCTTTCATTATATCAAAATGGCAAAAAACCTACCTTATATAAAAGAAAGCCTTTTCCCTATTCTATATCCACTGTTTATTAAAATCACTAATTATTTTATTAATGATTATTACGTATCTACTAAAGTTATTGCAATTATAGTTATTATTTTTTGTTACACATTTACCTATTATAAAAATTTCTTTTGGAAAGAATTTTGGACATTATTATCACTACCGACCCTATTAGGGCTTTATTTTTTTTCCATGTCCGAGATTATATTGCTTCCATTATTACTATTACTGACTTATATAAACTATAATTATTTTAATAATAAAATTTCTGATAAGGTTTATACATATGGTAATATGGCTATCTTAACGTTAATGTGTATGACAAAATATTCAGCTCTTTTTATTCTGTTAGGGAGTTTTGTTTTTTCATGCTACCTTTTCTTTTACCGAAAAGAAAAATTCAAACCCTACTTTTTATCTGTTTTAGTCGCAGGTATAATAATAGGAGGATACCTCATGATGAATCATTTTTACACGGGTACATTCACAGGATACAGATTCCCTCCCATAAAGGAAAAAATGAATATTACCTATTCATTTTTTAATATTATATATATTCTTAACCCTATAATTATAGCAAGAGTATTCTTAGGATATACTATCAACTACATTATACTTGCATGTATCGATCTAATTGTTTTGTTTTTATATGTATGGATTGTAAGTAAAAACCTATTTAATAAAACCTCTCTTAAATTAGATGTAGCATTTTGTGTTATTAACAGTTTAGTTTTTCTTGCCTTCACCATTGCGACTTATTTTAATACCCACATCAATAACTTGAATGCAAGGTTACTTTTCCCTTACTTTTTTCTATTCCTCACAGCAGTAATTTTTTCTTTAAGAACTCATAAAAAAATATATAATCTATTATTTTTAATAGCTATTTTTAGTCTTATCGCTTCAATTTCTAATGGAATATATGAATACCTACAAATAGTATAAAACCCAACTAACAATATAAAACATATAAAATAAAATACTCCTATGATTGTGGGTTACTTCCACCATACATAGGAGTGTTTATTTTCAAGCAAATTAATCTATTATCTTTTAAATACTGATTTGCCTTCCTTGAAAGTTTCCATTACTTTAATATCCTTAATAGTTAATGGATCTACTTTAACTGGATTTTTATCCAAAATTACAAGATCTGCCTTTTTACCCTTCTCTATACTTCCTTTTTCATTTTCTTCGCCCCATTGCCAAGCAGCATTCATTGTAATAGCTTTAAGAGCTTCATAAGGACTAACCCTTTGCTCAGGACCAAGAATAAATCCCGACCTGGTTTTACGATTAACAGCCGCATATATAGCTGTAAGTAAATCAGGAGGTGTTACGGGTGAATCATGATGGATTGTAAATCGAACACCTTGGTCTAAACCTTCTTTAAGTGGGCTAATATGTGAAGCTCTATCTTTTCCTAATACACTGTTCATATGCCAATCTCCCCAAAGATAGCAATGGGTAGGAAACCAACTCGGCATAATACCAATTTCTTTAAAACGAGACACTTGATCCTTACGACAAACTTGGCTATGAACTAGCACACAACGCATGTCAGATGTCAAAAGACCTTCTTTTTTAAGACGTTCCATTAAGTTTAACCCTTCATCTATCGCTGCATCTCCATTACAATGCACATGAGCCTGCATTCCATGTGAGAATATATCTTTAAGCCCATTGTAGGCAGCCTCATGAGTATAAATTGGCTGTCCTTTAAAATCAGCGGATTCACCATCTGGTGGAACAAGATAAGGTTGAGTAAGCCAAGCTGATTTTCCTTGAGGAGATCCATCAAAAGTCATTTTTATGGCTCCGATTTTTACTCTGTTATGATATGTTTTATAGTATTTTTTATAAGATGTAAGACTATCTTTATTAGTATCATAGTCTGGCAGAATGATATAATCACCCTTTAATAAATTTTTATTATTAGCACCAAATACCAATTTAATACTTCCTGGATCTGGACGCCCATCACAAATGGTAGTTTGACCATTAGCAAACCATTCTTTTTCAGCAGCTAAAAGGCTTTTAAAAACATCATCCCCTGAAGGTTGAGGTAACTGCTTCACTACATAAAGCATGGAGTTCACATTCGCATTTTCAATCATTTTTCCGGTGAGTTGATGAGTTTTAGGATCTCTACCAATAACTCCCCCTTCTGGATCTGGTGTATCATAAGTAATCCCCATATTCTTTAACAATAAAGAATTGGCAACTCCCATATGTCCGGAGGTATGAAGAATATATATAGGATTTACCGTTGAAATTACATCTAACTCCTGAGCTGTAGGATGGCGATGTTCCTGCATAATAGCATCATCATATCCATTTCCCATCACTGGCATTCCTGGCGGTATTTTATTTTGTATAATAAAGTCCTTTATCGCTTTTTGCAGATCCGCAATCGACATTACCGTACCATAAGGCTCAGGCAAAAGATTAACAGCTGAAGACAATTGAGCATATAGTGACACATGTCCATGTGCATCAATAAAGCCAGGCATCAATGTTTGCCCTTTTAAATCAATTACTTGGGTAGAATCTCCTTTAAGATTCATGGCCTCTCCACGATTTCCTGTAAATAATATCTTTCCATCTTTTAAAGCCACCGCCTCAACATAGTCCGCCTTATCTCCAGCCATAGTAAGGATATCTCCGTTGATATAAATTGTATCAGCATTGTTACCTTTATTTGGTTTAGCACAAGATAATATTCCCAAGAGTATGGATAAATAAAAGATGTATAAAAGATGCGAGGGAAAGAAGTCAGAATTAGTTTCAATAAGTTTTGTTTTCATATGTTTTATTAAAATGTTTATTATAATGCCACATCATCCGAATCCAATTTCAAAAGAAAATAATGAGGTAAAACCTACATCACAATATAATGAATAAAAATAAATATATGACTAATAAAACTTAATATTTCGACTATTAATCTTCTACTATATGATATTTAATTCATAAAATACTAAATTAAACATAAATTATTCATTACTTTTATTTGGGTTATATAATTTATACATGGTAAACAAAAATGCTAACCATATTGGAATTAGGATGACCTGAATTCCCATTCCTGTAAAACACATCAGTACTGAAATAAGGCATAAAAATGCAATACATATATAGTTTGATATGGGATACAACAAAGAAGGAAATTTTGATTTAATATTAGATTTTACAATATCTTTTTTAAATTTAAGATGAGTATAAGATATCATAACCCAATTGATAACAAGACAAGATACCACCAAAGCCATTAAATATTCAAAAGCTTTCTCTGGAACAATTTTATTAATAATAATACAAATCCCAGCAAAACACGATGAAACAACAATCGCCTGAATAGGAACATGACTTTTGTTCAACTTCATAAGAAATTTAGGAGCGTAACCTTGTTGTGCTAGTCCAAAAAGCATTCTACTATTACTGTAAACACTGCTATTATAAACAGATAGGGCAGCTGTTAAGACAATTAAATTCAAAACATTGGCAATTAATGAATTAAACAAAACCGTCTTCCCAAATATATTAAATTCAAATCCATTTAGATTTTGAAATACCACTACAAATGGGCTTGTACCTTCTGTAATTTCTTTCCAAGGACTCAGTGAAAATAAAATAATTAATGCTCCAACATAAAATATTAAAATTCTGTAAATTACCTGATTGGTGGCTTTTGGTATTGTAGATTCAGGATTTTTAGCTTCTGCTGCAGTAATACCAATTAATTCTAACCCTCCAAAAGAAAACATAATCATGGCCATCGCAGCAAAAAGACCAGAAAATCCATTTTCTGTTTTATTAAATAAACCTTTTGGAAAAAATCCTCCATCATTCCATAAGTTTTCAATACTGGCTTTATCTCCTCCGGTTCCACTTATGAGTAAATAAACTCCGAAAACGATCATCGAAATAATGGCCACCACTTTTATAATCGAAAACCAAAATTCAGTTTCTCCATAGACTTTTACAGAAGCTAAATTAAGGGCAGTAATTAATATAAAAAAGAATAAACTGGAAACCCAGAGAGGAATTTCCGGCCACCAAAAATGAACATAATGTCCAATTGCTGTAAGTTCGGCCATACTAACAAGAATATAAAGAATCCAATAATTCCAACCAGAAGCAAACCCAGGAAAACGTCCCCAATATTTATAAGCAAAATAGCTAAAGCTTCCTGAAACCGGTTCATGAACGACCATTTCTCCAAGTTGACGCATAATAAAAAATGCTATAATTCCTGCTAAAGCATATCCTAAAATAACCGAAGGACCAGCTAAAACAGCAGCTGGGCCAATTCCAAGAAATAATCCAGTTCCAATGGCACCTCCCAGTGCAATTAACTGAATATGTCTGTTAGTAAGTCCCCTAGATAGGGATTCGTTTTCGTTTTGTGTTTTTTTATTTTCCTGATTCATATTGAATTATTAAATATATATAAAACAAATTAAAGCTTGTTTATATATTTTGTCCATTATTTACTCTATTATTGCCTAAATATTATAAATACTCGTCGGGTATAGAAATATTGTTTCTCTTTAAATAAGATACAAGATCGAGGTATTTATTTTTATAATCATTCGTTCCACATTTATCTGAAATACTGCAAATATCTGAAGGTTTAATTTCTAAAATAGCAGATATTTTTGTTAAAATCTCTAAATTAATCTTCACTTTGGCATTTTCAATATCAGAATATGCTTTTTGGGAAATTCCCATTTCAAAAGCCATGTATTCCTGACTAAAATCTTTACTCCTCCGGATTTGACGTATATTTTGACCACATATTTTCATTGCAATAAGTTTAGTAGTTTTTGGTATAAGTTAGAAGTAAATCTATTAGGATTTGGCAAAGTTAGCGAATACCTTTGGCAAAACATTACAATCATAATATGATTTTTATCCAATATTAATAAAATCAAATCAGGTAACAAGGATTTCTTTTGAACGTACAACACCACTCCGATAACAATATAATTGGAACTATGAAGACTCAACAATTTAGATATGACAATTCTATTGTCAGAGCATTTTTATACGCTACTATTGCATTTGGGATCGTAGGTTTTATTTTAGGCCTTACGGCAGCTTTAATGCTTTTCTATCCTGAACTTCCGGAATTTTTATTTGGAACGGATGATACTACTATTCAAAGTTTAAGAAGTGGTAATATCCAAGGTTTAATTAATACGCAAGGAGCATTAGGTTTTGGAAGAATCAGAATGCTACATACAAGTGCTGTTATTTTTGCCTTTGTATGCAATTCTTTCTTCTGTGGAGCTTATTATAGTTTGCAGAGGTTATTAAAAACAAGAATATACAGTGATACTCTTTCCTGGATCCATTTTTGGACTTGGCAAATTATGATTATCAGTGTGGTCATTACATTTTTATTAGGAATCAATACTTCCAAAGAATATGCTGAACATGAATGGCCTATCGACATATTAATTACCATTTCATGGGTAGTTTTTGGAATCAATATGTTCGGAACCATTGCTAAAAGAAGAGTAAGACATCTGTATGTAGCTATTTGGTTCTATATTGGAACTTGGATCGCTGTAGCCATGCTTCATATCTTCAATAATTTAGAAGTTCCATTATCTTTTACAGGCTGGAAATCTTATTCCATATATGCCGGAGCTAAAGATGCTCTCGTACAATGGTGGTATGGTCATAATGCGGTAGCATTTGTATTAACGACCCCTGTTTTAGGTTTAATGTACTATTTCCTACCTAAAGCTGCGGATAGACCTGTATTCTCTTATAAATTATCTATTATTCACTTTTGGTCATTGATTTTTGTATATCTGTGGGCTGGCCCTCACCACCTTCAATATACAGCTCTTCCGGCATGGGCTCAAGCAGTAGGAACTGGATTCTCCATCATGCTTATTGCTCCATCATGGGGAGGAATGCTTAATGGACTTTTAACATTAAGAGGTGCTTGGGATAAAGTAAGAGAAAATCCAATCCTTAAATTCTTTGTCGTGGCTGTAACTTGTTACGGTATGGCCACCTTTGAAGGTCCTCTATTAGCCACAAAATCTTTAAATAAAATAGGACATTATACAGACTGGGTAATTGGCCACGTACATTTAGGGGCTCTAGGATGGAATGGATTTATGGCATTTGGGGTTATCTATTATCTTGTACCTATATTATGGAGAACAAAACTTTACTCTGTAAAATTAGCGAACTGGCATTTTTGGCTAGGAACCTTAGGTATTATCTTCTATGCTATTCCTATGTATATTTCAGGGTTTACTCAGGGATTAATGTGGAAACAGTTTAATCCGGATGGAACTTTAGTTTGGAAAAACTGGTTAGACACAGTGACTGCTATTATTCCTTATTTCAAAATGAGATTCTTTGGAGGTATTCTATACTTATGTGGAGCAATTTTAATGGTAGTAAATGTTATTAAAACGATAAAAGCCGGAGTATTTCAAAAAGAAGTCTCAGCAGAAGCCCCAGCATTAGCCCATATAGGAAACGTAAGAAAAGAAGGCGAAGCAATACATCTATGGTTAGAAAGAACTCCAAAATTACTTTCCATTCTGGCATTTATTACAGTAGCTATAGGAGGTATGGTCGAAATAATTCCGACTCTAGCTCTTAAGCAAAGCGTCCCTACTATCTCTGCTGTAAAACCCTATTCCCCTTTGGAATTAGAAGGTAGAGATCTTTATATCCGTGAAGGTTGTAATTCTTGCCATTCCCAAATGATAAGACCTTTCCGTGATGAAGTGGTAAGATTTGAGGGAAAAAACGGTCAATATTCAAAAGCGGGAGAATTTGTATATGACAGACCTTTTTTATGGGGTTCTAAAAGAACAGGGCCTGATCTCCAAAGAGAAGGTGGGCGTAATCCGGATTCATGGCATTTCAAACATATGTATAATCCAAGGATCACTTCTGCCGGTTCCATTATGCCTCGTTTTCCATGGTTAATAACCAATGTACTAGATCGATCTCAAATGGTGAATAAAATGAAGCTAATGAAAAACTCATTTGCCGTTCCTTACACCAAAGCAGAAATAGATTCTGCAGATCAATGGGCTAATAACCAAGCACAAGGGATTGTGAAAAAAATATATTCTGAAGCTAACGATATAAAAGATCAAATGGAAAAAGAAAAAGGAGAAAAAGGAGTTTCTTTTATTCCTCTCGAACAAAGAGAAATCATTGCCATGATCGCCTACCTTCAAAGATTAGGAACAGATATCAAAACGACTCAGACTCAAACGGCTAGCATCGACTAATTAAGTAAATTGTATTAAGATGAAAACGAGAACTCCCATTTCTGTACATATCGCTATAACAATAGGATTAACTATTATGGCCTTCGAAATGTTCGCTCATGACTCGGATTATTTCTCTTCTCCCTTCTTCTGGGCTTTACTACTGATCACGATCATTCTCTTATTCATCATGAATTCCATAGGAGATTTGGTTGAGAATGAAAGATTCAACAGATTATCTGAAGAAGAAAAAAAGCAATATCTGAAAGAAAAAAATGTTTCCTATCTGCAAAAACTATGGAATTCGGCTTTTAAGAAACAATCGGAAACTGAAGAAAAAGATATTTTGATTGATCATGGATTTGACGGAATTACCGAACTGGACAACTCATTGCCCAAATGGTGGATCGGACTTTTTTGGTTCGGATGTATTTTCTGTGTTATCTATTTATTGGCCTTTTCTTTTACCGATTACGCTCATCCTGATAAAGAATATGATCACGAAACTAAAACAATGTTGGCATCTATAAATGAATATGAAAAAAATGCACCTCAGATTAATCTCGAAACTGCTAAATATAATGCAGACCATATAGCAGAAGGTGAAGAACTTTTCAAAACTAATTGTGTAACATGTCATGGAGAAAAAGGAAAAGGAGGTATTGGGCCTAATCTTACCGATACTCACTGGATTAATATCAAAGAAAAAAGTTTATTTAAAAATGTCTTTTGGATGCTTGAAAATGGTTCTCCTAATAATCCTGCTATGAGACCCTTTATTAAAGAAGGTACAATTACAGGGCGTGATGCTGAAAAAATAGCCGCCTACGTATATCATATTAATCAAGAGGTTGCTCCCATTACACCAGTCCATGGAGGAGCCGCTCCACAAGGTCAGGATATCAAATGGGAAAATGGAAATGACTAAAAATTAAATATATGAATTAAACCATGCCAAGCCCCTTTATAAGTAGACTAACATTTTTCATTTTTTAAAACCTTTTCAACCACAAAAAATGAATAAAGGGGATGGCTTTTTTTAAAAAGCTAAAAATCTGAACCTTGGTTGTTTTTATCAACTGATTCACTTGACAAAACTTAACTAAATTCCATAAAAAGACAGCCAAGGCAGGATTTTCGCATTCTCAAAGGGGATAAAAAACAAACAAATTATAATTTTACTTTATTATATTTGTCACAAACCCCATCACAATTGAAAATTAATAAGCGAAAACTCTTAAAGCGTATAACAATACCTCTAATTTCACTATTAGTTTTATTAATACTGCTCATATTTAGCTTACAGCTTCCTGTTGTTCAAAATTATATCAAGGACAAACTTATTGTTTATCTAGAAAAAAAAATACATACTAAAGTTAGCCTTGAGAAGGTATATATAGGCTTTCCCAATAGCCTCATCCTGGAAAACTTGTATTTAAAAGGCCAGAAGGTTGATACATTACTATCCGTAAAAAAACTTGATGTAGGATTAAATATGCTTAAATTAATTAATTCAAAAGCAGATTTAACCTCTATCGATATGGAAGGCGTCCGTGCTAATGTAGTTCGAAAGCCTGATGGAAAATTCAACTTTGATTATATTATTGATGCTTTTGCAACAAATGACAAAGAAGAAAGCCCATCAAAACCATTTATCATTTCTTTGGATAAAATTCACCTTAAAGATATTGGAGTTACATTCAATGATCAACAGTCTAAAAATGACATTAAATTATATTTCAATTCCTTTGATACAAGAGTAAAAACTTTCGATTTACAAAAAAACACATATGCAGTCAATGACATTAATCTTGATGGATTAAAGTTGAAGCTTAAACAAGATCTCATAGAGGAAGTTTCTAAAAATATTGAGAAAAAAGTAGATTCTCTTAATGCTCAAAAACCCATGAAAATTGGATTAAGAGGAATTAAACTCACTAATTTTAATATTGATTATACTGATAACAATACCCGAACGTTTGCCCAAGTTTTATTTAAAGAATTAAGCTCGAAAGTGAATAAACTCGATTTAGAAAATAATGCTTATGACATTTCAAATATTGTTCTTTCAGGTGCTCATATTAATGCAAACCTCTATCTTCCCACACAAAACCCGCAATCAGAAAAAAATAAAGAAGCATCAGATTCTATTTCTATTTCAGATCCAAAAAAATCACCTCAACTTATATTAGGTAAACTTGTATTGAATGACGTAAAAGCCTTCTATAATAATACGGCCATCACACCTACAAAACAGGGAATGGATTTTAACCATCTGAATTTTTCAAAAATGAATGTGGAAGTCCGAAACTTTACCATGAAGAATAATACGTTTTCGGGAACCGTCAATTCTGCAGAAGTTCGAGAAGCAAGAGGGTTAGATATTCAAAAATTCAATACAGATTTTGCATATACTGATAAAGAAGCTTATCTCAAAGATCTTTATCTTCAAACGCCAAATACATTACTAAGAGATGAGATTATTTTGCATTATGATTCTATTGAACAACTAAATTCAAATTTGGGAGCGGTAAAAATATCAGCCCACATAAAAGAATCAAAAGTTGGTTTTTCTGACATTTTAAATCTAGCACCTGCTTTACGAAATACACCTCCATTCAATAGATATCCGAATACTTCTTTGAATATCAACACCCATATATTAGGGACTGTAAATGATCTTTTTATTGAAGATTTTAAGGCTTCAGGTATAGATCAGCTAAGAGTTGCAGCAGTAGGAAGAATTAAAAATGTAATGAATCCTGATCAATTGTATTACGATCTAAAGATTAATGAATTATCATCGACAGGAAAAACAATTTTCAATATAGTACCAAAGAATACCATTCCACCAAATATTTCTTTGCCTTCTCATTTCAGTATTAAAGGAAATGCAAAAGGTACTACAAAAGTTATCGATACAGATCTGAATCTCTACTCTACTCTTGGAAACGCATCCCTTATCGCCCAAGTAGACATGAGAAGGAAAAATCATGAATTATATGATATAAAAGCCAATCTCCAAGGATTACAGATAGGTCAAATCATCCAAAACAAAGATATCGGGCCTATATCAGGTCAAATTTCAGCAAAAGGAGAAGGTTTTGATTTCAAAAGTGCAAAGGCTGATCTAAAAGGTTATATAGCATCAGCAGTTTATCAAGGGTATCGTTACCAGAATATGAATGTAAGTGGTACAATAAATCATGGAGTATATGATATTCTGTTGGATTCAAAAGATCCTAATGCCAATGTAAAGCTCATTGCTTCCGGAATCTATAATGAGAAAAATCCTACCGTAAAATTCAATGGAGAAATCACCAAGCTTGATATCAATAAACTTGGATTTTATAAAGATCCTATGATCTTAGCCGGAAAAATTGAGGGTGATTTTGTTAACCTTGATCCTAATCATTTAAATGGATCTCTCAATCTTCAGAATTTTGCATTTTCCGACACAAAAGAGGTATATCCTATTCAGGAAATACATTTAAAAGCAAAATCAACAAGTGACTCTACTCAAATAGTTTTCAATTCTCAGATTGCCGATATTGAACTTATCGGAAAATATAAACTTACACAAATATTCGGATCATTAACGCAAACGTTTAACCAGTATTATCAATTTCAAAAACCAGACAGGACACAAAAAATTGATGCGGGACAGTTTTTTACGTTCAATGCAAAGATTAAAAATGATGACTTAATTCGAAAATTTGTGCCTGAGCTAAAGAGTTTTGAAACAATAACTTTAACTGGAAATTATGATGCCGATTCTCAGAAAATTGAAATTGATGGTCAAATTCCACAATTGTTGTATGGTGAAAATTCCATAGAAAATACTTCTTTGAAAATTACTAATGAAAATAAAGCTATACAATACAATCTGAATGTAGCCTCTTTAAAAAGTTCAAGTTTCTCTTTAAATAAAGTAAATATCAATGGAGATGTGGCTGATAATATTATTAATTATAATATCACTACAAAAGATTCAAAAGATGTTACTCAGTTTCTCATCGCAGGAAATGCGAAATCTATTAATGATATTACGGAAATTTCTCTTAATCCCAATGGTTTAAAATTAAACTATTCAGACTGGATGGTTTCCGAAAATAATAAAATCCAGATCAGCAATAAAGGTATTTCGGCCAATAACTTCAGACTTTCCAATGAAGGAAGTGAAATTTTCCTACAATCTGAAACTGAATCTCCAAATAGTCCTCTGAATGTATCTATAAAGGATTTCAAAATAGAAACCATTACAGAGCTTATCAAAAAAGATACTCTTCTAGCCGGAGGGACCATTAATGGCACTGCACAGCTGAGAGATATAACAAAAAACATGACCTTTACTTCAGATATACAGATTTCGGAATTGGAAGTCTATGAAAATCCGATCGGAAATCTTGCTATAAAAGTCAACAATACCTCAACTAATCTTCTTAATGCAAACATCATCCTTTCTGGAAATAATAATGATGTGAAAATTCTGGGAGATTATAACACTTCTTCAGGGACATTTGACTTAAATATGGCAATTAATCAACTTCAAATGAAAAGCGCCCAAGGATTTTCAATGAATACCATTACCAATGCTGAAGGTTATCTCTCAGGAAATTTAAAAATTACAGGAACCACTGAAAATCCCAATATTTTAGGAAAAATAAAATTTAATGAGGTAGGTTTAGAAATTACTAAAACAGGTAGTGATTTCCGAAAAATTAATGACGAAATTGATTTTACCAACCAAGGCATAGAATTTAATCAGTTTAAAATTAATGATAAAGATGGAAATGCTCTTGTATTAAATGGACAAATCTTAACAAAAACATACCGAGATTTTGCCTTTAATTTAGATGTCAACGCCAAAGATTTTAAAGTGGTTAATTCAGAAAAGTCCGATGACGCCATGATGTATGGAACGCTTGCCATTAATGCAGGTTTACACATCAGAGGAAATTTAGATTTACCTAAAGTTGATGGAAGACTTGCTATTGGAGATACTACTGATTTTACATTCGTGCTTCCTCAATCTTCTCCATCTTTACAAGAAAGAGATGGAATTGTTGAATTTATTGATCAAGATCAGGTGGTTTTGAATAAGACCCTTAAAGCAGATTCTATAAATACTCAAAGTAAAATAAAAGGTATGGATGTGAGTGTAAATATAGAAGTACATAAAGATGCTAAATTATCTTTGATCATCGATAAAGCCAACGGAGATTTCGTAAAACTACAAGGAGAAGCAGAATTAACCGGAGGAATTGATCCCTCAGGAAAAACTACTCTTGTCGGGGTATATGAAGTTGAATCTGGGAGCTATGAACTTTCTGTAAGCATGCTGAAGCGTAAATTTGATATTCAAAAAGGAAGTACTATCACTTGGACAGGAGAACCTACCATGGCTATTATGGATATCACTGCTATATATAAAGTGGAAGCAGCACCAATCGATCTCGTGGAACAACAGATGAGTAGTGAAAGTGCCACAACCATGAATCAATTCAAGCAAAGAATACCTTTCAACACCTTACTAAAAATGAAAGGAGAACTGCTAAAGCCGGAAATAACATTTGATATTACTACAGACGAAAAAAACAATTCCGTTTCTTCGACAGTAACTGATATTGTTGATCAAAAGCTTACCCAGCTCAGAACTCAGGAGTCAGAAATGAATAAACAGGTTTTTGCATTATTGCTCTTGAATCGATTTATTGGAGACAATCCTTTTGAATCGAGTGCAGGCGTTTCTGCAGAAGCAATGGCAAGACAAAGTGTAAGTAAAATTCTTTCACAACAGCTGAACAATTTGGCTTCCGGACTTATTAAAGGTGTTGATTTAAATTTTGATCTTGAATCTTCCGAAGATTATTCAACAGGAGAAAAAAATACAAGAACAGATCTAAATGTTGATGTGAGTAAAAAGCTATTGAATGATCGATTGAAGGTTTCAGTGGGAAGTAATTTTGGTTTAGAAGGAGAAGCCCGACAAAATGAAAACATGACTAATATCGCAGGGGATGTAACAGTAGACTATAGTCTTTCTAAAGATGGAAGATATACCCTGCGTGCTTATCGTAAAAATGAATATCAAGTGGCCCTGCAAGGACAAATTGTGGAAACAGGTATTGGATTCATTATAACATTAGATTATGACAAATTTCGGGATATTTTCCAAAAGTCTAAGAAAAAAAGACAAAGAAATAATTCACAAAATCAAGTGGTAGAATTTAAATAATGAAAAATAATTGGCAAACTTATTTTAGATACTTTTTCACTTCCGGAGTGGTGTCGATCATTCTTTCATGTAGTAATACAAAATACTTGAAAGAGGGACAAATGTTGTATACGGGTGCAACAATCAATATTAAAAATGAGACGATTTCTAAAAAAGAAAAGAAAGCTCTACAGTCTGATCTGGAAGCTAATCTTACTCCAAAACCCAACTCAACATTTTTAGGATTAAGACCCAAATTATTTTTCTACAATATTGCTAAGGAACCCAAAAAAGAAAAAGGGTTTAATTATTGGCTAAAATATAAAATGGGAGAGAAACCCGTTTTACTAGCAGATGTAGACAAAAAATTCAACCAAGATATCATTCAAAATTATTCTGAAAATAAAGGATACTTCAATGCAAAAGTAACCTATGATACTATTTCTAAAAATAAAAGAGCTCAAATTATTTATAGCTTACAACCAGGAGCAAGATATTTGATCAGCAGTGTTGTTTTTCAAAAAGATTCAACCCTTGTTAATCAAGAAATTCAAAAATTAAGTAATAAAACGTTACTTAAAACCGGAAGACCTTTTGATCTTGATATTATTAAAGCTGAAAGAGAAAGAATTGACAATGGCTTAAAAGAAAGAGGGTTTTACTATTTTCATCCCAATAATATCATCATTCAAGCAGACAGTACTGTCAGTAAAAATCATACTGTGGAGCTTAATGTAAAATTAAAAGACAATACTCCTACTCTCGCAACACAACAATTTAGCATCAACAAAATAGTAGTATTTCCCAATTACAATATGAGTGATGTAAGAAAGGGAAAATACAAAATACCCATGAACACGGATTCCCTTACTAAATATGCTCATAATGATATATATATAATTGATCCACAACACAAATTCAAACCAAAAATCTTTGATAGAGCCTTATATTTTAAAACGGGAGAAGTATACAATCGTGCCGACCATAATCTTACCTTAAATCGTTTAATTAGCTTAGGTGTTTTCAAGTTTGTAAAAAATGAATTCGTTGTTGCTGATTCGTTACAACATACATTTGATGCCTATTATCTACTTACTCCTAGAGAAATACAATCCCTTCGCTTGGAGGCCTTGGGAAGAACCAATTCTGCTAACTATGCAGGAAGTGAAGTAAACCTTAACTGGACCCATAGAAACTTTTTCCGTGGTGCTGAACAACTCAAAACTTCTGTGTATGGCGCATTTGATGTACAAGTCGGAGGACCGGAAAATGCTAAAAATCTTTTTCGTGCCGGCGTAAATACTCAACTTTCTATTCCAAGAATTGTTGCCCCTTTTAAATTTCATTCGTCAAGTGCTTTTGTTCCTAGAACTAATATTACGTTAGGATATGAATTTCAAAACCGTACGCAATATTACACCCTTAATACATTCAGCGGATCTTTTGGATATCTTTGGAAAGAAAATGCACGAAAAGAGCATGATTTAAAAATATTAGACATTACGTACGTTGCCCCGGCTAAAGTAACCCCACTCTACGATTCTATCGCACTAAAAAGTGATGCTATGCAGCGAGTAGTTGAAAAACAATTAATTTTCGGCCCAACTTACTCCTACACTTATACCAATACCATGTTACAAAAGCCCAATACAATCTATTATAAAGGGACTCTTGATTTAGCAGGAAATCTTACAGGATTGTTAAGTGGTGCCAATACAAAAAAAGGAAAAGAAAAAACAATTTTTGGAGTTCCGTTTAGTCAATACGCAAAAATTGAAAACGACTTTAGATTCTATCATAAATTTAATGAAAAAACATCTTTAGCAACGAGATTTATAGCAGGCCTTGCCTATCCTTATGGAAATTCAGAACACATCCCCTTTTCACGACAATTTTTTTCTGGAGGGAGTAATAGTATTAGAGCCTTCCGAGCCCGCACTTTAGGTCCTGGTAGTTTTGACCCTAGAACTATTGAAGAAGGATATTACTTTGATCAATCCGGAGATGTTAAATTAGAGCTAAATGCCGAATATCGTGCTAATCTTTATAAATTCCTCAATGTTGCTGTCTTTGCTGATGCCGGAAATATCTGGCTTATCAACGAAGATAAACAAAGACCCGGCGCCAAATTCTCTAAAGAATTTTTGAGTGAAATTGCCGTAGGAGCAGGGGTTGGACTTAGACTGGATTTTTCTATTTTGATATTAAGACTTGATTTAGCAATGCCATTAAGAGTTCCTTACTATCCGAAGAATGATAGATGGGTACTTAACAAAATTAATTTTGGAGACTCCAATTGGAGAAAAGATAATCTTATACTAAATATAGCAATCGGATATCCTTTTTAATATGGTCAAGAACATACAATTTTTCTGGGAAGTTTTAAAGGAAACATATTCTGAATGGAATAGCTCTTATGCGTCGAGAGATTCTGCAAGTTTAGCCTATTACGCTATTTTCTCTATTCCGGGTTTATTAATTATTATTATATGGATTTCAGGACACTTTTTAGGAGAAGAAGCCATACGTGGAGAAATAAGCAACCAAATTAGTGGACTGATGGGAAATGAAGTCGCTAAAAGCATCCAGGATATGATCGCAGGAGCCTTAATTGATAAGCAAAATATTTTCATGAAAATAATCGGAATAGGTTCCTTAGTATTTGGTTCCACTACTCTTTTTTTTCAATTACAACATGCATTAAATACTCTTTGGGATGTAGAAGCAGCACCCAAAAAAGCATTTGTAAAGTTTCTTTTGGATAGAGCTAATTCATTAGGAATGATTCTTATTCTAGGATTTCTACTCATGATCACCATGGTCTTATCTTCCCTTATAAGTTTATTTAATAATTGGATAACCCATTACTTTGGATTTGAGACATATATGTTGGTAGAACTCGTTAATTTCGTGATCGGTTTTGGATTGGTAATGCTTCTTTTTGCTTTAATGTTTAAAGTACTACCAGATGTACAGATCGGGTGGAAATATGTATGGAGAGGAGCCTTACTCACAACTATTCTTTTCACTTTAGGTAAATTTTTGCTAAGCCTTTATTTTGGTCATTTTAAACCAACCTCAACTTTTGGGACAGCGGGAACAGTCATTTTGATTATGATGTGGATCAACTATTCGTGTATGCTGATTTTCTTCGGAGCTGAGTTTACCAAAGTATATAGCTACAAAAAGGGATATACAATTATTCCCTCAAAACATGCGAAATGGAGTGATGCAAAATTATACGAGGATAGCATTAAAAACAACAAGTAAACTAAAATATTACCATTTTCACTCATAAAAAAACCTCCTGATCGCTCAAGAGGTTTTATTTTTACATTCTGTTTACTGTTCCTATTCCCAGTAAACCTAAAGATTTTTTTATTGTTTTTGCAGTTAATTCTGATAAATTCAAACGGAATTGTTTTAAGTTTTCATCCTCTAGCTTTACAATCGGTGTACTTTGATTTTGATAGAATGAATTGTAAGATTTTACTAAATCATAAATATAGTTAGCAATCAATGCAGGGCTTAATGCTTCTGCGGCTCTGTCTACAATCACTTTATAATTGGTTAATAAAACAATTAATTCTTTTTCAAAATGATCAACTGTTATATCAGATACTTCTTTATATGTAAAATCCGCTTTGGCTAATAAAGATTGAATACGAGCATAAGTATATTGAATAAACGGACCTGTGTTACCATTAAACTCAATACTTTCTTCAGGATTAAATAACATTTTTTTCTTAGGATCAACTTTTAGCATAAAATACTTTAATGCTCCTAGACCTACTGTTTCGTACGAAGCCTCCTTTTGTTCTTCGGAAAGATGTTCCAACTTTCCTAATTCTTGTGATTTAGCTTTTGCCGTCTCGTACATTTCCTGCATCAAATCATCTGCATCAACCACAGTTCCTTCTCTAGATTTCATTTTTCCATGAGGAAGTTCAACCATTCCGTAAGATAAATGATAAAGCTGATCTGCCCATGAATATCCTAATTTGCTTAAGATTTTAAACAAAACTTGAAAATGGTAATCTTGTTCATTTCCTACTGTATATATTAACTTCTGAATATTATTTTCCTTAAAACGCTCCACAGCCGTTCCTAAATCTTGCGTCATATATACTGAGGTACCATCTGAACGTAATAAAAGTTTTTGATCCAAACCTTCATTGGTAAGATCACACCATACAGATCCATCTTCTTTTTGATATAGCACATTTTTATCTAGGCCTTCTTGTATAAGATCTTTGCCTAAAATATAAGTATTGCTTTCATATTGAACTTGGTCAAAATCAACTCCTAATCTATTATATGTTTCATTAAAACCTTTATATACCCAAGAATTCATTTCATTCCAAAGCTTTCTTACTTTTTCATCTCCATTTTCCCAATCAAGTAACATTTTTTGTGCTTCCTTCATCAAGGGAGCTTCTTTTTTAGCTACCTCCTCACTCATCCCTTGTGAAACCAATTCAGCAATTTCTTGTTTGTACTCCTGATCAAATTTCACATAATAATTCCCAACAAATTTATCTCCTTTAACCTGGGTTTCCTCAGGAGTCTCTCCTTTTCCGAACTTTTCCCACGCCAACATTGATTTGCAAATATGGATCCCTCTATCATTAATAATCTGAGTTTTAACAACATCATATCCGGCTTCTTTAAGAATTTGAGCTACAGAAAATCCTAATAAATTATTTCTGATATGCCCTAAATGTAATGGCTTATTGGTATTAGGAGAAGAATATTCTACCATCACTGTAGCATTTTTCTTTTCTATAATATCAAAATCATTGATTATAGATTTAAAGTTATCTATAAAAAATTGATTTTTAATTTTAATATTAAGGAAACCTTTTATCACATTAAAACTTTCCAATAGTTCTGTTTGCTCAGTTAAAGCTTCTCCCAATTCAACAGCTATACTTTCAGGATTTTTTTTCAACTGCTTTACCAAAGGAAAAGTCACAATAGTATAATCTCCTTCAAACTCCGTTTTATTCTCCTGAATTTCCAATTGGATGTCCTTTAATTGGTATACATTTAAAATAACCTGTGAAAGTTTTTCTTCTATAATATATTTAATATTCATTTATTTACCACTTATTTTGTAGCCATGAATCTGACTTTAAAATTATATTTTATGGTATAAAATAATCTTACAATTATTCCATATCAATTTTCGAAATACAAATATACGGAAATAAAAAAACCGCCCGAAGGCGGTAAGTATGAATGTTAAATACTTTTTTATTGTTTTGTAAAAATTAAACTTGCCTCATCATTCCCTGGAATACCATCCAAATCTTTAGAATTATCAAAGATTTTCAATTCTACATCAGAAAAATCTTCTACTTCTTTTGTTAAAGTTTTAGTAACTCCATTTTCTTTATAAGATAAGGTAAGCATTCTATTCATTGCATCATAGCCCCATTTTCCTGCAAATGAGATAAACTTATTACAATTATTGTCTACTGATGATTTTCCAAATTCTTCATAAACTCCAGAAAAATCAATATTTACAAGAAGTTGTCCATTTTTTTCACAATCAGGCAAAGAATAAATTTTTCCTTTATACTCATATCTTGAAGGCTTCCACATTCCATTGATATTAGGAATCTCAAAAGTAGTATCTTCTCTACTATCACCATTTGAACATGATGAAACCAATATCATTGCAACTATAAGATTCGTTAAAAATTTCATAAATATATTATTTCATTCATTAAAAAACGTCCCAAAAAACTTTTGTAGTAACTTGGTCACCTCCAATTTTTTGAGCTGCGGCCGTAACATTATCTTTATTCAATAAATATTCTTGATCAGAATATTTCATTCTTACAGGTACTCCATCCACAGATGAATCTGCTGGATTATCGAACATAGGTTGATCTAACCTTCTTGCAAAATTCCATGCTTGGAAACCTTTATTAAACATAGCCACCCATGCTTGGAAGCCTATTGATTGTTTCCAGTTAGATGCATTAAATGGATTAGCAGTGATGAAGGCGTTAGCTGCTGTATCAGCAATACCATATTCTGTCATAGATGCTTTAATAGCATCAGCATACAATGAAGCTGCAGTTCCTCCAACGCTAAAACCTCTTGCAGCAGCCTCTGCTCTTAAAAAAGTAATTTCTGTAAAATCTAATAAATATCCTTGGGAATTTTCTGTAATAAGTCTATATCCACTATCTTCTCCAAAGTCGTCAGTTTTTGTTGAAGTCATATGAGAATATGAAAAGAAAGGATTCTGCGCTCCATAAACACCTCCTACATATTGATTATTAACTTTAGTAAACCATCTTCCTCGTCTAGGATCTGAAGTAGAATTCATATAATTTACTAATATATCTGAAGGAATAAAATCATTTCTTCCGGACTGTATCAATTCCTGATACACCGGATTAGCAAATAAGCCGGAAGGAAATGCTGCCAAGCCAAAATTATCCGCTTTATCAACAAATAATCCTGCATTATATGCTGCCTCAGCATATGTTTTTGCCAAAGCTGGTTCTACGTCTGATATAGTAACAGCTAACTTAAATTTAAGAGAGTTAG
This sequence comes from Chryseobacterium potabilaquae, assembly GCF_902728265.1. Lineage (GTDB taxonomy): Bacteria > Bacteroidota > Bacteroidia > Flavobacteriales > Weeksellaceae > Chryseobacterium > Chryseobacterium potabilaquae. The sequence goes on from NZ_CACVBR010000041.1 coordinate 20,916, forward strand.
CCATTTTTTGCCATTTAGACATATTTCCTTGATAATAGAGATCAGCACTATATCCCAATTCCGAAGTATTAATCATAGCATTTGCATCATCAATTCTTTTAATAAGGTCCATATATATCGTCTTTGCATCATCATATGGAATTTCAGAAGCTCCTGGATTATCTGGAACCGCTTTTAGTGTTCCAAAATAAGGTACGTCTCCATAAGTATCTACTAGATTAGCCCATGTATATACACTAATTAGCTCTATAATAGCTATATTATTATTTTTCTGAACCGCACTAATGTTCTCATTCTGAAGGAATGTTTTTGCATCACGAAGAGCCGATAGCACACCTGGAGAATGAACAGTAGCTGAGCTAGAGGCCATCATTCTATTATAATGATTTCTAGGAATCGGTCTTGTTACCATATCGTAATTAGATTCATCAATATAAGTTGTTTGAGCCCATTGTTGAGTAAAAAATCTCGATATATTGTTATTTACATTGGCGGTTAACAATTGCGAAATCAACTCTTGCTGTGCACTGGCTACTAATAGACCGGATGGTACAACAGTAGGGTGCTTAGGATCTTCATTTAATGAAGTTATATCTCTTTCGCAAGAATGAGTAACTACTGTTAAAGAAATTATACTAAGTATTAAAAATATTTTTTTCATTTTCTAGAATTTTAATGTTACATTGATACCTATGTCACGAGTTGTTGGCAAAACTCCAATAGAGTTTCCTTTTGAAGCAAGACCATTTCCTGTTCCTGTTTCTGGATCAGCATAAGGTAAATTTTTATGTATGATCCAAAGGTTTCTTCCTACAATAGAAATTTTAGCTTCTTGAATTGACGTATTTGCTAAAATTGATTTAGGAAGACTATACCCAATACTTGCTTCTCTTAACTTGACATAGGAAGCATCATAAACAAATCTTTTATTTGGCATCCTTCTATAACCATCCACATTTCCAAAATTATAAGGTGCAGTTGTTGGTGTTGTATTTACCTGCCCATTAGGATTTACTCCTGGATGAACTACTCCTGTAACCCTGTAATCTCCCACCGCTGTTTCTTCATACAAACCAGTAGCAAGACCATAATACATATCCGTTGAAAATACATCTCCTCCATGTTTTACATCAATAAGGAAACTTACAGATAACCCTTTATAGGTAAAACTATTTCTCACTCCTCCAATCCAGTCTGGGGTAATATTACCTATAACTTGATTAGGATTTGTTAAATATCTTCCGGTGGTAGGATTAATAACAGGTTGTCCATTCAAATAAACATAATCAGATCCTACCAAGGCACCAAAAGCTTCCCCTACCCTTGCATTTAACGATACTCCACCTTGGTACGAAGCTAATAAATAATTTTGAGAATTTCCATATAGCTTAATTACTTTATTTTCATTTTTCGACCAATTCACATCAATATCCCATTTAAAATCAGTGGTTTTAAATGGAGTTCCATTCAGCTGGATTTCAATACCCTGGTTATTAATTTGTCCTGCATTCACTAAGAAGGTTCTATATCCTGTCGCTGACGATACTGGAAGATTAATAATCTGGTTAGTAGTACGTGTTTTATAAACTGCAATATCGAAACCTAATCTATTTTTAAAGAATTGAGCTTCCATACCAAATTCTACTTCTCTAGATCTCTGAGGTTTTAAATCTGGATTTGCAAGGAAATAAGATTGATTAAGAAGACCTATACTTCCAAAACCTCCTCTCACTCTATAAGTATTTTGTAATCTATAATTTTCAGTAGAAGACCCTACCTCTGCATAGTTTCCTCTTACTTTCCAGAAGCTTAACCAACTTGGTTTCCATAATTCTGAAAGAATCACAGCTCCTGTTACGGAAGGATAAACATATGTATTATTTTCTTTTGGCAAATTCGAACTTTGATCCGATCTCACAGTACCATCTACAAACACCAAATTTTTATATCCAAAAGAAGCTGTAGCGTAAACCCCAGAAGTTAGCCATTTAGAATAGTTCTCATTCGGTGGAATAATTGGATTTACTGAATTTGAAATAGCAAATAATCCAGGGGTTGCAAGCCCTCCCTCAGTACTAGTGTACATATTATCTATTAAATTTCTTCTCACATTCCCTCCAACAAGACCACTTACATTTAAATCACTTGTGATATCAAATTTATAATTTAAAAATAAGTCAAAGTTAGTCTCTGTTGTACGAATATCTTGACGAGAATACCCTGAAGTTACATTATTACCTGAAGCTCCAAATGCTTGTGGTAAAGATCCATTCATTAAACGTTCTTCAATCTGCATTTGTAATTGATCATATGATAATTTCCCAGTAATTCCGAAGTTTTTAGTAATATCATATTTCAACTGTGCATAACTGAAACTTCTTGTTCTTGTATCAGATTGATAATTTTGATATCGTTGGAAATATGGATTATTCCAATAAATAGGTGTACCATCCTCTCCAGATGTTCTATTCCAAGTATTATTTCCATTATTAGTTCTTATATAGGCATCCTTTAGTGATAAAACATCCACGTTCGTTTGCCACCATTGTCTAAATCCTGTTACCACATTATCCGAATATCCCGTTTCATTTCTTCCTTTCGTATCCTGAATTGTCAAGGTAGAAAAAACAGTAGCATGAAGTTTATCTGTAAAATCATAATTAAACTTTGCAGACAAACTGTTTTTTCTTAAGTCCGAATTGGGCAATAAACCATTCGAAAGCATATTCGAATAAGATAATGATATATTAGATGACTTATTCCCTTTTTCTAATGAAATTGTATTAACATACGTAACAGGTGTTTCAAAAAATTTTATAGGGCCATTTTTCGCAGCAACCCAAGGCGTTGCCATTCCATAAGTAGGAGATGTAGGATCATATGAATCCCATTGACGAACTAATAAATTAGGATTAAATTCTGCGCCATATGAGGCATCTTCAGTAAAAGGAACCTGAAACTGTCCCGTAAGAGGATCATGATTAAAATACTCATCTGGATTACCATCTCCATTTGTATCATTTCCGTATACAGGACCATAACCTGCCCCATATCTTGTTTGATATTTAGGAAAAGTTGATTTATCAATAAATCCAGCAGTAATTCCCGAAGTAAGTGTAACCCCCCAACTTCCATCTTGTTTTCCGCGTCCGTTTTTCGTTACAATTAAAATAACCCCGTCACTACCACGTTCGCCATATAGAGCAGAAGCAGCTGCTCCTTTCAAAACGTTGATACTTTCAATATCGTCCTGGTTAATATCGGATAAGAAGTTCCCATAGTCAAAAGTAGACCCGGATACTGTTCCGTTATTAACAGGAGAACCATCTATTACGATTAAAGGATTTCCACCGCTTAGAGATTTATAACCTCTTATTAATAAATTGGCTGATCCTCCAAAATTGTTGTTAGTATTAACTTGCAACCCTGAAACTTTCCCTGAAAGCAAGGATGCAACGTTTCCTGTATTAGTAGTTCCGCCAGTAAGAGCTTCTGCTTTTACTTCCTCGGAAGCATATCCTAAAGATTTCTTCTCTCTCTTGATACCTAAAGCTGTCACTACCACCCCTTCAATGTCTTGTGTTCTTACCGTATCGCTCTTTTTCTGTTGAGCGTTCGCAACCGCTACAGACGAGGATAGCACTAAAATAAGTACACCTGTTGTTAGTTTCTTCATATCAAATTTAATTTTGTTATCACAAATTTGTGAAACTTTCTTAAAAGCCACAATGCAAAAAACAAAAAAATTATTATCATTTCGACTTTCGCATAATTTTCGTTAATTTTGTACGATAAATTTTATCAAACTTTATGGAATTAATAAAAAAATGGAGCAATTTTTACACAGAAGCAGGTTGTGACGAAGTTGGAAGAGGATGTTTATGTGGACCAGTTGTAGCAGCTAGCGTAATATTGGATGAAAATTTTAACCAAAGTTTAATAAATGATTCAAAAAAATTAAGTTTCAAAACCCGCATGGAGCTGGACAGTTACATCAAAGACAATGTAAAAAATTATGCTATTGCAGAGCTATCGGCGGAATTTATTGATCAGCATAACATACTAAATGCCAGCATACATGCCATGCACAATGCATTAGATAAATTGACTATAAAACCAGAACTCATTTTAGTTGACGGAAATAAGTTTCACCCTTATAATTATATCCCACATGAGTGTATTATAAAGGGAGATTCAAAAGTTTTGGCAATAGCCGCAGCTTCAATTTTAGCCAAAAATTACCGCGATAAATTAATGATTAACCTCCATGATGAATATCCGGAATATGGATGGAATACCAACTTTGGATATGCCACTAAAAAACACCAAGAAGCCCTTATAAAGCACGGTCCAACCAAATATCACAGAAAGTCTTTTCGATTAAAATATGACTAGAATTCACATCAAAGCAAATTATAGATTTTATATCACGTATTCATGAAATTTAAAATCTTTCTAAATAAAAAAGAGAAGCAATAAATTACTTCTCTTTTTTGTTATATTAAATTAATTTTATTTCTTTTTATTTCTTTGTTGCTCTTGCGATCTCTGTTGCTCTTGAGCTTTTTCCATCATTTCTCTCATACGTCTTTGAAATTTTCCTTCTGCTTTAGGTTTTTCTTTGTTGGCTTGAATCTGTGCATGAATTTTTTTCTCATCCAAAATCAAATATTTAATCACAAGGATTATTAAGATGTTAATCGCATTAGAAACAAAATAATACCAAGAAAGTCCCGACGCTGATGTATTAAGGAAGAATAAGAATGTAATCGGGAAAATATACATTAATACCTTCATATTTGGCATTCCTTCTTGTTGAGGCTGTTGCATATTACCCGAAGTCATCACCGTATAAATTAAAATAACAATAGTACAAGCAAGTGCAAATACACTTAAATGATCTCCTAAGAAAGGAACTTTGAATGGTAATTTAATTAAATCATCATACGCCGTTAAATCTTTTGCAAACCAAAATCCTTGCCCTCTCAAATCTATAAAGTTCGGAAAGAATCGGAATAAAGCATAAAAGATCGGGATCTGAACCAAAGCCGGTAAACAACCTGCCATTTGATTTACCCCCGCTTTTCTATAAACTTCCATAGTAGCTTGCTGCTTCTTCATTGGGTCTGCATCCTTCAATCTTGCATTCACCTCATCAATTTCAGGGCGAATTACTCTCATCATTGCACTTAGCTTATGCTGCTTATACATGATGGGAGATAAGATCAATTTCACAATGATCGTCATTATGAAAATCACCCAACCTGCAGTTAATCCCCAACCTGCAATGAAATTATACATTGGCATGAAGAAATAACGGTTCATCGCTCCAATGAAAGACCATCCTAATGGTAGAATTTCATCAAAGTTTTTATCGTAAGACTTCAGTAACGTCAAATCCAAAGGCATAAAATACCAAGTAAAATCTTGATTTAATTCACTTCCTGTCATTTGAACAAAACCTTCATAATTCAGTTTTTTCAAATATTCACCCTCTTCAATATTTTCCTGATTTCCCTTACTTTGAGTAAATCCATTTTTAGCCTCAATTACAGAAGAAAAGAATTGTTGCTTTACTCCAATCCAGTTTAGGGTCTCCTTCTCTTCCTCCATAGTTGTTCTTCCATCATAATCATACTTTTTATAATTATCGAAAGCATATGAAAATTCAGAATGCGATTGCTCCTGTGCTCTTCCTTTTTCTAAATTTCTTACACTATAATCCCAAATAAAATCAGCTTTATTATCTGTTGTAATAGCAGATACCCCTTGAGTTCTAACTTTAAAATCTAATCTATATTTGTCTAGTAAAGTATAAATAAATTGAATCACAGCTCCATTGTAATTAGCTGTCATGGTTATGGTATTTCCATTAACAACGGGAGCAAAAACCAAATCTTTGGTACTAATTACCTTTCCTGTTTTATCCTTAAACTGGAAACCATAATTTGAATTATTTTTATTGATTAAATAAAGAGGAAGGTCCGCTCTATCTGTTTTATGATCATAAGCTTTGTATTCTGAAAGCTCTACTTTAGAAACCTGTCCCCCTAAGCTACTGAATTCAATTTTCAGCTCTTTGTTAGCAAGATCCGCAGTTTGAATCGCACCTGGAGTTACATTTGGATTGATATTGCTTGCCTGAGTTTGTTTTACAGCATTTTTTACCTGTTCGGTTTTCTGTTGTTGAGTTTTCAATTGCTCCTCTTTAGCTTGCTTATTTTGAAAATAAAACATGGAGCCGAAAAGAACCAAACATAAAACCGCAAAACTAATCATTTGACTTTTATCGAGTCCGTTGTTTTGTTGCATTTTATTTTTTATTAAAAATTGTAAATTAAACAAGTATCACAAAGTGCTACTTTTTGAGCTGACAAAAATACTGTTTTTTTATCAAAAACTCTATGCTTTACTACGTTACTATATAATAAACTCAAGCTGAAAATAATCAACCTGAGTTATTAGAAAGACGTTATAGTATATAAATTACTTTATTTCTTTTCACAAGCCTTAATGAAAGCTTTGAATAATGGATGCGGAGTTGCCACCGTACTTTTGTATTCCGGATGATACTGTACTCCCACATAGAAAGGATGTTCAGGCATTTCTAAAGCTTCTACCAATCCGGTTTCCGGATTTGTTCCCGTAGCTAAGAAACCATTCTTTTCAAACTCATTCAAATAATCACTATTGAATTCATATCGGTGACGATGTCTTTCAGAAATATTTTTACTTCCATAAATATCGAAAAGTTTAGAACCACTTTTCACACTACATTTCCAAGCTCCAAGACGCATTGTCCCTCCTTTATCTACCACATTCTTCTGTTCTTCCATTAATGAAATTACAGAATGTTCCGTCGAGGTATCAAACTCCATAGAGTTAGCCTTAGTATACCCCAAAACATTACGTGCAAATTCAATAGTCATGATTTGCATCCCTAAGCAAATTCCCAACATAGGAATTTTATTTTCTCTAGCATATTTTGCCGTAAGCACTTTTCCTTCGATTCCTCGATCTCCAAATCCAGGTGCAATAAGAATTCCATCAACCCCTTTTAAAGTACTCTTGATATTTTCTTCTGTAATATCACCACTGTAAACCCATCTTACTTTAACCTCAGTTTCGAGGCCCGCACCGGCATGCTTGAAAGCTTCAGCAATAGAAATATAGGAATCCTGAAGAGAAACATATTTTCCCACCAATGCAATTTCAATAGATTTTTTTGGATTTTGAAACTTTTTAAGAAAACTCTTCCATTCTTTAAGATCAGCGTCTTTATCACTTTTCAGATCCAATTCTTTTAAAACAACCTCATCAAAGTTTTGCTTTTGCAAATACATAGGAACTTCATAAATCGTTTCCAAATCTTTACATTCAATAACATTCTCTAAAGGAACATTACAAAATTGAGCTAATTTTGCTCTCTGATCTTTTGGTATTTTATGTTCTGTTCTGCAAACCAATACGTCTGCCATAATCCCACTTTCCATCAACTGACGAACAGAATGTTGAGAAGGTTTTGTTTTTAATTCTCCACTTGATGCTAAATAAGGAAGCAGTGTTAAATGGATTACCATAGAATTATTTTCTCCTAATTCCCATTTCAACTGACGAACAGTTTCAATGTAAGGTAGAGACTCAATATCACCCACTGTTCCACCTATTTCAGTAATAATGATATCATAGTTCTGCTTAGATAATATTTTAATTCTACGCTTAATTTCATTAGTAATATGAGGAATTACCTGAACAGTTTTCCCCAGGAAGTCCCCTTTTCTTTCTTTTTCAATAACAGTTTGGTAGATTTTCCCGGTAGTAACATTATTATTTTGGGAAGTAGGAGCATCGAGATAACGCTCATAGTGACCTAAATCCAGATCCGTCTCCGCACCATCTTCGGTTACATAGCATTCTCCATGTTCATAAGGATTCAATGTTCCTGGGTCAATATTAATGTAAGGATCAAGTTTTTGAATTGTTACATTAAAACCACGTGATTTTAGTAGAAGTCCCAGAGAAGCAGAAACGATTCCTTTCCCCAAAGATGAAGTTACACCTCCTGTCACAAAGATGTATTTTGTATTCTTTTTACTCATTAGATTAGGTTTGTGCAAAGTTAGGGGAAAAAGAAATACAAAGCAATTTTTTAAATTTTGAAATTTGAGTTAACATAAGCATTCATATCGGTCACTTCTAAAAATATGTTAGAAAAAATAGTATATCCCAGCCTTGTTAAATACTCCGAATAAGTTTATTACATAACAAGGATACTTTAAAAGTTAAAAAATTATATTCCTTATGAAACACAATACATTTTGATAAAAATCTTTTTATTTCAATCATTAGAAAAACTTATACTTAATCCTAGCTGACATTGGTATTTAAGGCACGATCGTAATAAAAAGATAAATTAAAAATATGCCTATAAGTACTACCCCTTGCATTATATTAGTCCTACCAGTTGCTAATGAAACCGTAATAATAAAAAGCGACAGTCCTAAAAGTATTGTGGATTTAATATCTATTCCTAACACCATTCTTATTCCTGTTATTACTGATATTAAAGCAATAGCAGGAATACTCAATCCAATACTTGCCAAAGCAGAACCAAAAGCTAAATTTAATGAAGTCTGGATTTGATCATTTTTTGCAGCTCTGAATGCCGCTAAACCTTCCGGAAGAAGAACCATACCTGCAATAATTATCCCTACCACCGATTTTGGAGCGCCTATTGAGATCACAATACGTTCAACATCTTTTGAAAGAAGCTTTGCTAATAGAACTACTATCCCTAAACATAAAACCAACAACAAGCAACTGATAAATAATTCTTTTTTTGAGAATTGTTTAAGATTAGTTTGTACAGATTCCATTTCCAATAGGTGATTTCGCGGTGAAATAAAAAAGCTCCGGTGTCTAAAAGTCTGAATCATTGTAAAACCCACATATAGCCCCAAAGAAATTAAAGCTATAAAAAGTAACTGCAAAGAAGTATATTCGCCTCCTAGATGACTTATTGTATAATTCGGCAGTATAAGCACAAAAATTACAATAGCAGTAAGAGTTATTAATGCAGTACTCACTCCCTGCAATGTAAAGGTTTGTTCCCTATATCTTAGGGAACCTATAACAATACAACTCCCAATAATCCCAGTGAGTATGAACATAACCGCTGCAAAAACCGTATCTCTTGCAAGTGTAAGAGTTTCCAGTCCTGTAGCACCCATCATTATAGAAATTATCAAGCCTACTTCTATTACCGTAATAGCAAAAGCTAAGAGTAGGGTACCAAAAGGTTCACCTAAGCGATGTGCAATAACTTCTGAGTGATAAACTGCCGCAAGCACACTACCTAGTAGGGATAGTGCAAGAATTATAGAATAAAAAATTGAGGAAAAGACTAAACCTCCAAAGTAAAATAACCATGCTAAAATGGGAACTAAAAATGTCCAAATCCATAAATATTTTTTTTTCTTCATACAAAAGTTCTTTACCGCTAAATTTTATTTTTAAGAGACTTTATCGATATTTTTCACAAGTTGGACTCTCCAATATTAAAATAATAAACAGAAAGAAAATAATACGTAAGTTTCATCCTAATCGGATGACATGATAATTCATTCATTAATGCAATTTAATTAAGATTTACAAAAAAGCTTTATTGAGCTTGACCTTGCTTACAATAAGAACGCTTATAAAAACTGATAAAGAAAAATTACATCACCAATATAGGCGGGTTTTACCTGATTCCTAATAAGCAACCTTGCTTCAATTATTACTTTTATTGTTCCTTTAAGATCATTGACTGATCTCACAGTAGCCTGTAATCTTACTTCACTATTTACAGGAACTGCTTGCCCAAATTTAAAATTCTCAATCCCATAATTGATTTCCATTTTTACATTTCTCACATTGGCAATTTGTTTCCATAAAAATGGAATCAATGATAGTGTTAAATAACCATGTGCTATTGTAGAGCCAAAAGGACCTTCATCTTCAGACCGTTGTTTATCAGTATGAATCCATTGATGATCTAAAGTTGCATCTGCAAATAGATTTATTTGATTCTGGTCTATCAAATACCAAGGGGATGTCCCTATGATCTGACCTTCAAAAGACTTATATTCATTAAAATTATGGATGATAATCATATTATTTTTAATCCCTCTCAGGTTTGTATGTTTATTGGATAAAGTTTTATTTTAACACTGAATCTTAGGCTATATTAAGGCATACTACGACAACTGTATTATAATGCAAAGATTCGTTTTCTAAAAAATTATTAAAACCTCTCACATAAAGCAAGAGGTAATGAACATAATGGAAAACTAAGAAGTAATCTAACTTACATCAATGTTTTTTCAACTAATATATTCAAAATCCAAAAAGATTGAATTATATATAATACTGCATTGTAAATGATATTATTTAGCTTAAGTATAATAAAATTCTAAATTATATTAATTTTACATTAATAGCATTAAAACCTCTATCGCCTTTCTGAATATCAAAAACTACTTTATCATTTTCACGAATTATTCTTGTGTCTAATCCTGAAGAATGTACAAATACATCTTTACTCCCATCCGCGGGAGAAATAAATCCGAAGCCTTTTGCTTCATTAAAAAATTTCACTGTGCCTTGTTGCATTGTAATTATTATTAAAAACTATATTATTATACCCTGTAAACTATACAGGCTTATTTTCTATGGAAACTGATAGGGTACTCTGTAAATCCTATCAATTTTGAATATTTTAGATAATCTGGATTTTTGCCGACAGATTTTTTCCTTTTTTCATATATACAGGCTGTTGAACGTCTTGTACTATAGAAGGCAATGGATTAACAGTAATCTCAATAGCATTATTGACAATCGTCTCTGCAAATGCTCTAATATTTGAAGACATTCTAGCAGTAAAAAACAATGTTTGCCTTTTTTTAGGAACAAGTTTTAAAACTTTTTTCACATCATTTACACATCCCATATCAATCATTACATCTACCTCATCCAAAACAAGTACTTCTATTTTAGAAAGATCAATATGTCTTTGGTTAATTAAGTCCAATAATCTACTTGGTGTGGCTACAAGAATATCCACTCTTTTTCTTAAAGCAGCAAGCTGACTTCCAGCTGAAGCATCACCAAAAATAGAGAGTTGAGAGATAGGTAAATATTTACTAAAAATTCCAAAATTTTCTTCAGTCTGAATAGCTAATTCTCGGGTGGGAGTTAGTATTAAAGTTCGTATATTTACGTGCTCAGGAGCATATTTTTTTAACAGTTGCAAAATAGGCATAACAAACGTCGCTATTTTTCCCATCCCAGTTTGTGCACATGTTATAATATCTTTTCTCTCCAAAATATAGGGTATTACCAAATGCTGTATTGGAGTAGGTTTAGAATATCCAGCTTCTGTAACAGCACGAATAATGGGATTGATTAAATTTAAATTTTTGAAACTCATCATAAATTTTCGGATTTCCGATATTTTGTAAACAAACCCTTTTTATAGAATTTGAATTTATATTAAAGAATAAACAAATAAAGAATTTAATTTTCTATTCATTATCCCCCTTCTCTATGCTCGATCAACTATCTCCACTGAAATAGGATTGACCGACCTGCAATAAAATATTACTCTAAGATAAAATGACCTTTTAGAGCCTGACTTTTCATACTCAAAACCAGATGAATAATTGGGCAGCTGAAAAAGCATAACTGAAAGAAAAAAATTGTGATTTTAGACTATTACAGAATAGCAAAGGCAGAAACCTGTTTTATAAATACTTTGCTAAGTTACAATAAAACATTCGAATAAACATCAAATTAATTAATTGATTATCAAAAAGATATTTATACCTTTAGAAAATAACCTAAATTATTTACCTAAAAGTAGATGATTTTAATCTCTACTCCTATGCAAACTTCACTCCCCCTTCCACACCCTTATTTCCAAACATCAACCTCCCCTCCTATTCCATATGTAAGAATTGCTTATTTTATTATGATACATCATAAACCCGAAGTATTCAAGGAAATGTTTAAGAAGATATATACGAAGGATCAATTCTACCTTATCCATATTGACAGGAAAGCGAAGTCAGAAATAACAGAGGAAATCCAGCTATATTTAGTACAGTTTCCCAATGTCTATATTTTAGAAAGTATGAATATCGTCTCGGGAGGGTTTGGTATGATTCAGGCCGAACTCAATGCAATAGAATATCTACTTAATGTAAGCCAAGAATGGGATTATTTTATCAATTTAAGTGGAGAAGATTACCCGCTCAAATCACAGAATATCATCCGTGAATTTCTTACAAATAACAACGGAAGAAATTATCTTTTTTACTATGATCAAAAGTTTTACAGACCTGATACACTTCAGAGGATACAAAATCATTTTACAGAATTAACCCATAAAATATCCTCCTTTATCCATAAAAGAGAATTTATGGAAGGTATTATACCCTATATAGGAGGGAAATGGATCATCCTCACAAGAGAAGCATGTCTTTTTATAACTCATAATAAAAAAGTAAGGGATTTTAAAGACTATTATCTGCATACTTTTTTACCTGCCGAATCATTTTTTCAGACTGTACTTATGAACACAAACTTTAATGATATTATTGTGAATGATGATAAAAGAGCAATCATTGAAAAAAATATTTTTAATAAAGATCAATACATTGACAATTTAATAGAGTCTCTGAAATCCAGCAATCAACTTTTCATTAGAAAAATAAATAATAAAACTAATACACACCTTCTGAAATATATGAGAGAAAGCTATCTTACTCCATTACCCAAAATAGACGAGATTGAAAGAGAACTTATAAGAAATAATTTCCAAAACAATTGATTTACATAGCATTAATTCATAGTGAAATAAAAAATATATGCTTTTCCCAAAAATCAATCTTTCTTTCATAATAAGGATAAAAAGATTTTTCTTATAAACATAATAAAGGAGAATCGAATGTCCAACAAAATTAAGTGGGACTGAAGGAACATAAACCTTTTAATGCTTCGGGATGTGATGAGAAGAAAATACTTTATATAATTTACAAACCAAGAAAAGACAATTTAATAAAAAAGAACAAGCGAAATGAATGAACTCCCAAACTAAAAAATGACCGAACAGTTCTTTTTGAAAGTTCAAATTCATATTGATAATTATTGCTTAATTAGTTCAATAAACAAACTAATCTCAACATCTTTAGGGTAGTGTCTCCCTAACTGTGTAAGTTAAAAAGTTATTCTGGAAAATTTAGAGCTCTTACAGCTCAAGAAATTTTTCGGAACTCACTTTTTATTATTTTTAACCATTACATAGTTATGATTGACAAAGAAGATTTACTA
>NZ_CACVBR010000042.1 GCF_902728265.1 Chryseobacterium potabilaquae
GTATTGTAATTTTATATATCATAACATGTAAGGGTAAAATTTACAAAAGTGAGTTATTTTTATATACTAAATCACAATTAAGTGATTTTATTAAATTAATTATTTTACCTTTATTATTTGATAATTTATAGGTAAGTAATTTTTAATTTTAAATATGATATTCATTAATTGAAATCTTTTTTCTTAAATTTACATGTTTTTCGATAAAATATTAGTGTATTTTTAATGTATACCTTATTGTAGATGTAAATCTACAATGGTAGTGATTTTTTTATACCACACTCATGAAAAATCTATATGCATTCGTTGGGATTTAATTTTTTCATATATTAAATTTGTGAAACACAAAGTAGTATTGAAAATACTAAAAACTTGATGATGAGAAAGGATTTATAAGGATGCCCCTTTCTGAGTCCATAAACGATCCGGGGTTTTATCCCTGGATCTTTATAAAAAAGGGGCAGAAATTTTATGACACAAATAGTTAAAAAATTAAAGTATATATTTTTAAAGAAAAATAGTTATAATACAATCGTAAGTTAGAACTATTTTGAAATACAAGTGATGAAAAAGAATTATTAGTGATAGAGATTATATGATAATTACTATAGATTATGAATTATATGTAAAATAAATCATTTTTTTATATTATCGTTATTAGTTATATAATTTCGTTAACAATTAGTATTCCATCATGTTGCTCTTCCGTAGCAACTTTTTCAAGATATTTCTGTAAATACAAACTTTTGTTAAGGTATAGGATTTCTATTTTGAATGTTAATTTAAAAATAGAAGGGCATAAACGATCAATGTATGTGTATTTTTATATATTTTTATAAAGTTATCTGTTCGTTCAGATAAGTACATATAAAAATGATTGTTATACCAAGAATAATATAATATCAAAATGAGACGCACAAAAAAAATTACGTATTTATTTTTTGCTTTAGGAGCTTTTCAAACGGCGAATGCTCAAAAAATTTCCATGTATTTTCCTGAGTTTGCAGGCAAAACATATGATTTTGTTTTATTTCAGGGGCAAAATACTCCTGTACAAAAAGGGACTATTCCTCCTGATGGAAGATTTGTTCTTGAGGTACCTAAGGAATATGCTCCTTACCAAGGGATGAGTCGCTGGTTAATTACAAATTCAGCAGAAGGCGGAGGATTAGATATGGTTATTGATAAGAAGGATTTTTCGGTAGATTGTTTGGTGAAAAAACCTTCAAATAATGATATCGTTTATAAAGGAAATACCCAAAATAAGATGTTGGATAGCCTTTATACTACACAGACTAAAATTCTTGACAAATTTTCTGTGATGTCACAAGCTATGAGGGTGTACCCAAAAACTGATAAAAATTACGGCATCTATAAAGAAGAATACGATAAACAAGTAAGTAGCTATGATGATTTCCGGGAGTGTTTATTGAATTTGAACACTTATGCTAGTAAGGTTTTAGTTATCAGTAATTTCACGACTGGAGTAGGAGTTAGTAGCCTTAAAGTAGATGAGGCTAAAAAAGCCAAAGATGTAGGAGTTTTTATAACAAATGATATGGATTGGCAGGCGCTTTATACATCTGGTCATTGGGGTACAATAATAGGTTCGTGGGTTGATATTGAAAGTATGATGCCGGTAGATGAAAACTTATTTTTGCAAAATTTTAAAAAAATAGGGGATAAATTAAAAAGTCCTATAATGTATACATCTTTCGTTGATAGGGTTACCCATAGTCTTACTGCGCAAGGGAAAGATGATCTCATTGAGAAAATAGCTCCAGCTGTACTGGCTTCTCAAAAAATAACAGAGTATAAAGGAGATTTATCTGTTTATAAAAATACGGTTCCTGGCAGCCAGGCTCCAGATTTGATGATCACAGATTCAAACGGATCTATAAAAACACTAAAGAGTTCGGAATTTGCAGATCAAGGATATGAAAATACAATGTTGGTATTTTACCAATGGGGATGTGGACATTGTGAAAGTGTTTTAAATAGTATTTTAGATAAATATAGCGTTATTGAGAAGAAAAAAATCAAAATAATTGCTATTTCCGGGGATACTGATATGGAGATATTTAAAAACTCTTCTGGTAAATTTAAATGGAAAGATTCCTATTGTGATCTAAAAGGAACCAGTGGACCGAATTTTAAAAACTATAGCGTTTCAGGAACTCCTACAATCTTTTTATTGGATAAAAAAGGAGTTATACTTACCAGAAAGGCTGATGCAGGCTTTGTTTTAAATAAATAATATACAAAAATATTCAATTGATCAACTGTTAGATCGAAAAATAGGTAATTATGGAAGATAGTATATTTAAAGAAATACATATAGGTGGATTAATAAAGAAGAGGGTGGAAGAAATGAAAACAGATGTAAAAAGAATATGTGTTTTTATGAAATTATCTGAAAGTCAAATAGATGAGGTTTACAATAGTAATAGTATAGAGGCAGGTTCTCTTTTACGCTGGAGTAAACTTTTAGAATATGACTTCTTTAGAGTATATTCTCAACATCTTATTCTTTATGCTCCACCTGCAGCAACAAATGTTCCCCCTGCTAAAGCTGCTCCATCATTACCTGTTTTTAGAAAAAACTTATATACAAAAGAAGTGATAGATTTTATTACTGATCTTATAAGAACAAATAAAAAAAGCAAACAAGACGTGATGAAGGAGTATAATATTCCTAAAACAACTCTTTATAAGTGGCTTAGAAAGTACTAGAAATATAAAGTAAGATCTGTGAAATAGGCAAAGTAGATCTTATTAGTATTATAAAAAAATGACAAATGGTAAAAATAAGTAATAAAAAACAAGTAAAAGCATATGTAAGAAATACATTTATTTTAATTAATGTATTTATGATTGTTGCTGTATCAGTTGTACTTACACTGTTTAAGTTCAACTTTATGTTGGTGGCCTTGATGGCAATTTTTATAGAACTTTTAGTTCTCTTATATATTAGTTTGACAGTCAAATATTTTGAATATGAATATTATGGGGAAGTAATTACTATTATTTATAACCGTCTGATTTTTAAAAAAAATGGTAAAAGATTGGAATTACCCAAATCAAAAGTGAAATATTATAGATTGGAGAATAATTATTGGGGAACGCAATTGAATTTATATAAAAGGTCTCCCGATAAATACAATCTTATTCGTTTTCACTATAATGTTGTACCTCCTCTAAATGAGATTGATTTGAATCAACTTAACAAATCTTTACAAGAAGCAGAAATTATTATATTGTAAATGACCTATACAAGATGCTTTCTTTTTATTGTTGATTTCAAAATAATTATTTTTAATAATGTCACTTCTGTTGCGTGATAATATAAAGAATTGTTTATAATAAAATAAGAATCCTGAGATCGATCCACGGATATTATATACAAAAGTGCTAACATTTAAATTTGTCAAGAATGAAAGCTGATCATTATAAACACCTTTTAGGGAAGAATAAAAAACAGATTATAGAAGAATTTGGCCAAGAGTTCAATTATTATCATTCAGATACATGGAGCTATACCTTAAATGAAGGCTGGTTTGGAATTTGTAAGGTGTTGTTTTTGTTTTTTGAAAAAAATAAAGTTCAAAAGATAGAAACAAAAAAGATGCTTCGATAAGGAGTGAAGGTACAGAATATTGAAGGCTGTTTTCAATTATTACTTATGAAATTTTAGGCAGTTATATCTTATGATTGGTTGTGAAATTTATAGCCTTGTGTCCATCTGGGGATTGAAATACAAATTTTTACATAAAAAACACAAAATGAAAAACGTACCTAACTACAAAAAAATCTACAGTGATATGATTGCTATGAAATATCCTGAAAAGATAAAGGTTTGTGAAGGATATCTTCGTAAAGAAAAATTAACTGTTTTGGATGTTGTTAAATTGAATAAATTATTATCCAACGGTTCAAACCATATGTCCAATAAGTTTAATCAAAGATTTAAATCATACGATAAATCAGTTATTTTTGAAATTCTTGATTATCAAAAAAAGAAACATCTTACGAACACTGAACTGGCTAGACATTTTGAGCTGAGTAGAAATACAATTACTAAATGGAAAAAAGAATTTTTATAAAATAGAATAATTTCTTTACACAATTATTATAAATGAATTTTTGTAAAACTGCCCCTGTAAAGAGGCAGTTTTATATTTGAAAATATATTTATAATTAAGATCTAACGGTAGATAAAATAGGATTATTAAGGCTGAATGATTCTTGGCCAAATAAACTGGAGAATATATTTTGAAACTCATGAATATATTTACACTTTATTAAATTACCATAAATCTTTAATCCCTCTGTGATTTTTTTTGAACTGAGTTCAATATCATATTTTATAAATTCTTCGGGTCTTTCATATCGGATGATTTGATCAGATTTATATATTTTTGAAAAACCAAACTTCTGAAGCCATTCCTCTGTGATTTGTATAGGTTTTACATTTTTGGCAGGAATGAATAAATCCTGAATATCATTTTCTATCTTTACAAAATAATCTTTTTGATTATTTTGAAAAATTTCACTTATAACGTAAGTCTGATTTTTATATTCTACTAAATTATTAATTTTCATATCTTCTGCATTCATAGTATTTTGCTTTTTGGTGGTTAAAATCAATAGAAATGATTTATTTGGTTAAATTATATTTGCAAATATTATGCCTTATACCTATGTTTATCATAAAAAATATCTATTGCTTCTTTAGTATGAAAAAAATGATATTAAGAAAGTCATGGTATCCTGATGGTAAATTTATAATGTAAATGGGATATTTAAAGATGCTTATTTGGATTAATTATTTTTGCCACTCAATAAAAAAGTAATGAGAATAATTAAAATAATAAATAGAATAAAGAAGTTCCAAGAAGTACTATGGAGGATGTATCCTGTGCTACTCCCTAAAATACTAGATCCTAAATAATAAAACAACCAATAGATAGAAGTGGCTGAAGATTTTCCTTCTTTGGCATGAAGGGCAGTCATTTGGCTTGCTATAGTGTGGGCTGCAAAAAATGAAAGAGTGAAAATACCAAGCCCACAAGTGACCATATAAATGTTTTCGGAAAAGAGAAATAGACTTCCGATAATGATGGTGACGATGGCGCTTTTAAGAATGACTTTTTGTTCAATATTTTTGGATAATTTACTTGTAATCATCGTTCCCAATACCCCAAAAATATACATTAAGAAAATAAAGGCTATGAGGAAATGATTTAAGTGGAATGGGGCCGATTCTAGTCGGAAAGTTAAATAATTATATATACTTATAAAGGCTCCCATTAAGAGAGCAGCAATAAGATATAAATGAAGCATATAAGCATCTTGTAAGAATTTTTTCATTTGCTTCACTTTTAATGAATAGTCAATTTTTTTTGGGTGAAAAAAAATGGAATCTGGAAAAAAAATCCAAAATAATATGCCTAATAGTAGACTCTCGATACCAATAATAAGTACAGAGTTTTCCCATCCAAATTCACCTGCTAAAATAGTGGAGAGTATTCTTCCGCTCATCCCTCCAATTATATTTCCGCTCAAATACATACTTATAGCTAAAGGAACTATTGATCGATCCACTTCTTCGGTAATATAAGCCAGAGTAACAGCAGAAACTCCGGATACGATAAAACCTTTTAAAACCCCGAATATGATCAATACACTCATGTTGGGAATGTAAGCTGAAATAATGGTGAGTAGGGATGATGTAAGTAAAGAAAATGTCATTAGATTTTTTCTCGAATAGCTATCTGCTTTAAATGCAAAGAAAAATAAGCCTATTGCCATTCCGATGGTGGAAGAAGAAACAAGTAAAGAGCTGTTTCCTACGGAGGTCTTAAAATGATCTGCTATTATAGGGAGCAAGGGTTGAAATAGATAAAGTTGAGCAAATACAGAAAGTCCTGATAAGAATACGCAAAGTTTTATATATCTAAATCGTTGGCTGCCGTTATTTGCTTTTTCATGAATATTCATGCTGTTAATTAACTCGAATTTTGAGGATTAGAAATGTTTTTTCCAATACTATTAATTTCGTATAGAGGAAATGAAGGAGGAAGCGATAAATTTTCTACTTTTTCTCTTGTTCGAAATTAATGTATTTTTATATAGTTATGGGGTATTATTTCAATATTCATTCATTGAAATATTAAAATTACCCAAAAATCATTTTGGGTAATTTTAAATATATCTTTCGATATATATTGAATATCAAATATACTGAACTAATCTGAAATATCTTAAATCGGGATAAAATAAGAATTGGGTGAAATTTAATTCTTTTATAATTTTATTTATTGTTTTTTCCTCAAGAGGAAATTCTATAAATGTAATTTTGTTTTGTTAAAAAGTGTAGAATTTTTTCAAATGTTTTTATTTTTATAATTAGAAAATACATTAATAACTGTCGGCGTGATTGAGTTCCATTAATCGTAACATTAAATTTACATTTAAGCTTTCTTTTTTCTTGATTAAGGTATTGTAATTGGTATCACTCTTAATAATTGAAAAGTCTTTTTTTACATTTATTTTCTCCTTTGCTTGTTCTATAGGGAGAACTTGATAATGGTTTGAATTGAAAACGAGCGCAAATACTTTTTTGTTGTCCATATTTCTTTTGTTTTGTTAAATCTTATATGTGAAAACTAATTATTAAAAATCAATTTGATAAATAAGGCAATTTTTAAAAGATAAAAATCAGGTTATATTCAAAATGAATTTTTTAAACAGGGCTCATCCTTGAATTGCTTCAGGACAAGCCCATGTACAGAATAATAGGTTTCTTCTAAAAATCAATGAAAAGTAATATTTTCATGAAAATATTTTTATATTCGTAAGGGTTCTTTATTCGTTTGTTGAATACGAAAAGTATGTTTTTAATGAATATAATTTTGTAACATTTCTCATTTTGTGTTTTTTTTAATTATTGATAGTTACAAATTTGAGGATTAATACGTATGGTAACTTTATCAAAAATGATTATTTATTGCTCTTTATTGCTCTTTTTTAGGTGTAGGCTTATGTTGTTTTGTAGTTTTTGTATGATGAATTAAAAAATAATGTAAAAAAATGATGCAAGATTTTCCTTTTTATTTACTACTTATTGTAGCAATTACTTTATTAATCATGTTGGCTAATAAAGTGAAAGTCGCTTATCCTGTCTTACTAGTAATTGCAGGGGTATTCATTAGCTTGCTTCCTGGAGTTCCTGTTGTTCATGTTGATCCGGAGTTGATTTTTATTATTTTCTTGCCTCCTTTATTATATGAAGCTGCATGGGCAATTTCTTGGAAAGAATTATGGAAATGGAGGCGTATTATTGGAAGTTTTGCTTTTATCGTTGTTTTTCTCACGGCAATTTCAGTGGCCTTTATAGCAAATTACTTTATCCCGGGATTTTCAATAGCTTTAGGTTTTTTATTAGGAGGGATTGTTTCTCCTCCTGATGCTGTAAGCGCGGGTGCTATTCTTAAGTTTGTAAAAGTTCCTAAAAGACTATCTTCTATTTTAGAAGGAGAAAGTTTGTTAAATGATGCTTCATCCCTTATTATTTTTCGTTTTGCAATGATCGCAATAGCGACTGGACAATTTGTCTGGTATCAGGCTGCGATAAGTTTTTCGTGGATGTTAATAGGAGGAATAGGTGTAGGCTTGTGTGTAGGATGGATTTTTATGAAAGGCCAAAAGATATTACCTACAGATGCTAATATGGATACGATACTCACCATCGTTGCTCCTTATATAATGTATATAGCCGCAGAGGAGATTCATGGCTCAGGAGTTTTAGCTGTAGTAAGTGGAGGGCTATTTTTATCAAATAAAAGACATCATTTTTTAAGTTCATCTTCCCGTCTTCGCGGAGTAAATGTTTGGGAAAGTCTTGTATTTGTTTTAAATGGGTTGGTATTTATGTTGATTGGGTTGGATTTACCTGAAATTATATCCGGATTGGAGGGAGTAGGTTTATCTTCGGCTATCGGATATGGTGTTTTAATTACATTGGTGCTGATTATTGTGAGAATATTGTCATCCTATGGAGCGGTTATTATTACATTAATAGCCCGAAATTATATTACGGTAGCGGATACGAGAAGTCCTGGCTTCAAAGCACCTGTTGTGCTAGGTTGGACTGGGATGCGAGGTGTGGTTTCATTAGCTGCAGCACTATCAATACCGACGCATATGTATCCGGGTGGCCCGATTTTTCCTCAAAGAAATGTAATATTATTCATTACTTTTATAGTCATACTTATCACATTAATTATTCAAGGTCTCACTTTGCCTTATTTGATAAAAAAAATAGAACTTCCTGATTATGATGATCATCTTCCAAATGACGAAGCAGATGAGATGATTAAGCGAGAACTCGCTAAACTGACTATTATGCATCTTAATGAAAAATATAGGGAAGATTTGGAAAAAAGTATTTTCTTACAACAGATCCATGAAAAGTGGAAAAGCAAAATAGAAGAGTCTGATCAATTACTGTCGCTTGAAGTGAAATTAATTTATCTTGATATTTTAAATGAACAAAGGAAATGGCTTATTGCTCAGAATTATGAAAAAGATCGACACTTTGATGAAGATCTCATTAGGAAACATATTATGAAAATAGATTTAGAAGAAGAAAGGACTCATTTGCTCCATTAACTGTTAAAAAAGATGAATGTTCCAATCTTACATATATGCCTCAATATTTAACATAATAAATTTTTTTGCTTTAAAAACAATAAGATTAAATTTAATCACTTTGTTGTTTTATTTATATTTTTCATTTTAATAATTGTTTATATTTTTTAATTTATATATTTTTATATATCGATTATAATTTATCCTATTTTATTGAGTTGTTTTAATATTTCACTAACTTTATTTTGTTTCTAATTGATAAAATCTGTTATACGAGGTTGTTTTTTTTATTAGAA
Source organism: Chryseobacterium potabilaquae (assembly GCF_902728265.1). GTDB lineage: Bacteria > Bacteroidota > Bacteroidia > Flavobacteriales > Weeksellaceae > Chryseobacterium > Chryseobacterium potabilaquae. The sequence goes on from NZ_CACVBR010000042.1 coordinate 8,949, forward strand.
ATTTAAGTTTTATCGTATTTATGGTCTTTTATTTGCACGAGAATAAAAAACACTATATGAAAAGAGAGGATTTTAACAATTTATTAGGCAAAAGCCGCATTGAAATTAAAGGAGAAATTGGGGATGGATTCAATTATTATATGAATCCGGTTTGGACGTATGAAGTAGAAAGAACATGGTTTGGGAGGAGGACTATTTTAATGGTCACTTTTGATGATGAAGTAGTTTCCGAGATTGATTTATTAAAAACATTTAGAAAATTTTAATTAGTAATTCTAGTTTTTAAATTAATAAAATAGATATATGGAAGAAAATATATAGGTTAAATTATTTGTTCCAAGTGATATAATACAATAAAGAGGTGAAATTCTTTCCTGAGCTTTTAATATTTAGCTTTATAATAAGTCTAGGAAAATTTCATCTTACATTTCACGATAGTATTTTACGAAGTGAAATCTTGTTATTAGATTATGAAACTTTCAAATAATCAATGTTTTATAATAAGAAAGGAATGTTTTTATTTTTGTTATGCTATTGCTAATATCTCTTGTTTTTTGATAAAGATATTTTAATAAATGTCTTTTAAATTAAAATTAACTGGACTCCATTCAAAATAATCAATATATTTGTTTTAACAAAACAGCTAAATATTATTAAGGATGAGTATTAACTTTGAAACAGCGACATTTAAGGACTTTGAAAACATTCCAGAGCTAGACATAGCTCACAGAGCGGAGATTTTTTATGATTTTTTGAACTATATGAAATCGAACGGGCATATGAATTATAGGTTGAAAAATACAACCGGTACGAATTCTACCGTAAAAGTTAATATAGATAATGAAAATAGAGAGTATGTAAGCTTTGTCTCAAGTGATTACTTAGGCTTTACACAACATCCAAAAGTAAAGCAGGCGGCCATTGAAGGGATTGAACAGTATGGAACGGGAACAGGAGCGACTCCTCTTATTGGAGGTTATTTTGCTTATCATAATGCCTTGGAGGAAAAAATAGCGTCTTTCTTTGGAAGAAGTCAAGAGGAGGCAGCCATTTTCACTACAGGTTATACAGCCAATAGTGCAACTTTGCAAGCTTTAATGCAAAAAGAAGATCTTGCTATTTTGGATATGGCTGTGCATGCAAGTGTGCATGAAGGATGTGCCTTTACTAATAAAAAGACATTTCCACATAATAATTTAGAAGCTCTAGAGCATATTTTAAAAACAGCGGAGAGTCTCTATCGTACTAAATTGGTTATCATAGATGGAGTGTATTCTCAAGACGGGGATACTTCTCATGTGAATGAGATCTATAATTTGGTAAAGAAATATAACGCTTTCTTAATGGTAGATGATGTTCATGGAGTCGGTATTTTGGGGAAAACAGGAAGAGGTACTCTTGAAGATACCAATCTATTAGATAAGGTTGATATTATGACCGGGACATTTAGTAAAACTTTTGGTAACCTAGGAGGGTATGTAATTGCAAACAAGAAATTGGTAGCTTTTGTAAGATTCCAATCTCGTCAACAAATATTCTCCGCAACTGCACCTCCATCATCATTAGGAATTATTAAGGCGATTGATCTAATAGATGAAGAACCGGAATGGAGAGAAAAGCTTTGGAGTAATATTAATTACTTTAAAAAAGGGTTGAATGACTTAGGCTTGGACACAGGAATTACATGTTCAGCAATCATTCCTGTGAAAATTGGAGATCCTCATGTAACAGGTGATGTCGGAAGACTACTAATAGAAAGAGGGATTTATACAAATCCAATTTTATACCCTGCAGTAGCGAGAAAAGATGCTCGTATTAGAATGAGTGTAATGGCAAGACATGAAAAAGAACAGCTTGACAAAACACTTAATGCATTTGAAGATATTAATAATAAATTGCATATTGCAAAAAAATAATAACATATGCCTAGAAAAGTAGTGCAAGGACCTATTAGGGACAAAGAAAAAACTAAACAAAAATTACTTGCTGCAGTTGGCAAAATCTTGAGAGTAAAAGGGTACTCTGGCTTGAAAGTAAGTAAAATTGCTGCCGTAGCAGGATTTGATAAAAAGCTTATCTATGAGTACTTTGGAAGTACTGATAAGCTTATTGATGAATATATCAAATCTCAAGACTATTGGAGTAAGATCAATCAAAATATTGAAGTAGATCTTTCAGACGGAGGGAAAGAATTTACGAAGCAAGCCGTACTTAATCAATTTGAAAGTCTTAAAAAGAATAAAGAATTACAAAAAATTATTCTTTGGGAACTTTCAGAAAGCAAGCCAATACTTAGAAAGCTCGTTGAACAGCGTGAAGAAGTAGGAGGAATGCTTTTCGAAAATATTACAGATCCTTACTTTGGAGAAGGTGCGGTAAGGTATAGGGCAATCATGGCATTAATTATTTCAGGAGCCTATTATTTGAATCTCTATACAGGGTATAATGCAAGCAAGTTTTGCGGAATAGATTTAAAAAGTGAAGAGGGCAGAGATGAGGTTCAGAAGGCTATGGTTGAATTGATTGATTTTGCTTATAACAAAAAATAGCCCGCAAGAAAATTTTTGTTTCTAAAAATAGAATTTTGTTGATAATTTGAAAACTTTACCCTTTCAAATTAGAAGTATATTTCTTATTTTTGGCCAATGGAAAATTTTATCGTATCTGCAAGAAAATATCGTCCACAAGAGTTTGAAACTGTTGTAGGTCAGTCTCATATTACAGATACTTTAGAACATGCTATTGAAGAAAATCAGTTGGCTCAGGCTTTACTATTTTGTGGACCTCGTGGGGTAGGCAAGACTACTTGTGCTAGAATTTTAGCAAGAAAAATCAATGAAAAAGATGGTTCTATTTCAGAAGACGGCTTTGCGTACAATATTTATGAACTGGATGCAGCATCAAATAACTCGGTTGATGATATTAGAGAATTAATTGATCAAGTTCGTTTTGCTCCTCAGGTTGGAAAATATAAAGTCTATATAATAGACGAGGTACACATGCTGTCTTCTGCGGCCTTTAATGCTTTTCTAAAAACTCTTGAAGAACCCCCTGCTCATGCTATTTTTATTTTGGCAACCACTGAAAAGCATAAGATCATCCCGACGATATTGTCAAGATGTCAAATATATGATTTCAAGAGAATTACAATTGAAAGTATACAAGGACATTTGAAAAATATTGCTCATAAAGAAAATATACAATATGAGGATGATGCTCTTTATTTAATTGCTCAAAAAGCCGATGGAGCTTTAAGAGATGCTCTTTCTATTTTCGACAGGTTATCTACTTTTTCTCAGAAAAATATCACGTTAGCTAAAGCGGCTGAAGTGTTAAATATTCTTGATTATGATCAATATTTAAATATAGTTGATCTAGCCAAAGAAAATAAAATTCCTGAAGTCCTTTTTGCCTTTAATGAGATTGTAAAAAAAGGTTTTGATCCTCACATTTTTATTGCAGGCCTAGGGAATCATTGTAGGGATCTTATGATGGCACAAAATACAGCCACTATCGAATTAATTGAGGTAGGAGAAAAAACCAAGGTTAAATTTGTAGAACAAAGTCAAAAATGGAGTGCTCAACAATTAATTGATGCCATTGAGATTTGTAATCATGCGGATATTAATTATAAAAACTCTAAAAATCCAAGGTTAACCGTTGAAATTGCATTAATGCAATTAGCCTCACTTACAGCTAATACAGAGCTCTCTAAAAAAAAAAGTTCCTAATATTAGCCCCACTTCTTAGGGAAAAGAAAGATAAAATCCCTTCTGACAATCAAGATAAGCAAAAAGAGGTTAAAGTAGAGAGTAAACCTCTCACAGATCATATTGAACCCGTTGTTATAAAAACAACCACTAAGCCATTATCTAAAATTGGAATATCCTCATCTTTCAGCATTAATTCATTTCTAAATAAAGGGGATGAAAAAGTAGAGGTAGATGAGAGTTTATCTATTAAAACGGAAAACCTTCCTCAAAATCATTTTACAGAAACGGATTTACAAACAGAATGGAATACTTTTTTAAAACAATTACAATCTAGAGATTCTTTTATTTTTAATGCTGTAAAAACGTTTAAATTAGTCAAAATAGATGAGAAAATAATTCAGATTTTATATCCTTCTGATTCTGCAAAAGTAGAATTTGATAAGATAAATGGTGAATTTTTTAATCATTTTAGGAGGAAAGTCCATAATTATGCTATTGAAATAGAATATAAAAGAGATTTTGAGAATCTTAAAATTGAAGTACTCACTAAGAGGAAAATATTCGAGAAATTTATAGAGAAAAATCCATTACTTAAAGATCTTGATGATTTAATGAGGTTTGATTTGACATAATTTTTATATATTTGTAGCATGCTTTTGGAAGTTAGCTTCTAAAAATCATATTGTTAAAAAAATTAAAATAGAGATTCAGAGTAATAAAATGGAAGGAAAAATGATTATAGATCAGGCTCCATTAGACCATCAAGGTTTTGCTCCCGCTAATTATTTTAGCGGCTATTTTAGTATTTTTACTCTTCATTATAGAAACTTCAGAAATCATTATCGATTTTATTGGTATTGTAGCTGAATTTCTTTCTCAAAAAATGTGGGGAATATATTTAAAATTTTCTTATCCCCTTTTTAAAATTTTAAACAATGTTTTTTGAAAAGAATTATAAAATAAATTTTATAATCCCCTTTTCTTTATGCATATATAATAAAAAAAAATGTCAAATATGAATTTAAAAGAATTGCAAAATGATTGGATTAATGAGTTTTCACAACCATTAATGATTGCAGGGCCATGTAGTGCAGAAAGTGAGGCTCAAATGTTAGAAACAGCTAAAAGAATAAGAGAAACGAATGCGAATGTTCCTATTTTTCGAGCAGGTATATGGAAACCACGTACAAAGCCAAATGGTTTTGAAGGAGTGGGAGTTATCGGCTTGAATTGGTTGAAAAAGGTAAAAGAAGAATATGGTTTTAAAACAGCAACAGAAGTAGCGAATGCACACCATGTTTTTGCAGCTTTAGAAGCAGATGTTGATATTCTTTGGATAGGAGCTCGTTCTACTGTTAATCCATTTACTGTACAGGAAATTGCAATGGCTTTAAGAGGGACGAATAAACCCGTATTTGTTAAAAACCCTGTAAATCCTGATTTAGCATTATGGATTGGTGCGTTGGAAAGACTTTTGGGTCAGGATATTAAAAAGCTAGGAGTAATACATAGAGGGTTTTCTACCTACCAAAAAACAAAATACAGAAATAATCCGAATTGGCAAATCGCACTTGATTTTAAAAGTCAATTTCCTAATATCCCTATGCTTATAGACCCTTCTCATATTTGTGGGAATAGAACGGGATTAGCAGATATTACTCAAGAGGCGATGAATGTAGGTTACCAAGGGGCTATTATTGAATCTCATTGTAACCCGGATGAAGCATGGAGTGATGCTTCTCAGCAGATTACTCCAGAAGTTCTCGCAGAATTGATTGGAAACTTGAAAGTGAGAAATACTGACTTAGCAGGATTTGATGAGGAGATGGGAAGACATAGAACCCTTATTTCGGATCTTGATTACCAATTAATTGAACTTCTTTCTCAAAGAATGAAAATTTCTGAGAAAATCGGTAAATTGAAAAAAGAGAATGATATTGCTATCTTTCAACCTGAACGTTGGAAAGTAATAACAGAATATGCAGCTCAAAAAGCTATAGAAACAGGAATGTCTCAAGAGTTTATGGAAAAGCTATTTAAGGCTATTCATGAAGAATCTATTGAGGTACAAAATAGTATCATGATCAATAAATAATAATATATGTATATTAAAAATAAGGGTTATGGATTTAGTTTCCATAACCCTATTTAATTTCTGAATCTAAAGCTGGTTGTAATTTCTTATATTTGTGGTTGTATAAATATGAGAGGAAAAATCATTAAATCTACGGGAAGTTGGTATCAAGTTTTTGAATTAGAAACGGGTACAATTTTCGAGGCTAGAATTCGTGGAAAGTTTAAGTTAATTAAAACGAGACTCACCAATCCACTTGCTGTGGGGGATTTTGTTGAATTTCAGTTGGAACAAGATGATATTGCTTGGATTACCAAAATTGAACCCCGTAGAAACTATCTCATCCGAAAGTCTGTAAACCTTTCCAAAGAAGCCCATATTATAGCTTCTAACATTGATTTGGCATGTTTTATTTTTACGCTTAAACATCCTGAAACGTCACTTGGTTTTTTAGATAGGTTTTTGGCATGTTGTGAAGCATATAATATGACACCTTTGATTTTATTTAATAAAATGGATGTGTTGCATGGTGAAGAGATTGAGATGGTAAAAGATATTGAATTTCTTTACCAAGATATTGGATATGAAACATTAGAGATTTCTTCTTATTCTCGGCTCAATCTTGATTATTTACAAGATATTCTTAAAGATAAAACTTCTGTTTTCTTTGGACATTCAGGATGTGGAAAGTCTACTTTAGTGAATGCACTACAGCCTGGCTTAAACTTAAAAACTTCAGAAATTTCGGATTCTCATTTGAAAGGAAAGCATACTACTACTTTTGCCCAAATGCATTTTTGGGATTTTGGAGGAAATGTGATTGATACTCCAGGGGTACGTGAGTTTGCCATGATTGATATAGATAAAGAAGAAGTACAACATTATTTCCCTGAAATATTTAAAAAGAGAGAAGAGTGTAAGTTTCACAATTGTCTTCATATTAATGAGCCAAAATGTGCTGTTACTGCTTCTTTAGAAACAGGAGAAATACAATATTCGAGATATTCGACTTACATAAAATTAATGGAGGAGGCTGAAGAATCTTCTCAAAAATAATGCGTTTTTTTTGAATTATTCAGTTTAATTCCTTTCTGGGAGTTAGGCCGATGAATGTTGGGTGAATTTTTATTTGGTGTTTTTGTGCGGATTTTATAATAGGGAAAATCTTCTGAAACACCGATCAATAAAAAACCCAGCCGAAGCTGGGTAAAAACTAATAACCATGAAAACTCAAATTAAACATGAGAATCGCAAAAGAATAAACAATTACTGTGCCAAAGTTTATTTCATAAATTCTTAATAAAAGTTATTTTTATGTTAAAAAAAATTAAAATAAAATTCAAAGATATTTTTTGTAATTTTGTGCCCATTAAAAAAATATACATTTATGTCTAACATTACATTCACTATGATTAAGCCTGATGCTGTTGCAGACGGACATATCGGTGCTATATTAGGAAAGATTTCTGAGGCTGGATTTTCAATTAAAGCAATGAGGCTTACTCAGCTTACTGTTGCAGATGCGAAAAAATTCTACGAAGTACATGCAGAAAGACCATTTTATGGAGAGTTGGTAGAATTCATGAGTTCAGGACCGATTGTAGCTGCTGTTTTAGAAAAAGATAATGCTGTTGAAGATTTTAGAAAATTAATTGGAGCAACAAACCCGGCAGAAGCAGCAGAAGGAACAATCAGAAAAATGTTTGCAAGAAGCGTTGGTGAAAATGCTGTTCATGGTTCAGATTCTAATGAAAATGCGCTTATCGAAGCTCAATTCCATTTCTCAGGAAGAGAGATTTTTTAATTAAAGAAGATACTCTTTGTATACACATAGATCCGGACATCGTTCCGGATTTTTTTATTGGTATTATACTGTGATGCTTTATGTGAAAAATACAGGGAGTAATTTGGTGTTTCTACTGATGGGTAAGTGTTTGCTTTTGAAGATCTTTACATCATAATGATGAAGAAACAAAATCTAAAACTAAAACCATATTATAATCTCATAGCATGAGAAATAAAGGCAGCTCAAGGCTGCCTTTATACATATAAAATGGAGATTATATTTTTAACAATTCGATTGTTCTTTCAGGACTTTCTGAGGAAAAGACCGCATTTCCCGCGACCAGAACATCAGCACCTGCATCAAAGAGTTTAGTAGCATTGTCTATATTAACACCTCCATCGACTTCTATCAGAGCAGTTGAATTATTGCTAATAATTAAATCCTTAGTTTCAGCAATTTTCTTATAGGTGTTTTCAATGAATTTTTGTCCGCCAAATCCTGGATTTACACTCATTAATAAGACTAAATCTACATCTGCAATAATATCTTCCAACATAAGCACTGGAGTTGAAGGGTTTAAAACAACTCCTGCTTTTGCACCTAAGCTTTGAATATGGTGAATCGTTCTATGAAGGTGAGTACAAGCCTCGTAATGAACAGAGATTAAGTCTGCGCCATGATTGATGAATTCTTCCACATATTTTTCGGGTTCTACAATCATCAAATGTACATCTACAAATTTCTTAGCATGTTGTTGAACCGTTTTCATCACCGGAAAACCAAATGAGATGTTAGGAACAAACCTTCCATCCATTACATCTATATGAAACCAGTCTGCCTGTGAATTGTTCAACATTTCAATATCTCTTTGCAGATTCCCAAAGTCTGCGGATAAAAGGGAAGGAGCAATAAGCTTCGTTTTCATTTTTACTTTTTATACTTTACTTTTTATTTCTACCTTTTAAAATGGATTAACAAACATAAAATAATACAGAAAAATACATCCAAATAGGATGGATTCTATGATTGTTAATTTGATATTATTAATTTTAATAACTAATAGTCTATCAATTACAAATAATCCTAAAGGGACGATACTGAAAATCAATAGCATTTCAAGTACCATATTATATGCAGAACCTATTTTAGGAGGATAAAACAGTTTATATATAATGGCAAAAGCTATATACACAAAAAATAGGGCGGTTATAACTGATATAAAAGTGGGTTTTCGGATCAAATGATAAAAGATATTTTTCATTGTAATTAATGATACTTTAATTTCATTTCCGGTTGGATTTTCAAGAGAGTTTCATAAATGAGTTTAATTACATTTCCTACGTCTTCTTTTGAAACCATTTCCACGGTGGTATGCATATATCGCAAAGGTAGGGAAATTAATGCACTTGGTACACCACCGTTGGAGTGAGCGAAAGCATCTGTATCAGTTCCTGTTGCCCGGCTTGCTGCAGCCCTTTGGAAAGGGATTTGTTTTGTTTTTGCTGTATCAATAATCAACTCTCTAATGGTATGATGAACACTTGGAGCGAAGAAAACTACCGGTCCTGCACCGCACTTTTGGTCGCCTTCTTTTTTCTTTTCAATCATAGGAGTTGTGGTATCATGAGTCACATCTGTAACGATAGCGATATTAGGTTTTATAGTATCTGCAATCATATCTGCGCCATATAAACCTACTTCTTCCTGAACAGAATTAGTAATATAAAGACCAAAAGGGATTGTTTTTTTATTTTCATGCAGCATTTTTGCGACTTCAGCAATCATAAAACCTCCAATTCTGTTATCTAATGCTCTGCATACAAAATAGCGATCGTTCATTTCAAAAAATTCATCGGGATAGGTAATCATACATCCTACAAAAATTCCCATTTCTTCAACTTCCTTTTTTGAAGTGGCTCCACAATCAATAAAAATATTTTCAATTTTTGGGGCAGGTTCGTTTTGGTTATTTCGTGTGTGAATGGCAGGCCAACCAAAAACACCTTTTATAATTCCTTTTTCTCCATGAATATGAACAATTTTAGAAGGAGCAATGGTTTGATCAGATCCTCCATTTCTTATTACATAAATGAGACCATCATCAGTGATGTAGTTAACATACCAGGATATTTCATCTGCATGAGCCTCAATCACCACTTTGAATGGAGCCTGAGGATTGATGATGCCATAACAAGTACCATAATGATCTACTTCGATTTTATCTACATATGGTCTAATATAGTCCATCCATACTTTTTGTCCTTTGTGTTCGTAACCGGTTGGTGATGAGATGTTTAGGTAATTTTCTAAAAATTTTATAGATTTCTTTTCAAATTTCATAAAAAGGAATGATTTTTGCGTTTAATTTCTGTTAAAAATAAGCGTAAAAATAATGAAATTTACTAAGATAATTTGTCTTTTTCTTTTCTTTTTTGGGATAAGTATCTCAGGACAAAATGACTCTGTAATTGCCAAGACATTAAGTCAGTATCCTCAGGAACTCCTAAAAACGGATGAGTATGGAAACAAATATTACTATGATGAAAAGCAAAAAGCCAAAATCTACGAAATAAATGGTGAGACTGTAGTCGTAATGGACGAATTGGTTTTGCTTAACAAACCTAAATTTAATAACCAACTAGATCGAAATTACTATTACTTTTTAAATAAAAAATTGTATCGTGTGTATCCATTATTTGTAATGGCTCTAGAGCAGTATAGAGATATTCATAAAGATATGTTGGATATGGACAGTAAAGCAAAAAGAAAATTTATAAAGGACCGTCAAAATATGTTGGCAGATCAATATGAAAAACAACTTAAAGATCTTACGACAACAGAAGGGCAAGTATTTGCAAAGCTAATGAATAGAGCAACCGGTAAGAATGTGTATGAAATTATAAAAGAGCTGAGAGGAGGTTGGAGTGCATTTTGGTGGAATGTGAAAGGAAAGATGGCCAATATAGATTTGAAAGATAAATACAATCCTTATAAGAATAGAACGGATGAGTTTATTGAATCACTTTTGCAATCTAATTGGAATTCAGGGTATTTGCAACCTTATCCTGGCGCAAATGATTTTAAAGCTGAAAAATAATCATAAAAAATTCCTGTAATTCATTTTACAGGAATTTTTCTTTTAGTTTATCGAACACGATTTGATCTACTGGAAGCGGGAATGGATTGTCAGCCCTATTTATTTCGATCCATTCTGTTTTCTCAATGCATGGATCTAGGATGAGAAAGTCTTCTTCATTGGTCATTTTTACAATATAATATATAGTGAGAAGCTGTTCATTTTCTCTAAAACGAGAAACGAGAAAATCCTCTTGGGTGTAAAGGTGCTCTACAATTTCTATTTTTACATTGAGTTCTTCATCAAATTCACGATGCAAGCAGTCTAATAATCCTTCACCATATTCTAGACCTCCTCCAGGAAATTTCATTAAAGGCTGTCCTGCATATTCTTCAAATAAGGTTAACACTTTATTGTCTTTTATAACGCAGGCATATACTCTAATGTTTATTTTATCAATCATATTTAGTATTTAGTTAGGGCTAAATTACGTATTAATATTAATAATTAAAAGAGTTAGATGTAGTATAAAATGTATATAATTTGAGATGACTATAATATTTTTCGCTTCGTGGATCAGGTGATTAGATTTATAGTTTTATTGCATTAATCATTTCTCTTTTCCCCGGTGGACCTTGTTTTTTTTCTACCTTGAAATTAAGTTCTTCGAGGATTCGTCTTACACTGCCTTTAGAGGAGTAGGTTGTTAATAATCCATGTACATCCATTTTATCAGAAACTATTTCAAATAAAGGTTTTTCCCATAGATCAGGCTGTACTCTTGCGCCAAAACAATCATAATATACCAGATTTATTTTAGGTAAGTCAATGGTTTTCAGTTCGAAAAAGTCGCATTGTATTTTCGTGAGGTTGAACCCATTAATAATTTCAATGGATTTTCCCCAATCACTTGTATGAATTTTTTGATACATATTTTTAAGCTCAGGGTTGTCAAAAAGTTCAAAATAGGCCAAATCATTAATTTCAAATTCACTTATGGGATATTTTTCTAATGAAAAGTAATTGATGATATGATTTTTGTCAGTTTTTAAATATTCATTAATTGTCACTAAAACATTTAAACCTGTTCCAAAACCGAGTTCTAAAATGTTAATTTCGTAATTATTTATTAAATTTAATCCGTTTTTAATAAAGACGTGTTCGGCTTCTTGCAGCGCTCCATGTTGGGAATGGTAATTTTCATTTAATTCATTGATAAATAATGTTTTACTTCCGTCTTTTGTTGTTTTTATTTCCCTTTTCAAGCTATTTTTTGACAAATTTACTCCAAAATTTTTATATTTAGAAAATTATATTAAATTTGTAGAACATCATAAAAAATTTTAGAAATGATAATTCAAAGAATTGAGAACTCCAGAATTTCTACTTTCGACCCTAACAATTTTTCTTTCGGTAATACTTTTACTGATCATATGATCATATGTGAGTATGAAAATGGGAAATGGGGCGAAGTGAAGCTAGTACCTTATGGTCCATTACTTTTTACGCCTGCTATGATGGGAGTAAACTATGGACAGGCTTGTTTTGAAGGAATGAAAGCTTATAAAGATAAGGATGGTCAAGTTTTCCTTTTCAGGCCTGAAAAGAATTTTGAACGTATCAACAAATCGGCAAAGCGTCTAGCAATGCCTGAAGTAACTGAAGAGATGTTTTTAGATGGTTTGAAAGCATTAATAGATGTGGATAGAAATTGGATTCCTCATGGAGAAGGAATGTCTTTATATATCAGACCATTGATTTTTGCTACAGAGGAAGCTTTAAAGGCAAGAGTTTCTAATAAATATATGTTTGCTATTGTAGCAACCCCTGCGAAAAGTTATTATACAGAGCCTGTTTCTGTGAAAATTTCCGATCATTACTCAAGAGCTGCGAGTGGAGGAGTAGGCTCAGCTAAGGCTGCCGGGAATTATGCGGCTTCTTTCTATCCAACACAATTGGCTATAGAGGAAGGGTATGAGCAGATTATCTGGACTGATGATGCAACCCATGAATACTTTGAAGAAAGTGGAACCATGAATGTGTTTGTGAGAATCAATGATACCATCTACACACCACCTACTTCTGAGAAAATATTGGATGGAGTTACTAGAGATAGTTTTATCCAACTTGCTCAAAAAAATGGAATTGAAGTAAAAATTGAGCCAATCAAAGTAAAAGATGTAATAGAGGCTCAAAAAAATGGAATATTAAAAGAAGTGTGGGGAGTAGGAACAGCTGTAGTAACTACCGTTTTTCAAGCACTTGGATATAATGGTGAGAAATTGGAATTACCTACAATTTCGGATCAAGAGAGTTATGCTGTAATGCTTAAAAATCAACTGGTAGATTTACAGAATAACCTTTCCGAAGATCCATTTGGATGGAGAGTATTGGTTGAGAAAAATGTTCTTGAAACCGTTTAAACTTATCTGAAAAGATTTTATATAATGGCCGGAATTCCCGGCCTTTTTATTTTTTATATTCTCCGAAATGTGTATTTTCGCAAATGTTTATGAAAAAAATAGTCTTCATATTAATGGTTGCTCAGATCAGCTGTAAACAAAATTCTCAAGCCCATCCTCCTGTAGGTGGAGTTCTGAGTCAAAATGATCTTAGTGTGTCTAGGGAAAGAATGAAAAACCTTAATACACTAGAGAGAAACCAAATTCAACAATGGATAGGAGGACAGACTGAAAAGTTTTATCCTACTAAACTTAATTATTGGGTGAATATAGAAGACTATGACAAAAGAGAGAAAAGACAAGATAATTCTCTCATATCATATCAATACGATCTTTATGACTTTGATCAAATTAAGATCTATGAACAACCTATTGAAAGAAAAGAAGTGAAATTGGGACACTTTGATGAATTAAAAGCAGTAGAAGATGCTTTGCGTTATATACGCGATGGCGAGGTGGTAACGCTTTTAGTTCCCTCTTCTTTAGCGTATGGAACGTATGGAGATGAGAAAAAAATTGACAATGACGTACCTTTAATCATCAAATTAAAAGCTCTATAAAAAATGAAATTTTTTAACAAGAATATAATTCTAGCAGCGGCAAGTATTTCGCTCATGAGTTGTACGCCAATTTATAAAAAAATGAACGTAGACAAAGAAACTTACGAAGGTCTTAATGATGGACTTTATGCAAATCTTCAAACCACGAAAGGGAATCTTATCGTTAAATTCGAAGATAAAAAAGCACCTGTAACTGTAGCTAATTTCATTGGTCTTGCAGAAGGGAAAATTGATAACAAAGCTAAAGCTAAAGGAGTTCCTTATTACGATGGGACTATTTTTCATAGAGTAATCAAGGACTTTATGATTCAAGGGGGAGATCCTCAAGGAACAGGAATGGGAGATCCCGGGTATAAATTCGAAGACGAAAAAAATGATCTTCAGCACACGGGAAAAGGAATTCTTTCTATGGCTAATTCCGGACCTAATACAAATGGATCTCAGTTTTTTATTACAGAAGTTGCTACTCCATGGTTAGATGGAAAACATACTATCTTTGGAAAAGTAGTGAAAGGGAATGATGTAATTGATGCTATTGCGAATACTGAAAAAGGAGCTAATGATAAACCTAAAACTGATATTGTTTTAGAGAAAGTTGTTGTTTTCAGTAAAGGAGATGAGTATAAGAATTATGATCCTGCAAAAACTTTTACGGAAGGAAAGGCTAAAATTGCTGAGCAGAATAAAATGTTAGCGGAAAAAGCTGAAGCTGAGCAGAAAAAAATGCTTGAAGATTTGAAAGCAGGAATGCAAAAAACAGAATCCGGTCTATATTATAAAATCACTAAAACCACTACCGGAAAAGCTCCTAAAGCAGGTGATAATGTATCTGTACATTATGCAGGAAAATTAGTTAACGGAATGGAGTTTGACTCTTCTTTTAAAAGAAATGAACCCATCGAAATTCCTATTGGAATGGGTAGAGTAATCAAAGGATGGGATGAAGGTATTCTTTTATTAAAAGAAGGAGAAGTGGCTACGTTCTTGATTCCACCAGCATTAGCTTATGGAGAAAGAGGTGCCGGAGGTGTTATTCCACCAAATGCTTGGCTAGTTTTTGATGTTGAGCTTGTAAAAGTTCAATAATGAAAATATAAGATATGATAAAGCCGTCCTTAGGGATGGCTTTTTTAGTTAACTAAAGGATAGGAAAAAGGGATCATTTTTATGTACTGAATTATGTAGAAATGCCTATCAATTATCAGAAGTCTTTCTTAAATAAATTAGTGTTATTCATTTTTTTAAATTTTAAAAACTACTATATTAGCCTAAAATACATATAATGAGAAAAACCTTATTTTCCATCTTTCTAGTTTTTACCATTACTCTTTCTGGCCAAGGAAGAAAATTTTTTGAAAGTGGAGAAGTTCAGATGAAAAATGCTGTAGAAAAAATTAATCTTACGTATGCCAATGACTTACCTTTTGTAGAAGTGAGTATAAATGGTAAAATGTACAATTTTCTATTGGATACAGGGGCGCCGACGGTTATCTCTACCCAAGTGTATAAAGAATTAAATCTGAAGAAAAAATATGAAGGCAAAGTAAAAGATTCTCAAAAAAATAAGCAAAACCAAATATTTACTGAATTACCTGAAATGATCATAGATCAAGTTATTTTCAAAAATATTGGAGCTATTGTTATGGATCTTTCTGTTTCAGAGTTGGGATGTTTTAAGGTAGATGGAATTATTGGAGCTAATCAAATGTCAAAGTTGTTTTGGAGAATTAATTATTCTGAAAATTTAATTGAAGCAACTACAGATTTATCACAATTTGATTATAAAGATTATGATTTGGTTATTCCTTTTGAGTCAAAAGCTCAGAAAACACCAGTTATTGAAACCCGAATTTTAGATAAGAAAGTAGAGCTCACTTTTGATACCGGATTTTCAGGGAGGATGAAGGTATTCGATACTACCTATAATGCTAAAAAAGTAAAAAAAGCCATTAAAACATTTGGTACGAATGCTGTGGGAGCTTATGGTGCAGGAAAACCGGCTGTCAGTTATATATTCAGGACGGATAAAATAGCATTGGGTAATAAAGAATTCGTGAATGAAATTATTCAAACGGGAAATTCAAGCTTAATTGGAAATGATTTCTTTAAAAATTATATGTTCATACTCGATTGGGAGCATTCAAAAATTTATATGAAACAGATACAAGAAAAGTATTCTGAAATGGAATCTTTTGGATTTGGATATCGTTTTATAGACACAAAACCTGTTGTTACCTATGTTTTTCAAGAAGAAAAGATTCCTCTTAAAATAGGGGATTCGATTGTGAGTATCAACAATGTAGATTTAGATCATCTTGATAAGGTATCATCATGTTATTATTTTATTAATAGAGTCGAAAGAAATAACAAAATAATTGATGTGGCTGTGAGGCGAGATTCTAAAATAATAAGTTTTAAGCTTGAAAAGAAGCTGTATCTTCAGGACTGATAATATACAAAGTCATAGAAAATAAAAACCGCTCGAAGTAAACTCCGAGCGGTTTTAAAGTAAAATCTAAAATTACAGATGCCTGTCTGACCTTTTCTTCCATGAAGAAGTGCCTATACTTCCGGCTAATGAACTTATAAAAACAAGTCCAAAGCTTAAGTACGCAACAAGCGCGATTATATATATCATTAAACTGTTCAAGCTAGGTTTTGAAGTATATGAAGCATATACTAATACGGAAAAAACAGCAAAACTCGATAAAAGGAATAGGCTCCAAATATTCATTTTTGCAGAATCTTCGTTCCTCTTAAAAATCATTTCAAATACGTTTCTAATCATTACATCTTTTTTAAGGGTTATACAATTTACTATGTTCCGTTTTTCAACGAAATTTATTCGTAATATAGTAGAGCGCAATATATTATCCACGAACTTAGGTAGTGAGGTTACCCAAAGTTCATTCAAATTTATATACAAGAGTACTCTACGTATATTTTTTAAAAGCATTTAAGAATCAGATACATGATTCAAGTACTTTTGATAATCGATACCGGATTAATAGTAAAGTATTACACACCACTATTAATGATCTATTAATTAAAACAGCAACAGTATCTTTAAAAGAATCATAAAAATATGATAGGTAGTCTATAATAGACTCAATGGAATTGTGAGGGAATCCCAAAAATCATTTATCATCCTTGTGCTTTTAAATTTTTTTCAAAATTTATATCGCCAATTTCATGCCAAACTTCTATTTTTTATTAATAATTATGAAATGAGTAGATTATTGTTTTTATTTGGAACATATTTAAATAGAATTGTAATGTTTGTTTGAAATGAATTTTTAATAATAATATTTCAAAGTACTGTTCTCTGTTTTTTTGTTGCTACCAGTTGTGAAATTACGTTTTGATTTCATAACTTTGTTTTAAACAGTTGAGCAAATTCGGTTCCAATTTCGGCAACAATCGCAAGGCTAATAGTTTAAACAGTAATTTTAATGGATAAAAAAACAACTTTGGGATTAATACGAGACTCACAACAAATATTATCAACATTTTATGGTGATTTAGCACAACCGTCTGTAAAAAAGGTAGGAATTGCTTTAGAGACTACTGTTGAATTTTGTACTTCCATACTTTTGCCAGTAAAATATCAAAGTGAAAAATGGAAACTTAATTTTCAAAAAAAGCTTAATGATTACAAAGATAATCTTGAAAAAATTTCTGAAGAAAAAATCATAGAAGTAAATCCTCAAATTGGAGCTCCAATTTTGGAAAAACTAAGTTACATAACGAATGAAGAAATTTCAATAATGTTTATTAATTTATTGACTAAAGCAAGTTCAATTGATACTGTTAATATAGCACATCCCAGTTTTGTACAAATTATCGAACGTTTGTCTGTTGATGAGGCAAAAATATTAAATAACTTGGATAATAAGGATTTTATACCTTATGTAAATTTTCGACTTAAACAAAATAATTTAAAAGGATACATCGAAATTTTAGGAAAGGGTACATTATTACAATTTGAAAACGATTTATTATTTCCACAAAATATTAACACTTATATCGACAATCTTATAAGTACTGGAATCTTATCAGATAAAGATGGAACTTATAAAGTCGATGAACAAATTTATGTGCCTCTATTAGAAAAATATGATTATGAAGGGATGAAATCAAAGTTTCAATCTAAATTTACTGAGTTTAAAGAATTGCAGATAAGTAAATCTTATTTTGAAATAACAAGTTTTGGAAAGTCATTTTTGATTGCTTGTAGCCAAAAATAACACTATGACTGTAATTTTATAGATAAGAACGTAGCCAAGATGTAGAAGTGAAAAACCTTAAGAATTTAAAATGGATGGCTTTCCATTTAACTTACAGAATGATTATCTATTATTGGTAGTAAAAATATGAGTAAAATTGATAAAAAAGTTTATAGAATGACACACATCGAGAATATCTCTCATATTCTCAAGTATGGAATTACTCATAAAAATTCGCTTAATTCAAATCCACATTTCGTGAACATTGGAGATTTGAGTTTAATTGATAATAGAGAGCATAAAGAAGTTACTGTTGATAATGGTGATTTTTTAAATTTTACTACTAAAAGTATTAAGCTTGGAGAATATATTCCATTTTATTTTGGAGTCAAGATGCCCATGTTATATATAATGCAGATGGGTGGGAATTTTGTAGAAAAAGCAACTAAACCTGAAGATATTATATATTTAGTTTGTTCAATTGATAAAATTATTAATAAAAAGTTAGATTTTTATTTTAGTGATGGGCACGCTACAAACAATTACACTTCTTTTTACGAAAAAGATCAAATTTATAAAATGGATGAAATTGTTGATTGGTCATCTATAAAAGCACCATATTGGGGTGGTGACGAAAATTTAAATATTAAAAGAAAGAAACAAGCAGAATTTTTAGTTTCAATTGATCTAAGCCCTGACCTAATTATAGGTTTTGGTTGTTATAATGAAAATGCAAAAAAGAGATTAATTGAATTAGGAGTGGAAGAAAGTAAAATAAAAGTTATTCCTCAAGGATATTTTTAATATATTGCACTTATGATAAAATATGTTACTGGAAACATCTTAGATAGTGAGGCCGAAGCTCTTGTAAACACTGTTAATACTGATGGTGTTATGGGTAAAGGGGTTGCTTTACAATTTAAGAAAGCATTTCCAACAAATTTTAAACTATATCAAGAAGCCTGTAAAAACAATAATATTAATATAGGGCAACTTTTTTATGTAAAAGATAGCAATATTACCTCTGAAACTAAACTTATAATAAACTTTCCAACAAAAAAAAGCTGGAGAAAACCTTCTGAATATTCTTTTATTGAGCTTGGATTAGATGATTTAATTAGAATTATTCAAATAAATAAAATTAAGAGTATTGCAATTCCCCCACTTGGTTCAGGAAATGGTGGCTTAGAATGGGAAAGAGTAAAAAAGATAATCGAAAAAAAGTTAAGAAAATTAGATATTGATATATTTGTTTATGAACCTAATATAATAATTAAAGAACATTTAAAAGCCGAACGTGTTAAACTTACAGATGCAAGAGCATTGCTTCTTTATATTTTATACGATTTGGTTAAAAATGGAGAATATGTTTCAGAGTTTTCAAGTGAAAAAGTTTGTTATTTTTTACAAAGATTAGGTGCCAAGCAATATTTTAAATTAAATTTTGAACCTAACTTCTATGGTCCCTATTCAGGAAAAGTAAGATATCTTCTCAATAAATTAAATGGTAGCTATATTATGGGGTATAGTGATATGAATAAAAAACCTTTTGAACCATTATCACTTGTTGCAGATGGGTATGATGAAGTTAAAAAATACATTGAAAATGATTCAATTTTGTTAGATATAGCTATAAAAACTACTAACTATTTAAATGGTTTTTATTCTGACTTTGCTCTAGAACTACTTTCAAGCTTAGATTATCTTTATGAAAAACATAAAACTACAGACGCTAATTTTTTAACACAAAAATTAAAATCTTGGAGTGATAGAAAAGAAAGTTTGTTTTCTCATCCAAAATATATACATATTTCTATTAATCATATTAAAGAATTAGATCAATTATCAAAAATTGGAGCGAATGTGGGAAATTAAAATTTAATCCTTCCGCTAACCGTTTTATTATAATACGTTACTACTTTCTTTTAATAAAAAATATGGACAATATTTTGATCAAAATTAAGTGGAAATTCATTTTTTTGTTTAGTTTGCTGTTTTATAAAGTCAAGCTGACTCTCAGAAATGTCCAAAGTATCATACACGACTAATTGAATATGCTTTTCTATAATTTTTTTTATTTAACAATTGGCTTTCTCATATCGATTTTCTACGATGGTTATAAGAAATTCTTAAATTATATCAAAAAGAAAAAGATTGGAATCCCGAAAGTAAAATGTATCAAATGGTTTCAAAAGGGAACAATGGTTTGGATCTTGAGCTTCTCCAATCACAATTTGAAAGTAATAAAACCTATTTGTTTAAATTTATAATCAATAAAGTAGGGTGGACAACGATTCCTGAAAATGCTTTGAATCCGGATAAAACGGAGGATAATAATCTACAATTTAAAATCGATTAGGAATTGACAATTCCTCTTTTTTTAATAATTTCGCCCTATTAAGAAAAATGGGTTTCAGTACTTCTGAATTCCCAAAAAATTTCCTTAAGTTGTTATTTTTACGAAAACAGATCATTACCCCCAATGCCCCACGCAAAAAAATACATATTTACTTCTGACCGACTTGGATTTAGAAACTGGGAATCGGCAGACATTGATAAAATGCACGATCTAAATTCAGACAAAAAAGTGATGGAATTTTTTCCTAGTATTCCCACAAAAAAACAAACATCCGAATTTGTAGAAAGGATGAAAAATGAATTTGAAAACAAAGGGTTTTGTTATTTTGCTGTCGATAAACTTGAAAATAATGAATTTATAGGTTTTATTGGACTTTTGGAACAAACTTACAAAGCTGATTTTACTCCTTGTGTTGATATTGGTTGGAGAATTAGAAGCAGTGAATGGAATAAAGGTTTTGCTACAGAAGGTGCCAAAAAATGTCTGGAATATGCTTTGAATGAATTGGAAATTAAAGAAGTATGTTCTGTAACTCCGAAAATTAATGTAAAGTCAGAGCATATTATGACAAAAATAGGATTGAAAAAACAGTATGAATTTGAACATCCTTTGCTCACTCATGATAAACGACTAAAAACTTGTGTATTATATAAATCCGAACAGAAATAGAAATTGATTGGGCTGAGATGGATACTATTTTTGTACATTTACTTTTTAAAAAGCATTTTGCTCAGAGTATTTCCTAGGACTAAAGTTCTTTAAAAATGCTTTTCCGCTTCTGGAAGATTCGTCAGAAAAATAAACGCATAAAATTTCACATAAAAATGGAGAATAGGAAAGATAATTTCTATATTATAACAGGTGGTCCGGGTGTAGGAAAAACAACACTGATTACCGGTTTACATCATGGAGGATTCGAAACTGTAGAAGAAGAAGCCAGAAAAATTATTAAAAACCAAATAGAAACAAAAAGTGAAGGGCTACCATGGAAAAATAAAAAACTTTATGCGAGTCTTATGTTGGAGGCATCCCTGAAAAGTTATGACAAAATAATTGCTGAAAGAGGTTTAAACCTTACTTTTTTCGATAGAGGAATTTTAGATTCTATTTGTTATATGAAAATGGAGAAAATCCCCATTTCAGAAAAAGTTATTGAATTGATAAAGCTTTATTCTTTTAACAAAAATGTGTTTATCCTTCCACCTTGGAAAGAAATTTATGAAACAGATAATGAGAGAAAACAAAATTGGAATGAAGCTGAGTCTACCTACCAAAAAATGAATGAAACTTATCAAGAATTTGGTTATCATACGATTGAGGTTCCAAAATTAACAACGCAAGAGAGAATTAAATTTATTCTTCAACATATCAGTCAATAATGGCCGAAGATTATGAGATTATGTTTTTGTCTTATATAGGTCTTTTTTCGTAAGTTTACTTCATAGAAAAAGTATTTGTAAAATGCCGGCTTTCCTGAACTAAAGTTTTTCGAATTGCCAGGCTTTATAAATACTTTTTTCTGTTAAAAATCATGATGTAAATAACGATGAAAGTGCAATGGAAATAAAATACGGACATACCAATATCATAACAAAAGACTGGAAAAAACTCGCCCATTTTTATGAATTAGTTTTCAATTGTAAACCCGTCCCGCCAGAACGTAATCAAAAAGGAAGTTGGTTAGAAAAAGGAACAGGGGTGCCTAATGCTCATTTACAAGGAATGCATTTACGACTTCCCGGCTATGGAGAGAATGGACCTACTTTAGAAATTTATCAATATTCAGAGGTGATAGATTCCGAAAAAATGGTATCCAATAAAAAAGGTTTTGGGCATATCGCATTTCAGGTGGATAACATAACTGAACTTTTAGAGCTAGCATTAAAAAATGGAGCCACAGAAATTGGTGAACTAAGTGAGCATCATGTAGAAAACGTTGGATTACTAAAGTTTATATATATCGCTGATCCAGACGGTAATATTATAGAGCTTCAAAACTGGAGTTGAGAATGATGAAATTGATTGTGTAAAGAGAAGACAAAGAATAATTACATTGTTAGCAAATATTTGAAAAAAATGGAGTATATCTTGTGCTAATGAATTTAGCTGGCTTATCCGAAAAAATACTTTTCAATGGGTCTTTTTTGTAAATTTAGATTAATACTAATTTTATACTTAAAGAATGAACAAACAACTTCATGATATATTCAAAAAGCTTTTCTCAACATATTCGGATAATAAAAATCTTGAAAATGAATCTTGGAAAGAATTAGAAAAAAATTATACGAATAGAAAAAGGCATTATCATAATCTCAATCATTTGGAAAGTATAATCAATGAATTAGAAAATCCTGGAATTGAAATTAAAGATTGGGATTCTGTTTTGTTTTCGGTTTTTTATCATGATATTGTTTATCAGAGTACTGCAAAAGACAATGAAGAGAAAAGCGCTGAAAAAGCAAAAATAGTATTACAGAAAATTAATCTACCATCTGAACAAATAGATAATGTTAGTAATCAAATTTTTGCAACAAAATCTCATGAAAAATCAAATGATTCAGATACAAATTATTTATTAGATGCGGATCTTTCTATTCTAGGTAAAAGTTGGGACGAGTACGAAAAATATACAAAACAGATCAGAAAAGAATATTCAATTTATCCTAATTTCTTATATAACCCCGGACGCAAAAAAGTATTGGAACACTTTCTAACTTTTGATGAAATTTATAAAACTGAATTTTTTAAAGAAAGATATGAAAAACAAGCCCGTGAAAATATAACTAAGGAGATTGAATTATTATCTTAAAAGCAATTTCATTCTTATTATTTATATTTTACCTAATATGAAACAGTATTTTCAAATTCTAAATCTTTCAGAAAATTGTTCTGAACAAGAATTAAAAGATTCATTCAGAAAATTATCTCAAAAATATCATCCTGATAAAAATAATGGCTCTACAGAATATGTAAATTTATTTATAAAAATTAGAGAGGCATACGAAAGACTTTTAATTTACTTTACAACAAACTCAAAAAAATCAAATGAAAAAAAATATAATGAAAGTTTTAAGTATTATGAATTTATAAATAAAGGTGGAATTTTTAAAGAAGATTTATTTCAGGAAGATATGGAAAACTTAACTATTCAAAAAATTCATTTATTAAACCAAACTATAAATATTGGAGCTTTTGATTATTTAATAAATAGCTTTGAATTTAAAAAAGAAATTGATAATTCTATTATAAATAGCAAATCAGATGGATATTACCTTATTGTAAATGTAGAAATTAAAAATATAACTATGCAGATGCAAAAATTACATAATTATATGTTTAGGATATTTGATTTTGATGGTTGTTTTTACGAATTTTCGAATCAAGGTTTATCCGCATTATTTTACTCACAAATTACAATTATTCCGTTTTTTGGTAAAGAACAAAATCCCAACATCAAAAGTAATATTAATCTAATCTTTGAAGTTCCAAATATTGATAATTACTATTTACAATTATGTGGAGGTACATATGATTGGAAAGAAAACATATGCATTTGTGATGAAATTGCTACGGTTCTATTAAAAACATGAGCGAATAGTATAAAGATTATTGAATTGAAAAGTAGAAATACTTTAGCTATGCAAGCATTTCAATCTACCATAATAAAACATAAAAATAAAGAAATATTTTCTATTGGGGATGTTCATTTTGATAATAAAAATATTTCAATAAATGTAAGTGGTATTTTTAGCCAAAAGAGGGTAAAGATCTCTTGGGAAAGTGTAAGAACTAAAAATTATTTCACTTATTTTGCTGTTTATTCACAACAAAATCCGAAGGAAATTAATCGTAGTTACTATTATTTAGAAGATTGGAATACCAATATTTTATATAGTGTTTTAAGAACAATTTTAAGGGATAAAGGAATTGAAAGTTATAAATAGAAGATGTCGTTTAATAAATAAGAAGCACTCAAGAGAGTATTCATGAATAAATTAAAAAATTATAAAAATAAAATTAAGTTATGAAAGACAATTATATTCAATATGCAGAAGGTTATAACAAAAACAATATAAATTTTTCTGACATTGAAAAAGCAATAATTGATGTTCAAGAAGCTGATGATGAACATTGTGCCTTTTGGGTTGCAGTAATGACTGAAGATGAAAACGTCATAGAAACCACTAAATATTTGGATTTAACTATTGTATTTGAAGAAAATGAAACAAATTATAAGGCAAAAGATTGGAATGAAGTAAAAGAATTTTATCAATTACTTTTGGAGGAAAAATTTGATATCATAAAAGAAAAGATAAAATAATGAGCACACAGTCTAGTATTTGGAGACACTATCTCGTAAAGTGTGTAAGTTAAAAAGTTAGGCTTGGATTTTATAATCTGAGCCTTTTTTCAAAAATAAGCATAAATTGGTTGAGAACAATACCCCAATTTCGAATAGGCATGGTCCATT
>NZ_CACVBR010000043.1 GCF_902728265.1 Chryseobacterium potabilaquae
GTCAATCATAACTATGTAATGGTTAAAAATAATAAAAAGTGAGTTCCGAAAAATTTCTTGAGCTGTAAGAGCTCTAAATTTTCCAGAATAACTTTTTAACTTACACAGTTAGTGAGACACTACCTATTTGGAAATCTTACTCAGTACTAGATTGAAAGTTTATACTTTCTATCCTCAAATCCTTTTATAGCATTTAAGCTCAATTTTCCTTAGGACAACTTTTTAATTCCTGAATCCTTTCTTGAGATTATTACTTTTGATAGTATAGCTATACAATCCTAAAGTTCAAGGATGAAGAACTTTCCAAAAAATTCAAAAATTATCTTGGAAAAGATGCGATTGAGCTGCATAAACTTAAATAATATTTCTAATAATAGTCTATTTGTAAAATATAGAATAAAATAAAGTGTGAAGCATTTATATTTTACATTCAAAAGTATTTTTTATCTTAATTTTATTTGTAATTTAACAATCTGAGCTAAGTGTCAAATATAGAATGATTTGGTGCGAGCCTTAGATGTATTCATATTTATAATAAGAAAAAGATAATTAAAAAATTGCTATAAAATAGTACCATGATAAAATCTATACATACCAAATTGTTATTCGTTCTACTTGCTATTGTCTTTGTGTGGGATTTAGCATTTATTGCTATGGATTATAGTGTTTGGCGGTTTTTTACCAAGCCACTTTTACTACCCATTATCGGTTTGCTTTATTATACTTATTCCAAACAGGGGGTATTTCCGATGAATAGATGGTTTTTATCCGGATTGGTGTTGAGTTTTTTGGGTGATGTGTTTTTGCTATTTGGATGGGGCTTTATGCCTGGCTTGGGGAGTTTTTTATTGGCTCATATTTGTTACATTATTTATTTTTTTAAGAGTAAGAAGAACGATGTATGGGGGGCGCTTCCTTTTGTTATATTATATCTAAGCTCTTTCCTTTATTATATATATCCGTACTTAAACGAAATGAGAATACCTGTTATCGTGTACGGAATTACTATTGCTACCATGTTATATTGTAGTATCACCACTCGGTCATTATTATTGCTTATAGGAGCTATTTTGTTTGTAGTATCAGATTCTGTATTAGCCATTAATATGTTCGTACAAAATACAATCGGTAAAGAGTTAATTGTCATGATTACCTACGTTTTTGCACAATTGATGTTGGTATTGGGTGTGGTTAATCTTGAGAAGAAAACGGAAATATTCAATAAAAATGAGACTTATGAAAGAAAAGATAACCGATTTTTTTCATAGTATTGGGCTATTCAGTCCATTGGATTTTACCGATCCGGTTACTTATTTTATTCCCGGATTTATCTTGTTGATATTAGGCGAAATATTTTTGTATCAAATTCCTCAAAAAATATTCACAAAAAGACTCATCAAAGATAATGTATCAAGTATCGGATTGGGAATAGGGGCGGTAATGCTGGACTTTGGGATGAAAGCTATTTCGTTATCGTATTTTTTTTGGATTTACAATCATTTTAGACTTACAGATATTTTTGGTATCAAAAATTTCAATGATTTTTTCACTTTAAAATGGCATTTGGATCATTGGTGGCTTTGGGTGTTGGTATTAATTGTGCAGGATTTCGGATTTTATTGGCATCATCGGTTGAGTCATAAAATCAGATTATTTTGGACAGGTCATGTGAATCATCATTCTGCTACTCATTTGAGTCTTGCTATCGCATTGCGTCAAGGATGGTTTGAAATCATATATCGCGATATTTGGTATATCCCTTTTATCATTATTGGCTTTCATCCTATTATGATTGCTATGATGCATCAATTTAATTTGATTTTTCAATTTTGGCCGCATACCAATGCTATTGGAAAATTAGGGTGGTTCGATAAAGTATTCAATTCACCATCCAACCACCGTGTGCATCATTCTCGAAAAGTTGAGGATTTAGATAACAACTATGGGGGTATTTTGATGATTTGGGATCATCTTTTCGGCACATATAAAGCGGAAGAAAAGAAAACGACGGACTATGGAATCTATCATAACATTCATACTTATAATGTTTTTCATATCGTCTTTGATGAGTTTGGAAATATGATAAAGGATATCCGAAATGCACCGACATGGAAAGCAAAATTGGGGTATATATTCAATGCTCCGGGCTGGCATCATAACGGTAAAGATGAACGGATTGCTACTTTAAAGCGAGAATTAGAAGAAAAAAAGATTAATTGATTAAGGGATGTGGTATGAAGATGTATATCCTTGTAAAAGATAATATCCCGGACAAATTAGTTCCTGTAATAACTGCACACGCTTCATTGGCTTGTTACAAAAAGTACGAAAACAATAAAGATATGATCCAATGGATGAATGGAATTTTTAAAAAAGTAGTTTGTATAGTCAATGATAATGAGTTTGAAGAATTAAAAAAAGAAGTTGATTTCATTGTACTGACAGAATCTTCGCTTGATCATAAAGAAGTAAGTTTAGCATTTTGCCCTAGAGAAGAATATCCTAAAAAGTTCAAATTCTTAAAAATGTGGAGCCCTCAAAATATATAAATGGAAAATCAGGTTTATAATTGGTTTGTTAAGAAAGGAAATATAATCATTCAAAAAAATGAAGATTGTGTTTCGCTACAATTGGACTACGAAAATGGTGATTGTTGTTTACTCACCAATGCTGATACTGATAAAATAATTGGAATATTAATAAGCATCTCAAAACAGATTTGGGAAAGTCCTTCTTACAAAAAAACACCCTACACAAATCCACTTTATAAAATAAGCGGGAATGAATATTATTGGGAAATTGAAAATTCGAAACTTATATTACAATATAATGAAGTGGAAGAGGGAGTTGAAGTGAAATGTATAGGAAATAATATGCTGAACATTGAACTCAACTATGTGGTAGAGATCATACAGGTTATGGAGCATTTGAGTAATTAGAATAATATTTGAGTGGCTGAATCGAATCCATAGTAATTTCACTAAGTAGGAGCGTTGAAATTCCTTGTAGCAATAAAATTTAAAAGATGAAATTAAAACTTATAAAAAACGAAACTGATTATAATAATGCTTTGGAAAGACTTGAAGTAATTTTCGAGGCAAAACCTGGAACTGCTGTCTGGTAGGTAGAAATTGAGTACTCATGCAAGGTTGAAATATAATCTGTTTAGTAGCAATTCACTTTTCATATGGTACTTTTTATAACTTAATAATCTGAAAAAGAACACTGCTATGAAATCAATTATAATTTTCTTTAGCTGCTGTATTCACTTTACTTTAAGTGCACAATCGGATAATACCTATCAAAATTTAATAGCAAAAGCCAGTTTATTTCATTTGCAGGAAAATTATAAAAGTGCTATTACTCTTTATGAAAAAGCATTTCAAATGCAGCAACCGGATTATTTGGCAGCTTATAAAGCAGCGGGTATGTATTCGTTAGACAAAAATGCGGATAAAGCATTTCAATATTTACAATTTTCATTATCATACGGTTGGACAGAGGCCGACTGGTTATCGTTTGATCCCTACTTTGATTACTTAAGAAATACATTTCCTGATAAGTGGAAGGCCATACATGAACAAGCCTTTATTAAAGAAAAGCAATATGCTCAAACTTTACAACTACCTGCTTTAAGAAAGGAAATCAATTTAATGACGCTAAATGACCAGAAACTTCGATATAAAAAAGTACAAAATATAAATGATAGTTTACGGAAGGTCATTGATGAACAGATCCATACTTCAGATTTAAATAATTTAATTAAAGCAAAAGAAATAATTAGAAAATATGGCTGGCCTACAATATCTCAGATAGGAAAGGATGGACAAAATAATCTATGGCTTATTGTTCAACATGCGGATCAGGATGTATTGTTTCAAAAAGCCGTATTAGAAGATATGGAGAAACTAAAGGGAACTCCAGAATTGAATGGGGAAAACTATGCCTTTCTCTACGATAGAGTCCAATGCAATCTGAACTATAAACAATTATATGGGACACAAGTAATGTGGACAAATAATGGGGAAGCTTCTGGCTTCAGGCCTATTGTAAAAGAACATTTGGCCGATGAACGAAGAAAACAAATAGGCTTACAACCTCTAAGTATTTATTCTTTGACTTATGGGTTTTCTTATAAAGAACTCAATGCTCAGCAATCCGAACAAAAAGACGCTATTTACCAAGCAGATGTTCAAAAGCTAATGGATAGTGCAAAGTATTTTTATAAAAAAGAGGAGTTTCAAAAAACATATGATTATTACAATACCGCTTCTACTTTCTTAAGTGGTATGAGTAATACGGATAACTTTGAAGCAGCAGTCTTATTTGCTAAAATTGCTGCTGTAAATAGTGATGAAAAATATAAAAGTATAGCGTTAGATTTTTTAGACCTATTATTTCTTAGAGGATTTTTAACGAAACCACAATTGCATGACGAAACTGCTTTTGGAATATTGTACAAAGAACAACGATGGATTGATTTAAATAAAAAGCTTAAGTGATTTCTATAAAATCCATATATTCAAATGATACATTTTTTCTGAAAACGTTAAAATAAGAAAACCTTTGACAATTCAAAGGTTTTTAATTGTACTACCAATATTTATCAATCATATAAATAATCTGAGTCATTGTTGTTGCTCCTAAAAGAAGCTCTCGTCGATTTACCTTTTCAAAAGTATCTTCTTCTGTATGATGAATATCAAAATATCTTTGTGAATCAGGGACAAGTTCTGCTGTAGGAACACCCATATCATGAAGAGGGTAGAGGTCAGTTCCGGAATATCTCCCCTCAAAATTATAGACTCCATAAGGAAAGAATAACTCAGCCCAAGTTTTGATCTGGTTTATTTTTTCATTATCCATTTGTAAAGCGATTCCTCTAGGTGTAAATCCTCCGGCATCAGATTCTATGGCAAAAATATGTTTTTCGTTATTTTCTTTGGCTACTTTACCATATTGAACACCACCTCTTACACCATTCTCTTCATTGGCAAAGCAAACAACTCTTATGGTGTGGTTATTTTGGATTCCTAGGTTTTTAAAAGTTCTTAAAACTTCTATACTTTGAACAATTCCGGCTCCATCATCATGAGCTCCTTCACCTACATCCCAGGAATCTAGATGTCCTCCCACTACAATCACACTTTTATCTTTTTTACCTGTAATTTCCCCAATAACAGAATAAGAGCGTTTTTCTCCTTTCATACCACAGTTGGAATTAAGTTTTGCTAATACTGGGTTGTTTTTTAGAGAATTAGCAAGCTCATCAGCTGTTGTGTTTCCGATAGCAACGGCAGGGATTTGAGGACCTCCATCTTCATAATACATAGCACCTGTGTGAGGGACATCATCAAATGCAGAGGAAAGAGAACGGATAATAGCAAATTTTCCTCCTTTTTTTGCAGTTAAAGCAGCTGCATTCACTCTATATTTTGCCGCATCACTATATCCTTTAAATGTTTCTATGAAGGATTGTTTAAATGGGTAATTGAAGAATAGGATTTTATCCTTCACTTGCTCAGGTAGAAGCTTATCATATTCCTCCATGGATTTTACCATAATAATCTCGCCGGAAATATCTTTACCTCCGGTGCCTTCTGAATTTCCCAAAGAAAGCATTTTTAAGTTCAGCCATTTTCCGTCACGAACTTTTATTTTCAATGATTCTTTTCCTCTAGTCCAAACAGGAACCATAACCTCTTGAAGCCATACCTTATCAGCTCCAGCATTCTTAAGTTTATTTTCGGCCCATTTTACGGCCTTTTCGTAGCTTTCAGAACCACTTAAACGATGGCCTATATTTTGGGTTAAGTCTTTTAATTCAATATATCCTTTTCCATTATTTAATATTTCTGTTGAAATCTTATTGAATTGAATAGAGTCTTCTTTTGTTTGTCCAAATGCAGAAAAACTCAGAAGTAATAATGATGTACATATTAATTTTTTCATATTACCAATTTTTATCAATCATAAGAATCATTTGTGTCATAGCCACAGCACCGAGTAAAAGTTCTCGTTTATTAACCTTATCAAAAGTATCATCTACAGAATGATGATAATCAAAATATCGTTGAGTATCAACAACTAGTTCAGCTAAGGGGATATCTAGTTTCTTTAATGGAGCAATATCTTGGATAGCATAAGTTTGATCAAAATCATAAATGCCGTAAGGAAGAAAATAGTTTTTCCATTCAAAAATTAATCTTCTTCTTTGCGGTGCCATATCTAAGGAAAATCCTCTTGGAGAATATCCCCCCGAATCTGTTCCTAAGGCAAAAATGTGTTTCTCCTCTTTCTTTTTAACATAGGCTGCATACATTTCTCTTCCTTGGCCTCCATTTTCACTATTCGCATATAAAACCACTCTTATGGTATGGTTGTTTTCATACCCTAATGCTTTTAATGTTCGTAAAACTTCAATACATTGTACTACTCCCGAGCCATCATCATGAGCTCCTTCTGCAAAATCCCAGGAATCTAATTGTGCTCCTAGGACGATCACTTTAGCGTCTTTTTTTCCCGGAATTTCACCAATGACATTTTGATTGATTGCTTCTCCTGTAAATTGGGCACACATATTGAGCTTTGCTTTTACCTTTTCTTTCTTTAGGAGTTTTTCAAGTTCATCTGCTGCCTTTACACTGATAGTTGCAGCAGGAATCCTTACTTTATCATCGGCTTCATAGTAGACCATTTTGGCATGAGGGGTATCATTATAGGCTGTTGTTAATGATCTTACAATTAAACCTTTTGCTCCTTTTTTTCCGATGACAGAAGCAGATAATAATTTTGATTTTGCGGAAATGAGATAAGAATCCACCGTATTTACGATTTTTTGATCAATGGGTGAATTGACAAAAATAATCTTATCTTTTACCTGAGCAGAGGTCAAAGCGTTGAGCTCAGGAATATCATTCACAAATAGTAAATCTGCAACAAGATCTTTTCCCTGAGTACCTTCGGAGTTTCCAAAAGATAGCATATTAATGCTCTTCCAATCTCCATTTGCGGTTTTAATTTGTAGAGATTCTTGTCCTCTGATCCATATGGGAACTTTTACATCTTGTTTCCAAATATTTTCGGCACCAGCCTCTTTTAATTTTTGTTCGGCCCATTCTGTTGCTTTGCTATAGCCTGCAGTAGCACTGAAGCGAGGTCCAATTTGTTTAGTCAGTTCTGCGAGATTATTATATGCTTTACCATTCACTAAAACTTCATTGGATATTTTTTTAAACTCGTCAGGATAATTGAATTTAACAGTAGTTACCTTTTTGACAGTTTTTTTCTGTGGTTTTTTTTGAGAAAATAAAAATCCACTCAAAAAGAGTGGAATTATAATGAATATTTTTTTCATTTTTTACTGGCCTATCTTTTTCCGAGATAAAAATAGGGAAAAAATAGAAATAATTAAGGTTTCATATCATACATTAACAAGGCTGTCACCAATTTAGGCTCAATAAATGTACATTTTGGAGGCATACTTAATTTAAGATCTGAAATTTTGATCATATCATTAAAGCTGACAGGATAGATTCCGAATCCAACTTGCCCTTCTCCGGAGTCAATTTTCTCTTTTAAAATGTTAATTCCTTCAATATTTGAAGTGCCTTTTACATACATTATTTTTTCTGAACTATCCGAATCCTCAATTTTAAAAATATCTTTAAAAATATATTTATCTATGAGGTGATGATCTAGGTTATCCAAAGACATTTCCGGTGAACGAAGGTCATGTTTTACATGTAAAGAGTAGAATTTTCCTCCCAAATACATAGAAATGTGAAACTTTTGAGAAGGGTAGTAAGCAGCTTCACCTTTTTCATGAATTAAAAAATATTGTTCTAGTTCTTTCAAAAACTCTTCATTGGACAATCCATTAAGATCACTCAATATTCTATTATAATCATGAATTTTTATGGATTGATTGGAAACGATAAAACTATATACAAAATTATAGAGTTCCGTACCATTGTGTCTTTTATTTTTGTCTTTTTGATGTTTTGCATTGAGAGCGGTGGAACCTATTCTATGGTGTCCGTCTGCTATGTAAAAAGAATCGATCTGATCAATAACCTCTTTAAATTGTTGTAGTTTAAGACGATTGTCAATTCTCCATATTTTATGACGAATTCCTTTGGTATCTACATGGTTAAAAATAGGAACATTTTTTTCCTCATGATTCATTAACAATTCGATTTTGGAATTAGCAGGATACGTAAGTAAAACAGGTTCTGCCTGAATATTTACTTTTTCCAGATAATGGGCTAATTTCTCTTTCTTTTGAGGAATTGTACTTTCATGTCTTTTAATTTTTCCATTCCAAAAATCTTCAATACTGGCAAGACCCAGTAACCCTCTAAATATTTGTTTATTGGGATATATCTGCTCGTAAAGATAGTAGGCTGAATTATCCTGAACAAGTTTTTTGTCCTCCAAAAGATCTTCAAAGGTTGAACGAATCTTTCTCAGGTTTCTATCCACATCTTTAGATTTACTTACCACATAAGGTTTTATCATGTGAATGTAAGTATTTTCTACTTGCGCTTTTTCCGCGATTTCTTCTTGCGTGAAGTTATCTATAGGATGAGTTGGAAAAGTGCTTTCAAAGTCTTTATGAGGTCTTATTCCACGGAAAGGTTTAAAAACAGGCATATTTTATTGTATAGTTTCTTTTTGTAGCTTAATAATTTGTTCTGCGAGTTCAACACCAATTTTCTCTTGTGCGTCAATTGTGTTCCCCCCGACATGTGGTGAGAGTGATAATGCCGGATTCATTAATAACGGT
This sequence comes from Chryseobacterium potabilaquae, assembly GCF_902728265.1. Lineage (GTDB taxonomy): Bacteria > Bacteroidota > Bacteroidia > Flavobacteriales > Weeksellaceae > Chryseobacterium > Chryseobacterium potabilaquae. Next base: position 8,789 of record NZ_CACVBR010000043.1, read on the forward strand.
AGTTCGGGACTGGGTTCATTTTCGAAAACATCCAATGCCGCTCCTGCTACTTTTTCTGATTCAATAAAGTCAATGAGAGCAACCTCATTCATAACACCCCCTCTTGCTGTATTCACAATATAGACGCCATTTTTCATTTTTTCAAACTGAGGGGTATCTATAATGTATTCATTTGTTTTTGGCGTATTGATACTGATGAAATCTGAATCTTTAAGAAATGCATCCATATCATTGGTAGAAGTAATATTAAAATTTACAGATTGTCCATCAAAAAAGTTAATAGTAATGGTTTCTGTTTTGGGTTTTCTGGTGAGAACTTTTACTTTCATTCCCAAGGAAATCCCTATTTTCACGACTTCCTGACCAATGCTTCCAAAACCAATAACTCCTAAGGTCTTTCCTGAAAGTTCGTAGGCATTGTTAAAAGATTTTTTCATGGCATTGAAGTGAGTTTCACCTTCTAAAGGCATAAGCCTATTGGATTCATGAAGGAATCTTGCCAACGACAAGAAATGTCCAAAAACAAGCTCAGCAACAGATTTTGAAGAAGCAGTAGGAGTATTGATCACTTTAATGCCTTTATTTTTAGCATATTCAACATCAATATTATCCATGCCAATTCCGCCTCGACCAATGATCTTCAGGCTTGGGCAAGCATCGATAATATCTTGCTTCACTTTCGTTGCACTTCTTACGAGTAGGACATCTACATTATTTTCATTGATAAAGTCAATAACATGGTTCTGAGCCACTCTATTCTCTAAAACCTCAATTCCTGCATTTTTTAATGCTTGTTCTCCTGCTTTTGAAATGCCGTCGTTAGCTAAAACTTTCATGTCTTCTTATTTGAGTTGATATTTTAGTATTAAAATAAACCGGGGTGCAAATTAACGAAATTTAAATAATTGGTGTAAATATTTAATTAATTATCTTTTGATTATTTTATTGATTTCATGACATCAACTAAAACTTGCACACTTTCTAAAGGTAAGGCATTATATAAGCTTGCTCGGTATCCTCCTAAGCTTCTGTGGCCATTAAGTCCACTTATGCCTGCTGCTTTCCAAGCATTATCAAAGGCTTCTTTTTTATTTTCATCTAGTAATTTGAAAGAGACATTCATTAAAGAACGATCTTCTTTTTCACAAAATGTTTCGAATAAAGGATTATGATCAATTTCATCATATAAAAGTGTTGCTTTTGCATTGTTTCTAATCTCGGCAGCGGCAATACCTCCGTTATTTTCTAGATGTTGTAACGTTAATAATGATGCATATACAGGGAAAACGGGAGGTGTATTATACATCGATTCTTTTGCGATGTGTTGAGAATAATCCAACATAGATAGCATATTTTCTCTTCCTGTTTTTCCAAGAATTTCTTTTTTTATGACTACTAAAGTCACCCCTGCAGGCCCCATATTTTTTTGAGCTCCTGCGTAGATGAGATCAAACTTTGAAAAATCTACTTGTTTGGAAAAAATATCAGAACTCATATCACAAACCATTAAAGTATTTACTTCAGGAAATGATTTCATTTGAGTACCATAAATTGTATTATTGGATGTACAATGGAAATAATCGTATTCTGAACCTACTGTATAGTTTTTTGGAATGAAAGAGTAATTTTTTTCTTTAGAAGATCCTACTACATCTACATTTCCTAATTTTTTAGCTTCTTTAATAGCTCCTGCAGCCCAAGTCCCCGTATCTACGTAGGCAGCTTTTCCTCCGATTTTCATTAAATTATAAGGGACCATGGCAAACTGAAGGCTGGCACCCCCTCCTAAGTATAAAACTTCATAATCCTCTCCAAGATTCATTAATCTTTTTACTATGGCACGCGCTTCATCCATTACTGCTACAAAATCCTTACTTCTATGAGAAATTTCAAGAATAGATAATCCAATCCCATTAAAATTTAAAATGGCTTGTGCCGATTTTTCAAATACTTCTTGAGGTAAGATACATGGGCCCGCGCTAAAGTTGTGCTTTTTGTTCATATTTTTATTTTTTGGTTTTGCAAATGGATGTCCACTTACGATTTCGTTTTTAGTTTGATATTGGATTCTTCGGATTTGTAGTTAAAAAAACCGTCCCATAATTTATGAGACGGTGTTCTTATTCACCGTGTAAGAAGGCTTTTTTATTAAGCAAGGCTTCTTCGGACTCTACGTGGTCTTCATCTGGTACGCAGCAATCTACCGGGCAAACAGCTGCACATTGTGGTTCTTCATGGAATCCTTTACATTCGGTACATTTATCTGTTACAATGAAATAAACATCATCACTTACAGGCTCTTGTGGTGAGTCTGCGTCTACTGTAAGCCCTGAGGGTAATGTTACTGTACCTTTCAGTTCTGTACCTTCTGAAGCTTTCCAGTCTACAGCTCCTTCATATATTGCATTATTAGGGCATTCTGGTTCACAGGCACCGCAATTAATACATTCATCAGTTATTTTAATAGCCATTGCTAATTTTTTTTAAATTTGCACAAAATTACAAAATATTCCTCAATTTAAATGCAGTTATGAATATTGAAAAACAAGTTTTAGGGCTTATCGCTTTAAGTGATTATATAAGAAAAAAATTAATAGAAAAAACTGAAAATCATAGTGAAAATGATTTAGAATTTGAAAAGCTATTGAAAAAATCTGAAATCGAAAATCCTTGGTTCACAGTTAATAATCAAAAAATAGCACTTAAACAATGGGCAGATTTACTTACAGGGGAAAATATAGATCATTGGCTTAAGAATTATTCCATCTCTACTATATCTAAAAGGGTAGGATTGATCTTAGCCGGGAATATTCCTTTGGTGGGTTTTCATGATATCATATCTACTATTTTAAGCAATCATACAGCATTGATCAAGCTATCTTCAAAAGATAGATACCTTATTCCTCATTTATTGCATAAGTGGAATGAGTTTTCAGGAAATCAGGTGCGATATGAATTCGTAGAAAAATTGAAGAATTTTGATGCGGTCATTGCAACAGGCAGTAACAATACGGCAAGATATCTAGAATATTATTTTAAAGACTACTTAAGTATTATTCGAAAAAATAGAACTTCGATTGCTGTTTTAAAAGGAGATGAAACCGACGAAGAATTGCAGTTATTAGCAAAAGATATTTTTCAATATTTTGGGCTAGGTTGTAGAAATGTAACGAGAATTTTTATTCCCGAAAGTTTTACCATTGATAGATTGTTTGAAAACTTTTTAGACTTTAAAGATATTATCAATCATCATAAATATGCCAATAATTATGATTATAATAGAGCTGTTTATCTTTTAAATCAAGAAAAGTTTTGGGATAATAATTTTGTAATGTTGAAAGAAGATGATAAATTATTTAGCCCTCTTTCTGTGATAAACTTTAGTAGATATTCATCTTTGGAGTCTGTAACAGCTTTTATAAAAGAAAATGAAGAGAATATTCAATGTATCGTTGCTAAAAATGAGTTAGGAATAGGTTCAATACCTTTTGGAGAAGCACAAAATCCTAGTTTGGATACCTATGCTGACAATGTCGATACGATGAGATTTTTGGAAATTGTCTAATTATTTGTAACTTAATTAACTCAATTAGCTTATGAAAAAAACATTTCTAGTTTTTTGCGTTTTGGTATCGCATTTATATTGGCCACAAGGAGTGAATACTGAAATAAGAAAAAGTAAAACCGAACTGTTATCGGAATTAAATGAAAGTCAGAAAGGATTTTACAATGCCGCATTTTTAAAATTTGTAGAAGCGTTGAAATCTTCTGATCAGCAAATGATTAATACATTAATTTCTGATAAGGTAAAGGAGATAGTCACGGATAATGTAATTCAAAAACTCTCTGGTGGGATAAGTTTTGATAAAAATAGGGTTATTTTTAAATCAGGATACCAATCCTTAGCAGATGGAGCAAAATATCCAACAATTCAATATCGATATGAAAATGATAAAAATATTCCTCCTCGAGATATTTTGACGGTTGTTTTTGAAGATAGTGGTAAAATTCTGGGGGTAAAGCCTGAATTCAGCGAATGAATTTTAAAGGGATTAGTGTTTTAATCTTACATTTAAACTGTTAATTAAGCATAAGAGTTAAGAATTTTATAATCCAAAAAATCCTGATGTTATTTTCATCGGGATTTTTTTGTAAGAATAGGAATTCTTATCAATTTTATTATGATCTCAATTCAATTTATTTATCGATTGAACCTAATACTTTTTGTGCAAAAGAGTTTAGCGCATCTTTTTCACTCATTCCGTTTTGAACATTAGAATGAACTTCTAAGGCTCCACATATATTTGTGATTAATTCTCCTGCAACATTTAAATCTTCATCAGTTGTTCCTCTGAACTCACAAAAACTTTCTAAAACTTCTAATGTTTTTTCAAGATTTTCAGGAGTTTGATTTTGATAAAACTGTCTTATTAAGGGTAATTTCATTATTGCAATTCGTTAAATAAATTGATTAAACTTTCTGCTTGATTTGTTTGAACTTGATTGACCAATTCTCCATTTTGGAATAGAGCAAAAGTAGGTAGATTGTCCACTTTTGCTAACTTTCTACTTTCAGGAAGTTTTTCTGCATCTATATAAAGAAATGGTATTTCTTCATTTTCAGATGCTAGCTTTTTGAACTTAGGCTTCATAATTCTACAGTTTCCACACCATGTTGCTCCATACTGAACCATTACCTTTTCATTTTCATTTACAATATTTTGTAAAGTATCTTCTGTTAATTCTGTATACATTGTTGTTTCTTTTATTGTAAAAATAACAATGTAGCAATAGTAAATAATTTAATCTTACAACAATTGAAAAATAAATTTAAAATTGCCACAATGATATATTGCTACATTGTTAGATTAATTTTTGATTAGTTTTTTGCTAAATATTCTGCAGTAGAATTTCTATCCGCTTTCATTGCTTCTTTTCCTTCTTCCCAATTGGCAGGACAAACTTCACCATGTTTTTGAACGTGAGTATACGCATCAATAAGTCTTATGTATTCTTTTACATTTCTTCCAAGAGGCATATCATTGACAGATTCATGGAAGATTTTTCCAGTTTCATCCACTAAATAAGTTGCTCTATAAGTTACATTAGAACCTGAGAAAATCTCATTCCCTTCATTATCATATTCGAAATCTTGATCTACAATTCCTAATAAATTAGCCAACTGTCTGTGTGTATCAGCTAAAAGTGGATAAGTAACTCCTTCAATTCCACCATTATCTTTTGATGTATTTAACCAAGCAAAATGAACTTCATTAGTATCACAAGAAGCACCGATTACTTTTGTATTTCTTTTTTCAAATTCTCCTAAAGCTTCCTGAAAAGCATGAAGCTCAGTTGGGCAAACAAAAGTGAAATCTTTTGGATACCAGAACAAAAGAACTTTTTGTTGATTGGTTGTTGCTTCTTCAAAGATATTGATTCTAAGATCATCACCCATTTCAGACATTGCGTCTATCGTTACATTTGGAAATTTTTTTCCTACTAAAGACATAATTTTTCTATTTTAATATTAAATTTCGCAGCAAAGATAAAGCTATTTCATCTATCATTTGGACTGATCGCTATAAATAAAATCTATGATTGTTTTTTGTGAAAAATAAAAACTAATTAATGATATTTTATGTTTTTATTATAAGTTAATTTAATATTTAAATTGATTTTTTTTGTCTTTGCCTCATGGTAAAATTTCATAATACAAGGGATTATTTAAAAAAATATGAGCTACCAGCAGCCTATAGTAAGGTTCAACCTAGCTAAAAGGAGCTAATAACGTTTTAATTCTTTTCATAGCTTCTCTTAGATCCTCTTCAGAAGTAGCATATGAAAACCTGATACATTCAGGGCTTCCAAAAGATACACCTCCGACACAACCAACATGGGCATTCTCTAAAATATACATAGCAAAATCATCAGAGTTTTTGATTTCAGTCCCATGGAGAGTTTTTCCAATATAATAAGAAATATCAGGAAAGAAATAAAAAGCAGCTTTAGGTAAAACAACTTTAAATCCGGGAATCTCTTTTATGAGATCATATACGAGATCTCTTCTTTTTTTGAAGGCATCGATCATATATTTGTATTCAGAAGGATCTGTCTTCAATGCTGTAATAGAAGCTCTCTGTGCCATAGTATTGGCTCCGCTTGTCATTTGTCCTTGTATTTTTTCACAAGCTTTTGCTAGCCACTCCGGACAAGCTGAATAGCCAATTCTCCAACCGGTCATTGCAAATGCTTTAGACATTCCATTAATAACAGCTGTTTGTTCATATATTTCCGGAAATTGAGCAATAGAAGTCGTTTTTGTTTCATAGTTGATGAACTCGTATATTTCATCAGAAATTACCGTTACATGAGGATATTTTGCAATGACTTTTGCCAAAGATTCTAATTCATCGTACGTATAATACCCGCCTGAAGGATTACATGGCGAGCTAAAAAGAATGGCTTTAGTCTTTTCATTAATGGCTTCATCCAGTTGCTCTGCTGTTATTTTAAAGTCTGTAACATACGATGTTGTAAGCATCACAGAAGTACCACCCATCATTTTTACCATTTCATCATAACTTACCCAATACGGAGCCGGTAAAAGAACTTCATCACCATCATTAATAATAGAGGCTAACACGTTTAAAATGGCTTGTTTTGCACCATTAGAAACACAAATTTGCGACGGTTTATAATCTAAGTTATTATCTCTTTTCAGTTTATAAGAAATAGCCTCACGAAGTTCAAGAAAACCAGGAACAGGAGAGTAGTGGCTGTAATTTTGATTGATGGCCTCAAAGGCTGCTTGTTTTATATTATCGGGTACATCAAAATCTGGTTCACCAAGGGTTAAGCTGATAACATCTATCCCGTTAGCTTTCATCTCTCTTGCTTTATTAGACATTACAAATGTTTGGGAGTAACCAAGTCCTTTTACTCTATCTGAAAGTTTGTTCATATAATTTTTTTGAATTTTGACAAATATATAATATAAAATGTTTTGTCGTGAAATAAAATGATCTTATAATAGAGAGATTTTTGCAATCAAGAATGAAATTTTCAGTTTATTATTTAAGACTCATAGTAGTTTGCTGAAAATGGGATATAACCAGATTATGAAAGAATATCCGAATAATAAAGAAATTGTAAAAACTTATGATCTATCATATTCCCATTCGTGCTAATATACTATAAAAGTGATTTTATATAAAAACAAAAGTTTGAATAAGACTAATAAAAACTTATTTTTGCGAATTATAATATTTCATAATGTCTATATCGTTACTATTAAAATACTTTCCGGATCTTACAGAAAATCAGATTGCACAATTTACAAAGTTGGAAGAGCTTTATAATGAGTGGAATGAGAAAATAAACGTAGTTTCGAGGAAAGATATGGAATCGTTATATGAGAAGCACATTCTTCATTCACTAGGAATTGCAAAAATAATGAAATTCGCTCCTGGAACAAAGGTTCTGGATATTGGAACGGGAGGAGGTTTTCCGGGAATTCCTTTGGCTATATTATTTCCGGAGGTAGAATTTACATTGATTGATTCTATAGGAAAAAAGATTAGTGTAGTCAAAGCTGTGTCGGAAGGAGTTGGATTGCAGAATGTAACGGCCATTCATGGTAGAGCCGAAAAATTAAAAGAAAAATTTCATTTTGTGGTAAGTCGAGCGGTAACACAAATGCCGGAATTTTTAAGATGGTTGAAAGGTAAATTTGAGAAAGAACAGTTTAATCTCAAGCATAATGGAATTTTATATTTAAAAGGAGGTGAGCTTGCGGAAGAGCTTGCAGGAATTAAATGTGAAATTTTTAATCTTAAAAATTATTTTGATGAAGCTTTTTTTGAAACTAAAAAGGTGGTTTATTTATCAAAAGGTAATTTTAATTCTTAATTTAAATGATATAGATGGTAATTTTTGCTTATTTTTGAATAAATAATCAAATTATATAGTGTTATGCAAAAAAATATCATCATAGGGTGTTCCATAACCGTATTAGGATTATTTGTTTCATCATGTAATGATAATGAAGATTACTCAGTCATACAATCTATTGATAGAATAAAAATAGATAGTGTAAATATTGTAAATGATACCATGGAGGTATTTGCACTACAAAGTATACGAACTTATTCAACCTACCCGTCTCGTTGTGAGGGCTTTTATGGGTATGATTATATATATGAAGATCATTCTTCTCGTCGAATAACTGCCTATAGGTATTTTAGAAATGGCCCCTGTACGCAAAATACATATGTAGGTGTTAATCAAATTAATTTTAGCCCGCAACATAAAGGGACTTATAGTTTTTCATTCTGGAATGGAGATGATCAATGGATTGTTAAAACAATAGTAGTAGAATAAATGAAATATACTTTAATAACATTTCTTCTGCTTTATCAAAATGTATATAGTCAGAAAATTCTTTGGAAAGAAGGGAATGCTCTTAGTTGGGCTAATTTTAAAAGCAAAATCAACACTCAAAAAGGACAAAATATTGTAGCATATACTCATTGTGGATGGGTGTATTCGTATGTGAAATCTTCAAACCCTATGTCTCAAATCGAAGTTAAAATAGAAACAATCTTTGATGAGGATAAATCGTGGAAAGATGTAAAGCGAATTAATAACTATGTTTTAGGGCACGAACAAAAGCATTTTGACATAGCAGAAATTTTTGCCAGAAAATTACGTAAAGAAGTTTCGGAAAAAATATTAACTAATGCTGATTTTGATAAATATTTTCAAGAAATTTACAACCGAATCACTAAGGAATATCGAAACTTCCAACATTCTTACGATAAGGAGACCAAAAATGGGACGAATGAAGAAAAGCAAGCAGAGTATAATCGTATAGTGGCTGAAGAACTAGAAAAATTTAAAAACTATAGCATCTCTTGAAATTTTTAAATAAAGTTATCTCCGAATTATTGGCACAAAACTCAGATTTATCTGGGATAAATATTATTTTGCCAGGAAAACGTCCTATCGTTTTTATTAAGAAAATATTAGAAGAAAATAATTATTCAGGATTTTTGCCTAATTTTTTTACCATTGAAGAATTAATAAATACCATTGCAGATCAACAACATATTCAGGGAATTGCTCTATGGCTATTTTCTTTTGAGGTGTATAAAAGTCTGAATCTTATTCCCAATGATGATTTTGCCGAATTTTTGAAATGGTTTCCTACTTTACAAAAAGATTGGGATGATATTCTCAAGTTTTCGGAAAGTGATCAAGAAGTTTTGCAGTACATGTTTGATGAAGAAAGGATCAAAGAATGGGCTCAAGACTTAGGAGAAGACGATGATGTTCCTAGGAAAAAGTTTCTTAATTTTTGGAAGAATATGAACGTTTTCCTACCTTCTCTCAAAAGTAGATTGCAGGAAAAGAATTGGGCTACATCGGGAATGATTCATGAAATAGCAAAAAATAAGGTGGATGTTTTTGCTGAAAATACGCCGGAAAAATTTGTTTTCTGTGGATTCAATGCATTCACACCTCTTGAAGAGAAGCTTGTACGATCTCTTTTACAATGGGATAAGGCCCAATGTTTTTTTCAAATTGATCATTACTATTTTGATGATGAGAGGCAAGAAGCAGGAAAGTTTTTAAGAAATCATAAAACATGGAAAGAGTTTAATGAAAGTAGGTTTTTTGAATGGATAGAAGATGATTTTAATCAACCTAAAAGAATAAAGGTTTATGAGGTTTCGGGGAATATTACACAAACTAAAATATTACCGGAAATTTTTAAAGAAATAGATGACCAAAGTTTTTCTACCACAGCGGTTGTTTTAATGGATGAAAACCTTTTACCGGCAACCTTGGATGCTATGCAAGTTGTTCGTAATTTAAACATTACGATGGGATTTCCCCTAAAAAACCTCTCGTTTTCCAATGCTATAAAGAGGCTTTTTTATCTTCAGAAACAGTTAGAAAAAAATAAATATTCCTATTACTATAGAGATCTATTTCCTATCTTAGAAGAACTTCCGAAATCTATTGATAATGAGAGGATTATTAATGATTTTAAAGCAAGAATAGAAGAGGGAAATATGGTTTATATCTCTAGAAAACTATTGCAGGAATTATTGGGGGATTTATCCTATTTTAATTTACTTAAAAAAGCTAACTCAACCCATGAATATCTTGATTTACTTATTGAGTTTTGTCAGAAAGTAAAATGGTTAGAAATTGATGATATTCAATATGAGAATGTTTCTTATTTTGAAAGTGCATTCAGAATAATAAAAAATCAATTATCGCCTTATAGCTTTGAGATTAAGATGGATACATTGGAAATCTTGATTAACCAATGTGTTTCTTCTGAAAGTATTGATTTTCAAGGAGAGCCTTTGCGTGGGTTACAAGTTATGGGGCTTTTGGAAACTCGTCTTTTAAATTTTGAAAATATTATTATGCTTTCTGTTAATGAAGGAAAGCTTCCATTAGGTAATTCTCAAAATACATATATCCCTTTTGATATTCGAAAATTCTTTAATCTGCATACCTTTTTAGAGAATGATAGTATTTATGCCTATCACTTTTATCGCTTAATTCAAGAAAGTCCGAATATTCATTTGCTGTATAATGCTTTGAGTTCCGGAGTAAATACAGGTGAAAAGAGTCGATTTATTACCCAAATAGAAATGGAAAGTAATCATGAGATTGAACACATCATTATTGAAAATACTTCTGACCCAATTATTACTATGCCCATTGAAATTTCAAAAACCTCTATAGTGCTAGAGCGTCTTCAAAAATGGAAAGAAAAAGTTTCTGCTTCTCATCTTACGAGCTATTTATATAATCCGGTGGATTTCTACTTATCCAAGATTTTAAATACCGCTGAAACGGACGAAATAGAAGAAGAACTTTCTATAAAAAACTATGGAAACTTGGTGCATTATTCACTTCAAGAAGTATATGAAGTTTTAATAGGTAAGACTTTAAAAGAGAGTGATTTGAAAAAATCAATTGAAGTAATAGATCAATATATAGATCGGGCTATAGATAAGTTAAAACATCAACCTGAGTTTTATGAAAAAGGAATGAATTATATCCATAAAGCTATTGCCAAAAAAGTCATTGGAAATATTTTAAATTACGATCTTGAGCTAGTTAAAAAAGGTAATAAATTAGAAATTTTAGATATTGAAAAAAGGTTTGAAAATGTGGATTTTTATATTGAAGGTCATGATAAAATTTCTTTTTTCGGGTTTATAGATAGAATTGATCGCCTTAATGGGACGTTAAGAATTATTGATTATAAAACAGCTAAAATCAAAAATCTGAATATTAAAATTGATAAAGAAAATAAAGTAGATTATTTTCATAATAGTGATCGAAAACAAGCTTTGCAGCTGTGTATATATCAATATGTGGTACAAAGTTTACCTGAATTCTGGGGATTACCTATAGAAACAGGAATATGGAGTTTTGCAGAGGTCAAAAAAGGGGTTGTGTCTTTGCAATTTGAAAAGGGTAACATTAGTGAAGCTATGGATTCAATTAAATATTTGATCGAAGAAATTTTGAATCCGGATATAAAGTTTATTGAAAATATTAAAACTTATTCCAATTAGAATGCATCCCAATCATGAGATGCATTCTGTTTTAAATATAAGAATTGTTGAGAAATGTTATTATTGCATTTTAACTTTTTTATTCATTATTTTCCCATCAGTTTGCAGGATTTGTACGATATACACTCCAGAAGTTAAGTTTTTAGATTGATAAAAACTTTCATTCGATTCTCCGTCTTGAATTGACTTACCCAGCATATTGTAAACTGTAACTTTTTTAATCTTACGATCAGTAGATTTTATAAAAATCTGACTATTCTCCGTGAAAACATCAATGTTATCGCTATAGATATTGTGATCTATGTGTATTTGCTTATTGAATTGAAGATTATAATAGGGAGTGATAACTTCAAATATATAGTTTTTATTTTCAAGACTATTTACATTTATTCCTCCTTCTTCTATATATTTTTCTTTGGAAACAGATTGTATGAGTTTTTTGTTTTGATCAAAAATATATATGGTAAAAAGCTCTTGCTTATCTATTTTTAGCTCTATTATATTATTGTTTTCAGATTTTATGATTTCGTTTTGTGGAATGGTGTGGGGATTATTTTTAATATAAGGGATCAATTTGGTCTTATTGTTTTCTAGTATTTTTAATAGATATATACCATCTCCTAATGCCGATAAATCAGTATGAGGTACTTTCATATTCTCGTTTTTGTTTTTATTAAAATCTGTAATTTCAATAATCTTCATTCCCGGCAGTTCAGGTTTTATTTGCGAGGTATAATCATAAGGGATAGCAGCTGCTTTCTCAATATTCTTAGAGGCTAGCATCGCCCATTGATTGAAGAATCCTCCACTTCTCAACATATTAAATTTGGCATTTGATGCTAAAAGAAAAGGCACTATACTACCTACATGTCCAAGAGGCCCCCAATAAAATGAATCAAGCTTGAATCGGTCTAGGTCCCAAAAAGAATAATATCCCCTTTGTACATCAATGGTTTTAGAAGTGTTGTCCGGGTGTATTATAAGGTCCACTGTAGAATGTCCTAAGGTCATAGGAGTTTTGTTATGCCAATCATATACATCGTTAGAACGTAGACATTGTCTTAATTTATTATTTTGATTATTGGTTACATCATTAATAAAATTACTTGTGAATAACTCTCTCCAAAATATAGGGCCCCATAAAACCCCTCCATTATCCTGTATTACATGATGGTTATATTTGTCCATATAATCTGCAGAGATAACCTCGGAGATATCAGTATTGTAGGTTGCATAGCCTGTTTTATTGCAGGTATTGACGATGTTAGCAATAAAGGAAGAAAATGGAAATACATCTTTTTCCAGAACTCCTTTTTCTAAGGTAACTCCTGAAAAGTCATAAGGGCCATTTCCCATATAGGCATACTTAAATGCTAATTGAGTTGGATTGGATGTATTTAGCTTTTTTAAAGTCGCCATTGCAGCATGTGCACCTTGTGAATATCCTGCTAAAAAATATTCATCATATCGCTGAACCCCTAATTGAGATAGAACTTTATTTGCAGCGGTAACAAAATCAATAGTTGCATGAGCTTCACTAGGGTAGTGAATATAAGGATGGGCACCATCTCCTGTTCCCATACCTACATAATCCGGAGCCATGAGAATATATCCATTTAGAACATAGGAGAGCTCTACAACAAATCCTGCGGATAGGATCCCTTTTAAGTTGGAAGGGACATTGTATCGACTATCTGTCGTACCATGATTGGATACGACGGTAGATAATTTATAATTAACATTAGGGTACATAACAAGCCCAGTAGCTTTTACCAAGTTGTTATTTTCATTCTTGGTATAATAAGTTATTTTATAGGCTTTTAGGCCTACATTAAAAGCACTTAGGTAATCTATGAAATTGGGCGCATTTTGTTCGCCAAGGTTATTTGATATGAAATTAAGAACTCCTTGAGGCGTTAAATCTAATTTTTGCTCAAAATTAACGACATCGCCTACCTGTTGGGAAAAGAAAAAAGAAGATGCTAAACTAAATAATAAGAATTTAATTTTTTTCATATGAATATTTTATGGTTTGATTAAGTTAAATAGTTTTGAATAAATAACTTAAACACATAGTATTAATAGCTATTCATAGAATATTAATTCTTTACACTGTGAATTAAAAAAAACAGAACATATATCATATGCTCTGTTTTTATATTTTGATTATTAAAAGGCGTTGATTCCTGTAATATCTAATCCTGTAATCAGTAAATGTACATCATGTGTCCCTTCATACGTGATAACTGATTCTAGATTGGCAGCATGCCTCATCATAGGGAACTCACCCATGATTCCCATTCCTCCTAAAATTTGTCGGGATTCTCTTGCGATATCAATAGCCATTTTAACATTATTTCTTTTTGCCATTGAAATTTGAGCAGGAGTTGCTTTATGGGCATTTTTAAGATTACCCAACTGAAGACATAACAATTGAGCCTTAGTAATTTCTGTTAAAAATTCAGCTAATTTTTTTTGTTGTAACTGGTAAGATCCAATAGGTTTTCCAAATTGTTTTCTTTCTTTGGAATATTGAACAGCAGTACAATAACAATCAATTGCAGCTCCAATTACTCCCCATGATATTCCATATCTTGCTGAATTTAAGCAAGAAAGAGGTCCTTTTAAACCAGTTACTCCAGGAAGAAGATTGTCTTTAGGAACCTTAACATTATTAAATACTAATTCTCCTGTTTTAGATGCTCTTAAACTCCATTTATTATGTGTTTCCGGTGTGGTAAAGCCTTCCATTCCTCTTTCAACGATAAGTCCTTGAACTTTTCCTTCTTCATTTTTGGCCCAAATTACCGCGATATCGCATACAGGAGAATTGGTTATCCACATTTTAGCACCGTTCAAGAGATAATGATCTCCCATATCCTTAAAATGGGTTTCCATAGATCCTGGATCGGAACCGTGATTAGGCTCAGTAAGTCCAAAAGAACCGATGAATTCTCCAGCAGCTAATTTGGGTAAATATTTTCTTTTTTGTTCTTCAGAACCGTATTCATTGATAGGAAACATGACCAAGGAACTTTGTACAGAAGCAGCAGAACGTACAGCAGAATCTCCTCTTTCTAGTTCTTGCATAATAAGACCGTAAGAAATTTGATCCAAACCTGAACCTCCATATTCCACCGGAATATAAGGCCCCAAAGCTCCAACTTTCCCCAATTCTTTCATTAAACCAGGAATATCTGTGTGATTTTGTGCTGCATGATCAATCTGTGGCATTACAAAACTTTCTACCCAATCTCTAATGGATTGGCGAATAAGTTTGTGTTCTTCACTGAGTAACGCATCAATTCCGTAATAATCGGGAATACTTGTAAGAGGATAATATGACATGTTTTTTGATTTGGCTAAAAGTAATACTTTTCAGTATTTCAGAGAAATTTTTTTTAAAAATACTGATTATTATTGAATTTCAATAGAGTATAATTAATTTAATCTACAGGTTGTGAATTTCTTCGTCATTAGATATAGGATATCGATTTGTCGAAGTGTGGATATGATTTTTAAATTTATAAAGATAGGGAGCCTTATTGGCAGAACCGTCATAAAGTTTCTCCAATCGATCAAGAATATGTAAACTTAAAATTTTACGCTGAAAGTTGTTTCTCCTAAATTGTTGCCCCAATATGGTTTCGTAGAGAGATTGAAGATCTTTCATGGTAAATTTTTCTGGGAGTAAATTACTGGCTGCCACTTCTGTGTTGATATTCATTCTCAGGTATTCTAATCCTGTTTCAATAATTCTATCATGATCGAAAGCCATTTCCGGAAGGTTATTTACTTCAAACCATTCACAAGTTTCATTAAAAGAATCAGGAAAAGTATGAGTAATCGAAAAGTCAATAAGACTACAATAGGCTACGGTAATGAAACGTTGAAATATCCAATGATCTTTAGGTACTTCTATGCCTTTATTCCTTAATAAAATCTGATGTATATTGTTTTCGGTACGATCAATTCGTCCAAAAGTATGGAATTGTTTTAAAAATAAGTCTTTAAGATGTGTTCTTTCATATAAAACTCGCGCTGCTGCCTCTCGAAGGTCTTCTTCATTAAAGACAAAGCCTCCCGGAAGTGACCAAAGATCAAGATCATGATATTTTAAAAGTAATACTTTCAGGATATTATTATGAAAACCAAATATGGTACAATCCACAGAGAGGTGTGGCACAAAGTTTTTTGTATCAATAAGTTCCTGAAGGGTTTGTTTAATTTTGGAGTCGATGATTTTCATGGTAGTAAAAGTAAAATTATTTTATAAATCTTCTTCTTAGCATAGTGAAATATAGTAAACTTATTAGTAATAATACGAATACTGAACATAAAATATATAAAGAGTAAAATGTAAGAATTTGTTTTTCAAATAGTAATGAAATGATAAATTGTAGGGAAAGAGAAACAGAGGAATGTGTTGGATCTATTTTAGAAATGTAATTAATTTATTTTATTTTTGTTTTTAATTAATTAAATATTTTTATTTTCGTAAATAGTATAAAATATAAATTATTAATTAATATTATGTTAATTTTTTTTAAAAACATATTTTTATTGTCCCAAATTGATAATAAAGAACTTTTCCTTAATTTCGATTGTAGTCATTTGGGAAAATGAAAAGCAACTATATTTTGTTACATTATGAAAAAGGCGAGTTTTCTATTGTTGGTGGGCATACTAAGCATCAATACATTTGGGCAAAAGACGATCGACCAAAAAGTTTCCGAATTGTTGTCTCAAATGACATTGAATGAAAAAGTAGGACAGTTGGTTCAATACAGTGGGTTTGAATATGCAACCGGTCCTCAGAATTCGAATTCTGCAACAGTTTTAGAGGAAATAAAACAAGGAAGAGTAGGTTCTATGCTCAATGTGGCAGGAGGAGAAGAAACTCGAAATTTTCAAAAACTGGCTCTACAATCTCGGTTAAAAATACCTTTACTTTTTGGTCAGGATGTTATTCATGGATATAGAACAACATTTCCGGTAAATCTTGGGCAAGCAGCAAGTTGGGATTTAGGACTCATTGAGCAATCCGAAAGAATCGCAGCTACTGAAGCTTCGGCCTATGGGATTCACTGGACTTTCGCACCCATGGTCGACATTGCCAGAGATCCAAGATGGGGGAGAGTAATGGAAAGTGCGGGAGAAGATACGTATCTAGGGACTCAAATTGGGTTGGCAAGAATTAAAGGTTTTCAAGGAAAGGGTTTAGGGAACCTTGACGCTATTATGGCTTGTGCAAAACACTTTGCGGCCTATGGAGCAGCAGTGGGTGGAAGAGACTATAATTCTGTTGATATGAGCTTAAGACAATTAAATGAAACGTATCTACCCCCTTTTAAAGCCGCTTCAGCCGCCGGCGTTGCAACGTTTATGAATTCTTTTAATGATATTAATGGTATTCCTGCCACGGCCAATAAATATATCTTAAGAGAGTTATTAAAAGGCAGTTGGAATTATCAAGGTTTTGTAGTTTCAGACTGGGGAAGTATCGGAGAAATGATTCCTCATGGTTATGCTAAAGATATGAAAGAAGCCGCAGAAAAAGCCATTCTTGCCGGAAGTGATATGGATATGGAAAGTCGTGCTTATATGGCTGAACTTCCAAAATTGGTTCAGGAAGGAAAGGTAGATGTAGGGGTGATTGATGATGCAGTAAAACGAATTTTAGTTAAGAAATTTGAAATGGGATTATTTGATAATCCTTACCGATATAGTAATGAAAAAAGACAAAAAGAACAGACAAATAATCCGGAAAATAGAAAATTCGGCAGAATGTTTGGTTCAAAAAGTATTGTTTTATTAAAAAATCAAAATAATATTCTTCCTCTTTCAAGGTCGACAAAAACAGTTGCATTGATTGGTCCTTTTGGGAAAGAAACAATCGCTAATCATGGATTTTGGTCTATTGCATTTAAAGATGATAATCAAAGAATTGTAAGCCAATTTGAAGGGATTAAAAATCAATTAGACAAAAGCTCCGTGCTATTGTATGCCAAAGGATCCAATGTGGATGATCAAGATACCTCGATGTTTGCAGAAGCTATTGAAACAGCAAAAAAAGCAGATGTGGTTATAATGACTTTAGGGGAAGGCCATGCCATGAGTGGTGAGGCTAAAAGTAGAAGTAACCTTCATTTTTCAGGGGTTCAAGAAGATTTATTAAAAGAAATTGCCAAAACAGGTAAACCTATTGTTTTATTGATTAATGCAGGAAGACCTTTGATATTTAATTGGGCTGCAGATCATATTCCGGGAATTATGTATACTTGGTGGCTGGGTACTGAAGCGGGAAACTCTATTGCAGACGTATTGTTTGGGATAGTAAATCCCGGGGGTAAGCTTCCTATGACTTTCCCGAGAACAGAAGGACAAATTCCCATTTATTATAACCATTATAACACGGGAAGGCCAGCGAAAAATAATACGGACCGAAATTATGTTTCAGCTTATATAGACCTAGATAATGATCCGAAATTCCCATTTGGATATGGATTGAGCTATACTCAATTTAAATATGCTGATATGAATTTGAGTTCTACCAATCTTACGGGAAATCAGAAATTGAATATCAATGTCAATGTTTCCAATGTTGGAAATTATGATGGGGAAGAAGTCGTACAGTTGTATATAAGAGATTTGTTTGGAAAAGTGATAAGACCCATAAAAGAATTAAAGGGATTTCAAAAGGTTTTTATTAAGAAAGGAGAAAGTAAAGAGGTCCAGTTTATACTTACTACCGAGGACCTGAAATTTTATGATGATGAATTAAACTTTGATTGGGAAAGCGGAGAATTTGATATTATGGTTGGAACTGATTCTAAAGATGTACAAATAAAAAGAGTTAATTGGATAAAATAAAAGTTTCTATTAAAAAGAGGTAAGTAAATCTATGAATGTAATTAATCGAAATAATATTCATTTTTTAATTGGAGGAGCTTTAATGTGTTTTACATTGAATTGTATATCAAGTAAACGAAATGCTAAAAAACAATTAGTCTGGAGTGATGAATTTAATTATAGAGGATTACCTGATTCTAAAAAATGGAACTATGATGTCGGTGGGCATGGTTTTGGAAATGAAGAGTCTCAATTCTATACGCAAAAGCGTTTGGAAAATGCCAGAGTAGAAAACGGAAGTCTTATTATAGAAGCAAGAAAAGAAAATTGGGAAGATAGTGAATATACTTCGGCAAGATTGTTAACAAAAGGAAAGTTTTCTTTTCAGTATGGCACTATTGAAGTGAGGGCTAAATTACCAAAAGGTAAAGGAACGTGGCCCGCCATTTGGATGCTCAGTGAAAATACAGATAAATGGCCCAATGATGGAGAAATTGATATTATGGAACATGTGGGGTATAATCAAGGAACTATTCATGCTTCTATTCATACAAAAAATTATAACAATCGTAAAGTAGATCAAAAAACAGATACTTTAAAAGTAGATGATGCCAGTGAGAGATTTCATATTTATAAAGCAGATTGGACACCGGATCATATAGATTTTTATATAGACAATATAAAGTTTTTATCCTATAAAAATGAGAAAAATGGAGAAATGTGGCCTTTTGAACGACCTTATTTTTTAATTTTAAATGTAGCTGTTGGTGGGCTTTGGGGTGGAATAAAGGGGATTGATGATCAAGTTTTTCCTCAAAAATTCTATATAGACTATGTAAGGATCTACCAAAATAAATAATTTTTGTTCTAATCTAAATAAGATATCATAAAATTAAAGTTTCAAAAAACTTCATAGAAATAATAAAAATATGGTTTGTAAAAAATTAATCGTAAGTTATTTGGTCGTTGGAATAGTTTTCAATGCAAATGCACAAAATTATTGGAAAAAAAATACAGGGAAAACAGCAAAGGTAATTTTTACGAGTTCCAAAACGAATGAAAAAATGGTAGATAAAGGGATCATAAAATTCGAGAAAATGGATCAACCTAAAGAAACAGATGCCTGTATTTTTGTAGCTCCAGAATTCAAATATCAAAAGTTAATAGGTATTGGTGGCGCCATTACGGATGCGGCAGCTGAAACTTTTTATAAACTTCCAAAGAATAAACAGAAAGAAATAATTGATGCCTATTATGGTAAAAATGGATTGGGATACACTGTCGTTCGTACTAATATGAACTCTTGTGATTTCTCAAGTGATTCCTATACTTACGTTAGAGATAATGATACTTCTTTACAATCATTTACTATTGCCCATGATGAGAAATATAAAATTCCATTGATTAAAGAAGCACAACAAGCTATTGGAAACAATTTTACTTTCTATTTTTCTCCTTGGAGTCCTCCAGCATGGATGAAATCTAATAAAAGTATGTTCAAAGGGGGACGATTAGAGAATACTTTTTATCAAACTTGGGCGGATTACTACATTAAATTTATCAAAGAATACGAGAAAAGAGGAATTAATGTCTGGGGACTGACGGTTCAAAATGAACCTATGGCTACACAGACTTGGGAATCTTGTATTTATACAGCGGAGGAAGAAGGGACTTTTCTTAAAAATAATTTAGGTCCTACACTATGGAAGAATGGGTATAAAGATAAAAAAGTGATGATCTGGGATCATAATAGAGACTTGATTTATCAAAGAGCGACCACTACTTTAGGAGATTCGGAAACTTCAAAATTTGTTTCAGGAATTGGCTATCACTGGTATGAAACATGGAATAATAAAACGCAGCTCTTTGATAATTTAATTGAAACCCAAAGAGCTTTTCCAAATAAATTTTTGGCTTTTACGGAAGGATGTAAAGAGCAGTTTGATATGTCTAAAATTTATGAAGTAAGCTTAGGAGAGCTCTATGGAAGAAATATGATTAATGATTTTAATAAAGGAACTGCTTTATGGACCGATTGGAATATTTTGCTAGATGAAACAGGAGGACCAAATCATGTTGGAAATTTCTGTTTTGCTCCTATTATTGCGGATACAAAAACGGGTGAGGTGCATTATACTTATGAGTATTATTATGTTGGACATGTTTCCAAATTTGTAAAACCGAATGCACAAAGAATAGGAACCTCCTCAAATAGAGTAGCCCTGACTTCTACTACATTTATGAATGAAAACGGACAGCTGGTTACAGTAGTGATGAATGACACGGATAATGATATCGATGCCCATCTTTGGATTGAAGGAATGTCTGCTAAGTTATCAGCTCCTGCACACTCTATACAGACTGTGATTTTATAATTTTTATTTATTGTTTTAATAAATTCGTCGATATCAAATATGGAGTTCTTAGAAGAAAAGTAGCGGATGTTTGTTTAATTGGTTTAAATTCATTACTTTAGATAATGTATGTGTCATTTTGATAATAATTATAAATTCATATGGAGAATCAAAAAAAACTATTCGAGCTAATCCTTAAAATCGTTAAACAAAATCAGATTGTAAACGAAGGGATCAAAAGGTTATTAAATGTTGAAACAGGAAGATTAAGTAATTTAGATATATATATACGTGAATTAGAAAAGGAAATTTCAGATGAAGATGAAGTAAGACCTATTATTTTCCCTAAATTATAGCTCATATGAGAAATATTTTTTATTATATGAGAAAAACTAATAATTATGTTAGAATTGTTTGAAGAACTTCCAGACTTATACAAAACATTATTAAGTTCAGGGGGAGGATTATTTGTTGGATGGATTGCTACATACGTAAATGAGAAAGCAAAACAAAAAGCTTTGAAAAACGAAAATAAAAACCTTGTAGAAGAAACGGAAAATATTAAATCTCATTATACAGAAAAATTAGAGGAAATAAAAAAAGATCATCAATTAGAAATAGCAAAAAGGAAGTATCAATATGAAAGTAAAAAAGATATTTATATAACTTTTTTTAAACTACTTGATACTTTTAATTCAGAACAAAGTTTTTCCAGCCAAGAAAGAATAAAAGAAATAATTGAAGAGTTCAATCGTAATTTTACGAATGCTAAAACAACAAAAGCACAGCAGAATGCTTCAATTGTTTTTACAAAAAAGCTACAGGCTATGTCACTGGATTCAAACAAAGATTTAATAAAGTTAAAGCAAGAAACTAATAGTATTAGGCTTTTAGCTAGTGATGAGGTGATTGCAAAATTAGACTGTCTTGATGAGGGATATGATCTAGCTATGAAAGAGTCTGATCATTTACTTATTTCTATGCCTAAATTAATAATGAAAAATGATGAAGAAGAGATGGCTGAGTATAAAAAAAAAATTCAAATTCATGGTCAGTTAATTGAGAGTATCAAAAAAGAATTAATTGAATTAATGAGGAAAGAATTAACTGAGATATAATAATTATAAACTAATATTATTATTTATTGTTTTGCTAAATTAATGCATATAAAATAGTTCGGCGATACCTTTGGTAT
>NZ_CACVBR010000044.1 GCF_902728265.1 Chryseobacterium potabilaquae
AATGGACCATGCCTATTCGAAATTGGGGTATTGTTCTCAACCAATTTATGCTTATTTTTGAAAAAAGGCTCAGATTATAAAATCCAAGCCTAACTTTTTAACTTACACACTTTACGAGATAGTGTCATCTCATAAAATATTAGTATTTTTAACCTAATAATCTGTAACGCTTATTTAGGACTAGTCAACATACAAAGTTTATGATTATATGGCCTGCATGGTCCATTTTCTCTATATTGACAAGTTCCTAGTGGGCAAAGGCCTTCTGACGGTGGAACCCAGCCCCCTAAGATCATTTTTAAATTGGATTTTGGTAATCTTTTTAAATTTTTCATAATTAATTTGTGATTTGATAGTCTCTACTCTTATAGCTTTTCGAGATCCGCTGTATACCTAAAGCTATGAAATTTATTTAGTATAAAATTTTCTTTTTAGAATATACTTTATTGTAAGCATAAAACTTGTTAATTACTTACTTTTAGTGAGAATAGTATCTCCATAGATATTGAGTAAGATAAGATTATTAAAAAAGTAATAAAATGTATTTTGAAATAGATAATTAATACTTAAAAGAAGGGTTGTGATTTTTAACTCTCACCGAAAAATCTTATTTTTGCATATCTAAAAAGTAAAAGAAAGAATGAATTCCTACAAAAATCCATTGGAAGAACGCTATTCCAGTGAAGAAATGTTATTTAACTTTTCACACAACAACAAATTCCGTACTTGGAGAAAGTTATGGATAGCGCTTGCAGAAATCGAAAAAGATCTTGGACTTGAAATTACAGATGAGCAAATTGCTGAATTGAAAGCGAATGTTGAAAACATCGATTATGATAAAGCAGCTGAATATGAGAAAAAATTTCGTCATGATGTAATGGCTCATGTTCATACCTATGGTGATGTGGCACCTTCAGCTAAAGGAATTATTCATTTGGGAGCGACTTCAGCATTTGTAGGAGATAATACAGATTTAATTCAAATTCGTGACGGACTTTTAATTTTAAAAAAGAAATTAGTTAATGTTATCAAAAACTTAGCAGATTTCGCTATTCAATACAAAGACTTACCTACATTAGGATTTACGCACTTCCAACCCGCTCAGCTTACAACAGTAGGAAAAAGAGCAACACTTTGGTTGCAAAGTTTAGTGTTGGATATCGAAGAGCTTGATTTCTTCTTAGAAACATTACGTTTTAGAGGAGTAAAAGGAACTACAGGAACGGCAGCTAGCTTTTTAGAGCTTTTCAATGGAGATTATTCTAAAGTAAAACATCTCGATAAAGAACTTTCAAAAAGATTTGGTTTCGAAAAAGTTTTTGGGGTTTCCGGACAAACGTATGACAGAAAAATTGATGCTAAGGTAGTGGCTTTATTAGGAAATATTGCTCAATCTGCGCATAAATTCACCAATGATTTACGTTTGCTTCAAAATCTAAAAGAAATTGAAGAGCCTTTCGAGAAAAATCAGATTGGTTCATCAGCGATGGCATATAAACGTAATCCTATGAGAAGTGAAAGAATAGGAGCTTTGGCAAAATATGTGATGTCTTTAACAACGAGTTCTGCAATGGTAGCTTCAACCCAGTGGTTTGAAAGGACTTTAGATGACTCTGCAAACAAGAGATTGACCATTCCTCAAGCATTTTTAGCCGTTGATGCGATTCTATTGATTTGGAACAATATTATGAATGGAATTGTAGTATATCCAAACAGGATCAATAAGCATATTGAAGAAGAGCTTCCTTTCATGGCAACAGAATATATCATTATGGAGGAAGTGAAAGCGGGTGGTGACCGTCAGGAAATTCACGAAGTAATCAGAGTTCACTCTATGGAAGCTTCTAAAAAAGTAAAAGAAGAAGGAAAAGAAAATGATCTTATCGAGAGAATTCTCAATGATACCTCTTTAAAACTAGATAAATCGAAATTAAAAGAAGTTTTGGATCCTAAAAATTTTATTGGCTTTGCACCCATTCAAACGGAAGAATTTATTAAAAATGAAGTTCAGCCGATTATTGATCAAAATCAAGACTTAATAGGATTAGAAGCAGATCTTAAAGTATAAAAATGTATGCAGTCATTTTCGGCTGCATATTTTATTTTTACCCTAATTATGAAAAAAAAACTGTTAGCAATTCTACTCATTCCAATACTTTCTTTTTCTCAGAAGAAAGAAGTGTTGAAATATTTTATTTCTAAAGATAATTTAGTTGGGGTAAAAAATCAAAATGGGAAAATTATCATTCCTGCACAATTCAAAATATTTTCTGAAATTGAAGATGGTGAGCTGATCGAGGGTGAAACTATTTATTTTGATGGAGATAAAAATGGAGAAAAACGCCAAAAGAATGAATGGGGATATGTGTATGATAAAAAAGGAAATTTTCTTTACAGACCTTTCTTTTATGATAATGGAGCAGATTATTTCTCTGAAGGAGTAAGACGGTTTGTTAAAAACGGAAAAGTGGGTTTTGTAGATCGAAACGGAATAGTTGTTATTAAGTCTGAACATGATTTTGTATCTCCCTTTAATTATGGATATGCTGAATTTTGCGATGGTTGCGACTGGGAAAAAACAGAAGATGAGCACAAAGCAATGGTTGGCAGAACTTGGGGCATGATGAATTATAGAGGAGAAATGGTACAACCGATTTCAAAATCTGAAGATGCTATTGAAATAGAAGGTGAATATTATCCTTATCCATTCAACTACGATAATAAAGAGAAGATGATTCTTCAGTTTTTCGAAAAACAAAATAAGGTACTTTCAGGAATATATTATGTAAATCATTATCCAGAATTGTCTGAAAATGAAAAGAGGCTATTTTTTGAAATTGTAGAAAGGCCAAAAGAAAACTTTCCGTATTATCAGGTAAATACCTATGATTATGGAAAAAGATCGGGATTATCATCCGATTTTATATTTTTAATATCTGAAGATGGCAAAAATATTTTTGCATTAGATGGTAACACTAAAAAACCTTTTGGGCAATGGCTTAAAAAAGAAATGAAAGAAACTGAAAATTTTCAGAAAGAACATCCGGATAATCCGAATAAAGTAAGTAAATAAGTCTAATAATATTAATATCTGACATCTAATGTCTAATAAAAAAAGAATTTTCGTAGAAAAAAGAGGAATTTTCGATGTAGAAAGTCCAAAAATTTTTGATGAGGTAAAAGCCGTTGTAGCTTCAATCCAACACGTAAAAGTGTACAATGTTTATGATATTTTTGGATTGCATGAAGGAGAATTTGAAAAGGTAGTAAACAGTACTTTTGTAGATCCTGTTACTGATATTTTACATATAGAAAACCCTGCGGAAGGAATTTATTTCGCCATGGAATTTTTGCCGGGACAATATGATCAACGTGCTGATTCTGCACAGCAGTGTATCGCTTTATTAACCGGAAATGAAAAGTCTAACGTTAGAAGTGGTAAACTCATCGAATTTGAAGGTGTTACGACAGAGGATTTAGTGAAAATTAAAAACCTTCTTATTAATAAAGTAGAATCTCAGGAAAAAGATTTATCAACCTTACATATCCCTGAGGATGAAATACCTTCAAAGGTTTTAGTGCATGAAAATTTCATCGACTTTGATGATGCTCAATTGGAAAACTTCTATAATAATCATGGTTTTGCATTAGGATTAGATGATTTGAAATTTATTCAGGAGTATTTCAAAACTGAACGAAGAAATCCTACAGAAACTGAACTGAAAGTATTAGATACTTATTGGAGTGATCATTGCAGACACACCACATTCGAAACAGAATTGTCAGACATTCAGTTTGAAGGGAATTTTAAACATACATTGGAAACTATTTTCAATGACTACATCGAAAAAAGAAAATTCTTAGGCCGCGAATTAAAACCAATTTCTTTGATGGATTTGGCAACAGTTTGTGCTAGGTATTTCCATAAAACAGGGAATTTAGAAAATTTAGTGGTTTCTGATGAAATTAATGCCTGTACTATTCAAATCGAAGCTGAATATGATGGTAAAAAGGAACCTTGGTATCTACTATTCAAGAATGAAACTCATAATCATCCTACAGAAATAGAACCTTTTGGAGGAGCATCTACATGTTTAGGAGGAGCAATTAGGGATCCTTTATCGGGAAGATCTTTCGTATTTCAGGCGATGAGATTAACAGGTGCTGCTGATGTGTTAGAGCCGGTTGAGAAAACATTGCAAGGGAAATTACCTCAAAAAACGATTACAAAGCAGGCTGCAAACGGATATTCATCTTATGGTAACCAAATTGGGTTGGCAACGACGATGGTTTCTGAAATTTATGACGAAGGTTATAAGGCAAAAAGAATGGAGGTTGGTTTTGTTACAGGTGCAGTCCCAGTGGATTGGGTAAGACGTGAGAAACCCGCAAATGGTGATTCGATCATTATTTTAGGAGGCGCAACCGGTCGTGATGGAGTGGGGGGAGCAAGTGGAAGTTCAAAAGAACAGGATGAAACTTCTATCCATACTATGAGTTCAGAAGTTCAGAAAGGAAATGCCGTTGAAGAACGTAAAATCCAACGGTTGTTCAGAAATCCTGAAGTAACGAGATTGATTAAAAAATCAAATGATTTTGGTGCTGGCGGGGTTTCTGTGGCTATCGGTGAAATTGCTGATTCTTTGGAGGTTAATTTGGATGTTTTACCTTTAAAATATGAAGGGTTGAACGGAACTGAGCTTGCTATTTCTGAATCTCAGGAAAGAATGGCGGTTGTGGTTGAACCAAAAGATAAAGAACAATTCATTACATTCTGTGAAGCTGAAAATATTGTGGCTGTTGAAGTTGCAAAAGTGACGGATTCAGGAAGAATGCAGATGTTTTGGAAAGGAGATAAAATTGTAGATCTATCAAGAGAGTTTTTAGATACCAATGGCTGTTCTAAAAGCCAGGATGTAAAAATTACTCACCTTAAAGAAATAAAAGAAGAAACTCTACCTTTCAATGAAGAAAATTTCTTGAAAGTGCTAGGTGACAAAAACGTGGCATCTCAGAAAGGGTTATTGGAAATGTTTGATTCCTCTATTGGTGCGACTACTGTTGCGATGCCTTTAGGTGGAAAATATCAGCAGACTTTGATGGAAGGAAGCGTTCAGACATTGCCGATTATAGGAGCAAAAAATATAGAAACAGTTTCTTTAGCGAGTTGGGGTTTTGACGCGGAGATGTCTAAACAGAATTCTTTGTTGGGAGCATCTTATGCGGTAGTAGAAAGTGTAGCAAAAATTGTTGCAATGGGAGGTGATTACAAAAATATCAGACTCAGTTTTCAGGAATATTTTGAAAAACTAGGTCAGAATCCTGAAAAATGGGGTAAACCGCTAGCTTCCTTACTAGGAGCATATGATGCTCAGATGAATCTTGGATTGGCAGCTATTGGAGGAAAAGATTCTATGAGTGGCACATACCGGGATTTAAATGTTCCGCCTACATTGATTTCATTTGCCTGTGCTAATGGAGATAAGAAAAATATCATTTCTCCTGAATTTAAAAATGAAGGAAATAAAATTTATTACTTCAATCATATTGCTCAAGAAAATGGCTTGCCAAATTATGAAGCTTTAAAAGCTATTTTTGAATTAATTTTTGAAAATTGCAAAGCAGGAAAAATAGTTTCTGTGAAAACGATTAAAGAAGGTGGAGTGGCAGTTGCTTTAGCAAAAATGAGTTTCGGAAACAGATTAGGTGCTGAAATTACGATTGATGAAAATGTTTTATTAACCAAAAACATAGGTAGCTTACTTATTGAATCTAAGGAAAGATTAAGCTCAGTATATCTTCAGTTAATCGGAGAAGTTAAAAATTCAAATAATATTAAAATTAATAGTGTTCAATTTGCTATTGAAAAGCTATTAGCAGCCCATACCAATACGTTTGAAAATCTTTTTCCAACGATTGAAAAAGAAAAAATAACGATTGAGATTGATGAAAAATTAAACTCAATCAACTCAAGAAATATTATCATTAAAAAGCACGGTGTTGCTAAGCCCAAAGTATTTGCTCCTGTTTTCCCAGGAACAAATTGTGAATATGATACGTTGAACGCTTTCGCAAAAGAAGGAGCGAAAGTGAGCAGTTTGCCTTTAATTAATATTAATCATCAGCTATTGGATGAAAGTATTGATGCTTGGGTGGAGGAAATTAAAACATCACAAATTTTGGCATTCTCAGGAGGTTTCTCTGCAGGGGATGAGCCGGATGGTTCTGCAAAATTCATTGTTAACGTATTGAAAAACGAGAAGATGAAAAATGCAGTTCATGAATTACTAGACAGAGATGGTATGATTGTCGGGATTTGTAATGGTTTTCAAGCCTTGATTAAATCTGGATTGTTGCCTTACGGAAGAATTAAAGATTTAGATGAAAATTCTCCCACATTAGCTCATAATGCCATCAGAAGACATATTTCTCAGATGGTGAATGTGAAGGTTGTGAATGATGAATCACCTTGGCTGAAAGGAATGAAAGACCAAGTTTTTACCATTCCTATTTCTCATGGTGAAGGTCGTTTTATGGCTTCAAAAGAGGAGATTCAAAAATTATATGAAAATGGCCAAGTGGCTACACAATACATTGATTTTAATGGGAATATAGCTCATGGAATGCCATTTAATCCAAATAATTCATTGTTTGGTATTGAAGGAGTTACAAGTCCTTGTGGAAAAATTTATGGTAGAATGGGACATCCTGAACGTTTTGCAGAAGGGTTGATGAAAAACATTCCGACTGCCAATTATCACAATATATTCAAAAATGGAGTGGAGTACTTCAAATAAAGATAAAAAGAGATAAAAAGAGAAATGACTGTCCATTAGGGCGGTCATTTTTTATTTGAAATGATCCTGATATGTTACGTAAAATTGTGTCAGGTACAATCTAAATGGATGAATAAATAAATCTTTCCTCTGGATCATTAGAAAATATATTTCCAATACACGGCAATGCCTACAACGACTGAAACAATTGCCATTAAAACAACTGCTCCTGCGGCAATATCTTTAATAAAGCCAATCCTTTTATCAAATTCCGGTTGAATAATGTCGCATATTTTTTCAATTGCTGTATTAAAAATTTCAGCACCCAATACTCCAAATGATACAATAAGTATAAGAATAATATCTAGGATTGATAGATGTAAATAAAAAATTAGAAAAAGATTAATGAAGAAAGCGAACACCTCAATTTGGAAATTTCTTTCGGTTGTAATCATCAAAAAAATACCGCGAAACGAATTCAAAAAACTTGTATGGATAGATGGTTTTCGCATTTTTTATTTTTTTACAAATATAATTATAAGTATTTTGAGATTATCTATTTAAAAAGTTATCTTTGAAATGTTTTTTAAATAATTATGAAAAAAAATATACTGATTACCCTATCTGTTTTTATTTCTGGTTTTGCTTTTTCTCAAGACTATAAGCAAAAAATTGCCAAAGCCACCTGTGATTGTGTGAATAGTATAAAGTCCGAAAGTAAAGATTCTAAAAATTTAGAAGCTCAACTAGGAATATGCATGCTAAAAGTATCAATGCCTTATTCTAAAGAATTAAAAAGAGATTACAATATTGATGTTTCTAAAGCAAATGCTTTTGATGATGATAAAACAATAGATGAGTTTGCAGGACAAATAGGATTAGCTATGGTCAGTGAATGTTCAGATGTTTTTTTAGACATTATGAAAAAAGAAAATCCTTCGGAAATAGATTCGCAATTGCTGATTAATGGAGAGATTACAAAAATTGAGAAAGATAATTTTGTTGTTTTTCATATAGTTGGAGAAAATAAGAATTTGACTAAGTTGTATTGGGTTTCTAATGTGGAATCCAACCTTGATCTTCCTAAAGAATACACCAACTTGATCAATAAAAGGGTGAACATCAGTTACTATACCTCTGAGATTTTTGATGCGAAAATTAATGATTATAGAAATGTAAATATAATCTCAAGTCTGAAAACGGATTAATGATGTTTGTTAAAAACTCCTAGAGATTATTTTTTTCATTCTTATATCTATTTATTATATTTGTAGAAACTTATTTTTAAATCTATGAAATTTATTATTTCAAGTGGTGAACTGCAAAAGGCTCTACAAACTGTAAGTGGTGTAATATCAAGCTCTCAATCGAGACCGATTTTAGAAAACTATCTTTTTGAATTAGACGGAAATAGTGTTACTATTACAGCTTCTGATGGTGAGACTACTCTTGTAACTTCATTGGAAGTTAAATCGGATGATTCTGGAAAGTTTGCTGTTCCCGCTAAGATTTTTCAAGACTTTATCAAGACTTATGGAGAGCAGCCTCTTACTTTATCTGTAAAGGATAATGCAGAAGGAACAGGAAGCCAACTTGAGATTCTTGATGAGAAGGATAACTTTGCGGTAGCATTGGATAATGCAGATGATTATCCTGATTTACCAGAGTTTGATGCTTCTCAAAGTATTACAATGTCCGCAGGAGTTCTATCAGAAGCACTTACGAATACACTTTTTGCAACAAGTAATGATTCTCTTCGTCCCGTAATGACGGGGGTTCTTTTCCAATTTGGAGAAAATGAAACCAATTTTGTTTCAACAGATTCTCATCGATTGGTGGTGTATAAAAGAACCGATTTGATGAATGTGGAACCGATGGAATTTATCATGCCTAAAAAGCCCTTGAATATATTCAAGAATATTTTGGCCAGTTCTAATGATGATGTTGTAATTGACTTCAATGAGAACATGGCTAAATTTACTTTTGATAAACATATTTGGATTTGTAGATTAATAGATGGAAAATACCCCAACTATACAGCTGTAATTCCCAAAGAAAATCCAAATATATTGACTATTAATAGAAATCTTTTGTTGGGTGCCATTAAAAGAGCATCTATTATGTCTAATAAATCTACCAATCAAGTAAGATTTAAGCTTTCAGGAAATATATTGCATTTACATGCAGAGGATACGGAATATGCAAATAAAGCAGATATGCAAATTCCTTGTGATTATAACGGTGAAGATATCAATATCGGATTTAGTTCAAAATTTTTAACTGAAATGCTGACAATTCT
This sequence comes from Chryseobacterium potabilaquae, assembly GCF_902728265.1. Classification (GTDB taxonomy): domain Bacteria; phylum Bacteroidota; class Bacteroidia; order Flavobacteriales; family Weeksellaceae; genus Chryseobacterium; species Chryseobacterium potabilaquae. Next base: position 9,076 of record NZ_CACVBR010000044.1, read on the forward strand.
TGGCTCTGACGATATTACCATGAAAATGTCCCAACCTAATAGACCCGGAATTATAGAACCTCTTGATGGTCTTGAAGAAAATGAAAATATTTTAATGTTATCAATGCCGGTTATCGGATTGTAATATTTTTATTAATAAAAAAGTAAAGAGGTTTTGATTTTCAATACCTCTTTTTTATTTAATGATTTTTTAATAAAATAAAAATTTAAAAATTATTAATTTATCTAAAGATAATATAAAAGATATGTCTGATTTGATTGAATATATTGAAACAAATCAAATAAATGGGAGATAAGTAGCTCAATGAATTTGCTTTAAAGTTGCCTCTAAATTTCTCTATTTCTCAAAAAAACACGACATTTGTAGTACAAAAAATTTAAATCAGATTTTCCTAATAGATAGGTTTGAACTTAAAGAAATGAAAACTCTCAAATGAGACTGCTAAGTTACATTTGACCAATTAAATATATAGATAGAAGCAAATGAAAATATCAAACAGCTGGCTGAAAGATTTTATCAAAACAGAATTAAAAACTGAAAGGATCGGTGAATTTCTTACAGATATCGGTCTTGAAGTAGAAGGGATTGAAAAATTTGAAAGCATACGAGGTAGCTTGGAAGGAGTTGTAGTTGGAAAAGTTCTAACTTGTGAAAAACACCCAAATGCTGACAAACTAAATAAAACGACGGTAGATGTAGGGAGTGGAAAGATCTTAAATATTGTCTGTGGAGCTAAGAATGTTGAGGCGGGACAAATTGTTCCTGTAGCTGTTGTGGGAACAAAAATCTATGATAAAGCAGGAAGTTTTTTTGAAATTAAAGAAGCGAAGATTAGAGGAGAAGTTTCTCAAGGGATGATTTGCGCGGAAGATGAGCTAGGATTAAGTGATAATCATGACGGTATTATGGTTCTTGATGAGGAAAAATATGAGGTTGGTAAAAACTTCGCAGAGTATTTTGAATTGACCAATGACGAAGTTTTTGAAATAGGACTTACTCCAAATAGAACAGATGCGATGTCTCATTATGGAGTGGCAAGAGATTTATATGCTTATCTTTCAACGAATAAGCAAAAGTCAGAATTTGAAAGAATAGCTTCTGAAACCTTACATAATGAAGGGAGTCATAGCTTTACTTTAGAAGTTCAAGATACTGAACTTTGTCCAAGATATATAGGAGCAATTATTAATGATGTAAAAGTTACAGACTCTCCTGACTGGTTGAAAAACAGATTAAAAGCTATTGGATTAAGCCCAATTAATAATATTGTAGATATTACCAACTATATTCTTCATGGATACGGACAACCTTTACACGCTTTTGATGCAGATAAAATTGCAGGCAAAAAAGTAAAAGTAGGCGTTGTAAAAGAAGGAACAAAATTTACGACTCTTGATGGGGTTGAAAGAACATTAAATGGTTCTGAGATCATGATCAAAGATGGTAAAAGCAATCCATTGTGTATTGCCGGAGTTTTTGGTGGGATTAATTCTGGGGTTTCTAGTGAAACTAAGAACATATTTTTAGAAAGTGCTTATTTTAATCCTGTAGCAGTAAGAAAAGGAGCAAAGTTCCATGGGTTGAATACCGATGCTTCTTTTAGATTTGAAAGAGGTGTGGATCCTAATATTACAAGAACAGCTATTACACATGCAATTAAATTAATTCAAGAATTAGCGGAAGGAAAATTAATAGGAGAGTTGTTGGAAGAGTATCCTAAAAAACTTGAAGACAGTTATATTATCTTAAGGTTTTCTAGAATTGAACAGATTCTTGGAACTAAAATTCATAGAGAAAAGGTAAAAGAGATCTTGAAGGCTCTTGAAATTCAAGTGTTAAATGAAATTCCGAATGGTTTTGAAATTTCTGTTCCTGCCTATAGAGCCGATGTTACTCGAGAGATTGATGTTATTGAGGAAATTTTAAGAATTTACGGATATAATAAAATTGATGCTCCTCAAAAAATTTCATTTACTCCTGTTAAACTTACTGCGAATGATCAGGATGAGTTAGAAAATACTTGGGCAAGAGCTTTGCAAAGTTTAGGCTTTAATGAAGTCATGAATAATTCTCTTACTTCTGTAAAAGATGAGACGGATGCGGTTAAACTCTTGAACCCTTTGAGCGGTGATTTAGCATTTATGAGAAAATCTTTATTAGAAGGGCTTCTCCAAAATGCAGCTTATAATATTAATAGAAAAAATCAAGATATTAAATTCTTCGAATTTGGCAAGATTTATCATAAGAAAGCTAAATACGAAGAAAGAAAACAATTGTCACTGTTAGTGACAGGAAGGGATATTGCAGAAAACTGGTTACAGCCAAAATCTGCTACTAACTTCTATAATTTAAAGGCATACGTCAAAGTCTTACTTGAGAGATTGGCTATTAATTATAAAGAAACGGGTTTGTCGGATGAGAGATTTTCAGATGCTTTATCTTATGAGGTAGAGGGAAAAACTCTGGTTAGAATTGGAAAAGTTTCTGCTGAATTACTTAAAGATTTTGATATTGATCAGGAGTGTTTTTATGCTGAAATTGAATTGGAACTTGCTCAAGAATTACGTTCTAAAAATGAGTTGAAATTTAAAGATATTCCTAAATTCAATAAGATCAGAAGAGATTTAGCATTATTAATTGATAAAAATGTGAGTTATCAGGAACTTTATCAAGTCGCTAAAAATAATAAATCACCTTACATTAAAAATATCAATCTATTTGATGTTTATGAGGGGAAAAATCTTCCGGAAGGTAAGAAATCTTATGCTATGAGTTTTGAACTTTTAAATGAAGAAAAAACATTGGAAGAAAAAGATATTAATAGTGTAATGGATTCTCTAATCAAGTCTTTCCAAAAAGAATTTAATGCTGAATTGAGATCATAATAAAGTATAAAAATAATTATAAATAGTAAAAACGGGCTTCGGTCCGTTTTTTTAGTTTTAAATAAAACCTTTTCAAAAGCACAAAAAAGCTTATAAAGAAATTTATTTGAAATTTTCCTTTTTGTGGCTTTAAATTTCATAAAAATAATTACAGGAAGCTGATTATCTATATGTATTGGATATGAGCTGTTGTAAAAGTAGAATTGCTTCATTCACGAGGTGTTCAAATTTAAACTTTACTCAATCAGAATTCAAGTTAAATAATATAATTTGTGTAAATTTGATAAAATCAAAAAGTAAAACATGAAAAATCTTTTTTTAAGTATATGTGCAGGGGTAGTTTTAGCATCTTGTGGATCTATGTCAAGTGCTTCTTCTTCTAAAGTGGGAAAATCTCAGCCATCTTTGGTTAATACAAAATGGACTTTAGACGAAACTGTAAAGGGGAAAGTTCCTACATTGCAGATTGAAAGTGAAAAAATAAATGGTAATGCAGGTTGTAATAACTATTTTGGAACAGTAAAAATGGATATGTCAACAGGAAGCTTTTTAGCAGGACAAATGGGATCTACTAAAATGATGTGTAATAATATGAATGTAGAGCAAAACTTCTTGGATATGATATCAAAAACAAATAAATATGTAATATCCGGAAATAAACTAGAATTGTATAAAGACAATCTATTATTATTAAAATTCAATAAAGCTGAATAAAAAATAAAGGAACTCAATTGAGTTCCTTTTATGTTTACATAGAATGTGTATTAATCTTCCTCTTCATCATCATATTTAGCCAACTCTTCATCGCACCATTTAAATGCAGCTTCTACCACTTTAGTAGCCTCATCTGCCATAGTTTCTTCATCATCACCTTCTAGATCATCTAACCACTCAACTTCCTCTTCTTCAACATTTAAGATGAATCTTGGATATTCTGTATGAACTACAAATAAATCCTCTGGAAACTCTGAATTATCCGCTAATAAAAACTTTGGTAATTTCATTTATTCAATATTTTAACTTTAACTCAAAGATAATAAAATTATTGGTATCTGTTCTTGTCGATTTTAATTTTTTGCAAAACTTTATGGGGAGTAAGTGTGTTTTTTTGTAGACTGTCTTTAGGATTAAAGGTTATCTGAACATTAGGGTTGACGGTGCTTATGAGCTCTACAATTTGTATTTTTTCAAGATCTTCATTTTCATTTTCAAGATAAAATTTTAGGGGAACTTTTTCTAAATTTTCCGATTGTAAAAATTGGGTGATTACTTTTCTATTTTCCAAATAATTACCTTTTGAAAGCCAGGTAAAGACTACTCCTGTCATTACACTGAGAATTCCGACCACATACACTTTTATATCGAGTATTTGAAAGAGTTTTGAAAAATATAATAACCATAAAGGAAAGCTGAATGGTGCTAATAATCGATAGTCTATAGCGTTAACAGAATAAAAATATTGAATGAAATAAGAACAAATAATTCCTGATAAACTTATAAATACAATGAATAGCTCCGTTTCTGAAAGTTTTTTTCTCATCAAAACAAAGATCATGAATAGAATATTTAATAAACCTATCCCATAAATGCCATAGTTTACTATTCCCCCTCCGGGATTAGCCATATGTACGAATGGATTAAATGTGGTACAAAGCCCTTGAAATAATTCAATTAATAGTGTTGAAGTAGGATGCAAACCTATTTCTAAAAATTGATCAACGTAATCTTTGTTAAAGTAATCAATGAATAGAAATTTATAAAGAACAACAAATAGTCCACTTATAATTGATGATGCTACAAAATATGAAGCATATTTCTTTTTCCGAAAAAAAAGCCCAAATAGTCCAGTTCCTCCAATAATAAATAAAGCGCTATACCTTATATTATAGAGTAAGATCAGACCTATTGAAAGATAGAAAATAGCTTGCCATCCCTTAAGTTTTTCATGAATTATTAGGTTTGCGGTATATAATAAAAGAAATATGAAAGGTAAAATAAGGGACTCACTCATGGTGTAGGAGAAAATAGAAACAAAGCTAAATAAAGAACATACAACAATAGATTCTCTGAAATAAAACTTTTTTTTCCAAGCGACAAAAATAATGAGAAGAAAAGCTAAAATACCCATCAGTTTACTACTCCAAAATTCGTCAGGGCCAAAAAAGGTCAAAAACTTTATCGCTACAGGATATCCTAAAGGTGTAATCGTATTATCTATTTCAGGTAATCCATGAGCAAATCTCATATATCGAATAGAGTCCGGACTTACTCTTCCTTTTTCATTCAGTAAAAAACGTAAAATGGTCATCATTAAAGTAATGATGACCAATAGTATCTGAACGTATTTTTCTTTATATTTCATTAAAGTTGTCGCTTATTCGTTTGTAAATTAGAATTTAGAACCCAAATTTATAACATATAAGTTACAACTTAGACAATTATTTTGTAAACATATTTGAAACTTTTTCAGCTTTTTTACTTTCTGTATAATCATAAAATCCTTCACCGGATTTTACGCCTAGTTTTCCTGCCATTACCATATTTACTAATAAGGGATTTGGAGCATATTTAGGATTTTTGAAACCATCATACATAACATTTAGAATTGCTAAACATACATCAAGACCAATAAAATCAGCTAATTGAAGAGGTCCCATTGGGTGAGCCATACCTAGTTTCATCACAGTATCAATTTCTTCAACGCCTGCAACACCATTGTATAATGTTTCAATGGATTCATTAATCATAGGCATTAAAATTCTATTGGCAACAAATCCTGGGTAATCGTTAACTTCTACAGGGACTTTTCCCAATATCTGGCTCATTTCATATACAGCATCAAAAGTTTCTTTGGATGTAGAGTATCCTTTAATAATTTCTACTAACTTCATAATTGGGACCGGATTCATAAAGTGCATTCCAATAACTTTATCCGGCCTTTTTGTGGCAGAACCTATTTTAGTGATGGAAATGGAAGAAGTATTGGTAGCTAAAATACAGTGTTCAGGGGAAAATTCATCCATCTGACCAAATATTTTTAACTTTAAGTCTTGATTTTCAGTAGCTGCTTCAACAATTAAATCTGCTTCTTTTGCCACTTCTTGTAGATTTGTAAAAGACTTAATATTTCCTAATGTTTTTGCCTTTTCTTCTTCAGTAAGCTTGCCCTTTGCAATTATTCTGTCTAGGTTTGTGGTAATGGTTTTCAATCCTTTATCCAAAGCTTCTTGAGATACATCTACAAGACTTACTTGGAATCCGCTTTGTGCAAAAGTATGTGCAATACCATTTCCCATGGTTCCTGCTCCAATAACTACAATGTTTTTGATCATTTTTCCCTTATTTAAATAAATTATTTTTTATAGATTGTTACGTTATCTTTGGTAATTAATTCAGCTTTAGTTACAGCGGCCTTTCCTTCAAAATTAACAATTCCATCTCTGCTTGGATCTCTTTTTTTATTTTGGCTAATTATGGCAGAATGAAGCCCTTTTAAGAAGAATACTTTTTGAGATTTGGGTATCATATCAATTCCAATATAAAGGCTAAATTCACCTTCTCTTCCCAAGCCACTTTGCTTAAAGATTTCTAAATCTTCGATTTTATTTTTCTTCTGAAATTGACTAAGATATTTCATTACGGGTTCAGTAGAAGGAGGGCCACAGCAAATACTTGCGTAACCAATTTGGAGATAATTTTGGCTCTTTTGTGAGAAGACTAATGAAAAACTGAATAGGGTGAATACTAAAAATATCTTTTTCATAAATATATTTATTTAGGGTGCTTATTTAGAACTCATTCTTGAGTTATTATTATTTTGAGCTAAAATTAAGATTTAAAATTTACTTATTAAAATAATCCCAAATAACCTTAGAAATATCTGAAATGATTTTACAATTTACGCTATCAGTTTCTGTAGAATTGCTTACAAATAAAGTAATTGAGTAATGATTACCATTGGGCAAAGTGACAATGCCAATTTCATTTTCTGCACCGGTTAATCCTTCTTTATTTTTCCCTGAAGATCCCGTTTTTCTAGCCACCGGAGTGTTTTTGGGAAGTTGTTCAATCATTTTGTTTAAGCCGGTTTTAGTTCCCAGCATAACTTTCATTAAATATTGAGTAGATTCTTTTGACAGTAATTTACCATCATAAAACTTTTTCAAAAGTTGTGTTGTGGAATTAGGAGTGCTATAATTTTCATATTGATACTTCCAGTCTTTGTGCATAGCTTCTTCATTATATTTTATTTGGAAGCCTTTTATGCCTTTAGAATCCATGAATTTTTGAACAGTCTGTGTTCCCCCAATTAATCTTAGTAAAAGATCACATCCATTATTATCACTTAAAGCAACAGTGTAATCTATAATTTCACTTAATGGAATTTCAATATTTCCATTGAGATATTTATCCCTAAGAGGCGACCATGTATTTTCTAATAAATCTGATTTTTTAAGGAGTATTTTTTGGTGTAAAGAAAGTGTTCCTTGATCTACAGCATTTAATACAGCGGCGGCAATATGAAATTTGAATACACTTTGCATGGGAAATCTTTTTTCACCATTTTTATGATATTTAAATCCATTTTCAAATCCTAAAACAGATATGCCAATGGTTGCTTTTTTATCTTTAATAATTGAATTAATTCTTTTATCTAATATTGATTCTTGAGCAAAAACAACTCCTGAAATTAAAAGAAAAAATAATCCTATTTTTTTCATAACAATTTAGTTTAATATTTAAAAATAAATCCCTTTCAGAAATAAAAAGGGATGGGAAAGATAAGATATTTTATCATTTTATTTTAAAATAATTCAGATCATTACCCTATTTTTTGAATATGATAGTTGATGGAATTATTGGGCAATAGAATCGTTTTAAGAAATCAAACGCATGACTTCCAATGCTACTTTTAATGCTTCAGTTCCATCTTCGAGGGAAACTTCCACATTTTTATTTTTGGTGATCGAATCGGCAAATGAGTTGAGTTCATCTAGAATAGCATTATTAGGCTGAATATTAGGGTATTCAAATAAAATTTGATTTTTTTCTCCTTCTGCATTTTCAATGATCATATCAAAAGGAGTAGGATTTTCAGGAGCATCTTTCATCCGAATAACTTCTGCTTTTTTCTCTAAAAAATCAACAGAAATATAAGCATCCTTTTGAAAAAAACGACTTTTTCGCATAGGTTTCATAGAAATTCTGGAGGTTGTAAGATTGGCGACACATCCATTTTCAAACTCTATTCTAGCATTGGCAATATCCGGAGTTTTGCTCACGACACAAACTCCACTTGCATGGATATTCTTTACTTTTGATTTCACGATACTTAGTAAAATATCTAAATCATGAATCATTAAATCTAATACTACAGAGACATCTGTTCCTCGAGGATTAAATTCCGCTAACCGATGAATCTCAATGAACATAGGATTTTTAATGTATTCTTTTGTTGCAATAAATGCTGGATTGTATCTTTCTACATGGCCAACCTGTGCCTTAATATTATTTTTACGACATTTTTGAAGAATTTCTTCAGCCTGTTCAAGAGTTTGTGTTACGGGCTTTTCGATAAAAAAATGAAGACGTTTTTCAATCGCTTTTAAAGCATAGTCGTAATGGTAAATAGTAGGTGTCACAATATCCAGCATGTCAATCTGGCTAAGTAGTTCATCAAAGTTTTCGAAAAAAGGATAACCAAATTCTTCTTCAAGTTTTTTCCCATTTTCAATATCTTTATCATGAAATCCTATAAACTCATATCTATCAGATTGATTTAAAAGTTTTAAATGAATTTTTCCTAAATGTCCAGCACCTACCAAACCTGCTTTTAACATAGCTTTTCTAAATTTTGGTAAAGATAAGAAAGATGTTAGATTTTCTATAGATAGATCTGGATTTTTGTTGATAATTCTTTTGTATAATATTTTAAAATCTAATGGGTAATTTCTTATTTTTGCGGTATGCAAGATTCGTTTGTACATAGAGGAAAAAGAAAGATTTTGGTTGATTATCTTAGGCAAAGAATTGGTATCTCGGATGAAAATGTACTTTCGGCAATGAATGATGTTCCAAGACATCTTTTTATTGAAAGTATTTTTGAGGATTATGCGTATGAAGACCGTGCTTTTCCGATTTTAGCACATCAAACGATTTCACATCCCTCTACAGTAGCAGAGCAATCTGAGTTACTCCAAGTAAGGCAAGGCGAAAAAATTCTTGAAATTGGGACAGGATGTGGTTATCAAACGGCGGTATTGTTGGCGATGAAAGCACATGTTTATACTGTAGAAAGACAGAAAGACTTATTTGACTTTTCGAAAAAGAAATTTCGCGAGCTAGGTCTGTATCCAAAATTTCAAAGTTTTGGTGATGGATTTGCTGGCCTTCCCACTTTTGCTCCTTTTGATAAAATTTTGGTAACGTGTGGAGCATCTGTTTTACCGTTAGAGCTATTGAAACAACTTAAAGTAGGAGGTAAAATGGTTATTCCTTTAGGACCAACTGACGAACAGATACTCTATAGATTTACTAAAGTTTCTATAACAGAATTTGAAAAAGAAGAGTTTGGAGCATATAAATTTGTTCCTATGTTAGGAAACACCAATCAATAATTTATTATTTCAATTAATAGAGATTCAAGATTAATTCTTAATTTTATAAAGATTTAATTGAAGAATGAATCTTGAAATTCAACAATATAATACTGCTCAAACAGAATCGGATCAGATAATTTGTTTAAAATTATTTGAGATAATTGATGCTTATCTTACAAATGCTGAATCTAAAATTTGGCATTCGCACCCTGTTTGGTTTTTAGATGGAAATCCTATTGTAGACTATAGCAAACAAAAGAAAGGAATTCGATTGATGTTTTGGAGTGGAAAATCTTTTGAAGAAGATCTTTTGAATGTTCCTGGAGAAAAATTCCAAGATGCTTCCGTATTTTATAATGACATTGCGGAGATAAATGAAGATGCAATCAAAAGATGTCTAAAAAAATCTGAAAATATTCAATGGGATTATAAAAATATTATTAAAAGAAAGGGAGAGTTGATTCGAATAAAAAAATGATGCTCTACTATTCAGAGTTGTAATTGATTTTACAATGAGATTATTCAATTCCATTGATGAGAATAAAGTTAAAAAGAACCTCACTTTTGAACGAGTGAGGTTCTTTATTGAAGAATATTGATCATAATTAATAGAAGAAATTAAGATGAAAGTTTTTATAAATAAAAGAATTCCTGAAATAGGTATTACGATGTTAAAGGAGGCAAAATTAGAAGTAATTATTCCCGAAAATGAACATCTGTCCTATGAAGAATGGTTGGCATATTGCAAACTAAGTGATGTGATTTTAAATGTAGGAGGAGAATTTAAATTTGACCCATATTTTTTTAAAGAATGTCCTAATATAAAGGCTATAGCATTATATTCGGTAGGGTATGATCAAGTAAATATACAATCTGCTACAGAAAATGCTGTTCCCATAGGTAATACACCAGATGTTTTAAGTAAGGCAACTTCAGATGTTTCTTTTTTATTAATGCAATCGGTTGCAAGAAGAGCAAGTTATAATTTTGAAAAAGTTAAAGCGGGAAATTGGGGTAGATTTGATCCTTTACATGCATTAGGTCAGGAGTTATATGGAAAAACATTAGGGGTTTTTGGCTTAGGAAGGATTGGCTTTGAAATGGCAAAAAAATCTCGAAAAGCTTTTGATATGGAGATTATTTACCATAATCGTCATAGGAATGTAGAGGCAGAAAAAGAGATCAATGCAAGATATGTTTCTTTTGATGAGCTGATTAAGCAGGCTGATGTTCTAAGTATTCATGCTAGCTATAAAGCAGAGCAAAAAGATTTGTTTAATAATGCTGTTTTTGAAAAAATGAAATCCAATGCTATTTTTATTAATACGGCAAGAGGAGGTTTCCATGATCAAAAAGCGTTATATGAAGCTTTAAAAAATAATCAGATTTGGGGAGCCGGTTTAGATGTAACAAATCCCGAGCCTATGCCCTACGATGATCCTATTTTAGAACTTTCTAATGTGTGTGTATTACCCCATATAGGCTCCGCAACAGAAGAAGCTCGAAACGGGATGGCGAAAATGGCTGCTGAAAATATTATAGCTTTTTCAAAAGGAGAAAAAAACTACCTACTTGTGTAAACCCTGAAGTATATAAATAAAGGATAAACAGTGATGAAATTTCAATAAGGATGAGAGTATTATAATGTAGGCTTTTGAAATTATTTTAAGGGTAATTTGAATATTTGTTATTGAAATGTAAATATTATTTTAATATTAATGAAATTTTTTATAAAAAAGTGTTAATTTTATCAGTGTGTATTAATTGATATTTTTAACATATATGAAAAAAAAATTACAATTTTTATTTTTACTAATTGGTATTTTTGTTTTTTCTCAAACAGTTATTACACCTGTGAAGGTGAAGGATTCGTTTGGAAATGAAGATCTCAATGTCACTTGTAATAATAATCTAGACCCCAATGGATGTTTAACTCTGAATGTAGAGTATCCGGTTTTGAAACAGACTACAAGTTATGAGGTGAATTCTCAGCCCTATGCTCCACCGATTGCAATGAATGAAGGTAAGCCTCTGAACGCTAATTATGATGATTTGTTTGCTGTAAAGCTAGATTTACCCTTTAAATTTTGCTTTTTTAATCAATATTTTGATGCTCTTGTAGTAGGCTCTAATGGTATGGTTACTTTTGATTTGAGCCAATTGGGAAATATTAATTATCCAAATGTTCAATGGCAAAACCCCAATGTAAGTCTTCCCAAAAATTCAATTTTTGGAGCCTATCATGATATGGTGTTTTCTGCGGGAGATCAATCGGAAATTTATTATTCAACCATTGGAACTGCACCTTACCGAAAATTTGTTATTAATTTTTATGAAGGGAGAATTACTGGATGTACCGACCGATCTTCTTCACAAATTGTATTGAATGAGACGACAAATGTGGTTGAGGTATTTATAGATAAAAAACCAATGCCTTGTCCCACTAGAAAATTTGAAAATGCATTGATTGGAGTTATCAATAGTGATGGAACTTCCGGATTTTCACCAGCTTCAAGAAATACGGGAGTTTGGCAAGCTTTACAGGAAGGATGGAGATTTAATCCTCTTGGAAATATTATTAATCCAGAAATTACATGGACAAATTCAGGAGGGCAAACGGTAGGAACAGGAATTCAGACGACCATTTGTCCTACACAAAATGATGTGTATACGGCCAATGTCAAATTTAATATTTGTGGAAATAGTGAGCTAACTTTAACGGATACTTTTAATTTAACCTTTGACCCTACCTATCCTGTTGCTAAAAATTATACACAAGATTTTTGTAGTAATACTGCTCTTAATGTAGATCTTACTAGTTTCAAAGCGAATCTTACGTCCCAGAATCCGGCAAATTTTATTTTTACTTTTCATTCCACTTTGCAAGATGCTCAAAATGGGAGTAATGTATTACCTACAGACTATACGCTGACGAGTAATACAATAATATATGTAAGAATTCAAAATCCTAATGTTCCTGCTTGTTTTAGAACAGCCACTTTAACATTGAATTATTTGAATAAGAGCTTAATAAAAACTACTGTTGAAATTTGTGATACCAATAATAATGGAATAGAACATAATTATAATCTGACTTTACTCAATGAAGAAATTTTACCTCCTGGAACTACCGGTATTTCTTATCACTTGAGCCAATCGGATGCACAAAATAATGTCAATGCAATTACGACAGTTGATATCACGAATAATATGAGCATTTGGGTGAGATTACAGGAAGTAAATTGTACCTATATTTTAGGACCGATCCTTGTTCAATTTAAACCTGGGGTAAATATTAATTCGCCTGTTAATTTCACATATTCTATGTGTGATATTAATGCAGATGGGCAAGAATTATTTGATTATACTTTACATCTTGGCCCGCTTATTACTACCCAACAAGGAGCTGTTTTTACAGTATATTCAACATATGATGAAGCTTTTACAGGCATTGGTTCTGTTCTAGAAACCATAAAAGAAGGACAATATCAGATTTTTATAAGAGTACAGATTCCGAACGAATGTTTTGCTGTTGTTCAGGTGAATATGGATGTGACTTTTACCAAGATTTTAGCCAATCAAAAAAATGTGTATATATGCTTTAACGGAACAGAAGATGTCAATATAAACTTGAATAGTTTATCGTCTGGAATGTTGATATCCCCAACTACTGTTCCCGTCACTGAGTTTTATCCGAATTATACGAGTGCAATGAATGGAAATAACCCTATAGGTCCAAACCAGGTTATTACAGAAGATGGAAACTTGGTTAGAAAAACTTATTATATTCGTTTTGAGGAATCCAACCAATGTTTCACGGTACGAGCAATTAATGTATACTTGGTGCATCCAGTGATTGCAAAGTCTAGTTTTACGATTTGTGATTTCAATAATGATAATTTGGAAAATGTTCAGCTATCTCAATTTACTCCAGCAATTATAGATGATCAGAATGCTACAACCTTATTTTATCTTACTCAGTCGGATGCCCAAAATAGTATAAATCCCATAACCCAAGTAGGCGTTACTGGGACGCGGCAGGTTTTTGTGAAGATTACTTCCCATAATTGTCAGGAGATTTATCCTATGAGTATAAGTCTGGTTTCAACTCCTGTTGTAACTTCAGTGGTCAATATTGCTCTCAATGGAATTTGCGATAACAATAATGATGGGGTAGAGATTTACAACTTAATTCAGGCCCAATCACAAATATACAGTGGTACTGATGTTACCTTTACCTATTATACTTCATTCAACCCGGTAACTTATGCCTTGTCAGGAGAAATTATCAATCCAAGCCAATTCGGGGTTCAAGGAAATGCAACGGTATATGTTAAGGTGAAATTTAATAATAATTCATGTTTTTCTGTTTCTCAACTCAATATTAATATGACATTTTTGCCTGTTGTTGTATTGAACAATGCTGTGTTGAATAAATGTGATGAGAATTTTGATTTAAGTGAAACCTTTCAGTTGAATGTGGCTATTCCACAGCTTTTCGTTGCATCGCAAAACACATATCCTCTTTCTGATATTACGATTTCTTATTATAATACATCTGCGGAAGCTAATGCAGGAGTTCCTAGTACTCAAATTGGAAATAGTATTGTAACGAATATTTCATCGGCTATAGTGTGGGCAAGATTTCAGGCTAATACGACAGGATGTTATTCGGTTGCTAGGATTCAATTAAATACTTATTTTCCTCCAAAATCTATTAATTCTACGATTACAGTTTGTGATGAGAACTTAGATGGGGTTTATGAAGTAAATTTGTTGGATTATACTCAGCAGATGGTTGATATTTCTAATCCGATCAATACTTTCACTTTTTATTTAACAGAGCAAGATGCACAAAATGGAGTAAATCCTATTACTAATCCTAGTAACTTCACGGCCCAGCCTTTTCCTTCTCAAATCTGGGTTAAAGTTCAAAATATCTCTGAATGTGATGATATTGCTGTGGTTTATTTGGTGTTGGGAACAAAACTTAGTCTTCAAAATACGGGACCATTCCAATTAAATGATATATGTGATATCAATAATGATGGAATTGAAAATGTTAATTTAACTCAGTTTCAGCAACAGATTTATGCGGGAGCGGGGGCTGTTTTTACTTATTATCGATCACTAGCAGATCTTAATGCGGGAATCAATGCTATAAGTTCACCATCAAATTATACATTTAATCAAAGCAGTGGCTCCGTAATATATGTAAAAGTAAGTGGTGTCTCCGGTTTTTGTGCTGAGAAGGTAGAAATACATATTACTTTAAAGCCGGTTCCTGTTTTTGATATTCCTACACAGTATATTTGTTCTTATGATACCCTAAATTATACCGTCCATGTTGAGAATTATACTATAGTAAACTATGTTTGGACAGATCCTTCAGGAATTGTTATTTCCACGACAGATACTATTACAGGAATAAAGATGCTTGGGACATATACGCTTACGGTTACGGCAGCTAATGGCTGTACTTATATCGATACGTTTGAATTAAAATATTATGATGTTCCGACTATTCAAGAAGTGAAAATTAGTGGTACTACAGCGACTGTGTCTGCTACAGGAGTCGAGGTTATTGAATATTCAATTGATGGAGTGACTTGGCAATCTAGTAATGTATTCCACAATCTTCCAACGGGCGTTATTACTTTTTATGTAAAATATGTAGAAGGAAAATGTGTCGTAAAACAGGAAAATGTGATTTTGGATATTAAAAATGCAATTACTCCTAACGGGGACAATCTGAATGATAAATGGATTGTAAAAAACCTCCATGTTTTTGGAGAAAGAATGACGAATGTAAAAGTATTTGATCGGTATCAGGCATTAATTTTTGAGCAGAACACAAATACGCAAATTGTATGGGATGGGACTATAGCGGGAAGAGCTATACCTACCTCAAGTTATTGGTATATCATTACCCTTCCGGATGGGAGAACCTTTACAGGCTGGATTCTTGTAAAGAATAATCAATAGGGATCTAATAGAAATCATCTTAATATGAATAAACCTTACTGAATTTCGGTAAGGTTTATTATTTTTGCATATTCAATGTTTTTTTTCTTATATAGAAGTCTCTTTTTGGACAAAATATTGAAATATAGGCAGTAGGACAAAATACACAAATAATGAAAAAAATTTTAACTCATATCAACGGGGTTCCCATTCGTAGGAACTTCGTTAAAGATCTTTCTATTAATATAAATTCCTTTGTGAAGGGTAAGCTTTTAAGTGAGGTACTTTTCTGGAATGAAGTTCGCTCAAAAGCATTTCATAATATAGATTTTACAAGGCGTATAATGCTAGGTAACTACACTGTTCATTTTTATGTGAAGGCATTGGGCCTTATTATCGAAATAGATGATACATATCAAGATGAGGTGCTCATTTATGAAGGAAATAGACAAAAATATTTTGAATCATTAGGCTTACAACTTTTTAGAATCACAGATCATGATATAAAAAACAATTTGCGTGTTGTTATGAAAGACTTGGAGGATTTTATTGTACAACATTATGAGGCTTGTACTATTATCCAGGATTTTTGATAAGGGATTTTCTGTTTATCCGGAATCTTTGTGATACTGTTGCTTTATATTTTCGAATTTGAATATCTTTAAAACTTCAAATATTGAATTTTAATTAGAGTTATGACATTCCAGGAACAGATACAGCAAGGTATACCATCCCAATTACCAGAGATAAAGCCTTATGAGACAAGTATTAATCATGCCCCAAAGCGTAAAGATATTTTAGGAGAAGAAGAGAAAAAGTTAGCCATAAAAAATGCGTTACGTTATTTCGAGCCTCATCTTCATGCCGATTTATTGCCGGAATTTAGACAAGAGCTTGAGGAGTATGGAAGAATTTATATGTATCGTTTTCGTCCGGATTATGAAATGAAGTCTAGGCCCATTACGGACTATCCTGGAAAATCTGAACAGGCAAAAGCAATTATGTTAATGATTCAGAATAACTTGGATTATGCAGTAGCACAACATCCTCATGAGCTTATTACTTATGGTGGAAATGGGGCTGTTTTTTCCAATTGGGCACAGTATCTTTTAACGATGAAATATTTGTCGGAAATGACTGACGAACAAACGCTAGTAATGTATTCCGGACATCCTATGGGTTTATTTCCTTCTCATAAAGATGCTCCAAGAGTGGTAGTTACCAATGGAATGATGATCCCTAATTATTCAAAACCGGATGATTGGGAGAAATTTAATGCACTTGGTGTGACTCAGTATGGGCAAATGACAGCCGGAAGTTATATGTATATAGGTCCGCAGGGAATTGTTCACGGTACTACAATTACGGTTTTAAATGCTTTCAGAAAAATCAATAAAGAACCTAAAGGGGGAATTTTTGTCACTTCAGGATTGGGAGGAATGAGTGGAGCACAGCCTAAAGCAGGAAATATAGCTGGATGTATTACTGTTTGTGCGGAGGTGAATCCAAAAATTACAAAAATTCGTCATGATCAGAAATGGATTAATGAAGTGTATGATAATCTTGGTACTTTGGTAGAAAGAGTAAAAGAAGCTCAACAAAATAAGGAAACAGTTTCTTTGGCTTATCTTGGAAATGTGGTGGAAGTTTGGGAAGAATTTGCAGATAAAAATTTAAAAATTGATATAGGATCAGATCAGACGTCGTTACATAATCCTTGGGCCGGAGGATATTATCCGGTAGGGCAAAGTTTTGAAGAATCCAATACAATGATGGCGGATCACCCTGAATTATTCAAAGATAAGGTACAAGAAAGTTTACGACGACATGCGGAAGCTATTAATAGACATACGGAGCAGGGTACCTATTTTTTTGATTATGGTAATGCATTTTTATTAGAAGCATCCAGGGCCGGCGCGAATGTTATGGCTGAGAATCCAACATTAGGAAGAGAATTTAAATATCCTAGTTATGTTCAGGATATTATGGGACCGATGTGTTTCGATTATGGTTTTGGACCATTTCGTTGGGTGTGTACCAGTGGGAAGCCTGAAGATTTAAAAAGGACAGATGATATAGCCTGTAAGGTTTTAGAGGAAATCCAGCAAAATTCTCCAGAAGATATCCAACAGCAAATGAAGGATAATATTCAATGGATAAAAGGAGCTCAGGAAAATAAATTGGTAGTAGGTTCACAAGCAAGAATTTTATATGCCGATGCGGAAGGTAGGATGAAAATTGCGGAAGCATTCAACAAAGCAATCAAAAACGGGGAAATAGGAGCGGTGGTTTTAGGTAGAGATCATCACGATGTATCGGGAACAGATTCGCCTTATAGGGAAACATCCAATATTTATGATGGGTCAAGGTTTACGGCTGATATGGCTATTCATAATGTAATTGGTGATAGTTTTCGAGGTGCGACTTGGGTTTCTATTCATAATGGAGGAGGAGTTGGCTGGGGAGAAGTAATTAATGGTGGATTTGGAATGTTGCTTGATGGAAGTGAAGAGGCTAATCGGAAATTAAAATCAATGCTTTTTTGGGATGTTAATAATGGTATTTCAAGAAGAAGCTGGGCTAGAAATGAAGGGGCTATTTTTGCTATTAAAAGAGCAATGGAGGTTGAACCCAATTTAAAAGTGACACTTCCAAATATGGTAGATGAAAGTTTACTTTAGATATTATATCATACATTATGTAAAAAGCTTTGCTATAAATTTATAGCAAAGCTTTTTTTATTTAGAAGTGCAAAAAAAATATTAGGTTCAAAATTAAAATAGTATTGATATTGATCATTTGAATTAAACACATTAAGAATAATTGTTTGTATCTATTTATCAAATTATGATTACATTAAAAAGAAAAATTATTTTTTACTTTAGCAAAATAATTAATCATATCAGTCTTCTTAATAGGTATATGATATTTACATGTAAGAAGAGGTTTTCTAATATCAATAATATTATTTAACCTAAGAGTTATAAAACACTTTTTGATAAAAAACACATATAAATGAAAAAGATAGAATGTTTATTACCTATACATAATTCCTGTTTGTAAGAATGATTTTCAGAATAAAAAATTAAATTATAATAAGTTATTACAGAGCTTCCTTAAGCCATTAAATGCAACTTATAATTTTTTAATAGTTAAGAAATGTATTCTACATTTTCGAAGAAAAAGATTTTCGTTGTAGATAGAATTCAACTATTTCATTCCTAATTAATGGTAGAATCGTAAAAGCATCGTATTTAACGAATCAAAGTAATCTTGGCAAGCGCCTAGAGTGTTATTATTAGGGGATAGGCTATACAAAAATAATGGAATTTTAATTAAGATTTATTGTCGAAAATTATTTTTCAATAAAGTTTACACAGACTCTTAATAAAATAAAAATTTAACAAAAATTATCTTGTTAAATAGGGAAAATATATCCTAATATTTGTATTCGTAAGATTTTTTGTACACAAAAAATAAATTTAATATTTAAAATATTTTCATTTTTTGTCATATATAAATCTTCAATTAATTTATATAAAAACATCAATATAATAAAAACACTTAAATTTAATGAACATAACACCTTATCAAGAATTTTTTTATCATGAATGGATGCTTAATCCTTTAAGAAGTGATTATAACATTGTTTTAGATCAATCAATGTCTGGGATTCTGGATATTAAAAGATTAAATGCCAGCTTGGTAAGATTTGTTAATAATTATTTATTAATAAACAGTAATGTTCTCAATATCTCAGGGGAACTTTTTTGGAAAAGCCGCCCTTTACTATCAGAAGATGCACCAATTCTAACCTATTTCCCTGAAGAGCTAAGTAAGGAGGAGTTGTTAAGCTTAGCTTTACAACCCTTTGATCTTGAAAAAGATCAGCTTATCCGATTTTATGCTATTCAATTAAATGATGGGAAATATAGAATTATATATGTAATTTCTCATATTATAGTGGATGGGCTAAGTGCAGATTCTTTTTATAGAGAATTGAGTAATTATTATAATGACCCCACTTATGTAAATCCGGTAAATCTTGTTGAACAAGCACGTTTAAATAAAGAGTTGAATCATGAATTTGCTCAGATTCTCAAAGATGGTCAAGATAACATGAGTAATTTTTGGGAAAATGAGTTGAAAGACTTAGAAAATATAGGGTTTAAATTTTTACAAGCTTCCGGAACTCCCAAAGCCCCTTTGGCAATCAATAAAATCAGTGAATTTAGATTTGAATTTCAAGAAGATATTTTTCTAAAAATAAAACAATTAAAAGATAATTATAATCTTACTCCCTATACCTATGGTCAGATGATATTGGCTATAGTACTGCATAGGATTTCGGGAATAGGCCAGGTAGGGATAAGTTATCCTGTAGGAATTAAAGAAGGGCAAGAGCTTATATTTGGAGCTCATATTAATACAATTATAAAAGGGTATCATTTTACTTCAGAAACAAAGATTTCCGATCTTATAGCTCAAAATTTGCATTATCTTACAGAGTTAAAGAGAACCCAATCTCATTATCTTCCGATAGGAAAACTTATAAAATATGCTCAACACTCTGATATCTTAGAGTTTTCTTTTGCTCAAACGAGTCTTAAAGATGTATTTTTTCATTATGAAGGAACTCATGGCGTGATTATTAATGATGAATTAAACATAGATTTACAAGGTAAAATATCTTTTGAACAAGAGATTAAGAACTATCGACTGAATTATAGGGTTAAGTATGATACTTTTGAATTAGATTCCGAATTAGTTTCTCAATTTATAGAAATTTATAAAAGACTATTTGGTCAGATATTAGATGATATTTTAGAAAATAAAACAGATACTAAGATTTCTTCCTATGAAGTATTAGATAAAAGTAGCTATCAAACGATCATTCATGATTGGAATGTTACCAGAGTTGACTATGACACTAAGGTTACGCTTCATGATTTATTTGAAAGACAGGTAGAGAAGACTCCTGATCATATCGCTTTGGTGTATGAGGATGTGAAGTTAACGTATAGAGAGCTTAATGAAAGATCAAACCAATTGGCTTATTATTTATTACAAAACCATCAAATCCAACCAGATGATCTCATTCCATTATGCTTAGAAAGATCGGAGCAGATGCTCATAGCAATCTTAGGAGTTTTGAAGTCAGGCGGAGCCTATGTTCCCATGGATCCAAATTA